>CAYZGG010000023.1:0-47340 GCA_964477955.1 uncultured Opitutaceae bacterium
CAGGCCGATGTCGGCGTGGCCATGAACACCGGCACGCAGGCCGCGCGGGAAGCCGGCAACATGGTCGACCTGGACAGCAACCCGACGAAGCTCATCGAGGTGGTCGAGATCGGCAAGCAGCTGCTCATGACGCGGGGTGCGCTCACAACCTTCAGCATCGCGAACGACGTCTCGAAGTATTTCGCAATCCTGCCGGCGATGTTCGGTCTGCTTTATGCGACGGAAAAGGGCGGCTACGGCCCGCTGCAGGCTTATAACATCATGTTCCTGCACTCACCGGAGAGCGCGATCCTCAGCGCCGTGATTTTCAACGCGCTGGTCATCGTCGCGCTGATTCCGCTGGCCCTACGCGGGGTGAAATACAAGCCGCTCGGCGCCAAGGTCATTCTGCGGAACAACATGTTCATCTACGGCATTGGCGGCATTCTCGTGCCTTTTCTGTTCATCAAGCTGATCGACCTCCTGCTCGTGGCCCTGCACCTCGCGCCCTGACCCGTCTCACCCGAAAGCTGAAAGGATTCCCTCCATGATCAAACTCCTCACCCAATCGATCCGGCAGACCATCGTCTGGACTGTCTTCACCGGCCTGCTCTATCCCCTCGTGATCACCGTGATCGCGCAACTGGCGTTCCCGCGCCAGGCGAACGGCAGCCTGCTCCAGCGTGACGGCAAGCTCGTCGGCTCGGAACTCATAGCCCAGCAGTTCCAAGGCCCGACGTATTTCTGGCCGAGGCCGTCCGCCGCGGGCTATGGCACGGGTGCCTCGGGCATCGCAGGCTCCAGCGGCAGCAATCTCGGGCCGACGAGCGCGCAGCTCCAGACCAACGTGCGCGCCAACGCCAAGGCGCTGCGCGACGCCCACAAGCTGCCGGCGGACGCGCCCGTGCCGGCCGACCTGGTGTATGCTTCCGCCAGCGGACTCGATCCGCACATCAGCCCCGAAGCCGCCCGCTTCCAGATCAGCCGCGTGGCGGCCGCGCGCGGAATGAGCGGGGAGGCGGTCACCAAGCTCGTGGAAAAATTCATCGAACCGCCGCAGTGGGGTTTTCTCGGCGAAGCCAGGGTCAATGTGCTTCGGCTCAATCTGGCGCTGGATGAGGCCGACATCAAGAAATAGGGTTAGGCAAGCCGGCCTGCAATCGAGCATTGTCTCCCCTCCGCCCGGTCAGCGTCGAGTCTGCCCTTTGAAGCCGTACCCCAGAGTGTTGATCGTGGACAATGATCCGGCCATTGGGCGGATGTTGGGCTCGCTGCTCGAGGGGGAGCGCTACAAGGTCTGGTGGAGCCGCACGGGCGAGAGCGGGTTGGCCGAGGCGGTGCAAATCCGGCCGGACGTGATCATCCTTGACCTGGATTTGCCCGACGGCGACGGCTTGGGCGTGCTGACGGCGGTGCGGGAGTGGAGTGCGACGCCGGTGCTGATCCTTTCCGCGCGCGCGGGGACGGTGGACAAGGTCCGCGCGCTTGATGCGGGGGCGAACGACTACGTGGTGAAACCGTTTTCTCCGGAGGAGCTGGCGGCGCGACTGCGCGTGCTTCAGCGCCTGGAACTGCCGACCGGTGACGGACCGCTGCTGGTCAGCGGGGCATTGAAAATCGACATGGCCACACACGAGGTGACGGTGAAGGATCGTTCGCTCCAACTCACGGCCACCGAGGAAGCGATATTGTACATTCTCGCCCGACATGCCGGCAAACTGGTGCCGCGCGGACACCTGCTTCGTTCTGTTTGGGGATCAGACGCAGACATCAGGATTCACGATCTCCATGTTCATATCGCCAATCTGCGCCGAAAACTGGAGGGACACGGAGCTAGTGACCTCATCCGGGGGGAGGGAGGCGCGGCCTATAGCCTGGCCTTCACCGCCGATCATGAGTAGGCCTTTTTCGCGATTTTCCTGCGTTCAATTCGGACTGCAGGCCAACCGGCTGCTGCTGCCACTTGATCTCTCGCGGTGTCCGATGGAAATCTTCCCGTTGGCGAACGGCTTTGCCAAACCCTTCATTGGCGAAATTGTTCTCCTTCACGTGCTGGATCGACGCCCGAATGCGGCGCAGTGGCGTGGCCAGGAACTTGACCTGCGCCGGGCCAAGCGGCATTTGGAACGCATCGGAAGTGAGTATCTGCTGCCGACCGTCGAAGCCTCTTTCCGGGTGCGGGTCGGGGTTCCCCATGAAGAGATCATCGCCGAAGCCGTCGCCACCAATGTCGACCTGATCCTCTTGCCGACATTTATTCCGTCGGTCTGGAGAAGGCTCGTCGGTGCCAACTCCGGAGCGACAGCGCGGGAACTGGTCGCAGGCGCGACCTGTCGTATTTTCGTTGTGGATGTGCGGACGCGTTTCAACTGCTTCCGTCACTGGACGGGCGAAGTGGCGGCCGGCTGACCTGCACCCGGATCAGGCCTGATCGGCGATGACGATGTGCGCGCGGGCGGATTGGCTGGCGGTCTGCCCAACCAACATGACCGGGTTCGCCTGGCCGAGCCGGATCGTCTCTTCGCGTCAGGCGGGGTCGACCGCGAAGTACGGCTGCCGGTTGAGGGACGGGCCGAGGCCGGGATAGAGTGCGCGGTGGCCGTCGGTGTGGACCGGCTCGAAATAATAGGTCAGCGGGAAGGGCGCGGCGGTGTAGTCGCCGGGAATCGTGGCACTCCAGCCGCCGCCAGATGCGGGCGACATCGACAACGGCGCGACCCAGCGTTCGGCATGGTTGGCGTGGCGGTAGTGGAGCAGCACCTCGCGCGGCGGCGTCTGTCCGGCAATGGGCGCGAGCGTGAGTGTCACGGGCTGGCCACGACGGAACGACGCCAGTGGAGTGTGCGCGATGCCCGGCGACGGGCGGGCGGCCGCACCGGCCAGCACGAGTTGGATGAGCGCGGCGGTTTTATCCGGCGTGGGATCTGCGGCATTGGCTGCGGCGGTCGCCGCTTTGAGCGTCGCGATATCGTCGTCAATCCGCGTGAGACGCTCGGTCCAGTCGCCATGCTGATACCAGGCGTCACCCCAGGAGAGGTCGCTCACGTAAACATTCTTGGTGATCTGCGCCACCTGCGCCCAGGCTTCGCGCGCCGATTGGTAGCACTGCGTGGCGGCATCCAGCGCCGTCCGGTTGGCGGTGCGCTCAAAAACACGATAGAGCACAGCCGCCCGGAACTTGTGGGCGAAGAAACGTCCGATTCCGGCCTGGACCTGCGTGTCGATGGCGTAGCGCCGGTACGCCGGACTTTGGGCGGTGGCTCCATCGGAGATGGAATTGCCACTGTTGTTCGCGGCCCCGGCCAGGGATTCCAGCCATTGCGCGACGTCGACGGGTGAGTATTTGCCGCCGACCGTGCCCGCGAGCAATTCGTCGGCGTAGTCGTCGGGCCGCGAGAAAAGCTGGGGGTCGAGCGGGCTGACGCCGCCGAAACGCTTGGGCTGGGTGGTGTCGGCGAAAGGCGCGGTGCCGGGCGCGTTCACGAGGGACATGTTCACATACAGCTCCGGCCAATACTCGTTGTTCGCGGCCGCCTCCAGATGCGCGGTCGTGATCAGCGGCAGGATGCGACTGGCGTGACCGAGGGAAACTTCCACGGCACCGGCGGCGGCGCCATAGTCCTGGCGCAACTGTCGCCGCCAGGTTTCGGGCGGCGTGTCGGGGCGGTAGAGCAACCGGCCCCAGAGGCGGTAGCCGTAGCGGTATTTTTCAAAATCGCCGCCGGGTGCGCGCAGCGTGGGGTCGGCGTAACCGTCGCGCCCGCCGGGCAGGCCGGAGCCTTTGCGGCCCTTGAAGGACAACGGGTCGAAGATCTCGTGGCCGAGGCTTCCGCCGAATGTGCCCGCCCGCGAATAGGCCGCGGCGAAGACCGGGTCGCCCCACAGCAGCAGACGCTGGGTGCCGGGCCAGATGCGGTGATAGACGCCGAATTTGCGCTCGGTGTTGAGCAGATCGCCATAGCCGTAACGCATGAAGCTGCGCGACCCCTCGCTCAGGGTATAAAGCCGCTGGCCGGGTCGGCCGGTGGGCACTTCCGTCGGACGGATGTCGGCCTGGTGGTAGGGGAGGCCCATGTGCTCGGCGGAAAATTTCGGCACGATGTTGAACGGCAGGCCGGTGGCTGTGGCGGTGTCGATCATCGCCTGGCCGATACCCTTGGCGTGCAGGTCGAGGGTGACGGGCCGGCCGGCGTTTTTCAGGCCGTTAAAAATCGTCTGCCAGAAGTCGAAGTTGCCTTCGGGCACGCCGCTCTCGCCGTGGGTCCGGAAGGTGACGCCGCCGATGTTGGGGCATTCGCGCAGGAGGAGCGCCACGGCGTCGCGCGCATAGGGCGCCTGCGTGCGCACCGTGAGGCCGGTGATGAGGTGGTTGGCGTGGGGGCTGTTGGGCCACTCAAAGGAATGTGTCCAAAGGCCGAGGTAGAAATCCAGCCCGCGCGCGGCGGCCTCGTCGCTGATGAATCGCAGCATGGCGAGGTTGGCGTCGCGCTCGGCGTCGGGGAGGTTGGTCGCCCGCACGTCGTAGCCGGGCACCTTGACGAGGAACGGGTAGGCGAAATGCAGGTAACCGTCGCGCAGGCCGAGGCCGCCCTCGTAGCCGCCGTCATAGCCGAGGCCGAAGGAGAGATTGAGGCGGTTGAAGCGCTGCGTGGCGAGGAGAGAGAGGTAGTTCCGCCAGAACGCGCGGTCGTTGAACCAGCCCTTATCCTCGACCGAGCTGACGAACAGCCGCATCACGCCGCGAATGGGATTGGCCGGGCGCTCGCTGGCGGTGGTGGTGAACGGGTCGGCGCCGAGCGTGACGGCGTCGGCGAGCTCGGTGAGCGCATACGACAGCCCGCGGGCGTCGCGCCCTTGGGCGAGCAGGGCGGAGCGCGCGCCGATCATGCCCGGCGCGATCGCAAGCGCCTCGGTGGCGTCGGGCAGGCTTGCGTTGAAGCTGCGGGCCAGCGCCGTTGCCGCCGCGGGTCCCGAGGCGACCACGCAAAAATCCCCGGGTCGCGCTTCGTCGGGGGCGCCGACGAGCCGCACGTCAAACCCGCGTGCAACCAGCGCGGCGCGCAGCTCCTCTAGCGCCCAGCGCGCCGCCGGAGCGGCCGCCACCGCGTCGGCGGGGTCACGGATGAGGGCGATGCCGCGGCCGCTGGCGGCAGTCGCGGCGCTGGCCGCGCGGGCGGCGTAAGTGCCGCCGACCATGCCGACGGCGGTGGCCGCGCCGGTTTTAATGAGAAATTCGCGGCGGTTTAGTCTCATGGCGGGGCAGGGGTTGAGAAAAAGGACGAGACGGGGGGTCGCTCATCTCAGGCAGAGTTTCCGCCGTGCGCAACTCCCGAGAGAGAGGGTCGCGCGGGGTCGCACCCGGGGGCGGAGCTGGGAAAAGAGGCTGGGCTTTGCCCATAGACGCACGGCCCTGGTTGAGCTGTACACGTTCATCGTGGTCCATCGCGCCGGGGCAGGAGGTTTTCGCGACAAAGCGAGCGAGCGGTCGCTTGGCACCCGGTCTCAGTTGTCCCCGAATACCAGATGCTGGTCGAAGAAGGGGAGCAGGCGGGCGTAGAAGCGGCCGTTTTTCGTCCAGTTTTCGCTCCATGGGTCACCCCGGTATTCCTCCGCCTCGTGCTCGATCCCGAGTTCATCGAGCTTCCGGGTGAATGCCTGGTTGGAATAGACATGGTCCGGGTTTGGGTCGTAGCGGGCCCAGTCGAAGGCGATGCCGCGCATCCGCCGGAGGTTCTCGCTGTTCGCGGCCAGCATCTGGTCGAGGAGAAACCGGGACTGCCATTTCTTGGTATTTTCAACGTTCACCGTTGGCTGACCGTTCTCCATCTCCACGATGAAATCGCAATAGAACGGCGGCCGATCGGGGTTGGGGAGATAGGCTTGGGCCAAGGCGACAAACGGCCGGGCATAACCGTTTTCTTCGAGGTCCTGAAACCGGCCCGCCTGGTGGATTTTCCGCCAATCGGGCGCATATGGCCCGGGACCACCCGGGTGCCGGTTCCGACCGGATGCATGGCATAGACCACGCTGAACAAATCCGGATACAGCATGGCGAATTTCAGGGCCCCATAGCCGCCGACAAAATCCCCGGCCAGACCCCGGCTGTCGCGATGGCGGATGGTGCGAAAGTGGCGGTCGACAAACGGCACGAGTTCCTCGACGGTGAAGTCGAGCCAGTGGCCGGTGGTCGTGGAGTTCTCAAACCAACTGCCGAGGGTGGGCGAACTGTAGTCGGCGGCCACCAGGATGAATTCCCTGACGACCCCTTTCGCGAAACCCCGCTCCATCAGCCTCACCAGATTGCCGTCCGCGAACATTTTCTCCGGGGTCCAGTTAAGCGAATGAAAATAATAGATCACCGGATAAGACTTGCTGGACTCGCCGTAGCCCGGAGGCAGATAGATTTTGACGATCCGGTTGGGATCGAGACCGGTCTTGGTGTCCCGGAGTTTTTCCGAGACAATGTGTTCGGTCACGACTGTGCCGTGTTTCATCTCTGCAGCGTTTCCGGGCAGGATGCCGAGCGTTGTGAGTAGCGAAGCGATCAGGATCAACCGGCTGTTTGCTTTCGTCATGATCAGAGGAATTTGAGATTTGGTGCCTCGCAATCCTGGTCGGCGGCGCGCCGACCGGCTCGAAGCGCGGGCAGAATAGTCCGAAACCAAAAAGGCGTCGTCCAATCCGGCCGGCCCGGACGCCAGATCGGTCGGGTGGCACGAATGTCTGGCTACGCCACCTTGGTTTCAGCATCGCTCAATCATACATCCCGACCGCTCGATAGAGTTTGAGCGAACCGTCTGGTTCTCGCCGCCAGATCCGGATATCCTTCCCCGTACCCACGCCAGAAGACTCACCGTTTCTCCAGTTGGCAATATGCGATGCGTATTCGATGACGTAGGCCCCGAGGTCATCAATGCGATCATTGCGGATATCCAAGTGCTCGAAAATGGGCAGCTCCTTGGCATGGCTTTCCAAAAAATTATCCAACGCCTTTCTGCCCTCGTAGAGCGGATGGTGGCTGTAGATGAACATGCCGTCATCGGTAAAAAAGCGGGCCCAGGTTCGGGCGTCACGCTGGGAAACCACCGCCTCCAGCAGCTTGTTGAGGGCGGCCAGTTCAAAACTGACGTCACTGGTGATGGGCAAGTGCCCTTGGAGCGCCATGTGAACCGCGGGGACTTCCGCAAACCGCAACTCGTCGGAAAACGGCACCTCATGGTTGTAGTTCCAAGCTTCGGTGATCAATGACAGCTCACCGTTCTCCGCCTTTTCCCAAATATCCACGTACTTGCCAAAAAGTTCACGTTTTTGCCCCGTGCTTTTCAACGCCAGTTTCATCGTGAAGAAACCTATTTCCACCACCCGCAAGCCAAGATCGGTAATCTCTTTCTTCTCTCGACTATATTCCTGAACAAGGAAGCGGTGACCAAAAGCTTTGTGATAGGAAGACGCATTGGTTTTTCCCAAGACGGTCTTCTGATACTCGGGCATCAATCGCACGTTTTCGGCATAATAGCCCAGAATCGCCTCAGGATTCTCAGCGAGGATGCTTTTAGTGCAGTCCGCCCTGAATTTGTCCAGATAGCCGAGGTTCCTAGTATCCAGTGCGCGGGGTGTCGAGCCGTGGGCAAATCCCGACAGGGCGCCGAAGATTGCAATCAACGCCGCGAGAAGCAGCCAGCGGTCGGTTTTCGTTTTTATCATGATCACGTTGTTTGAATTTTTGCGCCTCAACACATGGGCCGGCGGTTTCGCCGAACCATTTGAAGCGCCTACATGATGACCCAAACCGTCCGCGCCGTCGTCCAATCCGGCCGGCCCGGACGCCAGACCGGCCCAATGGGACGTTTTATTCCCCAAAAAACCGCCGCTTAAAGCCGTTCAACGCGCCGCGCGGTATTCGCTCGGGGTCATGCCGGTATTCTGCCGGAAGGCGGTGTTGAAGGTGGACTTGGAGTTGAAGCCCACGGCCAGGGCAATCTCGAGTACGGTCTGATCCGGAGCCCCGGTCAGCAGTCTTTTCGCCTGCTCGATCCGATGCTGATTTACCAAAGCGTAGAAATTGACGTTCAGATCCTGGTTGATGACCTGCGAAACGTAATGGGCCTTCTCATTGATGCTCCGGCTGAGCGAGCGCAGATTGAGCAGGCTGTCGCGGTAAAGCCGCTTCGTCGCCAGCGCTGCTTCCAGCTTGCGCACGATTCGTTCGCGCGTCGCGGCATCCAAGCAGGACCGCGCGTATTTTACAACGGGGCCGGCGGCTTGGCTACGGGCAACGCAGGCGGGGGGCCCGGACAAAACGCCGGGGTCGGTCTTTTCTGCCGGCAAAGCGAGCGTCCCAAGGTCCCGGCTGGGCCCGGTTGCGGCGCAGAGAGAAACGGGAGCCGGCGTGGCCAGGAAGGTGGTCGATTCCGGAGCGACCGGGTCGAGGCGCACCACCGGTTTGGGCGGGTTGGCCGGCAGATCTTGCTCCGGGAGCGAGAGGCGTCGAACGATCGAATACATCGCCCCGACCGTTACCCCGACATCAGTCAGGGCAAACAGCAGCGAGAACTCCCGCGGCGCATGGGTCGCACACTGGAGCGTGCGCAGCAGACCCAAGGCCCAGGTGGTGAACACCACGCCAAGCGGGAGCTGCAGCCAGGTCGTCGCGCCGGCTGGGTTCAGCAGGAGCCGGCGGCATTGCCAGAGGTAATAGGGCACTTGCACGGCAAAGATCGCGATGCAAAGCAGCATGGTGCCATGAATCACCCGGGAGTGCAGGGCGCTGACCGGATGCACCCGGTCGGGGTAGTCGAGTCCGAGATGGGCAGACCCAATGAGGGGCAGCAGCAGGCTCATCCCGCCAATAATGGCCGCGTAGTGCCCCCAGTGCTGACCGGAAAGACGGGGACGAGCCTCTTCCACACATTCCCGCACCGCCAGCCACAAACAGGGCGCGACCAGCAACGAGGTTGCCATGCGCAGGCCCAGCCAGAGGCCTTTGAGCGGCACATCCGGGTGAACCATCAGCAGTTCAAAGGCGAAGGCCAGGGTTTCGATCACCAAGAAACTCATGAACCACGCAGAAAGCCGGCCGGCGCGGCTCCGGCGGTCGCGCATGATGCCGGCCGAGAACACACAGAGGGCGATGGCTGCGCCATAAAGCGAACTTTGGAGGCCATTCATGACGAAAGTGGCTAGCGGTTGGGGAAAAACTGTCGAAGAAAAAACTCCATGGGGTTGATGCAGTGGTGCCTTGGTTTTTTCCTCCGAACCCACATCAGCGCTGCTGGTGGGTGACGGCGACGGCCCTAATATCCGTCCAGATCTGCGGAGGAGTTGTTCCCCTGCTGCCGTCATTCTGCTAGGAATCGGGTCGCCTCAGCAGGAGTTTCAACCCCTACCTCCCATGCTCAACGTCGCTTTGTTTGGTCCCCCCGGTGCCGGTAAAGGAACCCAGTCGGAGTTCCTGATCAAGGAATACAATCTGTTCTACATCTCCACCGGAGATCTCCTCCGCAAGGAAATGGCCGGCAAGACCAAGCTCGGGCTCGAGGCCCAGAGCATCATCGCCGCCGGTGGTCTGGTATCCGACGAGATCATCGTCCAGATCATCGAGAAAACGATCACGGAGAACACCGGTTGCAACGGCTTCCTCTTCGACGGCTTCCCGCGCACCTACATCCAGGCCTACATCCTCGAGGGCCTGATGCTGAAGCTGCACACCTCGCTCAACTGCCTCATCAGTCTCACCGTGCCGGAGGAGGAATCCGTCCGGCGCCTGATGAAGCGCGGCATCACCTCCGGGCGCAGCGACGACAAGGAGGTCGTGATCCGCAACCGCCTCCGCGAATACAACGAAAAGACCCGCCCCGTGCTGCAGTTTTACCGGGACAAGGGCATCTGCGTGGACCTCGACGGCACCAAGAGCATCGAGGAAGTCCATGGGCAGATCACGGAGATCATTGGCGAGGAGCTCAGCAAGAGCCTGTTCAACGTGGTGCTCTTCGGTTATCCCGGCTCGGGGCGCGGCTCGCAGGGCAAGGCGATCGCCAAGAAGTTCGGGCTCGAGTACGTGGCCACCGGTTCGATGCTCGATGCGGAGATCAAACAGGGCACCGAGACCGGCAAGAAGATCCTGGCTCTGTACGAGAACGGCCAGCTGGTGCCCGACGAGATCGTGGTGCCTCTGATCGAGAAGAAGCTCGCGGCACCGAAGGACGTGAAGGGTTATATTTTCAAGGGTTTCCCGCGCACGCTCGTGCAGTCGTACATTCTTGACGGGCTGCTCCAGAAGCACGGGTCGGCGATCTCGAAGATCATCGAGATCGAGGTGCCCACGCTGGAGCTCATCCGCCGCCTCGACGAGCGCAGCAAGACCAACGCCTGCATGCCTTACGACAACAGCACCGCCAAGATCGTGAAGCGCCTCCAGGAGCACGAAACCAAGACGATGCCGGTCATCGAAAAATACAACCAGCTGCACAGCGTGACCAAGGTCGACGGCATGGGCACGTTCGACGAGGTCATGGGCCGCATTTCCCACGAGATCGAAACCGGTTTCAAGAGCATGCGGTAAACAGGTGGCACGGCGATCGTCCGGTTGTAGGCGGGGTGCCCTCAACCCGCGAGGCATGTGCTGCGAAAGCTGAAACCCGAGAGGTGGAAACACCCTGCATAGGGTTTGGGATCCAAATCCGGCTGAGGAGGACCCGTCTTCCGACGGGCCGCGGACGATCCGGGAGATCGTCCCTCCGCAAGTCGCGGGGGTGAGGGCACCCCTCCTACAAAGACCATGCAAGCCGCGAGGGCCGTCCTCAAGTGCGTTTGACAGAAGGTGCAACCGGGAAGATGCTGCCGGCCCTTTTCCACATGTCTGTTCCCACCCATTTTGATTCGGTCGATTCCGCCATCCAGGCGGTCGCTGCCGGCGGCCTCGTGATTGTGACGGACGACGAGGACAGGGAAAACGAAGGCGACCTGATCATGGCGGCGGAGAAGGCCACGCCCGAGAAGATCAACATGATGATCCGATATTGCAGCGGGATCGTCTGCGTGCCGACCGTGGAACCGCAGCTGCGCCGCCTGGGCCTCGGGCCGATGGTGCAGCAAAACCGGGAGGTGCAGCGGACGGATTTCACGGTGACGGTGGATGCGGCCGAAGGCATCACCACGGGCATTAGCGCGTTCGATCGGACGCGCACCATCCGCCTGCTGGCCGATCCGGCGACGAAGCCGGACCAGCTGGTGCAGCCGGGGCATGTGTTTCCCCTGCGGGCCCGGCCGGGCGGCGTGCTGGAACGGGCCGGCCATACCGAGGCCGCCGTCGACCTGGCCGTACTCGCGGGCCTGTCGCCGGTGGGAGTCCTGTGCGAATTGGTGAATGATGACGGTACCGTGCAGCGCCTGCCTCAGCTCGTTGAATTCAAGCGGCGCTTCGAGCTGCCGATGATCTCCATCGCCCAGCTCATCGAGTACCGGGCGAAGCAGGAGCAGCTCGTCGAGCGCCTCAGCGAGCGTCCCTTTTCGTCCGAGTACGGCGAGTTCGTCCTTCACGTGTTTCGGAGCAAGGTCGACGGTCGGCATCACCTCGCTTTCACGATGGGGCGGCTCGACGGCTCGCCCACGCTGGTGCGGGTGCACACCGAAAATCTATTGAGCGATGTTTTTCGCGCTCGCGACCTGGGCAGTCATCGGTCGTTGCTCGCCTCGCTCGAGCGCGTGGCGCAGGCCGGCCATGGGGCGATCGTGTACATGGAACAGACCGGGCGCATGCAGGAAGCGCTGCGTAACCCCGACCAGACTTCCGGCGGCCAGGCCAACCTGCGCGACTACGGCATCGGCGCCCAGATCCTGACCGCGCTCGGCCTGCGCAAGATCCGCCTGCTGCAGCATTCGCCCCGCCGGGTCGTCGGGCTTGAGGGCTACGGACTGGAAATCGTCGAGCAGGTGTCGGTGTAAATCCGCCGATTTCTGGTTGCGGATTTCCGATTCGACCCCGCCAATGAATCCTTCATGAGCCAGGCCTCCCCCACTTCTCTTCCGATTGACGGCGCAACCTTCCGTCTCGGCATCGCGGCGGCGCGATTTAACGCGGCCTTGGTGGATGCTTTGCTGGCCGATGTGCAGGCCGCCCTCCGCGCAGCGGGCGTGCGGGAGAAGAATCTCGTGGTCGTCCGCGTGCCGGGTTCGCACGAGGTGCCATGGGCCGTGCAGCAGCTGGCGGCCCGGCCGCGCGTCGACGCGGTGATCGCGCTGGGCGTGCTGGTCGGCGGCGACACGAACCACCACGATCTCGTAGGCCGCAGCGTCTCCCAGGCGCTCCAACGGGTGACGCTCGATTCGGGGGTGCCGGTCATCAACGGGGTCGTCGTCACGGACACGCTGGCGCAGGCGCGGGCCCGCTGCGTGGGCCGCCGGGCGCGGGGCCGGGAGTTTGCGCACGCGGCGCTGGAGGTGGGCGCTTTGAAGCGCCGGCTGGCGGGAGGAAAAAAGTCATGAGCGGCCAGTTTGCCCAACGGCGCGAATGCCGGGCCGCGGCCCTGCAGTTTGTCTATGCGTGGAGCATGAATCCGCCCGCCAATCTCGCAGCGGACCTGCAATTGTTTTTCGAGGGCCTGGAAAAACCGCGCGATCACTACGCGTTTGCCGAGGAGCTGATCCACGGGGCGATCGACAATCTGGCGGAGGTCGACGGCCACATCCGCACGCTGGCGCACAACTGGGAGTTCGACCGCATCGCGCGCATCGACCTGGCGATCCTGCGGCTGGCCATCTTCGAGATGCTGCATCGCAAGGACATCCCGCCGGTGGTGTCGATCAACGAGGCCATCGACCTGAGCAAGCATTTCTCCACCGCCGATTCGAAGCGCTTCATCAACGGCATCCTCGACCGCATGAAGGACAAGCTCGGCCGTGACGCCCGCAAGCCGGTGACGGAGTAAGGCGATGTGAATGTGGAACTCAGGAAGTCAGGGATGACCCAACTGGGAAACAAGGAGCTGAGCGGGCGGGTGATCGAGGCAGCGATCGCGGTGCACCAGGCGCTCGGGCCGGGATTCATCGAGTCGGTTTACGAGAAGGCGCTGTGTGTCGAGCTGGCCGCCCGGGGGGTGAGCTTTGAGCAGCAGAAAATCATCAAGGTTTATCATCGCTCGGTGGAGGTCGGCGAACACAGGTTGGACTTACTGGTGGAGGGGTGTCTGCTGGTGGAGCTGAAGGCGGTGAAGGAGATCGAGGACATTTTCTTTTCCATTGGTCGCTCCCAGATGAAGGCGGCCGACATCCGCGACGGATTGATTTTAAACTTTGCCTCCATGCCGCTGACGATCAAACGCATTGGCCCTGGCATGCTTGTTTCCTGATTTCCTGAGTTCCATATTCATGTTTTCACTTTTCAAGAAGTTCAAGGACGGGCTGACGAAGACCTTCTCCGCAATCGCGGCGAAGACGCACGGGCTGTTCGGCGGACGCAAGATTGATGCGGCTTCGCTCGAGGAACTGGAGGAGGCATTGTATACGGCGGACTTCGGCGTCGAGACGACCACCGAAATTCTCGAGCAGATCAAGACCGCCTACCGGAAGGATCCGACTTTGCAGGGCCGGCAGGCGGCCGAAATCGGCGCGGCGGTGCTCCAGCGCGTGCTCGCGGGCGCGGAGGGGAAGCTGGAATTGGCGGGACCGACGCCGCCGGCGGGCTCGCGGGGTCAGGGCACCGCGTCCACAAAAAGCCCGACCGAAACCGGCGCGCCCGGTTCTGCCGGCCGGCAGAACGCCCTACCTGGAAATCCCTCGGTCATCGCGATGATCGGCGTCAACGGGTCGGGCAAGACGACGACGACCGCGAAGCTGGCGTACAAGTTCAAGGCCGACGGGCAGAGCGTGATCGTGGCGGCGTGCGACACCTTCCGGGCGGCAGCGGTCGAACAGCTGAAGAGCTGGGCGACGCGGCTGGACCTGGAGATCGTGGCCAGCCACACCGGGGCCGATTCGGCGGCAGTGGCCTTCGATGCATGGCAGGCGGCGAAGTCGCGCGGCCGCGACTGGTTGATCGTCGACACCGCGGGGCGCCTGCACACCAAGGGCAACCTGATGGAGGAACTAGCGAAGATCCGCCGCGTCTTGCAGAAGAACGATCCTTCTGCGCCGCAGCACCGCTGGCTCGTGGTGGACGGCTCGCTCGGGAGCAATTCCATCGAGCAGGCGAGGGTGTTTCACCAGAGTTTCGGTCTGACCGGTCTGGTCGTGACCAAGCTCGACGGCACGAGCCGCGGCGGGGCCATCGTCGGCATCTACCGGCAATTGAAAATCCCGATCTATTTCATCGGCCTGGGCGAGCAGCCGGACGATTTGCAGCCTTTCTCGATTGAGAATTATTCCCGGGCGGTTTTCGGTCTGGAGTAAACATGAAGGCGACCAGGGGAGTTCTCATCGTCTTGCTGCTGGTGGCCGGCCTGGCGGGGTCGATACGGGCGCAGGGCGGTTACGGCGACGATTGGCGGGTGGGCACCAAGGCTCTGCGCGAGGCGGTGTGCAACACGCTCGAGGGGCAGCTGCGCGCGCTCCGGCAGAGGGATTTTGACAAGGCGTACGACCTCGCGGCGGAGAGTATCAAGGCGCGGTTCACTCCGGCGGTGTTTGCGGCGATGATCCGGCGCGGGTATCCGGCGCTCCTGCGCCACGTGCGGGAGGAACCCGGGGTGGTGCGCGAAGACGGCGCAGGGCACGCCGTGGTGGTGGTGACGGTGATCGACCAGCTGAATCAACGCACGAATTTCCGTTATATTCTGGTGGACGAGGAATCCGGCTGGCGCATCGAGGGCGTCGTGGCCGAAGGGAGGCCGCCGCCGGCGGACACGTGAGCTGTGGAAAATGTAGGGCGGGGTCGCCAACCCCGGTGGCTTCGCCCGACATGTCGGGTGCGAGGCGGGGTCAGCGACCCCACCCTACAACCAAACAGTATCTGTCGCAAAGGAGGGCAGACGGGCGCTTGAGGGCAAGCGCCCCTACCAGGGCTTCCCGCAAGGTTGGGCACCGCGGTCAGAACGCCAGGGCGGCCGAACCGAAAAAGCCCCGGCGCATGCCGTATTGGGCGGCATTGACGCCGACCCCGGTCCCGTCGCGCAGCTCATAAACCTTGTCGGTGAGGTTTACGATATCGAGCCGGAGCGTGAGCTCCCGATGGTGTGCCAGTTTGAAATGCTGCTCCCCGCCGAGATTGATCGTGGTGTAAGCCGGGACGTTGCCGCCGTTGGGGATGGTGTTGCCCTCGCTGTCCGTCGAATCGGTGCGCAGCCCGCTGCCGTAGAGCACGTCGAGGTAGGCGCGGGTGTTGCCGCGGCTTCGCTTCCAGGTATAGCTCACGCCGGACGTGGCGCTGAGCTGCTGCTCGTGGTCGAGGAAGATCCAATGATTCTGCACATACGCCAGGGCGGCTGGATCGAAGAGAAACTGGGCCGACGACCAGTCTTTGCCCTTGGCGACCGACCGGGCGAGATTGCCATAGGCGGAAAAACCGCCGCGGGTGAACGAGGACGTGAATTCCACGCCGTAGATCCGGCCCTCGGCGTAGTTGAACGCCGACAGGATCAGCGACTGTCCGAACAGACCGTCGTCGAGCTGGTTGCGGGCCGTTTTATAGTAGCCGTCCACTCCCACCTGCAGCCCCGGCGCGAGCTTCTGGCTGACGCCAACGTCGAAATAGTTGGCCCGCTCGGATTTTACGGGATCGTCCTGCGTCATCGCGGAGGCGTTGGAGGTGTTGTTGAAAAGCGCGATGGTGGTGGCGGAGACATTCTCCAGCGGCGGCGGCGTGAAATAGCGTGCATAACCGGCGTGCAGCGTCGTCGAGTCCGTCGCTTCCCAGATCAGGTTCACCCGCGGACTCACCTGGCCCTCATGATCGAACGACGATGAATAGACATCGAACCGGGCGCCGTAGTTCAGGGTCAGTTTGGGCGCGAGCTTCCATTCGTCCTGCAGGTAGGCGCCGAGGAACAGTGCGTGCTGTGTGCCGTTGTCCACGACGGGATACGGCGAACCCAGAGGATTTCCGCTGGGATCGAGGGAGTACACCGTGGTCGTCGTGTCGGCCTGCAGGTGCTCCTGCAGGAACATGAAGCCGGCGCGCAGGATGTGGGTGTCGCTGAGCACGTCGCTCAGGTCGGCCTGCAGCCCGCCGGAAATGATCTTCCGGTCCACGTCGCTCGCGACGCCGTTGAAGTAGAGGTCGCCCACGGGGTCCGGCATAAAATGCACGGAGCTGTCCCGGCCGTAGCCGGCCACCTGGAGGTTGAGGTTCCCGGTGGTTTTCTGATAGGCCACCACCCCGTAGTAATTCTGTTCGTTCTGCCTCTCGTTGAGCGTGGCGGAGTCAAAGGTGCCGGGTAGCCACGGCGCGCCCCCGGGAGCGGTGCCAACGGGCAGACCGGCGGTGTTGGGCACCTGGAAATTGCTTGTGGAGGCACTCGTCATCACGCTGATGCGGCTGGTTTTGTCCAAGACGTAGGAAAGATAGGCGAACGTCTTGAACTGTCCGGTCGTATCGTGGAGCGGCGTCGTGCTGGAGGTGGGGTTTTCGATGCCGAGGCCGTTGTGGTTGTAGCTACCGTCGACAAAGTAGCTCAGCTTTCCCTCTGTGCCGCTGGTTTCGAAACTGGTCCGGGCGGTGTCGAAACTGCCGCCGAAGATTTCGGCCTGGCTCCCATTCTGGAACGAGCCGCTCTTGGTCTGGATGTCGACGATTCCGGCCGTGCGGAAGCCGTATTGCGCGGGGAGCGAGCCGGTGATGAGCTGCATGCTGCCGACGAAACGCGGGTCGAGTTCCAGGCCGAAACCGGAAATGCCCTCGGGCAGCAGCACGTTGTTGATGCGGTACTGCAGATTCGCGTGTTCGCCGCGGACGTGCAGATCGCCGTTGGCGGCCGAGTCCTGCGCGACGCCCGGCGCCCGCAGGATCAGCTGGTTGAACGGCGCGTTGTCGCCCAGCGGCAGCAGCTGGATTTGCGCGCTGTCGATCGTGAACGTCGAGGCGCCCAGGCTGGGCATGATCGACTCGCGCGCCCGGTCGAGCTGGTCGGTCACGACGAAGTTGTCGAGTTTCACGACCGGTTCGTCGGTGGTGTCTGAAGCCGCCGGGCCGGCGGGAACGGCGGGCGCGGTGGCGGGTGGGTTGGGAGTCGTCTGGGCCAGGGCGGCGCCGACGAGGAAGGAAAAGGCGAGATACGGAAAGAGAGTTTTCATGCTGAGTCAGGTTCAAGGGTGCACGCCGTTGCCTCGGCAACGGACGTCGGGAAACAGCGCCACCGCACACGGCAGCGGCGCGACAACCTCTGAGCTCAGCGAACCGGAGGGCCGCACCCGGGCGGCAGCAGGTCCTGCGGCGACGCGATCTGGAACCGCTCAACCGCGGCGACGACGGCCACCACCGTCAGGGACGGCTCAGCCACCAGCGCACAGTTCGGCGCGGGATTTTCCGTGCCCTGATTGAACAGGGTGACGGCGCATTCGTGATCGGCATGGTCGGCATCGTGATGCAAGGCCGCATGCAATTCCGGACTGGCCGCGAGCAACCCCAGCACCCAGACCAGCAGCGCGCACGCCAGCGCCAGCCCGCGGAAAGCCGGGCAGGGCATGGTCGGAGGCGGCACGGATCGGGACATGGAGATACGGGTGGACAGGTTCGGCCGGAGGTCAAGCAGGACTTGTGCGAGGCGGGGAGGGGGCTTTGCCGCGAACTCCGGGGCGGACGAAGCCATTGGCGAATCCGGGAAATCACCTGAATTCAGGCGAATTCTCCTCTCCTGCCTGAAGAGGGAAGCCGCTACAACGGAGCCGTTCTTTTCGCGCCCGCAAGGGTGCGAGAGGTGACCAAGAAGGGGCCCGCGCGCGGATCACCGGCCCGTGATGTGCGTGCGGGCCCTGACTTTTTGGAGTGGATTTGGCGGTGCTCACGGCGGGCCGGCTCGAGACCGGATTTGCTCAGGCCGTCCCGCCATCATCGAGGTTCAGGGTCCCTTTGCCCGTTTTCACCCCTAACTCCCGCGGAAGGCGTGGCCACAAAAAGCACAAGAACCGCAAAAACAGCCGAAAGAACTTAGAACGAGACCAGCCAGGCATTCACTTGTCACGTGAATGCTGCCGGGCAGCAGAAATCCAATGTTTTCACTCCGCGCTCTCCGCGTCCTCCGCGTTTCAACTGCGTCTGCCAGGTTCACCAGAGTGACAAAGCTGGGTTGACCGGGGGAACGACTTGTCCTTTAAGTCTGCTCCTTTGCATACTTTGGACGTCAAACTCCGCGACTGGAGCTACCCGATCTTTTTTTCCGAAAATGTCGGGCAGACGTTTTCCGTGGAGCACTATTTCTCCACCTTGGGCGCGCGACCGGCCGTGTTGCTCACGGATCAATCCGTGGCGGAAAGCCAGCGCGCCGTCTTCGACCGGCATTTTGCCGACGTTCCGCGGCTGCTTTTGCCGGCGGGGGAAAAGACCAAATCGCTGGAGCATTTTGGGCAGGCGCTCGATTTTCTGGCCGGCCATCACCTGGGCCGTGACGGGTTGCTTTGGGTCGTTGGGGGCGGAGTGATCGGCGATCTGGGCGGATTCGCCGCGGCGTCCTATTTGCGCGGCATCGATTTCATCCAGGTGCCGACCACGCTGCTGGCGATGGTGGACAGCTCCATTGGCGGCAAGACTGGCATCAACCTGTCGGCGGGAAAAAATCTGGCGGGGGCCTTTCACCATCCGCGGGCCGTGGTGATTGCCACGGATTTTCTGCAATCCCTGCCGGCGCGCGAATTTTCCGCTGGCATGGCGGAGGTGATCAAGTACGGCCTGCTCGGCGACGAGGCGCTTTTCGCCCGGCTCGAGCAGTCGCCGTTGACCGTTCAAAGTTCCGCGCTGCTCGGGACGATCCGCCGGTGCTGCGAGCTGAAAGCGGCGGTCGTGCAGGCCGACGAGCGCGAAACGGCGAAGGAAGGCGGCCGGGCGCTGTTGAATCTCGGTCACACCTTTGGCCACGCCCTGGAGCAGGTGACCGGCTACGGTACGTATTTGCACGGCGAGGCGGTGGCGATCGGTCTGGCCGCGGCGGCGCGGCTTTCCGGCAAGCTCGGTCATCTTGCCGCCGCGGACGTGGCCCGGGTGGAGCGCTGCGTGGCGGCGCATGCGTTGCCGGTCCGGCTGCGGACGGTGCTGCCGGTCGCGACGCTCATGGCGTCGATGCAGCACGACAAGAAAGTCCGCGCCGGCCGGCTGCGTTTCGTGATCCTCAAGCGCCTGGGCGAAGCGGCAACCCGGGGCGACATCGCGCCGGCCCTGGTTGAGGAGGTCTGGCGCGAATTGGGGGCGGCTTAGTCGATTATGCACCGGCCGCAGCCCAACGCTCCGGGGTTCTGCAAACCGGCCGGCCGGACTCATTCCGCTCGGAGGGCCTCATGCAAAATCATGTGACTGCGATCCCGCCGGCAGCGAAGGCCAAGCCCGGTCTGGCTCCTTGGATTTTTGCACTGACGGTTGTCGCCTGGGCGGCCCGGGTCGCGCTGTGTTTCCGGGGCGGGCAGCTTTTTGTCGGGGATGAAGGGCGTTATCTGCAGGGGCTGAATCTTTATTACGCTCTCAGCCAGGGACGGGGCGCGGAGGCCCGCTGGCTGCTTTCCCTGCCGGATCACCAACTCTTTATCTGGCTGTGCGCCCTCATCGCCCCCCTGCAGCATGCGGCCGGCAGCCTGTTTGGCTGGGGCGATTGGACAGTGCAGGCCAATATCGGCCACGGCCTTCCTCTCGGAGCGGCCGTCCTGAGCTTCGCTTCGGCGGCCCTGATCCCCGCGATCTATATCCTGGCCAGACGCCTCGGGTCCTCGGAATTTCAAGCCGGCTGGAGTGCGGTTTTTGTGGCCGGCAGCAACACACTCTTCTACATGTCGCGCCATTTTCAGCCTTACGACACGGCGGTTTTGCTATGGCTTTGTTCGCTTTTGCTGGGTGACGGGACGCGCCGGACCGGTTGGTTTCTGGCCGGCCTGGTAGGCGCCCTCAATTTTTTCCTCTATACCGGTTACTGGTTTCTGCCTCCACTCACCGGAGCGTGGGTGCTCCGGAGGCAGCGGGCGTTGGTGCCCGGACTTTGGTGGGCGGCGGGCTCGGCGCTCGGCGTGTCGATTCCGCTGGCCGTGGGCTGGTGGGCCGGCGGGCCGGTCTATTGGCACTACCTGCGTTGGTTCAGCAATTCCGTCAAACTGGGCCTTTTTTCCGAGGGCTGGTCCCTGCCTTGGGAATATCTCTGGCACACGGAAGGTTGGGCGGGCGCCGCTTTGCTCGGGCTGATGGCGACCGTCCTGTGGATTCGCCGTCGCGCCATCCCGGCCTACGTCGTGGCGGCGCTCGCCCTGTTCGTCGGCTGCTATGCGCTGATGGTGTTCGGCTCGGTTGGACTCGAGCGATTCGTCGTCTACGGCCGGACCTGCCGTCCCCTGGTGCCGCTTCTGGCCGTGGTTGCGGCGTGGGGCTTCGCGACGGTGCTCCCGGAGCGCCGGCCGGTGCAGCTTGCGGCACTTGGCGCAGTCTTGCTTTGCACCTTTCCCCGCCTGGCGGAAAATTACGTGCGGGTTTTTCCCCGTGAAATCGAGGCCCGTGTCGTCGCTGAATACGGGAACCCGAAGCGGGCGGTCAGTTTTTCCGGCACGCTCTACAGTCGCATGCAGGCGCCGGTGGACCGTCCGGACCTTGCGCTCTGCAACGCCGTCAATCTCTACCCGATCCGGGCCTACGGCGGCCTGCCCGCCGGGCGGACCCTGCTGAGCTTTCCGCACCCGCTCGCCTTCCGGCCTTACCAGTACGAGGGACACACCCCGCGCGAGAGGATGGAATTGCGGGCGCACGACATCGCGATCAAGCTCATCGCTTTGGATCAGCCGGGTGACGTGCCGGATTTCCCCCGGCATGAGGATCTGTTCGGAGAAGATGTCCGCGGCGACGGCTACGACAAGGGTCGGGCCCAGGTCCTCGATGGGGGGCGGGGGGCGACCGGACCGTGAGGGCGCCGGGGGAGTTTTCTTGTCGTGAATCCGGCGATCTTGGTCAAACTGCCCTGCATGAACCTTCCGCCCGGCAAATTTTCCTGTTTTTGGACCAAGAATTTTGCAGTAGTGTGAGGCGGACCGCTTCCGGCCCGCCACCCTCCGATCCCACCGCCACCACCCATGTCTGCCATCGACGAAGGCATCGTTCGCGAATATTTTGAGCAAGCCGGATTTTTTGTGCGCCAGGCGCGCAAGTACGCGCTGGTGGCCCGGCGCGGCGCCGCGGAGGAGGTCATGGACCTGCTCGTCTTCAACCCGGCGTGGCAACGCGGCTCGCGCCGGCCCGATTTTTTCCTGTTCGCCAATGAGCTGCCCTTTGTGCATCGCGGGGTCGTGAGCATCAAGGCCTGGCATGCCACCGGCCGGTTCACGCCGAGCATGCTGCGCAGCCAGCCGGAAATCTTCCGCTTCCTCGAGGAAAACGTGCTCAAGGAGGCGTCGCGATTCTTCCCTTCCGAAACCGGCGAGGAGGCCGGCGCCGGACCGTTGAAAATCCTCGTTCTGCCCGGCTTGCCGACGGCGGAGCCCTACCGGTCGCAGGCGGTCGGGATGTTGAAGGAGCGCGGGGTCGACGCGGTGGTTTCCTTCCGCGCCATGCTGCTCGACATCATCGAGCGCGTGCAGCTGAACCGCAACTACGGCAAGAGCGACACGCTGCAGCTCGTGCGCATCCTGAAACACTACGATCTGCTGAAAGATCCGCAGATGGACCTGTTGAGCGAACGCGCCGACTCCGGCGGCCGCCGCGCCAAATCATGAGCATCCATCCCACCGCGATTGTCGAAGAGGGCGTGCAGCTGGGCACCGGTTGTGTGGTTCATGCGCACGCCATCATCAAGCGGCACAGTGTGCTCGGGCCGGGCGTGGTCGTGCACCCGTTCGCCGTCGTGGGCGGCGATCCCCAGGATCTCCGTTTTGATCCGGACACGGTTTCCGGCGTCCGGGTGGGAGCGCGGACCGTGATCCGCGAGAGTGTCACGCTCAGCCGCGCCACGCAGCCGGGCGGGTTCACCGAAATCGGCGACGACTGCTTCCTCATGGCCTGCTGCCATGTGGGGCACGATTGCCAGGTGGGCGATCATGTGGTGATCGCGAACGGCGCGCTGCTGGCCGGATTTGTCCACCTTGGCGACCGCGCGTTCGTGGGAGGTGCCGCGCTTTTCCACCAATTTTGCCGGGCGGGGGAGAGCACGATGATCAGCGGAGGCGCGCGCGTGGCCCAGGATGTGCCCCCGTATGCGATGGCCGCGGAGCGCAACGAAATCATCGGGCTCAATCTCATCGGGCTCAAGCGGCGCGGCTTCAGCCGGGAAACCATCCGGGAGATCAAGGCGGCGTTTCGCGCGGTTTATTTCACGCCCGGCAACATCCGCGAAATCGCGCGCGGCCTGCTCGACGGAGGTTTGTTTCACACGGCCGAGGCCCAGCACTTCCTGACTTTTTTCACCGCGGGCAAACGCGGCTTTGCCCGCGCCCGGAACGACGGACGCGACGCAGATCCGGTTGACTGAATCCGAAAGACGCCAGCGGGCCCAACGCAAATGAACGCTCCGCTTCCGGTTATCTTTACCGCGCGACTTCTGACTTGAAAAATCCCGCCCACGTTCCCCTGGCCTTCACCTGCGGCGACCCCGCTGGCATCGGGCCGGAAATCATCGCCGCCTGGCTGGCGGCGCATCCGGCGGAAGCCGGGGACGTGGCGGTCGTCGGCCCGGCACGCTGGTTGGAGACGCTGCCGGCGGCGGGCGCGAAGATCGCGGTGGGCCTGGAAGATTTCGTCGCGACCCCGGGCCAGCCGGACGGCGACGGCGCCTTGGTGGCATGGGCGGCGCTGGAGCGGGCGGCGCAGGGCTGCCGCTCCGGAGAATTCAGCGGGGTGGTCACCGGTCCGGTGAGCAAGGCCCGGCTGGCGGCGATCGGCTACGAGTTTCCCGGTCAGACGGAGTTTTTCGCGGCGCGCTGGGGAGGTGATCCGGTGATGGCGTTTTGCGGCGGCCGGCTCCGGGTCGCGCTGGCGACCTGGCACGTGCCGTTTTGCGAAGTGCCGCAACTGCTCGGCCCGCAGCTTCTGCGGCGCACGATCGCCGCGGCCGACCGGCTGGCGCGCGCCGACGGCATCGGCGCGCCGCGGCTGGGCGTGTGCGGTCTGAATCCGCACGCGGGAGAAGGCGGACTGCTGGGAACGGAGGAGCGCGACCTGCTCGATCCGGCGCTGGAAAAAATCCGCGCGGATTTTCCCGGGCTCTCGTCCTGCCAGCCCGCCGACACGCTTTTTGCCCGCGCGCTGCGCGGCGAGTTCGATGCGGTCGTGGCCCTTTATCATGACCAGGGACTGGCTCCGCTCAAGGCCGTGGATTTCGACGAGGCGGTGAATGTCACGCTTGGCCTGCCGTTCATTCGCACGAGTCCGGACCACGGCACGGCCTTCGGGCTGGCCGGGCAGGGTCGCGCCAGTCCCCGCAGTTTTGAGAATGCGGTCGGCGTGGCCCGACGCTTGATTAAGTCCGGCGGTCGCGTAACGTGAGCGCCATGGCAATTTCCGCCCCGGTCTCATCGTTGTCGCAAGGCATTCGCGAAGGTAATGAAAATCTCGTGCGTTTGACCGCCGAGGCGGGGGTCAAGGTGGCGGCGTTGATGGCGCGGGAGCAGCAGGGGGAATTTTTGCGCGTCGCGATCACTGGCGGCGGTTGCAACGGCTTGAGCTACAAGCTCCGGTTCACGGCGGAACCGCGCTCGGGCGATATTTTGGTGCGCACGGCGGGGGTGGCGGTGCTGGTCGACCCCAAGACCGCGCTTTACCTGAAAGGCACGACTTTGGACTATTCGGGCAAAATGGTGGGGGGAGGATTCAAGTTTACCAACCCCAATGCCAAAGCGAGCTGTTCGTGCGGAGAGAGCTTCAGCGTATGAAAAGAGCCCGTCTCTGCTGCGCACCCGGAACGGGCCGCAGGTTGGAAGGAGTCCTCGCATGAAGAGAACACCCCGCCAGTTGCGTCGAAATAGGTGTTGTCATCAACTGCGTTAGGCGCAAAAACAGCCCGACTTACCAAGTAACGAACCAATCCTGAATGGCCCTTTCTTCTCCTCCGCCCAGCGGGCGCCCGCCCTTTAATCGCGATCCACGCCGCAACAACGATCCCTTCGCGGCCATCCGGCGCAATCATCGCATCAAGGTGCCGCAGATCCGGGTCATCAGCCCGGAAGGCCGGCAGCTCGGCGTGATGGACACCGCGAAAGCCTTGGCGATCGCCGTGCAATTCAACCTCGACCTGGTCGAGGTCGCACCCAACGCGCAGCCGCCCGTCTGCCGCATCATGGATTTCGGCAAGTACGTTTACGAGGAGCAGAAAAAGCACGCGCACAGCAAGCCCGCCGCGGGTAAGATCAAGGAGATCGAGTTCACCGTGCGCATCGAGAAGGGTGATTTTCTCACCAAGCTCCGCCACGCCGAGGAATTTCTCGACCACGGCAACAAGGTGAAGCTCCGCCTCAAATTCCGCGGCCGCGAAATGGCCCACACGGAAATGGGTTTCGAGATGATCAACAAGGCGATCAAGGAACTGGAGACGATGGGACATCCCGATTCCGACCCGAAGCTGGCCGGCAAACAGATCAATTTGATGATCACGCCGCACCCGATCAACAAACGGAAGCCCAAGTTCCATGTGCGCGCGGCCGACCACAAGCCCAACGACGCCCTGCCGCCCGGGCAGGAATAGCTCCCTTCCGCCCATGGCGCGGTCGCCCGTCACGCGCTGTTTTTTTCTCGCCGCCGCGCTGGCCGCCTTCTCCGCCTGCGCTTCGGCGCAACCGGACCGGCCCCCCGCCCCGGTCCCGGCGCCGGTCTCAGTGCCGCCGCCTCCCGCTCCGGTCGTGACGCATCCGCCTCCGACCCGACCCGATCCGCCCCGGCCCGCGCCCCCGCAACTCTGGCCGACCACCTCCCTGCACGGCTTGGACTACATCGACGTGCGGGACATCGCCGCCCGCTTCGGACTCAAACCGGCCTGGTCGAAAAGCGATCTGGCCATGACACTCGGCGACCGGTCGGGCGTGCGCTGCACCTTCGAGGCGCGGCAACACGATTTTTATTGCGAAGGACTGCGCGTCTTTCTGGGCGAACCGGTGCTGCGCGAAAAGGACAGCCTCTGGGTCAGCAAACTCGACGTGATCAAAATCGTCGCGCCGCTCCTCCGGCCCGTCGACCGCCTCGCGGTCCTGCCCGCCGCCGCGCCGCACGTGATCGTGATCGATCCGGGCCACGGCGGCAGCGACCCGGGCAAGGAAAACCGGCTCGTCGGCATCAACGAAAAAACAATGACCCTCGACACCGCCCTGCGGCTGCGAAAGCTGCTCGAAGCGCAGGGTTGGCGGGTGATCCTCACCCGGACGGAAGACCGGGAGCTCTCCCCCAACAAAAAGACCGACCTCCAGCTGCGGGACGACCTGGCCAACCGGAGCAAGGCCGACCTTTTCCTGAGCATCCATTTCAACTCGGTCGAAAAGGAGGCGGAACGGGTCACCGGCCTCGAGACCTACGCCATGACTCCGCAGTTCATGTTTTCCGCCGGCGGGGAAAAAAGAGACGACATGACCGACGTGGCCTATCCGGGCAACAAACTGGATTTTGCCAATCTGATGCTGGCCGCCCATCTTCATCGATCGATGCTGACCACGCTCAAGACTCCGGATCGCGGACTGAAACATGCGCGGTGGGGGGTCTTGCGCATGC
The DNA here is from genome assembly GCA_964477955.1 of uncultured Opitutaceae bacterium. Classification (GTDB taxonomy): domain Bacteria; phylum Verrucomicrobiota; class Verrucomicrobiia; order Opitutales; family Opitutaceae; genus Didemnitutus. The sequence goes on from CAYZGG010000023.1 coordinate 25,772, forward strand.
TCAACTGCCCCGGGGTCCTCATCGAATGCGCCTATCTTTCGAATGTCACCGAGGCCCGCCGGGTGGCCACACCCGAGTACCGGGAGAAAATCGCCGAGGCTCTCGACGCCGGCCTGCAAAATTACGCGGCCGCGTTGGCCGCGCTTCGTCCGCCACCACTGCCGCCTCCGGCGCCGGCCCCATCCCCGGCCGTCGCCCCGGCGAAATAAATTCCCATGAACTTCCGACTCCTCCCTCTCGCGGCGCCCGTCGCCGTCCTGCTCCTCGCCGCCCCGGCGTTGCACGCCTGGGATTACGAAGGCCATCGCCTGGTCAATGGCGTGGCGCTGGCCTCGCTGCCGGCCGATTTCCCGGTCTTCGTGCGCGAACCGGCCGCCGCCGAGCGCATCACCTGGCTTTGCTCCGAGCCCGACCGCTGGCGGAGCACGCCGGACCTGCCGACGCGCCACGCAAACAGCCTCGACCACTACCTTGATCTCGAGCAGCTGGCCAAGGCCGGGCTCGACCCCGCCACGATCAGCAGCTTCCGCTACGAGTTCGCGGTGCAGTTTGCGCAGGGGCGCGCGGCGCATCCGGAAAATTTCCCGGCGGTTGAGGCGGACAAGGACGCCGATCACACCCGCGTCTGGCCCGGCTTCCTGCCGTGGACAATCGCCGAGTACTTCGGCAAGTTGCGCGCCGACTTTGCGCGGCTGAAGGTGCTCGAGGAAATCGGCACGCCCGCCGATGTCGCGCAGACCAAGGCCTCGATCATCGAGCTCATGGGCGTGATGGCACACTTTGTCGGTGACGGCGCGCAGCCGCTGCACACCACGATTCATCACAACGGCTGGGTGGGCGACAACCCGCACGGCTACACCACCTGGAAGGGGTTCCATGCCTGGATCGACGGCGGGTTCATTCTCAAGGCCGGGATCCGGTTCGACGACCTGCGCGGACGGATTGAGCCGGCCGAGGCTTTCCCGTATCCCTCGGCCACGTCCACCAGTGCGCGCGACCCGATGTTCGGTTTCACGATGGATTATCTGGCTGCGCAACAAAAACTCGTCGAGCCGCTTTATGAAATGGAAAAGGCCGGCAAGCTGAACCACGACGAGCAGCCGGCGAATCCGGAGGGACGCGCCTTCATCGAGCAGCAGCTGCTCGCGGGCGGGCGGATGCTCGGCCGCATCTGGCTGACGGCGTGGCGCTCCGCCGCGCCCGATCCCTATCTGCGCGGGCAGCTGCTCAAGAAACAGGCGGCCGGGGCCGCGCCTGCAGCTGGGAAGTAATACCAACTACGATTCGGCTTGAGCCTTTTCTTTTGTGGGCGGGGTGGCCTCAACCCACAGTGGATGCCTCGCGGGGTGAGGGCACCCCGCCCACAGTCGAATAATCCGAATCCAAAGGGTAACTGGTCTAATCCCCCGGGAGGGCGTCTGTACGAATCAACGCCCGTTGCGTTGGCAGTCGTTTCCTTTTTCTTCTGTAGGAGCCTGCTTGCAGGCGACTCAGCCGGACGCAAACAGACCACAGGTTGAATCGCCTGCAAGCAGGCTCCTACAGCTCAATCAAGCCGCAGCGGCGTGAACCCACCATGGAGCCGCGCGTCACGGTTTGGGCTGACGGTAGTGGACGACCTTCACCTTTTCGACGGTCACCAGGCCACCGCCCATCATCTGGTCGAGCACGGGCAGGAAGGCGTTGATCTTCTCCTCGCTGTCGACGATTTCGATGATGAGAGGGAGGTCGATCGAAAGGCGCAGAATTTTGCTCGTGTGGATGCGGCTGCTGAGTCCGAAGCCCATGGCGCCCCGGATCACGGTGGCGCCGGCCAGATGCAGCTCGCGCGCCTTGAGCACGAGGGCCTCGTGGAGCGGCTTGCCGTCGTGGCGGTCGGACTCGCCGATGAAGATGCGCAGCAGGACGGAATCGAGGGGGAGGTTCATGGCTTCAGGCTCCGCGGTTGGCGTTGAGGAAAGTGGCGAGCAGGTGTCCCAGCCACACGGCGACGAGGCAGGCGACGAGGGAGCCCACGGCGTTGCCGCCGGCGCGCAGCCATTCCCCTTCGCGCGCCAGGCTCAGGGTCTGCAGGCTGAAGGAGGAAAAGGTCGTGTAGCCGCCCAGCACGCCGGTCATGAAAAACTGCCGGGTTTCAGCACTGGCGAAGGCCCGGCCCTCCGGCGCGGTGAGGCTGTTGAAGAAACCGATGACGAAGCAGCCGGTGACGTTGACGCAGATCGTGCCCCACGGGAAGGTTTCGCCGACGTGCGTGGCGATCAGGCCGGAAAAAAAGAAGCGCGCGATGCTGCCGAGCGCACCACCCACGCCAATCAAGAGGTAAAGAATCATGACGAACTGCGGAAAAGAAGGATTGCGCAGGAGTCATCAGCCGGCCGGGTGCCGGCGGTTTACCCTTGCGGGAGGGCGGAATCCATCGCCGGGGAGAGCCAAAGGCCTTGCCGGTCGCTTGGCAAGCTCGGGGCGGGGCCCCGTCTCAGGCGCAATCACGCTGTTGACCGCCGGTCTCCCTCGTACTCGCTCGGCGGAAAGGTGGAGCCCGACTTCCAGGCTGGCCCAGCCGGATTGATGCAGTTCACGTTTTGGTTTCGTCGCGGAGAGTTCCGAGCGAACCACCGGCAGCAGGTTGTGCGCTGGCCGCACAACAAGAAGTGGCGGGACCAGCCCGCCACCTACCAGGTTTGCCACCTGGCAACTGCAGCTCCGGGCTCAGAGTTTCTCGACGATCTTGTCGGCCAGGCCGTATTCGATTGCTTCCTGAGCGTTCAGATAGAAGTCGCGGTCGCTGTCCTTGGCCACCTTCTCGATCGACTGGCCGGAAGCGTTCGCCAGGATCAGATTCAGCTCGGCGCGCAATTTCTCCATCTCCTGCGCCTGGATGTTGATGTCGGTGGCCGGCCCGATGAAACGGCCGGAAATCAGCGGCTGGTGGATCAGCACGCGGGCGTGCGGGAAGAGCAGGCGGCGGCCCTTTTTCGGTGCGCTCAGCAAGATCGATCCCATCGAGGCGGCCATGCCGGTGACGACAATGGTGACGGGCGAGGAGATGAGCTTGATCGTGTCGTAGATCGCCATGCCGGCGGTCACGGAGCCACCCGGGGTATTGATGTAGAAAGTGATGTCCTTGCCCGGCGCGTTGACCTCGAGGTAAAGCAGCTTCTCCGTGATGTCCTTGGCGGATTCGTCGGTGACCGCGCCCCACAGGAAGATTTTTCGCTGTTCGAGGAATTTCCGCTGGATCTGGGCGCCGACGGGCCCGGGGGTTTTGCCGACGGACGGATCTTCGTGGTCGTCGTCCTCGTCGTCGAGGCGGGGGCTGATCGGGTTGCGGTAATCCTGGTGAAAATTGGAGAGCGGCATGGTGTAGCAACCTGCGCGTGATTTGCCGTTTTGCGAGCAGTTTTTGCGCGCTCCGCACGGGGAGGCGGAGCTCCTGGCCTGCGATAATCTGCCGGCGGGCGCAGGGTTGCGCTTGTCACCGGCGCGCGGGCTCGTTCACTGATACGCAGCCCCTCATGCTCTCGCGTCTTCGTCATTTCTTCCGTCTGCAGGAAAGCGGTCTGCTCGCGGTCATTTTTGTCCTGGGCGCATTGCTGACCGCGTTCAGTGGTTCGGTGCGGGCCCCCGTTTTCGCCACCGGGCCCGACGGCGCGCGTCAGCGGGTGTTCACGACAAACCAGGCCGGCGAGCGGGTGCCGGCCATCGTGGAGAAGAACAAGTTTCTCAACGCGCAGAATCTGGCGCAGCTGGCCAAGGACACGAGTTTCATCGCCATCATGGCGGTGGGAATGTCGATGGTTGTCATTTCCGGCGGCATCGATCTGTCCGTCGGCTCGATCTACGCCCTGGCTTCCGTGCTGGGCGCCCTGGCGTTCCGGCATTTCGGGCCCGAGGGGCCGGGGAGTGCCATGGCGCCTTGGTCCGCGGTGGTCCTGGGATCGCTCGCCTGCGTCGGCACGGCGGCCTTGTGCGGATTGGCGAACGGCGGGCTGATCGTTTCGCTGCGCGTGCATCCCTTCATCATCACGCTCGGGGCGATGGCGATTTTGCGCGGCATGGCGTTCGTCGCCACCAAAGGCCAGTCGGTGGGGGGCTTTCCCCCGCTGTTTCGCGAGCTCGTCCGCATGGAGACGCCAGGCGGCCTGAGCCTGGTGCCCCTCGGGGTCATGCTGGCGGTGCTGCTGGTCGGGTGGATTTTTCTCTCGCGTCTCGCCGCCGGGCGCCGGGTCTATGCGGTCGGCGGCAATGAACTCGCCTCGCGGTTCAGCGGCATCCGCGTCGAACGGGTGAAACTCGGGGTTTACCTTCTCTCCGGCGTCGCCGCGGGCGTCTCGGCCCTGATCGCGCTCGGCTATTATGGCAGCGCCAGCTCGGGCGACGGGCAGGGTTACGAGCTCAACGTGATCGCCGCCGCCGTGGTCGGCGGTGCCAGCCTCACGGGCGGTCGCGGCACTGCGCTCGGCGCCGTCCTCGGCGCCCTCGTCATCCAGATGATCTCGAGCGGCATCGTGATCCTCGGCATCGACCAGAACTACAGCCAGATCATCATCGGCGTGGTCGTCATTGCGGCGGTCGTGCTGGACAATTTCAACACCTGGCTGGCGCAGCGCCGCCTCGCCCGGTCCGCTGCGGCCAGGCATTGAATGCCAGCCGGTTCGCCTCCGTCTTTTCTCCCCAACCCAAACTAATCCCATGAAACGTCTGCTCCTTCTCGCCGCCGCGGCGGCGCTCGTCCTGCCGGGCCGTGCCGCCGAACGCACGCTCACCATCGGCCTTGTCGCCAAATCCCAGGGCAATCCCGTTTTCCAGGCCGCCCGCGTCGGCGCTGAGAACGCCGCCCGGGAACTCGGCGCCAAGTACAACATGACGGTCAAGATCGACTGGCGCACGCCGAATGAGGAGGACGCCCAGAAGCAGGCCGATGCCATCGAGCAGCTGGTCCTCGCCGGGGCCGACGGCATCGCCGTGAGCTGCTCCGACGCCAACAAGCTCACCGACGCGATCAACTCCGCGGTGAACAACGGCGTGCCGGTCGCGACCTTCGACTCCGACGCACCGAACTCGAAGCGCTTCGTCACCTACGGGGTCGATGACATCGAATGCGGCAAGCAGACCATGGAGGAGCTCGCCAAGGCCATGGGCGGCAAAGGCGTCGTGGCCATCCTCGCCGGCAATCAAAACGCCCCCAATCTCCAGCGTCGGGTGCAGGGAGCGAAGGAAGCCGCCGCCAAATATCCGGACCTCAAGATTCGCGATGTCTTTTACCACAAGGAAACCCCGCAGGATGCGGCCGCCAAGGTCGAGCAGGTCATGCAGGCCAATCCCGACATCACCGGCTGGTGCATGATTGGCGGCTGGCCGCTGTTTACGGAAAACGCCCTGAAGTGGCAGCCGGGCACCGTCCAGTGCGTCGCCGTCGACGCCCTTCCCGCCCAGCTCGCCTACATTCGCAGCGGTCACGTGCCGGTGCTCCTCGCGCAGCAATGCTACGAATGGGGCCATCGCAGCGTGGAACTGCTCTTCGACAAGATCGTCCTGAAAAAGGATCCGCCCGCGGTGAAGGAAATCAGCGCGCTGATTCCGGTCACCAAGGCCAACGTCGAGGCTTACGCCAAGAACTGGGACAAGTGGCTCCCGAAGTGAGCGAAGTGGCCCGGATCTCCTGACCCGTGCGCCGGCGACAATGGCCTTCCTCGAATTCCATCGGATCACCAAGCGGTTTCCCGGCGTACTGGCGCTCGACGAGGTGAGCGTGGCCGTCGGGCGCGGCTCCTGCCACGCCCTGATCGGCGAGAACGGAGCCGGGAAAAGCACCCTCGGGAAGATCCTCTGTGGTGTTTATACGGCCGATTCCGGTGAACTGCGGCTCGACGGCGAGGTGATCCATCCCACCTCGCCCCTGGCCGCCCGCCGCCACGGCATCGCCATGGTCCACCAGGAACTGGCCTTCTGCCCAAACCTGACCGTGGCGGAGAACCTCTGTCTCGGCGACCTGCCGCGCGGCGCACTGGGCTGGGTCGACCGCGGCTCCCTCCGCGCCCGCGCCGGCGCCATGTTGGCGGCCATCAACTCTTCGATCGATCCCGCAGCCGTGATCGGGACGCTGTCCACCGGCCAGGAGCAGCTGGTGCAAATCGCCGCCGCCGCCGGCACCGGGGCCCGGGTGATCGTGATGGACGAACCGACCAGTTCGCTGTCCGCCGGTGAGACCCGCGAGCTTTTCCGCCTCGTCCGCGAGCTCAAGGGACGCGGCATCACCATCATCTACGTGTCCCACCGCATGGAGGAGCTGTTCGCGCTCTGTGACGAGATCACCGTGTTGCGCGACGGGCGGCATGTTTCGACCGGTCGGATCGCCGAGACGACCCCGGCCCGGGTGGTGTCCCAGATGATCGGCCGGGAGTTGCTGGTGCAAAAGCCCCGCCATCTCGAACGTGCGCCGGGGGAGGTGCGGCTGGAGGTCGCCGGTCTGTCACATCCGCGCTATTTCAAGGAGATCAACCTTCACGTGAGGGCGGGTGAGATCGTGGGGCTGGCCGGATTGGTCGGCGCCGGTCGGAGCGAGGTCGCCCAGGCCGTGCTGGGGCTGGATCCCGCTGCGACCGGGCGCGTGCTGGTCCGGGGAAAGGTGCTGGCGCCCGGCTCGATCGAGGCGGCGCTGGCGGCCGGGGTCGGCCTGGTGCCGGAGGACCGCAAGCGCCAGGGACTCGTGCTCGGGCTCAATTGCCGCGAAAACACGTCGCTGGCCTCGCTGCCCCTGCTGACGCGTTTTGGGTGGGTGCGCCGCGCGATCGAACGCCGGACCGTCCGGATGTATGTCGACCGGCTGCGGGTCAAGACCCCCTCCGTGGAGACCGGTGTGGCCACGCTCAGCGGCGGCAACCAGCAGAAGATCGCCCTGGCCAAATGGCTGGCGCGCGACTGTTCCGTCCTGATCGTCGACGAGCCCACGCGTGGCATTGATGTCGGGGCCAAGGCGGAGATCTACCAGCTGCTCGACGAGCTGGCCTGCGAGGGCAAGGCCATCCTCATGATTTCGTCGGAGCTGCCGGAATTGATCGGACTCTGCACCCGGATTCTGGTGATGCGGGGCGGCCGGCTGGCCGGCGAAGTGCCGCGCGCGGAATACAGCGAGGCGAAATTGATGGGACTCATGGCCGGCGTTGCCGCGGTCTGAACCGGGCCGGGTTTTGGAGTTTGGCGCGGGTTGACAGCGCCCCGCTTTCTCTCCCGGTGCGACCAAGCCCGGCCGCCGGCGGGGAGGTCCTCCGCCCTTGACTTTGGCGGCAAAGCGCGATTTCGAGAACGGCGGATGGTTTTCCATTCGTTTACGCTCGGTAAATGGTGTCGGAAAGCCGCCACCCGACTTGTGCCCACGCTGATTTGTACCGATAAGTAGGGGAGAAGGTCATCGCATGTCAGCCCCACGTTCAATTTTGCGAGAACAGCTCGTTCGTTCCTCCGCCCGGCGCGGGATCCGGCTGGCGCTTGGTCTGCTGGTTTGCAGTCTGGCCTTGTTCGCCGGTCCCATCCGCCTGCCGGCGGTCACGACGCCGGGGCGCCACTTCAACGAGCCTGACACGGTCTTCCTTGAGGATCTGCAGCACCGGGCCTTCCGCTTTTTTTCCGAACACACCGACCAGGCGTCCGGGCTGACGCGCGACCGGGCCCCGGCGGACGGCCAGAACAGCGAGGCGCCAGCCAGCGTGGCGGCCACGGGCTTCGCTTTGACCGCCTGGTGCATCGCCGACATGCACGGCTGGCTGCCGCCCGGCGAGGCCCGTCGGCGCGTCCTGAGGACACTTGATTTTGTGATGGAACGGGTGCCGAGCGAGCACGGCTGGCTTTACCACTTCGTCGATGCCCAAAGCGGACGGAGAATGTGGCACTGCGAGGCGTCCACCATCGACACGGCCTTGTTTCTGCAAGGGGCGCTGACGGCGCGGGAATATCTGGCCGACCCGACGGTCAGCGCGCGGGTGGACGCGCTCTATGCGCGCATCGACTGGCGGTGGGCAATGAACGGCGGCAAGACACTTTCACACGGGTGGCGGCCGGAGACCGGATTTCTCGCCCCGCGTTGGGACAGTTACGCAGAGATGCTCGGCCTGTATCTGCTGGGCATCGGCGCTCCCGGCCAGACGGGGCTGCCGGCGGCGGCCTGGCAGGCCTGGAAACGCGGTCCGGTGGTGAGCTATGCGGGACACACGTTCATCCAGTGCGCACCGCTTTTCACGCACCAGTACACTCAGGCCTGGTTTGATTTTCGCGGATTGCGCGACGGCGAGATCGACTACTGGCAGAATTCGGTGGACGCGACGCTGGCTCAGCGCGAGTGGTGCGCCCGGCACGCGGGGGATTTCCCCGGCTGGTCCCGGGAATTGTGGGGTCTCACCGCCTGCGACGGCCCGCACGGCTACACCGTGCAGGGTGGACCGTTTGGTGCGGCCGACCGGGTTGATGGCACCCTGGCGCCCTGCGCTCCGGGCGGTTCGCTTCCGTTTGCTCCGGAGGAATGCCTGGCTGCGCTGCAACGGATGCGCGCGCTCGACCACGGACAGCTCTGGACCCGTTACGGGTTTGTCGACGCCTTCAATCCGCTCACCGGGTGGGCCTCCCATGACGTGATCGGCATCGATGTCGGGATCATGCTCGTGATGGCGGAGAATCTGCGCACCGGCCGGGTCTGGCGGAGTTTCATGCGGGCCCCGGAGGTGCAACGCGGGCTGCGCCTGGCGGGTTTCACGCCGGCCCGCCCGGCACTGGGCGCGAACAAGGCGCTGGCGATGATCCCCTGATCCCGCCCGCGACGGCGACTGCTCGGATGCAGTCGCAGCTGCGTCCCGCCATTTCAACGCCCGACGCCGCTCGGTCACGCCGGTGAGCCGCATCCGCAGGCCCAGGGCCGCCTCGCGGGCGTTCAGTTTTTCTTTTTGTTCCAGATGTCCATCAGCTCCGGCGAGCCTTGGCTGCGGACGCCATTGTCGGTGAGGATTTCCTCGGTGGCGGCCAGGCAATCCGCGCGCGGGAGCACCAGCGTCTCGCCAAAGCGTTCATAAAATTCGATGGTGACGAACGGGTCGTGGCAATCGCGGAGCACCTCGACCAGGTGGCGGAGATTCTTGATTTTGACGCCGTTGATCGTGTCGACCACATGGGCGGCGGGATTGCTGTAGCCTTTGCTCAGCTTGTGCGGGAAGAGAGGAGAAGAGACCACGACGAGCTGTTCGTCCGGGGTGTCCGGCCGGTTGAAGCGGCGCAGGATGAGAGGGCTGTTCGAAGCGGCCAGCCAGTTGAGCGCGCCTGCGTTGGTGCCGATTCCGGCCATGTACAATGACGTGGCGTTCGAAAAAACCAACGGGCCGTAGACAAAATAGGAGGGATAGGTACCGCCGAGGTCGCCAATCAGCATCGGCCGGCTTGTATAAACCGGAAGGTCAAGGGGGATTTCCTTCCCGTCGCGTACCACCGAGACCGGCATCTTCCCGTCCTTGGCCAGCCGCTGAATCAGATAGTGGTAGTTCACCCGCAGGTCGTTGTTCAACTTGATGTTGCCTTGATCGTTGATCCGCTCACCGCCAATCTTGGTGATGACGTCCCATTGCCTGAGCGGATATCCGGGCACGGGGTTGTCGATGCGGTGGATGACGACGCCCTCGACCGACTTGTCGAGCTTGAGGAACGCGCGCAACGCGGGGTTCTCAAGCGACTGGTAGTCGTCGTACGTCGCCGGTTTGCCGTCGTAATGTCCGTCGGCGATATCCTTGAGGAAAAGGTCGATCTCCTCGCAGGGGATGATGTAGCCGATGTTTTCCGCGTTGGTCAGGTGGCTGAAGGCCAGGCCGATCACCTTGTCGCCCACGAGGGCAGGGCCGCCGCTGTTCCCGGGATTGATAGCTGCGTCGATCTGGATCCGCAGGCCGAAGGTCGGATAATTGTAGGAGACGAACTCGATGCGCGAGACGATGCCCTTGGTGATCGAAAGGCTGATCCCTCCCGTCGGATAACCGTAAACCAGCACGTTGTCCTTGATCAGCGGCAGCGCCCCGGCCCGCGCGAGCGGCGGGTGACTGTCGAAAAACGATTCGTCGTCGAGCTTCAACACGGCGAGGTCGATCCCCGGCGCGATCGCCTCAACCGTCGCGGAGAGCTTGTCCCCCGCCTGGTTGGCCTGGATCTGCACCTGGCTGGCGTAGAGCACAACGTGCGCGTTGGTCAGGATGCGGTGGCCCTCGATGACGATGCCCGAACCGGTGGCCTCGGAGGGCGCCTGTTTGGTCCAGGGTCGGAATGGGTCCGGGTTGCGCACCGTGGAAAAAATCTTCACCACGGCGTTCTCGACGGTATGGGCAATGGCCTCGTCCGGTGCCGGCGTCGGGGCGGGGGCGATGTTCGCTACCGCGGGGGTCGGGACGGGCGGGGCCAATACCGGGGCGGCGCTGTCCGCGGCAAACGCCAGGGCCGGGACAGCCAGGGCCAACATTAAAAGACGGGCGGCAGAAATCAGACGCGGGAGGCTCATGCGCGTCCATCACTAGAGTGCGTTGGCAGCCGGGCAAGCGCGGACTATCCGGCCCGCCGTAGATACCGTTCTGGGGCCCGGCTCAGTACCGCACCTTGTCCGTCTTGGCGGCCCAGTTCTTGAACGTGGCGAGCGCTTCGTCGCGCAGCAGCGGCTTCATGGCAATCGCCCGCTGCTCCGGGGGCAGCGGTACCTGCTGGTAGATGAAATCGTCGTCGAAACCGATGGCGGCCGCATCCTGGCGGGTGTTGCCATAGAAAACCTGCGGGAGGCGGGCCCAGTAAATCGCAGCGAGGCACATCGGACAGGGCTCGCAGCTGGTGTAGATCTCGCAGTCGGTCAGTTGAAAAGTCTTCAGGTGGGCGCAGGCATCCCGGATCGCGGTGACCTCGGCGTGCGCGGTCGGGTCGTTCGTGGAGGTCACGCGATTGTTGCCCCGTCCGACGATCTCACCCCGGCGCACGACGACGCAGCCAAAGGGCCCCCCCCGGCCCTGGCCCATGCCGTCGTCCGCCAGTCTGATTGCCTCCCGCATGAATTGTTCGTGATGCATGCGTTGATCTAGGGCCAATTCCCGGTGCGAGGCCAGCCTGATGGCGCGGGACCGTCCCGACCGGGGCAAAATCGTTGGCGACCGGCAATCTAGGGTTGGCGCGCGGGCTGCTCTTCACATGCTCGACCTCGCGCATGAGCACGTCCCCCACTTTTTCCGGCCTGGAGATCCGCGGGCCGATGCACCCCCGCTATGACGAGGTTCTCACCCCGGAGGCCGGGGCGTTTGTCGCCGGACTGGTGGAAAAATTCGGTCCGCGGCGCGCCGAGCTGCTGGCGCGCCGGGTGGAGCGCCAGCGGGAGATCGACTCCGGCCGGTTGCCCGATTTTCTCCCGGAAACCGCGTCGATCCGCGGCGGCAACTGGCGCGTTGCTCCGCCACCCCCTGACCTGCTCGACCGCCGCACCGAAATCACGGGCCCGGTCGACCGCAAGATGGCCATCAACGCCCTCAATTCCGGCGCGCAGTGCTGGATGGCCGACTTCGAGGACGCCAATTCGCCCACCTGGGAAAACTGCCTCGAGGGCCAGGTGAACATGCGCGATGCCGCCCGCCGCGCGCTCACCTACGCCAGCCCGGAGGGAAAGAAATACGAACTGAAGGAAAAGATTGCGGTCATCATCGCCCGGCCGCGCGGCTGGCACCTTGAGGAGAAACATGTTCACTTCCGCGGCCAGCGGATCTCCGCTTCGCTTTTCGATTGGGGGCTGTACTTTTTCCACAACGCGAAGGCGCTGCTCGCGCGCGGGTCGGGCCCGTATTTCTACCTGCCGAAAATGGAGAGCCACCTCGAGGCGCGACTGTGGAACGATGTTTTCCTGCACGCCCAGGCCGCGCTGGGTCTTCCGCGCGGCTCGATCCGCGCCACGGTGCTGATCGAGACGATCACCGCGGCGTTCGAGGCCGAGGAAATACTCTACGAACTGCGCGAACATGCCTCCGGCCTCAACTGCGGCCGCTGGGACTATATGTTCAGCGTGATCAAAAAACTCCGCAACCGGCCCGGTTACCTTTTTCCCGACCGGACCCTCATCACCATGGAGGCGCCGTTTCTCCGCGCCTACGTCACGCACGTCATCAACGTCTGCCACCGTCACGGGGCCTACGCGATGGGTGGCATGGCGGCGCAGATTCCGATCAAGGGCGACCCCGCCGCCAACGCGGCCGCTCTCGCCAAGGTCCGCGCCGACAAGGTCCGCGAAGTCCGCGCCGGGCACGACGGCACGTGGGTCGCCCACCCCGGCCTGGTGCAGACGGCGCTCGACGCCTTCGCCGAACACATGAAAGGGCCGAATCAGCTGCACGTGCTCCATGACGTGAAAATCACCGCGGCCGACCTCCTCGCGCCTCTGCTCGGTCCGGTCACCGAGCACGGCGTGCGATGGAATCTGCACGTGGGGGTCCGCTACCTCGAGGCCTGGCTGGGCGGCTCCGGCGCCGAACCGATCCACCACCTCATGGAGGACCTGGCGACTTCGGAAATCTCCCGGTCGCAGCTCTGGCAGTGGCTCAAGTTCGGCGCGAAGCTGGACGACGGCCGGCCCGTCACCGCGGAGCTCTACGACGGGCTGCTGCCCGACGAGCTCGCCAGGATCCGCGCCGAGTACGGCGACGAACGGTATGATGGCGGACGTTTCCCGGAGGCGGTGGCGCTGTTCATGAAAATGTCGAAGAGCGCCGACTTCGACGAGTTCCTCTCGGTGCCCGCGTACGAACTGTTGCCGTAGGCTGAAAAACTCCAAATCCCAAACGTCCAAACTCCAAAGAGATTCCAATGACTAAAATCCGGTTCTTGGTTCTTGGTCCGGTGACTTTTTTGGCGTTTGGATCTTTGGCTTTTGTGATTTGAGGCGGCCCGATGTCCTGCTCTCTCGAAAAACTGAATTCGTGCGACCGGGCCGCCTTCGTGGCTGTGCTCGGTCATTTGTTCGAGCATTCGCCGTGGGTGGCGGAGGAGGCCTGGGCGGCGCGGCCGTTCCGCGATGCCCCGTCGCTTCACGCCGCGTTGTGCACGGCGATGCGGGCCGCGCCGCGCGACCGGCAGCTCGCGCTCATCCGCGCCCACCCCGACCTCGCCGGCCGGCTCGCCCGGCAGCGCCAGCTCACCGCCGAATCCACCCGCGAGCAGGCCGGGGCGGGGCTGGACCGGCTGACGGAGGCGGAGCTGGCGGAATTCACGGCGCTCAACGAGCTCTACCAGGCGAGATTCGGGTTTCCTTTCATCATCTGCGCCCGCCTCAACGCCAAGGCCGCCATCCTCGCGGCCATGCAGGCGCGCGTGGAGAGTTCGTCCGACGCCGAGTTCGCCATCGCCCTGGGCGAAATTGAAAAGATTGCCTGGCTCCGGCTGCAGGATGTCTTGGCCAACTAGGACAGAATGACCAAAATCCACGGAATTGGGAACAAACAATCTCCCGGTCTGGCCCAAAACCATTCTGTCCATTCTGCCAATTCTGTCTAGACCTTCTTCCATGCCCGGAAAACTCAGCACCCATGTCCTCGATCTCACCTCCGGCCGGCCCGCGGCCGGGATGCGGATCGAACTCTGGCAACTCGACGGCAAGCCCGCCCTGCTCAAGGCGGTCACGACCAACGCCGACGGCCGCACCGACGAACCGTTGCTGGCGTCGGCGACAATGGTCGTCGGCACTTACGAACTGCTCTTCTTCGTGAAGGATTACTTCGTCACGCACCGCACCGACAGCCCATTCCTCGACCGCGTTCCCGTTCGGTTCGCGCTGGCCGATGCGGCCGCCGCCTACCACGTCCCGCTCCTCGTCACGCCCTGGTCCTACCAGACCTACCGCGGGAGCTGACCCCCGATGGCCGCGGCTTTGTCACGTTTGAACAAAATGCTGGCCGAACTCGGCCGCGTGAGCGACGAACCGGGCCGCCTGACGCGGACCTTTCTTTCGCCCGCGATGCGCCGGGCGAACAACCTCGTTGGCTCGTGGATGCGCGAGGCGGGGCTCAGCGTGCGCGAGGATGCGGTGGGCAATCTGATCGGCCGGCTGGAAGCGGCCGGACTTGGAGGGGCGTCGCTTGACGACGCCGGCCGGCGCCGACCAATCGCGCCCCTGCACGCGAAGACCCTGTTGCTCGGCTCGCACCTCGACACGGTGCGCGATGCGGGAAAATACGACGGACCGCTCGGCGTGCTCCTGCCGATCGTTGCTTTGGCCGAACTCAAGCGGCGCGGCGTGAAGCTGCCGTTTGCCGTGGAGGTGCTGGGATTCTCCGAGGAGGAGGGCGTCCGTTACGCCAGCGGCTATCTCGGGAGCAAAGCGTATTGCGGAAAGTTGGGCGCCCGGGATCTTGCCTTGCGCGATGCGGACGGACTTACGGTGCGTGAGTCAATCGCCCGGTGGAGCGCGTTGCCCTCAACGCGCTCGAAGCGGCTCGAGGTCAAGCCGCTCCATCTCAAGCCCACGCACAAAAAGAGCGATCTGCTCGGTTACTTGGAGGTGCACATTGAGCAGGGGCCGGTGCTCGAGACGCACAAGCTCGCGGTCGGCGTGGTGCGGGCCATTGCCGGGCAAAGCCGGTTCAAGCTGACCTGGACGGGCTACGCCGGCCATGCCGGGACGACGCCGATGAATCTCCGGCGGGACGCGTTTGCCGGTGCGGCGGAATTTTCGATGGGGTTGGAGAAACTGGCGCGGGCGACCCCGGGACTGGTGGCCACGATCGGTGCGCTCACGGTTTCGCCGGGCGCAGCCAATGTCATTCCGGCAGAGGCGGTGCACACGCTCGACGTCCGGCATGCGCGCGATGCGGTCCGACACGCGGCGTTGCAAAAGCTCGATCGCCTGGCGACCCGCATTGCCAAAAAACGCGGGCTCCAGGTGGCCTGGCGACGGACGCAAGACAATGGCGCAGTGGAATGCGCGCCACGGCTGACCGCCTTGCTGGAGCGCAGCGTGCGGGCCGTGCAGGGCCGCAGCCTCCCGCTCGTGAGCGGGGCCGGGCACGACGGGGTGGTGCTGTCGACGCTCACCCCGGTGGCCATGCTCTTTGTCCGGTGCCGCGGCGGCCTCAGTCATCATCCTGATGAATACGCCTCGCCCGGGGACCTTGAGGTCGCCCTGCGCGTAATCATCGATTTTCTTGAAAGAATGTCTGAAGAAAACCGGTTAACCACCAAAGGACACTAATGGATCACTAATTATGAAAATGGAAAATAGGTTTCGGCGGTTTCCTCCGTTCTGCGATTAGTGAGGTTTTAGTGTAGATTAGTGGTTTCCCCTGCTTTTTCCCCTCTGCCATGCCCAAAACGAAACACACCATCGACCCGGCCGAGCCCGAAAGACTCGATCTTGTTGTCCGCGGCGGCCGGATCGTGACGCCTGACGGCATCCTCCAAGCCGACCTCGGAGTCGTCGCCGGCCGGATTGTCCGGGTGGCCTTGGCGATTGACGACGAGGCCACGGAGACTCTCGACGCCGCAGGCTGCTACGTCTTTCCCGGGATCATCGATGCCCACGTGCATTTCAACGAGCCCGGTCGCGCCGAGTGGGAAGGCCTCGCCACCGGGTCCGCGGCGCTGTCGGCGGGCGGTGGCACGTGTTTTTTCGACATGCCGCTGAATTCCGAGCCTCCGGTGCTTGATTCGGCCGCCCTGCGTGTCAAGCGCGCCCTGGCCGAACAACTTTCCTGCACGGATTTCGCGCTCTGGGGCGGATTGGTGCCGGGCAATCTCGACAAGCTCGCCGGCCTCCGGGACGCGGGCGCGATCGGCCTCAAAGCCTTCATGTGTGAGAGTGGAATCGCGAGTTTTCCGCGGGTGAATGCGGCCGTGTTGCGCGAGGGCATGAAGCGCGCGGCCAAGCTCGGACTGCTCGTCGCCGTGCACGCGGAGGACGAAACGCTGGCGGCGAAATTCACCGCGGCGCAAAAGGCCGCGGGCCGCAGCGACGCCCGCGCGTACCTCGCCTCCCGCCCGGTGGAGGTCGAGCTCGAGGCGATTCGCGTGGCGTTGGACCTCGCGGGTGAGACCGGGTGCGCGCTGCACGTCGTGCACGTCAGCAGTCCCGAGGGTGTCGCCCTCATCACCGAGGCGCGGGCCCAGCGCGTGGATGTGACCGCGGAAACCTGCTCGCACTACCTTTTGCTCAACGACAAGGACGTCGTGAAACTCGGCGCTCCGGCCAAGTGCGCGCCGCCGATCCGCGACGAGAAACGCCGGCTGGCGCTTTGGGAGGAGCTCCGCGCCGGCCGGATCCAGACCGTCGGTTCAGACCATTCGCCCGCGCCACCGGAGATGAAAACGTCGCCGGATTTTTTCGCGATCTGGGGCGGGATCGCCGGGGTGCAGCACGGGTTTCAGCTGCTGTTCAACGAATGTGCCGCGACGCTGGAGCGGGACCTGCCCTGGCTCTCGGCCGTGCTTGCGCGCAACGTTGCGCGGCGCTTCCGTCTCGACGAGCGTAAGGGACTCCTCGCCGAGGGCCGCGACGCCGACTTTTGCCTGCTGCGAGCCGGGCCGAAGCACACGATCGAGGCCGACGAGCTTTGGACGCGCCACCGGATCAGCCCCTATGTCGGCCGGACCAGCCGGGTGGCCGTGACCCACACCTACGTCCGGGGCTGTCCGGTCTGGGTGGATGGCCCGTTGACGAGTCGCCCGAAACCGGGTCAATTTCTCAAACCAACCCGGTGACCTCATGAGCATTCCCTACGGCCAGACCCGCACGCACATCGCCGCCCGCCACGCCCTCCTCGCGCCCGACGGGCACGTCAAGAGCAACGTGCCGGGCATCACGGGTGCGGCGACCGTGATCCTGATCTCCGGGGCGCTGGGGGCGAAGTTCGCCCAGCTGCTGGTGACGTTTGAATCCGGCGGCCGCGCGGCGCTGCCGGGAAACGACGTCGAGACCGTCGGGTACTTCGAGACGGGCGGGGGCACCGTGACGATCGGCCGGTTGACGCAGCGCGTCGCGGCCGGCGCCTATTTTTTCGCCCCGGCCGGTGAGGCGTGGTCGATCACCGCGCCGAAACGGGCGACACGCGTGACGCTTTTCCAGAAGAAATTTGTGCCGCTGGTCGGGACGGTCGTGCCGAAAGCGATCATCGGCGACGCGTCGCGGGTGAAGGGCGAGCCGTTCCTCGGCGACCCCGATGCGCGTTTGCAGGTGTTGTTGCCCGACGAGCCGGCATTCGACCTGGCGGTCAATATCTTCACCTACCAGCCCGGAGCGACGCTGCCGTTCGTGGAGACGCACATCATGGAACACGGGCTGCTGATGCTGGCCGGGCAGGGGGTATACCGGCTGGAAGACTCGTGGTATCCCGTGGCGGCCGGGGACGTGATCTGGATGGCGCCCTATTGTCCGCAATGGTTTGTCGCGATGGGGAAGACACCCGCCAGCTATCTCTATTACAAGGATGTCAACCGGGCCGCACTCTGACGCCGACGGCAATTGTAGGGCGGGGTCGCCGACCCCGCGTGAGCCTGCGAACGGGGCGCCGGATTTGCCTCGGGCGAAGGCGGGGTCAGCGACCCCGCCCTACAGTTTGTCGGCAGCTGTTCGCGCCTTGCTCGGTTTGGCGATCCTAATCGGCTGTTTCCTGCTGGGCGATTTTGCCAAGCGCCGCCTGGGCTTGATCGTGCCAGGGAGCGTGCTCGGTCTTGTCCTGCTGCTTGGTCTGCTGGGAACGGGACTGGTTCGCCTCGAATGGGTCGAATCGGCGGCCAAAGGGCTACTCTTCGTGATGCCGGCGCTCTTCGTGCCGATCTACGTGACTGGTGCGAACGACCGCGAGCTGTGGCGCGAGTGGGGCTGGACCATCGCCGGGGTGCTCGCCGTGACGGTCGTGCTCCTCTGGCTTTTCGCCGGCCGGCTCGGACAGCGATTCTTGCGGCAACACCCCGAAGGAGACGAATCGTGAGCGGCCTGCTTTGGAGCGGCGTCACCCTGGCGGTGTTCGCGGCGGCGCGCGGGATCTTTGTGCGCACGAAAATTCCGCTCCTGCATCCGATGCTGGTGACGACGCTGGCCATGATTGCCCTGGTGGAGTCCGCCGGCCGGCCGTACGCCGACTACACCCGGCAGACGCAGTGGATGGTGTGGCTGCTCGGGCCGGGGGTGGTGGCGCTGGCGGTGCCGATCTACCGGCAGCGGCGGGTAATTTTCCGGCAGGCGCGGCTGTTGCTCGTCGTGGTGCTTTCCACGCTGCTTTTCAGCCTCGGCAGCACGGCCGGCCTCCTGATGCTCTGCGGAGCCCGCCGGGCCGTGATCGAGGCGCTGGCGTTGAAAAGCGTGACGGCGGCGGTGGCGTTCGCCATCGCACGGGAGGTGAACGCGCTGCCGGCCCTGGCGGGCATCGCGACGATGTTTGCGGCCCTGCTGGGGGCGACGATCGGGCCCTGGGTGCTGGCGCGCGCGGGCGTGCGGGACCCGCGCGCGGTCGGGCTCGCGCTCGGGTGCGGCTCGCATGCGGTCGGCACGGCCCGCGCGTTTGAACTCGGCGAGCAGCAGGGAACGTATGCCTCGGTCGCCATGGCGCTCACCGCCCTGGCGGCGGCTTTGATTTGCCCGGCACTCTTTTTGCTGTTTGGTCGATGACCATGAGTCTCTCCCGGGCCGATACCACGCCAGCCAGCCGCTTCGAGTTCCTGCTCAACGGCCACCCGGTGTGCATCGACGGCGTGCCGCCCGCGACCACATTGCTCGACTGGCTCCGGGCCCGGGGCGCCACCGGATCGAAGTGCGGTTGCGCCGAGGGCGACTGCGGGGCCTGCACGGTGGCCGTGCTCGACCGCGACGCCGAGGGGCGTCCGACCTATCGCGCCCTCAACAGCTGCATCGCCTTGCTGCCGATGTTCGCCGGTCGCGAGGTGGTGACCGTCGAGGGCCTGGCCGGCGACGGGAAAATGCATCCGGTGCAATCGGCCATGGTGGAAAATTACGGCTCGCAATGCGGCTATTGCACGCCCGGCTTCGTGGTGTCGCTGTTCGAGGGTTTCTACCGGCGCGATTGCGACGGTCCGGACAAGATCAACGACCAGCTTTGTGGCAACCTCTGCCGCTGCACCGGTTACCGGCCGATTCGCGACGCGGCGCTCGCGGCGTTCCAGCAACGTCGCGGCACGGGTCTCCCGACCCGTGAGACCATCGACTCGGGTTGGGAGACCCGGGCCGCTTCTGACCCGTTTGCGGAGCGCTTGCTGGCGCCGGTTGCTCCCCCGGCCGCCTTGGCGTACGTGCAGGGCGCCGAGGGTTTTTTCCGTCCCGGCTCACTGGCGGAGTTGTTTGGTTACCGCGAAGAATACCCCGGAGCCAGCCTGGTGGCGGGTGCCACGGAAATCGGGGTGGAGCTCAACAAGAAGTTCAAGAAATTTCCCCGGCTCATTTCGCTCGAAGCGGTCCCGGAGCTGACGCAGATCGCGCGGACGGAATCAGGCTGGAGGATCGGGGCGGCGGCGACGCTCACCGCCATCGAGGAGAAAGTTGCGCCCGAGTATCCGCCGCTGGCGAAGATGCTGCGCGTCTTCGCCGCGCGGCAAATCCGCAACCGCGCCACGCTGGGCGGCAATCTGGCCACCGCCTCGCCGATCGGCGACAGCGCGCCCGTCCTGCTCGCGCTCGAGGCCCGGCTGGTGCTGGCCACGGCGACGGGGGAGCGCATTTTGCCGCTGGCGGATTTCTTCACCGGCTACCGGCGGACGGCGTTGCGCGTCGACGAAATCATCAAGGAGGTTCTGCTGCCGCCCTTCACGCCCGCGGCCGGGCTGACGCGCCGGGCGGATTTCATCAAGGTTACCCACCGGACGGAGCTGGACATCAGCATCGTGGCGGCGGCGTTTTGCCTGGATTTGGACGCCGCCGGCGTCGTGCGCACGGCCCGGCTGGCCTACGGTGGAGTCGCGGAGCGGACCATGCGTGCGGTCAAAGCCGAGGCAGCACTCGAGGGCAAAGTCCTCCGGGACGCCGCCGGCGAGGTTGCCGGGATCCTGCGCGGGGAGTTTACGCCGATCGACGACGTCCGCAGCGGAGCGGACTATCGCCGTGGCCTGGTGGTTTCGCTGTGGGAGAAATTTGTTTCCGGTGAAACCAGCCAGGTGCATGAAGGCCGCGCCGATTACCAGCCGATGGGGGCCTGGCCGGTCGACGATGCGACGCGGGCGCAGCGGCATGAAAGCGCCGCCGGTCACGTGACGGGCCGAGCGCTGTACGTGCACGACACCGCGCAGCGCCGGCCGATGCTTGAAGTCTGGCCGGTGTGCGCTCCGCACGCCCGGGCGAAGCTCAAGCGGATCGATGCGGCGGTGGCGCGCCGGAGCCCGGGGGTGGCGGCGGTGCTGCTGGCGGCGGATATTCCCGGCGGGAACAACACCGGTGTGTCGCGGCACGACGAGCCGTTGTTTGCAGTCGACGAGATTTTGTATCACGGGCAGATCGTTGCGGCCGTGGTGGGCGAGTCGCTCGAGGCATGCCGGCGGGCGGCGGGTCTGGTGGAGGCGGAGTACGAAGCCTTGCCGCCGGTCCTCGGCTTGACCGAAGCGATCAGCCAGAAGAGTTACCACACCGAGCCCCACACGCTGCGGCGCGGGGATAGCGCGGCGGCCCTGGCGGCAGCTCCGCTGCGGTTTGAGGGCGAGTTCGAATTCGGCGGGCAGGAGCATTTTTATCTGGAGACGCAGGCGGCCTGGGCCGAAGCGGGCGAGGACGACACGATTTTTGTCAGTTCCTCGACCCAGCACCCCACGGAAATCCAGGCCATCGTCTGCGAAGTGCTCGGCCTGCCGCGGCACAAGGTGGTGGTGCAGGCGCCGCGCATGGGCGGGGCCTTCGGTGGCAAGGAGACGCAGGGCAATGCCTTTGCGGCGATCGTGGCCCTGGCGGCGCGCCGCACCGGACGGCCGGTGCGCCTGCAGCTCGACCGCGACCTCGACATGACGCTCACGGGCAAACGCCATCCGTTTCACGCGCGATTCAGCGTCGGCCATCATCCGGACGGCCGGCTCGCGGCGGCGCAAGTCGAGTTGGTGTCCGATGGCGGCTGGTCGCTCGACCTGTCGCAGCCGGTGCTGGACCGGGCGCTGTTCCATCTCGACAACGCCTACTACATTCCCGTGGTCAGTTTCACCGGCCGCGTGGCGCGGACGAACACGACTTCGCACACCGCGTTCCGCGGGTTTGGCGGACCGCAGGGCATGATCGTGATCGAGGAGATCATCGACCGCGTGGCGCGGCGCCTGGGTCTGCCGCCCGAGCTCGTGCGCGAGCGAAATCTGTACCACGGCACCGGTGAGACGAACCGCACGCATTACCGGGAGGACATCGGGGACAATCGCCTCCAGGAAATCTGGCAGCGGGTGCTGGCGTCGGCGGAATTCGGCCGCCGGAGGGTCGCGACCGCGGAGTGGAACCGCGGTGGTGGCCGGGTGAAACGCGGGATCGCGGTCACCCCGGTGAAATTTGGCATCAGTTTCACGCTCACCCAGTACAACCAGGCCGGCCACATTCACCCGAACGTCGCCAGCCTGATGCC
>CAYZGG010000024.1:0-47001 GCA_964477955.1 uncultured Opitutaceae bacterium
CGCCCATCGAGAGGCCGGCGAGGCAGCGATGTTCGCGATCGGTGAGCGTCGAGTACTTGGCCTGGATCGCGGGAATGAGACAATCGAGGAGGTCGTGTTCAAACTTGGCGAAGCCGGCGGCTTTTTCCGGCGTGAAGGGATTGCCGACAGCGCGGTCGTCGGGCAGCGCGCGACCGTTGGGGAGCACCACGATCATCGGCACGGCTTTCCCTTCGGAGATGAGGTTGTCGAGGATGACGTTGGGTGACACGAAGCGCAGCCATTCGGTTTCGTCGCCGCCAATGCCATGGAGCAGGTAAAGGACGGGATACTTCCGGTCCGGCGAGTAGCCGGGCGGCAGGTAGACGTTGGCCTTGCGGCGGGCGCCGGTGACGGTGGAGTCGTATTCGAACAGTTCGACGCGGCCGGCCGGGACACCGGGGCGCGGCGTCTTGAAGCCAGCGGGTGCCTCCGGGAACAAGCGGACGTCGTCGGGGCCCAACACGATGGGCCGGGCGAAGTTGGCGCGAGCGCGTTCGGGCGAGACTTCGGCCGGACTTTCGGCCGCGGACGCGCAGGCGGCACCGAGCAATAGAACGGAGAGGTGCAGGGCGTGGAGGTTTTTCATGGAGCAGGTTGGCCGGGTGAGCGCAGAACATTCCAGGCGCGAATCATTTGGGACTGGTGGGCGCAGCGGGTTTTTCAGCGGGCGCGGTGTTCCGGTCGGCGACCGCATCTTCCACGAGGGTCGCGACGCCGCGGGGGTTTTCGACATGGGCGACGTGGTGACCGGGGAAGGTGCGAATGGTCCACCCCCGGGCGACGGCGCGTTGCCAGCTCTTGTCCGTGCTCGCCCGCTCCGTGGCGGATTTGTCGGGCGGGATGAAGGCGACGTAGGTCACCTGAAGGGCCTTGGCCAGAGGGTTCTTGTAGGAGACTGGCTGCGTGAAGGTTTTCACGGATTGGGCCGTGTTGTGCGGCGGCGGGGTGCCGGGCTTGACCCAGGGAACCTGCATCATGCCGTCGACGATAGTGGCACCGGGACGCGGACCGCCAAAAAGCGCGAACAGGGACATGCCATCATCGGGCACCGCGGCATCGAGGAAGACAACATGGCGGATGCGCTCAGGAATCCGGTCCATCACTCCGGTGATGACCATGCCGCCGTAGCTATGACCCACCAGGACCACGTCGTGCAGGTCCTCGTAGAGGATCAGGTTGACGACATCGTTGATGTGGGTGTTGAGGTCGATGTCGGAGGTGGAGAGATGTTCCCGTTCGCCCAGACCGGTGAGCGTTGCCCGGTAGACCGTGTGACCATCGGCCGTCAGAACCTGACCGACCTGTTTCCATTCCCATGCGCCGGCGGTGGCGCCATGGACGATGACGTAGGTGAATTTCTCCTTGGCGTCGGCGGCACGGCCGCCGGTGGAGAACAGGAGCGAGAATGCGATCAGCAGGATGACGCGGGGGATGTTTTTCATATTGTGGGTTGCCGACGTTTGGAAGGGAATGGGGAAATCCGGGTGGATGGCGGCAGACGTCCGGGGGCAGACGCGTCTGGCTATTTGCTTTCGGCCAGCTTGGCTCCGAGCAGGGGCAGCATCGTGGCGGCGTACCGTTTGCCCAGCTCCCGGTAGCCTTCCGGGAGGAAATGAAGGTGATCGGGCCGGCCGGCGCAGCCCGCCGAGGAGACGACATGGGCGGTGGGAATGGTCTTCGGCAGCGCGGAAATGATTTCGTTCATGCTCGCGCAGGCACCGTGTTGGTCGGCGGCCACGAGCTCGCCGGCCAGCAGGGGCACGTCCGCGGCCCGCAGATCCAGATCACGGAGAAGGTTTTCGTAGAGGGCCTTGACCTGCGCGGGCCAGGTCGGGTCGTTGGTGTTCGATTCGCCCTGATGCAGCAGGATGCCGCGGATCACGCCGGTTTTTTGGGCGAGGCGCGCCATTTCCACGAGGCGCTGATACGGGCTGCCGCCATAGGTGGCGATGATCCCTTTCATCCAAGACGGGGCGGTGGTCGTGTAGGCCTGGACTTTCGCCGGGTCGAACACCTCGAGCTTGGCGCCCGCCACGGAGACGTTGACGACCCCGATCCTGATTTCGGCCGGCAGGCTGGCGACCAGCGTGCGGCCGAAATAATCCGACGGGCTCAGCCCGGAATTTGGGCGGCACAGCGGCGGGACGGCGGTGTACCAGGTGCCTTTTTCGCGTTTCAGCGCCGGAAAATCCAC
This sequence comes from uncultured Opitutaceae bacterium, assembly GCA_964477955.1. Classification (GTDB taxonomy): domain Bacteria; phylum Verrucomicrobiota; class Verrucomicrobiia; order Opitutales; family Opitutaceae; genus Didemnitutus. The sequence goes on from CAYZGG010000024.1 coordinate 2,216, forward strand.
CGCGGCCAGCATTTGGAATCGAGGATCAGTCCATTGTTTATCCTCGGGCTGGATGCCCGGGAACCCCTCCATGTTGGACTGGCCCAGGCACAGGAAAACGTAGAAATTCTTATCCTGTGCCCAGGCGCTGGCTGCCAGGAAGACCATCCCTGCCAGCGTGAGACGTTTGAGTGATTTGATCATGGCTTGAAAGGGAGGGCGAAAATCGGAGCGATGCCACCCGCGCTACCGATTCACGCCGACGACGATCTGGGTGAAGGAGTGGGCCGGGAAGTTATAGTGGAGGGTCGAGCCGCTGGCCGCGATCTGCTCGGTCTTCGGAGCGTAGGTTTCGCGCGCCTCGTAGGTGTAGGGCTTGTTGGTGACGTCGTCGCTGGTGATCAGACTGACCGTGGCGTTTCCGGCAAAGTTGCCCGTGATGCTTTGGATGTCGGTGGCGATGGCTTCGTCTTTGTGGCGGTTGACCACATTGATCATGACCAGTTTCGCCTTCTCATCGTAGACGGCCGAAACGTCGAGATACGGGATGTGGGCATAGTGGTCGCTCGTACGGAAGGTATCGCAAACGACGGTGGTGGCAAGAGCCGCGCCGCGGCAGCGCGTGGAGAACAGCTTGAACGCCTGGAACGTCGGCGACTTGTAGGTGGCATCGGTCTTCGGATCCCGGCTGAGCAGGGAGGTCAGCATGGTGTAGTTTGCCATCTTGACCACGTCGGCATGGCGGATGAAGGCGTTGAAATACTCCGCAAGCGCCAGGGTCGAAAGGTGGCCGCCGCGGAAGGGCGGGGCCCACTCGTCGACCGAGATGTACATCGGCTTCTTCTTCTTGACGGCGTCGACGGCCTTGAGCTGGCCGGCGACGATGTCGATCCGCTCCTCCAGGTCGAGGGCCCGCTCGCCGACAAAGACCTCATAGTTGTCGGTATTGTCCCAATAGCGGTGCATCGAGAGGTAGTCAGCGACGCCGTAAAGGTTCTTCACGACGGTCCAGGTCCAATCCACCCAGTCGAGGTTGTCCTTGTAATTCGAGGGACCGTTGGCGATGAACTCGAGCTTGGTGTCGGGCGAGCTGAGGCGCATCACCTTCGCGGCCTCGAGGGCGAACTTCACGTAGTCGTCAGCGTTCTTGTAGCCGAGGATCCACGGTGAGCCGTCGACCTCGTTGCCGAGGCACCAGTACTTGATCGCGTAGGGCTCCGGGTGGCCGTACTCGGCGCGCTTGTCCGCCCAATACGTGCCGATCGGGGCGTTGCAATATTGGACCCAATAACGGGCGTCATCGAGGGTGCCGGTGCCCATGTTGATACAGACGACGTTCTCGGTGCCGAGTTCCTTGTTGAGCTGCACCCATTCGTCGGTGCCGACCTGGTTGGTCTCCACGACGCCCCAGGCGAGCTCCATGCGCTTCGGCCGTTTGTCCTTCGGGCCGAGGCCATCGCGCCAATCGTAGCCCGCGACGAAGTTGCCGCCCGGCCAGCGCATCTGGGTCAGCTGCAGCTCGCGCGCTGCGTCGAGCAGGTCGGTGCGGAAGCCGTTTTTGTCGGCGAGGGGCGAATGGGGATCATAGAGCGGGCCGTAGAGCGTGTTGAACTTCAGCTCCGGACGGTTGAAGCCGATCGGCTCCATGAAAACGCCGTAGATGCGGGGGTCGACGGCGTCGATGACGTGATCAACGTCGATCCGGATCGCGGCGGTCCGCGCTGGCGCGGCCAGCGGCAGGAGGCAAAGAAGCGGGGCGACACGGGCAAGAGCGATGTTCATGGGAGGATAAGCGGCAGGGGATTGGGGTTTGGGCGGCAACGACGGAAGCCGCCACGAGGGCACTGGCTCAATGGGCGGCGCCCTGGCCATAGTAAGCGCCGGAACCATGCTTCCGCTTGAAATGCTTCTCCAAGAGGGCGGGCTCGATGGGGCGGAGCCGGGGTTCCAAGGCGAGCGACATCAGCGCCATGTGCGCGATGCATTCGACGGCAACGGCAACTTCCACGGCCTTCGCTACCGACCCACCCCAGGTGAACGGCGCATGCCGGTTGACCAGCACGCCGGGCAGGTCCAGCGGATCGATTCCCGCCAGGCGCTCGACGATGACGTTGCCCGTCTCCCATTCGTAGGCGCCGCCGGCGATTTCCTTCGCGGTCAGCTTGCGGGTGACCGGAATGTCCCCGTTGAAATAGTCCGCATGGGTGGTGCCGAAGATCGGCACCGGGCGCCCGGCCTGGGCGAAGGCGGTCGCGCAGGAGGAATGGGTGTGCACGATGCCACCGACCGATTCGAAGCCGAGATAGAGGCGGCGATGGGTTGGAGTGTCCGAGGACGGATTGAGTTTTCCCTCCACTTTCCGGCCCTCGAGGTCGACGAGGACGAGGTCCTGGGGTTTCAGCACGGCGTAATCCACCCCGCTCGGCTTGATGGCGAAGATGCCCCGGGCGCGGTCGAGGGCGCTGGCGTTGCCGAAGGTGAGGTTGATCAACCCATGCTTGGGCAGCAGCAGGTTGGCTTCGTACGCTTCGCGTTTGAGTTCGATGAGCATGGGAGGAAGGGGAACTAAGAATAAGAATGAGAGTGCAAGTGAAAGTTACCCGAGGTGGCAGGCAATGGAAGGGAACTTTGTCACCTTCCCCTTTTCCCTCTCACTCGCGTCGTCAGGCGCGCAAGCCCTGGGCGAGAGTGTAGTAAAGGTCGTTTTGGCGGAGTTGCGTCTTGAATTCGCGCAGCTTGGTCTCGTCGTCAATGATGGCCAGCTCGATGCCGGCGATCTCCGCAAAATCCTCCAGATGCTCGGTGGTGACGCTGTAGCTGTATCCTGTATGGTGGGCCCCGCCGGCGTGGATCCAGGCGGCACAGGCCGTCTTGAAATCGGGCCGGCATTCCCAGACCGCGCGCGCCACCGGCAGCTTGGGCAGCTTGGGCGTTTTCACGGCGGTGACTTCGTTGACGATCAGGCGGAAGCGCTGACCCATGTCGACGAGGGAGGCGTTGAGCGCGTTGCCGGCCGGGGCATCGAAGACCAGGCGCACCGGGTCGGCTTTGCCGCCGATGCCGAGCGGGTGGATTTCAAGCGACGGTTTCGCGACTGCGATCGACGGGCAGATTTCCAGCATGTGGGCGCCGAGCACCTGATGGCCCTGCGGCGAGAGGTGATACGTATAATCCTCCATGAACGAGGTGCCGCCGGGCAGCCCTTCGCCGATGACCTTCATGGCCCGCACCAAGGCTGCGGTTTTCCAGTCGCCCTCGGCGCCGAAACCGTAACCGTCCGCCATGAGCCGCTGGCAGGCGAGACCGGGGAGCTGGGTCAGGCCGTGCAGATCCTCAAAGGTCGTGGTGAAGCCCTTGAATCCGCCCTCCTCGAGGAAGGCACGGATGCCCAGTTCGGCGCGGGCGCCTTCCTGCAGGGACAGGTGGCGCGCGCCGCCTTTGCGCAGTTCCTTGGCGAGGGTGTAGCGGTCGGCGTACTCGGCGCACAAGGCGTTGACCGCCCGGTCGGGCACGGCGTTCACCCGGGCCACGAGATCGCCCAAGCCATAGCCGTTGGTGGCAAAGCCAAAGCGGATCTCGGCGGCGACCTTGTCGCCCTCGGTGACTGCGACCTGGCGCATGTTGTCGCCGAAGCGGGCAAAACGCGCGCCCTGCCAGTCGTGCCACGCGCGGGCGGCGCGAACCCACGCGCCGAAGCGCTGCTGGACCTCGTCGTCGCTCCAGTGGCCGACGACGACCTTGCGATTGAGGCGGAGCCGGGAGTGGATGAACCCGGCTTCGCGGTCGCCGTGCGCGGCTTGGTTCAGGTTCATGAAGTCCATGTCGATCTGGCTCCAGGGCAGGTCGCGGTTGAACTGCGTGTGCAGGTGGCAGAACGGCTTCTTCAGGAGGGTGAGACCGCGGATCCACATTTTCGAAGGGGAAAACGTGTGCATCCAGAGGACGAGGCCGGCGCATTTCGGATCGGAGTTGGCCTCCTGACAGAGCTGCGTGATCTCGTCCGGAGTGGTGAGAAGCGCCTTGAAGACCACCGGCACCGGCACGTGGGGGGAGGCGGCGAGCGCCTCGGCGACCTCGCGGGCGTTGGCGGCGACCTGCTTGAGCGGGCCGGGACCATAGAGGTGCTGTGAACCACAGACGAACCAGATTTCAGAGGGAGAGGGTTTCATGGGAGGAAAATGAGAGGGAGGGGAGCGATGGCGCGGGAAGGTCGGGCGGCGGCGGGACGAACGCCATCACTCGAGCGTGAGCACCACGACGGACATCGCCGGCAGGGTGACGCCAAGTTGGGCGCCGTTGAGAGTGGCACCCTCGAATGGGCGGGGCACCACGGTATCGGGGGAGGCGAACGTGTTGACCGAATTCATCGCCGGCGCGGTCAGGATGCGGCCCGAGACCTTGCGGCCGGACAGGCCGTCGAGTTTGCAGGCGAGGGACACGGCGGCGTGCGGGTTGGTGTTGACCAATGACAAATGCACCCGACCGGCGGAATCGCGTGAAGCCGAGGCGCTGACCATCGGCACCGCCGCGCCGTCGAAAGTGTAGTCCGGCGATTGCAGGCTCACCGGCAGGGCGGTCGCTCCCTGATGCACCTGGAACATTTCAAAAAGGTGATACGTCGGGGTGAGGAGGATCTTCGGCCCGTCCGTCAGGATCATCGCCTGCAGGACGTTCACCATCTGGGCAATGTTCGCCATTGAGACTCGGTCGGCATGCGCCTGCATGATGTGAAGAGACACGGCCGCGACGATCGCATCGCGCAGCGAATTCTGCTGGTAAAGAAACGCCGGATTGGTGCCGGGTTCCGCATCGGTCCAGATGCCCCATTCGTCGACCACGAGCGAAAGGTTCTTCTTCGGGAAACTCCGGTCCATGATCGCGAGGTGCTTGGTGATTTCTTCGTCGAGCAGCTCGGCACTCCGCAGCGCGCCGTGCCACTGGTCCTCGCCGAACTTCGTGGCCGAGCCTTTGCCGGTGTCCGCCCAGTGCCCGATCGGAATCGTGTAATGGTGCAAGGCGAGCGCATCCATGCCGGGCTCCGTCTTGGTGTAGATGGCCCGGATGTCGTTGGTCAGGGTCTCGGTCCAGTGATAATCGTCGTCCGTCGGCCCGACCGCGATGCGGTAGAGCTTGTTGCCGGAAAAATCGTGGGCGTAATTGGCGTAGCGGCGATAGACGTCGGAGTAGTATTCCGGGCGCATGTTGCCGCCGCAGCCCCAGCTTTCGTTGCCGAAGGCGAAGAAGCGGATCCGCCACGGCTTGTCGCGGCCGTTGGCCCGGCGTTCGTTCGGGAGGGGCGCATCGGCGTCGGAGGTCATGTACTCGATCCAGTCGGACAATTCCTTGACCGTGCCGCTGCCGAGATTGCCGCAGATGTAGGGTTCGCACCCGACCTGCTCGCAGAAATCGAGGAACTCGTGCGTACCGAAATGGTTGTTTTCCGTCACGCCGCCCCAGTTGTTATTGATCATCGCCGGCCGGCGGTCGAGCGGACCGATGCCGTTGCGCCAGTGGTATTCCTCGGCAAAGCACCCGCCCGGCCAGCGGACCACGGGCACGTGAATCGCGCGCAGGGCGGCGACCACGTCGTTGCGAATGCCGCGCGTGTTGGGAATCGACGAACCGGGCTCCACCCAGATGCCGCCGTAAATGCAATGGCCGAGATGCTCGGTGAACTGGCCGTAGAGGTAGGGGCTGATGACCGGGCCGGGCTGGTCGGCGTGCAGCGTGAGCGTGGCGGCGGTTTCGGCCGCCCGCAGACCGGCGAGCGGGAGGAGCGACAGCGCCAGCAGGCGGAAGGTTTTGGGGGTTTTCATAGGGACGAGGGGTTCTTGATTTTCTGCCTGGTTGATTATGGGTCTCAGCGGCGGAAGCGGGGATCAGCCCTTGAGGGCCAGCAGGTCCTTCATGACCCGCGAAAGATCGGCCGATTTGTTCAAGGCACCGAAGGAATCGTGGAGCTGCCGGTAGAGCGCATAGAGCTGGTCGTAGGTCCGCTTGGCGGCGGGCCGCGGTTTGTAGCCAACTTTCTTGACGGAGGCCATCCGACGCTGGGCGGTGGGAAAGTCGGGATGCGCGCCTGCCAGCACTGCGGCGGAGATGGCGGAGCCCAGCGCACAGGCCTGGCTGGAGCCGGACACATGCATGGTGCAGCCGGTCACGTCGGCATAGATCTGCATGAGCAGCGGGTTCTTCTCGGCGATGCCCCCGGCGCATACGATCCGGTCGATGCGCACGCCGTAGTCCTTGATCCGTTCGATGATCGTACGGGCCCCGAACGCGGTCGCCTCGATCAGGGCGCGGTAGATGTCGGCCTGCGTCGTATGCAGCGTCAGCCCCAGGATCAAGCCGCTCAGCAACGGATCAACGAGGATGGTCCGGTTGCCATTTTGCCAATCCAAGGCCAGCAGCCCGCTCGCGCCCGGCTTCTGTTTCATCGCTTCCCGCGTGAGGCGGGCATGGCGTGTGGCGTCGCCTTCGCACACGCCTTCGACCCACCATTTAAAAATGTCCCCGACCGCGGACTGGCCGGCTTCAATGCCATAAAACCCCGGCAGGATGGCGCCGGGCACGATTCCGCAGATGCCCGGGATGTCCGGCACGGTGCGATCCGAGGCCACGACGGCGCAGTCGCAGGTGGAGGTGCCGATGACCTTGACGAGCGTGCCCTCGGCCACGCCGCAGGCGATGGCACCGTAGTGAACGTCGAACTCACCGATGGCGATCGGCAGCCCGGGGCGCAGGCCGAGGGTTTTCGCCCAGGCCGGAGAGAGTTTTCCCGCCGGCTCGGTCGCGTCGAATGCCCGGACATAGAGCCGGTCCCGCAGGTCGGCGAGCGCGGGATCCAGCATCGCCAGGAATTCCTTGTCGGGCAGGCCGTCCCAGTCCGCGGAGTAGAGCGCCTTGTGACCGGCGGCGCAAATACCGCGCTTGATCTGCCGCGGATCGTCGACTCCGGCCAACACGGAGGGGATCCAGTCCGCCAGCTCGACCCACGAGTAGGCGGCGGCGAAGACCTCGGGCGCCACCTTGCGGCAGTGCCAGATCTTCGCCCAGAACCACTCGGAGGAGTAAACATTGCCGCATTTGGCGATGTAGGCCGGCCGCTCCTGCGCGGCGATCCGGGTGATTTCCGCGGCTTCGCGCCAGCTGGTGTGGTCTTTCCAGAGCCAGCACTGGGCGTTCGGATTCCTGGCCCACTTGGGGACCGCGGCGAGGGCGCGGTTCTCCGCGGTCACGGGGATCGGACTTGAACCGGTGGTGTCGACGCCGAGGCCCACAATCCTGTCCGCGGCAAAACCCCGCTCCCGGCGGGCGCGGGCGAGCGCGCCTTTCACCGCCTTCTCCAGGCCGTAGAGGTAGTCGCCGGGATGCTGCCGTGCGACGAGGTGGTCGCGGGGATCGAGCAGCACGCCCTGCCGGCCGCTGGGGTAGTCGACGGAGCAGGAGCCGAACTCCCGGCCGTCCCGGCAGCGCACCACGAGTGCGCGGACTGAATTGGTGCCGTAGTCAATGCCGATGGTGAACATAGGATAGGATCTCGGGGTGGGTGGGGAAAGTGGAGCGATCAACCTCCGGCGATCGGTGGGAGAGGGAAGCGGGAGTGGGGCGCAAACACGAGAGGCAATTCGCCGGCGGCGAGGCCGGACCAGGTCGTTCAGGGAGCCGGCGAAGGCCGGGGTGGAGCGGAGGGGTCGGGTGGGAGCGGAGGGGAGACCGGACGCATGACGGCGAAACGCCCGTACGGTTGGCCCGGGAAACCGGACCGTCAATTGATCGCACCACTGGACAGTAAAGTAAACACGGGGCGCGGGGTGCACCCGCCCGGCCGAGGGGCCCATCCCGGCATGACTTGACCGTTAGGTGAAACCACGGATAGTACCCCGTCTTTATGAGTCGGCCCACGCTCCGCGACATTGCCCGGGTGCTCGGTTTTTCCAAGAACACGATTTCGCTGGCGTTGCGGGGCAGCCCGGAGATTCCACCAGGGACGCGGGAGAGGGTCAAGAAGGCGGCCCAACGGCTGGGTTATCAGCCCAACGCGGTGGTCTCGCACCTGATGGCGCAACTACGGGCCAGCCGCACCACGCGGTTCCAGGCCAAGCTCGCTCTGGTGAATGCCAACCGCGACGCCCAGGCGTTTCGCGCGCATCCCACCGTGCCGATCTATGTCGAGGGCTGCGAGAATCGCGCCGCCCGGCTGGGGTACAGCTTTGATCGCTTCTGGCTCCACGACCCCTCCCTGACGGCGGCGCGCTGGGCGAGAATTCTGCAGTCGCGGGGCATCAAGGGCATCATTCTGGTCGGATTGATGGACACTCCCCGCCTGCCGGAAGATTATCGCCGGGTCTGGGAGCAGTTTCCCACCGTCGTGACCGGGGTCCGCACTCGCGAGCCGGCGCTTTCGTTTTGCTGCGTTGACCACCATCACCTCGCGCTGACGGCGTTCGAACGGGCCCTGGCCTTGGGTTACCGGCGCCCGGGACTGGTGCTGGACGAGGTCATCGACGCGCTGGTCGAAAGGCGGTTTTCCGCGGGCTACCTCACGGGTCAGCGGATCCTATTGCCGCGGATGCAGCACGTGCCGATTTTTTCCGGACCGCTGGGGGACGCGGAACCGGCGGGGTTCCGGGCCTGGCTCGACGGGCGGAAGCCGGATGTGGTGTTTACGCTGTACAACAATGTCGTGAACTGGCTGAAGACGGCGAGACGACGCGTGCCCGAGGACATCGGGATCATCCAGCTCGAGTGGCGGGCCGGGCATCCCGAGATCGCGGGCATGAACCAGCACAACTATGTGACGGGCGAGGCGGCGGTGGACATGGTGGTCAACCAGATTCACAACAACGAAACGGGGGTGCAGGAATTTCCGCGGGCCACATTGATCGGCGCGACCTGGGTGGATGGGCCGAGCGTGCGGCACGACCGGGAGGCCTTGAAACGAGCTTCACCAGCTCCGCTGCGACCGGGCCGCGACGCAAGAAGCGGAACAGGCCCGGTGCCAACCCCCAGATCCGCTTCGGGCCGGCGGCGCGGCTAAAGCGCCAAGCGTTGCCGGGGGTGTGCCGGCGCCCGGAAAAATATCCGCGAAAATAGTTTTCATCGCGAGGAGAGGGATTCGCTGGCGACTTCCGCGCTCGGCGTCGGTTTCGCCTTTGGCGACCGGCTCGCCCAACTCGGCGTTGGTCCGGCCCCCCGGTTACAAGCCCGCCCCACGGCGTGAATGGCATTGATCGAAAGGGTCCTTCGGCTGTTTACCGGTCGACACACCGAGGGCCATGGGATTGGGAGATTACCCGAAGCTGGACTGGCCGGCCTTGATCCGGGTCAAGAAAAACCTCCCTCATTCCCCTCGTTTCGCGGGCGGCGTTGCATACGACAGTCTGCGTTGGCGCGAGATGCCGTCTCGCATTTTCGCACGTTTCTGACGAGCGCATTGCCGCAGTGGTTAGACTTTGGCCCCGGGCGAGACGGCCCGCACCGTTTTCCTGATTGCTTCGTTTGGAGGAAGGAGACTTAATTCCTCGGCAGCCAAACCGATAGAGAGTAGGGTCAAAGTCGGTTATACCCCTCGCAAAAAATTTCACGCCGTATGTTGGTGCCGCCCATTGTACATTTGCCCGAAAAAACAGCGGGAGTGCACAAGCTCGGCCCACTGGTTTTTTTACTTGGCCTTGTCGTGGGTCTGTGGCCGGGATCGGCTCACGGACAGGCCGCGCCCATGGCCGCGACGCCGGCCGGATTCATCGAGACCGGGGTACCACCGTTTGTTGTTCTCGGACCCGAGGCCTTGGGTCTGAGTGCAGCCCCGGTCGATCTGCAACAAATGCCCGATGGACGCTTGCTTGCCTTCGGCCATGGCGAGCTGGCTTTGGGTGATGGCGTGCGCTGGGAGGTCTTTCGGCAGGCCCACGATGACCCCCGGGTGAACACCCTCAGCGTCGCCGTCGATCAGGAGGGCGGCATCTACGCGGGAGTGGCCGGCGGATTCGGACAGGTCCAGTTCGGCCCGGATGGACAATGGCGTTTGCAGCGCGTCGCGAAATTGCCCGCAGAACTGGAGGGCGTCCCCGATGTCACCTCCACGGTCTGGATGGTGGGTGACCAGTGGTTTTGGTCCTGGGGCAGCGGCGTGATCATTTCCTGGCACCCGGGCCGCCCGGCGAAAATAGTGGGACAGATCAACGCCCTGGAAAGAGTCTTCGGTCTCGGCAAGAGCATCTACATGAGCGACCAGTCCAACGGCACGTTCTACCGCCTGGAACAGGACCACTTCAACCGCGTCGCGCCGTTTCAGGATTCGTATCTCAGCCAGACCATCACCTGCGGCCTCCCGCTGGAAGACGGCACGTCGTTGCTCGGCACCTACAATCTGGGCCTTCAGCGGTACGACGGCACGATGTTTCGGCCCTTGACCAGCCAAGGCCTCCTGGCCGGTCCGCGCGGCATCAATGACCTCTGCGGGCTCGGCAAAGGACTGCTCGCCGTGGCCGTCGACAATGCCGGCGTCGTCATCATCGATGAAACCGGCCGGATCGTGCAGTCCCTCGACCGGTCGGTGGACAGCCGCTTGTCCCGGGTCCGGCGCCTGTTTCGCGCCTCGAGCGGGGTGGTGTGGGCTTTGTTGAACGACGGGATCGTCCGCATCGGATTCCCGACGCGCGTGACCTATTTCGAGGCGATGGTCGCGACCGGACTGGTTTATTCGCAGCCTTTCCGTTTCCAAGGCCGGCTTTGGCTGGTGACCGATGGACAGGTCCAGCGCGGAGTGTACGACGACGGGCACCGGCTCGTCCGTTTCGAAGTCGATACCCCGGGGGTGTTCGTCCACTCGCTGGTCGACCTGGATGGCGAATTGATCGCCAACACGCAGGAAGGAATCTTCCGCCACGAGTCGGGGGGCGGCTGGACGAAACTCGCGGACAGCCCGGGGAGTCCATATATCCGGCCCGGCGCGGTGCGACCCGGTTGCTGGCTCTACCTCGCCGAGGGCGAAGTCGGCTGGCTCCGGCGGAACAACGGGCGCTACGAATTCGAGAGATTTGCCCAGCCCGGGATCGGTCAGGTGTACGGAACGGTCACCGATGCCGCGGGGGTCTTTTGGGCTGAACTTGGGACGGCCAAGGTCGCCCGGGTGGAACCGACCTTCCCCCAGCCCGCAGCGCAGGTGCTGGGATATGCGGACGGCGTTCCGAATTCATGGGCCCAGCTCTGCCTCGTCCAGGGCGAAGTCCGCCTCAACACCCACGAGGTCATCCGGCGCTACGATGCGCCGAGCCGGCATTTCGTGCCGGACACAGCACTGCTGAACCGGATTCCCGCGCTGGACGGTTCGCTCGGCCGGCCGACCAACGATGCCCGCGGCCGGTTGTGGATCACCCGCCCGGAGGAGGTGTTTGTGGACGACCTCAGCTCCCCCCAGGCCGGCGTCTCGGACGAACCCCTCCCGGCGGGTTTACGGCCCCTGTATTTCACCCCCCAGGACGACGGCGTCATGTGGATGAGCGAACCCATGCGGCTCATCCGCTATGATCCCGCCATGCCCGCCAGCGGAAAAGCACCCTTGCGGGCCATCGTCACGCGCGTCGAGTTGCCGGCCAGCGGGCGGATGCTCTACCCGGTGGCCGGACGGATTTCCGACCTGCCCGAGTCCGACGGCACGGTGCTGGTGCACTACCTCGTCCCGAATCAACCCTATGGTCAGTCCGCCACTTTCGAGGTCATGTTGTCCCTGGCCGACGGCCCCGGCGGCTGGATCTCAACCGGCAGCACCGGCTCCATCAGTTTCAACCATCTCGGGCCGGGAGTCTACCGGCTGCATGTCCGGCCGTACCTGGGGCGGGCGGCCGGCGAGGAAGCGTTCCTTGATTTCTCCATTCTCGCCCCCTGGTACCGGACCCGGACGGCTTATTTCATTTTCGGGCTCCTGGTGTTGGCCGCCGTTATCCTGGTTCCTTGGTTGAGCATTTATTTCGAGCGAAGGGAAAAAACCCGCCTGGAAAAGCTCGTCGCCATCCGGACCGCCGAACTGCACACCACCAACCGCGAGCTGGAACGCCAGATCCAGGAGACCACCGAGAAAACCGTGGCGCTTCGCGCGAGTGAAGAACGGTTCCGCCGCCTCAACGACAATGCGCCGGATATCATCTTCCGCGTCCGGGTCGTCCCCGAGGTCGGCTTCGACTATATCAGCCCGGCGGTGACTGCGATCACCGGCTATCGGACCGACGAGTTTCTCGCCGACCCGGCGTTCCCTTCCCGGATTGCCCAGCCCGCGGGCGCCGAGACGATTTACGACAACGCCCGCGCGCGCCAGGTGCCCAACACCATGCGCGAGGTCCGCTGGATGACCCGCGACGGCCGGACGGTCGTCCTGGAAGAACGCCTTTCCCCCGTCCACGACGCCGCCGGCCATCTCGTCGCCATCGAAGGCATTTCCCGTGACATCACGCAGCGGATCGAGGAACAGGAACGCCGGCAGCGGCTCGAGTCCCAGCTGCTACAGTCGCAAAAGCTCGAAAGCGTCGGCACCCTCGCCGGCGGCATCGCGCACGATTTCAACAACATTCTGACCGGCATTCTCGGCTACTGCGCCCTGGCGACCATGTCGGACGAAAAAAATCCGGAGAGCCTGGGCTACCTCCGCGAGATCCGGCTGGCCGGACTCCGCGCCAAGGATCTGGTGACCCGCATCCTGACCTTTTCGCGACGCACCGAATCCAAACTCGCCGCGGTCAACCTCGCCAACGTGGTCCGAGAAGCCTTGAGCCTGGTGCGCGCTTCGACCCCCGCGACGATCGACATCCAGACCGAGTTCGAGGACGGAATCGTCCGCGCGGACTCCACCCAGATTCACCAGATCGTCGTCAATCTGTGCACGAACGGCATCCAGGCGATGGAGGACGGCCGCGGGACCCTGCGGATCTGTGTGCGGCGCCTCGGGGCGGATTCCAACCTGGCCCGGGAGATTCCCGATTTCCCGCAGGGCCCCTGCGTACTTTTGTCCGTCAGCGACACCGGTCGCGGCATGGAGCAGGCCACGCTGGCGCGCATTTTCGATCCGTTTTTCACCACCAAAGGCTCGGGCAAGGGCACGGGCCTCGGGCTCTCGATCGTTCAGGGCATCGCGGCCAACCACGGGGCGGCCCTGCGCGTGCGCAGCGAGGTCAAAAAAGGCGCCACGATCGAACTCTACTTTCCGGAGTCGGTGCTTTTGCCGGAGCAAACTCCGGCCGACTCGACCCCGCCGCGCGGCGGACAAAAATCGATTCTGCTCGTCGACGACGAACCTTCCATCACCTCCTTTCTCGTCGCCGCGCTACAGAGATTCGACTACCGGGTCACCGCCTTTCACGACCCGCGGGAGGCCATCGCGGCCTTCTCGGCCGACCCCGGCCGGTTCGATGCAATCGTGACTGACCTGACCATGCCGCACATGACCGGCGTCGAACTGATCCGGCAGGTCCGCGCCGCCGGCGTGACCATTCCGATCATCCTCGCCTCGGGATACAACAAGGCTTTTTCCACCCTGCCGCCCGAGATTGCCCACCGCACCGTGCTGGTCTCCAAACCTTTTGAAGCGGTGGATCTGGCCCGAATCCTCGGCCAGGCTCTGCGCGAGCAGTAGGCGGGAGCGGTGTCCTTTCGTGCTGCCGCCGGAGTAGCGGAAAAGTCTGAGACCCGGCGTCCCGCGACCTGCGGCCGGCCGAAACCAAAATTCGGAAAAATTGTGTTCCTTCGACCCCATTTGTGGTTTCAGTCTGCTGTTCGAACGCATGAAGTTAATCCTCGCCACCAGAAAAAGCCCGCTCGCCCTCACGCAGACCGAGATGGTTGCTGCGCGTTTCTCGGCCGCCCTGCCGGATTGCGCATGCGAACTGCTCAAGATCGTCACGACCGGTGACAAACAGACGGACTGGTCGCTGATCAAACAGGGCGGCAAGGGGCTCTTCACCGCCGAGCTGGAGCAGGCGCTGCTGCGGGGCGAGGCGCACGTGGCCGTCCACAGCTGCAAGGATCTCCCGGGCCAGAACACGCCGGGGCTGGTCGTGGCCGGTTTTCTTCCGCGCGAGGTCACCCACGATGTCCTCGTGCTCCGCGACGGCGTGACGACCCCCGCGACGATCGCCACCAGCAGCCCGCGCCGTCAGCTGCAGATCGCCAAACTTTTTCCCGGCGCCAGGTTTACCGAAATCCGCGGCAATGTGGACACGCGCCTGAAAAAAATCGCCGCCGGCGCCGCGGATGCGACCGTCCTCGCCGCCGCGGGCATGAAACGCCTCGGCCTCACCGGCTGGCCGGGCGTGGTCTTCCGGACCCTGACTTTCGCCGAATGTGTGCCGGCGGTCGGGCAGGGCGCCATCGCCATCCAGTGCCGCGCCGATTTTGCCGCCACCGTGGTGACCGCGCTCGACGCCACTACGGCCGCCACGGTCAATGTCGAGCGGGCATTCCAAGCGGCGATCGGCGGCGGCTGCCAGGTGGCCTTTGCCGCGCACGCCGTCGGACAGGAACTGCATTTCTTCCATGAAAAGACCGGCACGCGCCGCTTTCCCCTCCCGCCGGCCGATCTGCTTGATCCCGCCGCCACCGCCGCACGGATCCTCGCGGAATTGAATTTCCATGGTTGAAATAACCACCACTTGTAGGGCGGGGTCGCTGACCCCGCCAGGCAGCGTTACCAATGCCTCGCTCAAGGCTGGGTCAGCGACCCCGCCCTACAACCTAGACCTCAACCGCTATGCTTGAACCCAAACCGTTCTCCGGCCGCCGCCTCGTCCTCACCCGTCCGCGCGGGCCGGCGACGGAATGGCGCGCCCGCCTCGAAACCCTCGGCGCGAACGTCCTCGAACTGCCGCTGATCCAGGTCACGAAAGACTACGACAAGGCCGTGCTGGTCGAGGTTTTTGCCGGCATCGCCCAGTACGAGTGGCTCGTCTTCACGAGCGCCAACGGCGCCCGGTTTTTCTTCGAGGAGTTCCATCGCGCCTTCGACGACATCCGCGCGCTCGGCCTCGCCCAGATCGCCGTGGTCGGCGAGGCGACGGCGGAGGCGGTGCGGGAACAGCACCTGCGGGTCGAGGTACAGCCGAAAAAGTCCAACGCCGAGGAACTGGCCCGGATGCTGATGGAGCGCGAATCGCTCGACAGCGCCAAGGTGCTCGTCGTGACCGGCAACCTCAACCGTGACACGCTGGTCGACATGCTCAGCGACGCCCGCGCGATCGTGGACCGCCTGCCCATCTACAAAACCGAGGAGGCGGATCTGACCGGCGATCCCGTCGCCGGCGATTTCCGGCAGAACGGCGCCGATGCGATCGTGTTTGCGAGTCCGTCCGCCGCGCAGTCGTTTTTCGACCAGGCCGCGCAGTTGAAACTCGGTGCCAAGGCCCGCAAGCCGCTCGCCGGCAGCATCGGCTCGACCACGAGCGCCGCCATGAAGCAACTCGGCCTCCCCGTCGACTTCGAAGCCGCCGAACCTACGCTCGATTCGCTGGTCGACTCCTTGAAAAAGGCATTTAACCACTAATGTTCACTAAGGTCTCACTAATCAGATCCGGCTCGGATTAGCGTTTCGAGTAGGGCGTACCGGCCCGGTGCGCCGCGGCGGAGCGGGCCGCTCCGCCCTACCAGTTGCCAAGCACCGCTAACGGAGGGTGGATCGGATTAGTGTCCAATCAGTGAGAATTAGTGGTTCACCAAGGATTGGTTCTCAGGGTTCAGGGAAAGCCAAAGATTGATTCCGTGTCTTCCGTGTATTCTGTGGTGCTCTCCTGATGATCAACGGCCTTCACCTCAAAGTCTGCGGCCTGACCTCGGTGGCCGATGCCCAGGCCGCCGCGGCCGCGGGGGCGGGCTACCTCGGTTTCATTTTCCATCCCAAATCCCCCCGCTATCTCTCGCCGGAGAAATACCGCGAGATGAAGGCCGGATTGCCGCTGGCAAAGCATGTGGCCGTCTGCGTCGAACCGACTCCGGTGGATCTGGCACGGCTGGGCGAACTGGGCTTCGACTTCTTTCAGATCCATTTCAACGCCGACGCCCCGGACCACCTTGTCGCCGCTTGGGCCCAGACGGTCGGCAGCAACCGGCTCTGGCTCGCCCCGAAACTCCCGGCCGCCCAGGAAGTGAAGCCCGCCTGGTTGGACCTGGCCGGCACGTTCCTGCTCGACACCTTCCACCCGGACAAATTCGGTGGAACCGGTGCGACCGGCGACTGGGACAAGTTCCGACGGCATCAGACTGCCCACCCGCAGAAAACCTGGATCCTCAGCGGCGGGTTGACACCCGAAAACATCGCCGAAGCCATCCGGGCGAGCGGCGCCAAATTCGTCGATGTGAACAGCGGCGTGGAATCGGCTCCGGGTGTCAAGGATCCCACGAAGCTCCGGGCTTTGGCTGCGGCGTTGGGCCGGTGACGGCGCTTATGTCGGCGAGTGGTGCTCTTGAACCGAAATCCCATGCCCGTCGGAAGCCATCGAACCAAGTGAAGCGCAGCAAGCCCCGCTGCCTCTCCGAGGTTGCTTTGCCCAGAAAATCGGCTCTCGTTTCCGGCCTGTGAACCCCGCCGTCGCACCTCCGCCGAATGCCGCCGCTGCAGTCGAGGTCCGGGGCGTGGTGAAGCGGTACGGCAAGGTCGAGGCGCTCAAGGGGATTGATCTGACGGTGAACTCCGGCGAAATGTTCGCCCTGCTCGGGCCAAACGGTGCGGGCAAGACCACGCTTTTTTCGATCCTGGCCACCCTGCGGATGCCGACGTCGGGGAGCGCGCACGTGCTCGGTTTCGACGTGACAACCGCGCGGGATGAGATCCGCCGGGCCATGGGCATCGTTTTCCAGGAACCGGCGATCGAGCAGCGATTGAGCGGCCGCGACAATCTGCACTTGATGGGTTTGTTTTACGGACTGAGCCCGGCCGCCGCGCGCCGTCGCGCCGGAGATCTGCTGACGGAGCTGGGACTGACCGAGGCGGCGGACCGGCCGGCGCGGACGCTCTCCGGCGGACAGCGCCGAAAGCTGGAGCTGGCGCGCGCTCTGGTCACGGATCCGAAAATCCTGTTTCTCGACGAGGCGACCCTCGGGTTGGACGTGGATGCCCGCCGGATGTTTTGGGGCCAGATCCGCGCGCTGGCGGCGGCGGGGCGCACCGTGTTTTTCACGACACACTACATGGAGGAAGCGGAAGTGGCGGACCGCATCGCCTTGATCGATTCGGGCCGGATCGTCGCGCTCGACACGCCGCGGGCGTTGAAGGCCCGGGTCGGCGGCGGTGTGATCCGGCTGAAGACCGTCGACGATGCGCAAGCCCGCGCCTGGTTGACGGCGCGCGGCCACGTCCCCGAACCTGGGCTCCAGGAATTGATGCTGCTGCATGCCGACCCGGCGGCGGTCGTGCCGGAGCTGCTGCGCGAGCTGCCGGTGAAGGTGCAACGCGTGGAGGTGCATGAGCCCAGCCTGGAGGATGTTTTCCTAAAACTTACCGGGCGGGGACTGGCGGGCGAAGCGCCAGGACCGGTGGCACGGAACGGCCGGCCGGGCGAGGGAGGTGCGCGATGATGCGCGGGATCTATGCGGTGGTGGTGCTCGACCTGAAACGCTTCTGGCTCGATCGCGCCCGGGTGCTGGTCGGGCTGCTGCAGCCGCTCCTGTATCTTTTCGTGCTCGGCTCCGGCATCGGCGCGAGCTCGCAGCTCGGTGCGGGCGACTACCGGCGGTTCATTTTCGCCGGCTCGATGGGACTGACGCTGCTCATGACGGCGACGTTTGCGGCGATCTCGATCGTTTTCGACCGACAGATCGGGTTCTTCAAAGCCGTGCTCGTGTCGCCGGTGCCGCGGCCGGCCATCGCGTTGGGGAAGATCCTTTCGGGTGCCGCGCAGGCCATGGTCCAAGGGCTTGTATTGCTGCCCTTCGCCGTGCTGGCGGGGTTGCCTTTGGACGTGCTGAAGGTAATTGAAATGCTCGGGGCGATGGCGGTGGCGACGGTGGTGTTTTCCGCCCTCGGAGTCGCCGTCGCAGCGCGCTTCACGTCCGTCACGGTTTTCCCGATCGTTAGCAACGCGATGGTGCTGCCGCTGTTCTTCATGTCGGGCGCCATGTACCCTCTGGCCATGGCGCCGCGCTGGATGCAATATGCGGCGCATCTCGATCCAGTGGCTTATGCGGTCGATTTGATGCGCGGCGCCCTGCTCGGGCGGTTTTTCTTCGCGCCGGCCCTGTCGCTGGGCGTCTTGGCGGTGTTCGTGCTGATCGTGACCGGGGCGGCGGTGCGTGTGTTCAACCGGGGCGAGGACGATTCGGCTCTAGGCGCGTCAAAGTTCAACTGGCGGCGGTGAGTGGGCGCGGGCTCGTCGCGGTAATCCGATGTGGGAGCGGCTTTACGCCGCGATTCTGCGAAGAACCCTCGCGGCGTCAGAAGACCTGGAAATATCGCGTAGCCCTTTCGGTTTCGCAGCTCCTTGGGCGCAGGAAGACTGCGCCCCTACGATCGAATCGGTGCCGCTGTCGGGAAGGGCTCGCCTCGGGCTTGGCCTCAGAACCCCGGCATGCCGCCGCGGCCCTTCATTTGCTCCATCTGGCGCATCAGCTTCTTCTGGTTACCACCTTTCATCATCTTCATGAGCTTCTGCATCTGCTCGAACTGCTTGATGAGCTGGTTGACCTCGAGAACCTTCACGCCCGCGCCGTTGGCGATGCGAAGCCGGCGGTTGCCGTTCAAAAGCTGCGGCTTCCGCCGCTCCTGAATCGTCATCGACTGGATGATCGCCTCCGTGCGCTTCATCTGTTTCTCCGTGTCGTCGGGCAGCTGCATGCCGCTCATGCCGGGCATCATGCCCATGATCGACTGCATCGAGCCCATTTTCTTCACCTGCTGCATCTGCGCGAGGAAGTCCTCGAGATTGAAGTCCGCCTTGCGCATCTTCTCCGCCATGCGCTCGGCATCCTTCTCGTCGATGTGCTCCTGCGCCCGCTCGACCAGCGAAACCACGTCGCCCATGCCAAGGATGCGCGAGGCGAGCCGGTCGGGATGGAAAACCTCGAAATCGCCGGTTTTTTCGCCGGTGCCGGTGAACTTGATCGGGACGCCGGTGACGGACTTGATCGACAGCGCCGCGCCACCGCGGGCATCGCCGTCCATCTTGGTCAAAATGAGCCCGGTGAGCGAAAGGGCGTCATGGAAGGTCTTCGAGACGTTGACGGCCTCCTGGCCCAGCGCGCCGTCGGCGACGAGGAGGATCTCGTCCGGCTGCACCTCGGCGCTGAGCCGTTTTACTTCCTCGACCAATTCGTGATCGATCTGGAGGCGGCCGGCGGTGTCGAAAATGATCACGTCGGCGTTCGCCTCGAGGGCGGTGGCCAGGGCCGCCTTGCCGATGGCGGGAACGTCCTTCGAGGTGCGGTCGCAATAGAAGCCCAGCTCCTCCTGTTTGGCCAGAATCTCCAACTGGTCGATGGCGGCCGGGCGATAGACGTCACACGCGACCAAAAAGGGCCGGCTGCCGCGCTTCTTCAAAAGCTTGCCGAGCTTGGCCGCCGAGGTCGTTTTGCCCGAGCCGTGGAGACCGACCAGGAGGATCTTCAGCGGACGGGTCGCCGCGAGGTCGGTGGTGCCCTCGCCGAGCAGCCGCACCAGCTCGTCGTGGATGATCTTGACGATCTGCTGGCCGGGGGTGACGGACTTCAGCACGGCCTGGCCGGCGCATTGCTGCTGGACGCGGTCGATGAAATCGCGGGCGACCTTGAAATGGACGTCGGCCGCGAGCAGGGCGGCGCGCACTTCCTTGAGCCCGTCGGCCATGTTTTCCTCGGACAAGGCGCCGACACCGCGCAGGTTGCGCAGGGCCTGGGAGAGTTTTTCGGTCAGGGATTCGAACATCGGAAAGGCCAAGAGAAACCACTCCCGGGCCGGAATAAACACAAATCTTGGATTTGTGCCAGTGGCCGGCGCCGCCCGCCAAATATCTCCTTGGCCGAGGCTTAAGTTCCGCCCGCCAGTACCGATTCATGACCGTGGGGGTTCTCCCACCCCGACTATTTCCTATGAGCAAATTGACCATCAATCAACGGATCTCCCTGCTGTCCGGGATCCTATGCCTCGTGATCGCCATTTTGAGCGCCTTGGCCTGCAACCGGGTCCTGAGCCTCAACCGGGTCAGCGATTCAATTGTCGGCGACTCGCTGCCGGGTGTCATCCAGGCTGGCAATCTTACCACTATCCTTGCCCAAAGCTATTCTCCCACCGAACGGGTCCTCTTCGCCAAGACCGCCGAGGAGCGCGCAATCCTAAAGGCCGCCGTGGCCGAGACAGTCAAGGCTAACACTGAAACGACGGCCAAATACGAAGCGACGATTTTTGCCGAAGAAGATCGACGGAACTTTGAGGCACTGAAGGCCAAGCAGGCGGACTATCGCACGCTTCGCGACCAGTTCTTCGACCTGGCGGAGACCGATCACGACGCGGCTGCGAAATTTCTCTCCGAGAAGCTGGATCCGGCTTTCAAGGAATATACCGCAGCGGCGACGACGGTGTTGAAATACAATGCGACGGAAGGCGCCACGCGCGGCGATCAGCTCAGCGCGGAAGTGGGGACCGATATCCGTATTTTTGTCGCCCTCGGGGTGATCGCCGTGGCGGTCGGCGTGGTGACCTCGATCTTCTTCGGGCGCGCCATCAGCAAGGCCCTCTCCCGCATTTCGTCAGTCATTGCCGAAGGGGCCGACCAAACCGCCGAGGCGGCCGGTCAGGTTTCGTCCTCGAGCCAGATCCTGGCGGAAGGCGCCAGCGAGCAGGCGGCCTCCCTCGAGGAGACCAGCGCTTCACTGGAAGAGATGGCCTCCATGACCAAGCGCAATGCCGAGAGCGCGTCCAAGACCAAGGACGTCGCCGGCAAGACCCGCGGGGCGGCGGACGCCGGTGCCGCCGAAATGGCCGAAATGAAACAGGCCATGGATGCGATCAAGCTCTCGTCGAGCGAAATCGCGAAGATCGTCAAAACGATCGACGAAATCGCCTTTCAAACCAACATTCTCGCCCTCAACGCCGCGGTCGAGGCCGCCCGCGCCGGGGAGGCCGGGGCGGGTTTCGCCGTCGTGGCCGAGGAGGTCCGGGCCCTGGCCCAGCGCTCGGCGCAGGCCGCCAAGGAGACCGCCGGCAAGATCGAGGACTCGGTGGCCAAAAGCGAACACGGGGTGCGCATTTCCGGCAAGGTCGCCGATTCACTGCAGCAAATCGTCGACGGTGCCCGGACGATGGACACGCTCATCACCGAGATCGCCGGGGCATCGCGCGAGCAGACGCAGGGAATCGATCAGGTGAACTCGGCGGTTTCGCAGATGGACAAGGTGACGCAAACCAACGCGGGGAGCGCCGAGGAGACGGCCGCCGCGGCGGAGGAACTCAGCGCCCAGGCGGTCTCGATGCAGCAGGCGGCCAACGAACTTCGTCAGCTCGTCCAAGGAACGTCCGCAAAAACGGCCGCCGCTCCGACCAAATTCCGCGCCCCGGCCAAACCCGCAGCCATGGTCAAAACACCCGCTCGCCCGGTCCGTCCCTCGGCCCCGAGCCCGGCGACCGCAAAGGCGAGCGCGCCCGCGCCCGCGCCCGTGCATGCAGGGGCGGACAACAACGACCAATTCTTCAAGGACTGAGAATCGGACTGGGTGGAAGGCGGCGGTTTCCGGATGAGGGCGACTGTACCGCTTTGGGGGCGGGGAACTGTCTGTCATGGGCGAAGAATAGTGTGGATTAGTGGTTTGGGTCTGTGTCAGCCTCCGGGCCCTCTATGAACCCTGTTCTCAAGCTGTTGCTCGAAGGCGGCCATCTCACGACTGCGCAAATGGCGCAGGTCGCGGGCCTGTCCGAAGCCGAAGTCATTCAGCACCTGGAACAGTTGAAGAAAGATAAAATCTTCCTCGGCTGGCGTCCGGTGCTCGATCTCTCCCGCGAGGCCGCGGCCGCCGTGCGCGCCGTCATCGAGGTCCGCATCACGCCGGAACGCGGGGGCGGGTTCAACCGCCTGGGCGACCGCATCAGCCGGTTCGACGAGGTGGAGTCCTGCCACCTGATGTCCGGCGGTTACGACCTGCTGTTGTTCGTGAAGGGCGCCTCCCTGCAGAAGGTCGCCGCCTTCGTCTCCGAGAAACTCTCCACCATCGAGGGCGTGCTCTCGACCTCCACCCATTTCATGCTGCGCAGCTACAAGGAGCAGGGCATCCTGTTCGACCAGGGCGAGACCCAGTCCGCGCGGCTCAACGTCGCGCCCTGACGCGGAGGAGCACGAGCATGAGCACCGACCCGAAACGCTGGGTGGCGGGCCACGTGGCCGCGCTGCCCAAGAGCGGCATCCGCGATTTTTTTGAACTGGTGGCCAAATTGAAGGGCCAGGACGTCATTTCACTCGGCGTGGGCGAGCCGGACTTCGTCACCCCCTGGCACATTCGCGAGGCGGCGATCTACGCGATGGAAAAGGGCAAGACGTACTACACCTCCAACCTCGGCCTCATCGAGCTGCGCCGCGCCATCGCGAAATATGTCGAGGAGCATTTCAACGTGACCTACCGGCCCGAGGACCAGGTGCTGGTGACCGTCGGCGTGTCCGAGGCGCTCGATCTGGCCTGCCGGGCCTTCGTCAATCCGGGCGACAAGGTCATGTTCCACCAGCCGTGCTACGTCTCGTATCACCCGAGCATTTCGCTGGTGCACGGGCAGGGGATCGCGGTGCCGACGTTCGCGAAGGACAACTTCGCCCTCACGGCCGAGGCGCTGCGCGCCGCGTGGCAGCCGGGCGCGCGGATGCTCATGCTCAATCTGCCGTGCAACCCGACAGGCGGCACCTGCAGCCGCGAGCAGCTGGAAAAGATCGCGGAGTTCTGCCGCGAGAAGGACCTGCTCGTACTCACCGACGAGATTTATTCGGAGCTCACCTTTGACGGCACGCACACCAGCATCGCGAGCCTGCCCGGCATGGCCGAGCGCACGATCTTCCTCCACGGGTTCTCGAAGGCCTTCGCGATGACCGGTTGGCGCATCGGCTATGCCTGCGGTCCCGCCGTACTCATCGACGCGATGATGAAGGTGCATCAATACTCGATGCTCTGCGCCTCGATCATCGCGCAGGAAGCCGCGCTGGAGGCGCTGACCCGCGGCTGGGACGGCGTCGTGCAGATGCGCGACCAATACCACCGCCGGCGCGACCTCGTCGTCCGCCGTTTCAACGAGATCGGCCTCAAGTGCCACTCGCCGCGCGGTTCGTTTTATGCCTTTCCCGATGTCACCTCGACCGGCCTGAGCGAGGGCGATTTCGCGGTCGACCTGCTGCAAAAGCACAAGGTCGCGGTGGTCCCCGGCACGGCCTTCGGCGAAAACGGCAAAGGCCACGTCCGCGCCTGTTTCGCCACCAGCTACGAGCAGCTGATCGAGGCCTGCGACCGGATGGAGCGGTTTGTCAGCGGCGTCCGCCGGTGACCAAAGACTGAAAGACTGAAGGGCGGAAGGGCTGGGACGAGCCGATTTCGTTATTTCAGCCTTTCAGCCCTTCCGCCCTTCAGTCTTTATCCACCCCATGTCGCGCACTGTCGCCATCGTCGGCCGGCCCAACGTCGGCAAAAGCCGCCTCTTCAACAGGCTGGCCCGCCGCCGCATTTCCATCGTCCACGACCAGCCTGGGGTCACGCGCGACGTGGTTTCGGCCGAAGTGGAGGAGGGGGCTTTTTTGCTGCTCGACACCGGCGGACTCGGTCTGCAGGACGCCGACACGCCGCGGAAGATCACCAAGGCTTCCGAGGAGCAGGTGGGCTTCGCCGTGCACACGGCCGACGTGATCCTGTTTGTCGTCGATGCCCGCGAGGGCGTCACCGCACTCGACGAGCGGGTCGCCGCCCTGTTGCGCAAGAGCAAGAAGGCGGTGCTGCTCGTGGCCAACAAGGCCGACCACGGACCGGAGAAGCTGACCAACACCGGGGATTTCTACCGCTTTGGTTTTGGCGAACCGCTCTACATTTCCTCCGAGCACGGCAACGGCGAGGCGCAGGTGCGGATGGCGATCATCGACAAGCTCGGACCGGTGCCGGAGGAGACCGCGAGCAAGCGCGAGCGGCTCACGATCTGTTTTGTCGGCCGGCCCAACGTCGGCAAATCCTCCCTGAGCAACCGCCTGCTCAAGAGCGACCGGTTGATCGTGAGCGAAGTGCCCGGCACGACGCGCGATTCCGTGGAGATCGATTTTGACTACAAGTCGAACGATGGCCGGGTCTGGCCGTTCCGCCTGATCGACACCGCCGGCATCCGGGCCTCGACCAAGCTTTCCTCCTCCGTCGAATATTTCTCCCGGGTCCGGTCGTTGGACGCGATCCGGCAGGCCGACGTGGTCTACATGGTGCTCGATGCCATGGAGGGCGTCACGCAGCAGGACAAGGCCATCGCCGGCGAGATCATCGAGGCGGCGCGCCCGATCGTCGTGGTGGTCAACAAATGGGATCTGGTGCACGAGGCGTTTCGCAAGGGCACGCTGCCGCAATACCGGACCGAGCGCGAATTCCGCGAGAAGTTTGAGAGCGCCCTGCACGACCGGTTGTTTTTCACGCCGGGCGCGCCGGTCATGTTCGTGTCGGCGCTCTCCGGACACGAAATCGAGCGCATGCTGAAGTCGGCGCGCGGGCTGAACGAGCGGCTCGACCTCAAGATTCCGACGGCGAAGCTGAACAAGACGATCGTCGAGCTGGCGGACCGCATGCCGGCGCCCTCGATCGGCGGGCAGCGTTTCCGCGTCTACTACGCCACGCAGGCCGGCAACCGCCCTTTCCGCATCAAGCTGTTTTGCAACCGCGAGGAAAAACTCACCGAGCAATACCGCCGGTATCTCGAGGCCGGGCTGGTGAAGGAGTTTGGTCTCGACGGGTGCCCGGTCCATTTCGATTTGATCGGCAAGAAAAAGCAGCCGATCGAACAGCGCCTCGCCCATCGCACGACCAAGCGTCCGAAAGGCGCCCCCGCGGACGACGAAGAGATCGAGCCGGGCGTCTTCGACGATTGAACCAGACTCATGCAGTTGAGAATGATTTCCCTGCGACCTTGCTCTCCTGGAAGGTGGAGCCCGACTTCCGGGCGGGCTGATGTGTTGGCGAAACGAAAACCGGTCCGGAGGTCCGGTTCCACCTCATTTCAGCTCTTGGAAAACAGTCCTGTTTCTTCCCGTCCGGAGCAAAACGCATTTTGCGGTTTGGGGCTGCATGAGGCCGGCTGAGACCGGCGTTTTCTTCTTCCCATGCTCAATCTGGTTTTCATGGGTTCCGATGCCATCGCCCTGCCCGCGCTAAACTGGCTGGCCGATAGCGGGGAAGCAAGGGTGGTCGCGGTTTTCACCCAACCCGATCGCGCCGTGGGCCGGGGTCAGAAGGTGCAGCCCAACGCGATCAAACTCTGGGCGCGGGATCGCGGACTGCCGGTGCACCAGCCGGAGCGCCTCGGCCCGGACGATCTCGCCGGCCTGCGGCGCCACGCGCCCGACCTCGCCCTGGTCATGGCTTACGGGCACATCCTCAAACCGGATTTCATTTCCGTTCCCCGTCTGGGCACGCTCAATCTGCATACGTCCATTCTGCCAAAATACCGCGGTGCGTCCCCGATCCAAACCGCGGTCGCCTCGGGCGCCCGCGAGACCGGGGTGACGCTCATGCGGATCGTGCCCGAACTCGACGCCGGACCGGTGGCCGATGTCGAAACAGTCCCGATCGCGGCCTTGGACACCGCGCTGGAGATTGAAGCGAAACTTTCGCGCGCCTGCGTGCCATTGCTCCGGCGCGTGCTGCCGAAGCTCGCGGACGGCACGCAGGATTTTCGCGAGCAGGATCATGCCTCCGCCACGTTTTGCCGCCGGCTGGACAAATCCGACGGCGCCGTGGATTTCTCCGTCTCCGCCGCCGAGCTTTCGTCCCGCATCAACGGCCTGTACCCGTGGCCGTCCTGTAGCGTCGTAATCAACGGCCAGCCCGTCCGGCTGGGCCTCGCCGACCAAAGTCACGTATTGCGTGACAAAGACTCCGGGGCGCCGGGGACGGTTTTGGGGAAGGACGAGGAGGGTTTGCTCGTGGCGGCAGGGTCGGGCGTCCTCCGGTTGCGCCGGCTGCAGCGCCCGGGCGGGAAGATGCTGGCGGCGGCGGAGTTTCTCCGGGGCTTCCCGGTGGACCCGGGCGCGGTGCTCGCCAGCCAGCCGATGCTTCCGTTGGTTTCCGACCGGCCGTTTCCTCGGGCGGTCAGGAAGTAAGTGGGGGTTGCCCACCGGCCGGAGACCGGGTTCGATCTGCCCGGCAAGATCCGTGGAGCTCCGGGGCATTCCCCGCCGGGACAATCCATTTTGTGGGAGCGAGCTTGCTCGCGACTTGTTTGACGTCGCGAGCAAGCTCGCTCCCACAATTTCGAGCCAAGCCGAAGCAAGCTCCGAGGGTGGACCCACTGGAAATAAACCCCTGCGGGGCTTTCGCTTGTTTTTGGCCCGGTTTTTCCCAAGCTTCGCCGCATGCGAACCTGGATCCTGACGGGGCTGATGACGGCGGCCGCCTTGGCCCGAGCCCAGCAGCCGACGAATCCGGCCTATGAGCTGGCCGCCCTGCGGGAAGACCTGCACCTGTTGCAGCAACGCGTTGGAGAGCTTTCGCTGGCCGTGGAGCAGCTCAACCGCGACAACACCGCCCTCCAGGCCAAGGCCAGCCAGAGTTATGTGACGCTTGAACAACTGAACCAGGCCCTCGCCGGAGTAAATCATGCCACCCAGGTTGCGCTCGCCGACCAGAAGCACGAGGTGTTGGCGCAGGTGGCGGCACAGATCGAGAAGCTGGCCCACCAGACCCAGGCCGCCATCGATGCCGTGGCCAGGAGCCAGGCGACACGCCCGGCCCTGCAGGCGAATTTCTCCGAGGACTATCCGAAGGACGGAGTTTCCTACACCGTGCAAGCCGGCGACACGCTCGCCGTCATTGCGAAAAAGAACGGCGCGAAGGTCCAGGACATCATCAACGCGAACAAGATTTCCGATCCGAGCCGGATTCGCGCCGGCCAGACGCTCTTCATCCCTCAGGCGAAATAACCATGGCTCACAACAAATCCCGTCTCGGGCGCGGTCTCGGTGCCCTGATCAGCAGCGGTACACCCGCGTCCAAACCCGCGGCCCCCGCCGCCGCGGCGTCCGCCACTCCGGCCAGCGAGAGCCTGGCCGGCTATCGCGAAATCGCCGTGCAGCAGGTCGAACCGAATCCCTACCAGCCGCGCCGGGAAATCGCCCCCGAGGCCCTCACCGAACTGGTCGAGAGCATCCGGGCCGAGGGGCTGCTGCAGCCGATCGTGGTCCGCCCGGTCGGCGACCGGTTCCAGCTCATCGCCGGCGAACGCCGCTGGCGGGCGTTTCAGCAGCTGAAGATCAAGACGATCCCCGCGCGCGTCATGGCTTCAAGCGACGCTTCCTCCGCCACGCTGGCCATGATCGAGAATCTCCAGCGCGCCGACCTGAATCCGGTCGAAGAGGCGCACGGCTATGCCAGCCTGATCCGGGATTTCGACCTCACCCAGGAGGCCGCAGCCCAGCGCGTCGGCAAGAACCGCGCCACCGTGGCGAATTCCCTGCGCCTGCTCGGACTCGAGGGCGAGATCCAAGGCTACCTCGGCAAGGCCTTGCTCAGCCCCGGGCATGCGAAGGTGCTGCTTGGCGTGGAAAACTCCGCCGAACGCCTCCTGCTCGCCCGCCGGTGCATCGAGGAGGGCCTGAGCGTCCGGGCGACCGAGGAACTCGTTTCGCACCAGCGCAGCGCCACCGGCAAGAAACGCCGGGTGCCCGGCGCGGAGGCGACCGCGCTCACCGACATCGAACGGAAACTCACCTCGCACCTCGGCGCGCGCACCACCCTGCGGCATTCGCCGAAGCGCGGGCGCATCATCATTGAATACGCCGGCAACGAGGATCTCCAGCGCGTGTTGGAAAAGATGGGTGTGACGCTCTGAGGCGTTCCTCGTTCGCATGGACGCCCCCGATGCCGTTCGCGAAACGCTGGCCGACGCGCAGGCGATGGGCGCGAAGATGCTCGAACTGCGCCTGCCCTTTCTCGACGAACTGAAGAGTTACACCCGGGAGAAATTTCGTCGCGACCTGGTGGCGGGGGCGACGCTCACGCTGGTTTCGATTCCGCAGGCCGTCGGCTTTGCCCTCATTCTCGGTCTGCCGCCGCAGCCCGTGATCGTGTCCGTCATCATCGGTGGCTTTGTCGGCGCGCTGTTCTTCAGTTCGCGCCACCATGTCTTCGGTCCGACCAGCTCGATCAGCATCATCACGGCCGCGACCATCGCGGCGCATTCGGGTCCGCTGGCGATTCCGCCGCTCCGGCTGGCGGTGTTGCTGGCGTTTCTCATCGGCGTGATCCAGCTGGTGGCCGGGCTGGTCAATTTTGGCGAGCTGACCAAATTCATTTCGCGCTCGGTCGTGGTGGCCTACAGCTGCGGCATCGGCCTGCTGCTGATCGCAGGGCAGCTGCACAACCTGCTGGGCTTCGACGCGGAAACGGGCGAATCCTTCGCGCACAATCTCTGGCAGGCGGGGGTTTCCGTCGTGCAGGGGGAGATGTCCTGGTGGGCGCTCGGCGCGGGGTCGCTGACGCTGGGGATTTTCTGGCTCGTCCGACGCTTCCGGCCCCACTGGCCGGAGGCCCTGATCGGGCTGGCGTTCATGGGCGGGATGGCCCGCCTGATCGAACACTATTATCCGCATCTGCCGCTGTCGTTGGTGCGGGACGAGGGCCGGTTGCGGGCGGTCCTGCCGGTCTTCGCGGGGCTGCACTGGACGGGGTCGGAATTCGTGGCCTTGAAGGAGATCTTCACCACGGCGGTGGCCATCGCGATTCTCGGCATGCTGGAGGCGACCGCCATCACCAAGGGGCTCGCGTCAAAGAGCGGGCAGAAAATCGAGCCCAACCAGGAGCTGGTGGGCATGGGC
The DNA here is from genome assembly GCA_964477955.1 of uncultured Opitutaceae bacterium. GTDB lineage: Bacteria > Verrucomicrobiota > Verrucomicrobiia > Opitutales > Opitutaceae > Didemnitutus. The sequence continues at coordinate 31,168 of CAYZGG010000024.1, forward strand.
GCGGCCAACATTGCCTGCGCCTTCTTCGGCGCCGTGCCGGGCTCCTCGTCCTTCGCGCGCTCGGCCGTCAATTTCCAGAGCGGCGCGGCCACGCAGCTTTCGTCGATGCTGAGCAGCGTCGTGGTCTTCGCCGTCCTGCTGTTCGTGACGCCGGTGTTCAATTTCATCCCGATCGCCGCGCTCGCGGCCCACCTGATCCGCGTCGGGCTGAAGATGCTCAACCGCCACCAGATCCGGGTATGCTGCCGTTCAACCCGTTCGGATCTGGCGGTTTTCGTGATCACGCTCGCGGCGGCGCTGTTCCTGAAGCTCGACACCGCGATCTACATGGGCATCGGCGTGGCGCTGGCGCTTTTCCTGCAGAAAACGAGCACCCCGCTGCTGGAGGAATATACTTTCACCAAGGGCGGCAATCTGGCCGCGTTGAACAATCCGGCCGAGCGCGCCCATCCGTTTATTTCGATCATCCATGTCGAGGGTGATCTCTACTTCGGTGCGGCCGACGGGTTTCTCGAACAGGTCCGGCGCCAGGCCGAGGATCTGAACATCAAGATTTTCATCCTGCGCATGAAGAACGCCCGGCACATCGACGCCTCCACGGTCATGGCGCTCGAAAACCTCCGGGAATATCTGGCCGCCACCGGCCGCCATCTGCTCATCAGCGGCATCAGCAGCGAAGCCCACGCCGTACTGCGCAACAGCGGACTGGAAAAAGCCATCGGACCGGCCAATATTTTTCCCGCGGAGGCGAACCCCACGGTCAGTACCAAGCACGCGCTGGAGCGGGCCACCCAGTTGCTCAACACCCGCGAAGCGGAAGTGCGAATCTTCTACGATCGCCCGCAGCCAACCTGAGGGTTTGGCAAATTGTAGGGGCGCAGTCTTGCTGCGCCCGTCCGGGTTCGAAAATCTTTGGACGCAGCAAGACTGCGCCCTGCACCGTTTTTCGCGGTTTTCGGACAGTCTCAGTGCACCTTGCCGGCGGTGTTTTCGAACACGACGTTGGAGAGCACCGTGGTGTCGGAGGTGGCGGGCAGGTGCGAACAGAAGCCGAGACCGACGTAGAACGGGCCGTCGAAATGCAGGTCGGCCGTCGTGCCGACCTCGTGCATCGGCTCGCCATTCAGGCTGATGAAGAGGGCGAAGGTGTCGCCGTGTTTTTCAATCCCGAGCCGGATCGGGGGGGCGCCCGCGGGTCGGTCCCCGGCCTTGAAGCGGTGGGCTTCCGACATGAAGCTGTTCTTTTCCGGCCGGAGGGCGAGGTGGATCAGCCCGCCGCCGTGCAATGCGGTCATGATCTGCTTGGAATCGTCGTCGAGGTCCTGGCGGAAGATGAGCACCGCCTTGCGGTCGTCGTAGCCCTGGGGATTCGGAAAGGTGATGTCGGCGGCGAGCGAAACGTCGCCGGACATCTTCTTCCACACGAAGCGGAGTTCGTCGCGGTTGTACCAGATGTTGTAGCTCGCCGAGTTCAGGGTGTATTGGCTTTTGGCCGCATCGTAGCTGGAGCTGCCCGGCAAGAGGGGGCCGCCGATGTCGGACTGGCCTTCGAACCGGCCGATCGGGGTGTTAGAATTTATGCTGGGCCGGTGAAATCCGGCGGGAGGAGGGACCTGTTGGTGGGTGGCAGAGCCGGGCAGGGCCCAGTCGGGGACTTGGGGGGCTTGCGCGACGAGCAGAACCGGGGCAGCGACCAGGATCAGGGCCGGCAGCGAGGAGAGACGGGGTAGTTTCATGTTGGAACGAAGGTTGAAGAGGCGCAGCTAATAGGGAATTGGGAGCCGGTCAAGCGGTCGCGAATGGTCCGAGCTGGGCACGGTTCAAGCTACTTAAGCCTTATGGACCACCAATAATCACACCCGCCGGCGGATTGGAGATCAGTCCACCGGCGGGCCATTTTTCGGTTTACCGCCGGATACGCGGAGCAATCCGGTACTCGCCTCTCCATTGGAGGCGCGCTGTTTCGGCTCACCGACGCACTCGTGCAGTTGTGGGGCCACGTGCGAAATCCACTTAACGTTAGAGACCACAAAAAGCGAACGTTTGCAGGGGCGGTTGCCCCAACCGCCTTCGCTGATGTTTCGCGGCGGAAAGGCCGTTGAGGGCAACGGCCCCTAACAAGTCAGCGTGCTAGTCGTAGCCGTCGGTCTTTGGTGCGATCTTCAACCGTGAGGCTCAGTCACCGGTCGGGTTCCGGGGCGGATCCGGCGGTCCGGGAGGAGAAACTGAGACCTCATGCGTTTTCCTCTCTCGCGCGGCCGCCACTGCGGCGATGCGCTCGATGAGCGCGACCCGCTCGGCCGCCGTCGTGTCGCGCAGGCAGGGCTTGACGGTCAGCTCCAGTCCCTCGCCACGCCGCACCAGCAACCCCCAGCCATCGGGCAGTTCGTGCGTGGCGAACAGGCCCTCTTCGCTCACGAGATAAAGCATGTTGGCGGCGCGCCACCGCCCGAGTTTGGCGAACTTCGTGCCCTCCTGCAGTTTTCTCTGCAACGTGCCGAGCTCGGCCTCCAGCTGGTCGTGGGTCTGGTGTCGCAGCCCGCGCAGGTCGAAGCCGTCGAACTCCGGAAACAGCTCCTCGCCGCGACGCAGGTCCGGCCGGTGCGATCCGATGAGCGTTCGCAGGACCGCCAGGCGTTCGCAGAGTTGCGCGATCTTCTCCGCCACCCCGGCCTCAGGAGCATTGTCCCGCAGGAAATCGGCGCGCGACGCCTTGCATTCGAAGACAGCGGTGAACGCATTCGCCGTCAGCGCCCGCGGCGTGGCTGCGGCGACATCTGCGCGATAGCCCGAGCGCGGCAGGCGAACCTCCGTGGCGGCGAGCACCAGCCGGCGGGCGACGGCCCATTCCAGCGCGAGCCGCTTCAACTCGCGATGCGCCGCGCTTTCCGACCGGGCCGTGGGCGCAAGATCGTTCACGCAGTCACGAACGAGAGTCGCCGGGGTGCTGTGTTCGGCGGACGTGCGTTCTCAAGCAATCGGAATCAGTTGTGGAACTCCTCGGAAATGATTTTACCGTCCTTCACCTTGTAGACGCAAATCTCGGACATCTGCATCCGGGGCTGCGCCTTCATCGTCAGGTCTATGCTCATCGCGCAGGCGAAGGACGACTCGGCGACGACGGGATCGGACACGGTCAGGGAGTGGACCTTTTCAGTCATGGCGTTGAACTGGTGGCCTTTGGCAATGATGGCGGGCAAACCTTTGGTTTCCTTGATGCCGGACGGGTTGGCCTCGGCTTCGATGCTGACGGCATCGGCGGCGAACAATTCTTTCTGGGCGGTTTCCCATTTGGCCTCGCGGCAAAGGGAGACCAGACGGCTGGCGATTTCAGTGGTTTTCATGATCGTGGTTGGGATTGAGAATTAAACTGTGACCCGGGAAGTCTACCATGGTTCTGTGACAGCCCTATGTCAGGAGGCCTGCGACAACTCCCAAACGCTGTCGTAGTTGAAGCCGGACTGGCCGGAATAATGCAGGTGGACGGTCCTTCCCCTCTATTTTCGAACGAAACTGTTTGGTTGTCGGATGGGATTTCCGGATCCCGCCGAAGGAGAGCTCTTCTCCCTGCTGGCCGCGGACGACCGGGAGATCGTCCCTCCGCGAGAAGGCGGGGTTCGGCGAGCCGCCCCACATTTTCCACTGCATCGTTCCGGCCGGGCGGATCGCGCTTGATTCCGGATGGGCAAAGGCTCTGCGTAGGCGCTCCCTCCATGACCCGCGCTCACCTCAGTTCGCCGGACGACCTTTTTGACCACGCTTCCGGCGAGATGCTCCGACGGCTTAAAGCCGCGCGCGATCAAGCCGGGGTGTATGCGGCGTTGCGCTGGGGCATGAGCGAACTCGACCGGACCTTTGCGTCGTCTCCGCCGAAGGCCCGGGCTGCGGCGGCCTGCCGGGCCGGGTGCAGCTTTTGTTGCAGCGTTCCGCTGGGGGTGCAGGCGCACGAGGTTTTTCTGGCGGCGGAGTACATCCACACGCATTTCTCTCCCGAAGAAGTGGCCGGTGTGATTGAGCGGGCCGCCGCGCGGCGCGCGCGGGTCGCCGGACTGGGAGCCGATGACTACGCGCGGGTGTTGCAGCCCTGCGCCCTGCTGCGCGACGGATGTTGCTCGATCTATGAAGGCCGGCCCGAGATTTGCCGGGCGCACCACGCCAGCGATGCGAGCGTCTGCGCCGCGTATGCGCTTGATCCCACGGTGGACATTTCGCAGGTCTACATCCCGGCGCTCCGCCGCCGCCTTTACGCGGTCATGCTGGGCCTGGACCAGGCGATGGAAGAGGAGGGATTCGACGGGCGCGCCTACGATTTCGGGTCGGCCCTGCACGAGGCGCTGACCAACAGCCTGTGCGCCAGCTTGTGGGCGCGGAAACAGCGCGCCTTTCCCGAGTCGTGCGAGGAACCGGCTCTGCCGGAATAAGCCGGAGAAACAAACCGGATGTGGCCTGCGCGCTTGCCGCGCAACGCGGAGTGACGGGACAAGCCCGCCACCTGCAGAGACTGCTGCGTGCTACGGCAGGGGTCCGGATCGTCGGGGACGACAGGGCCGATTTGGCAAGAAATGCACAGCGGGAACGCCGGCAAAGGCCTATGCTTGTCTCAACCCGGAGGTCCCATGAAAACGAATGTCGGTTCCTATGATGCGGCGGTCAGGTTCGTGGCGGGCTGTCTGTTGCTGATGATCGGCAATCACAGTCTTGGTTGGTGGGGTTTGCTTGGTCTCGCTCCGATTTTGTCGGCTGTCGTCGGCTTCTGCCCCCTCTACGCCCTGTTGCACATCGATACGACCGCGTGCGATCACGACCACGTGCACTGAGTCGGATTCGTGCAGTTGCCGTGAGATAAAGCTGGTAGGTGGCGGGCTGATCCCGCCACTTGGTATTGCGCGGCAAGCGCGCAACCTGCGTCGTGGTTTGCGTTTTAGGAGCCTGTTTGCAGGCGACAATCGGGATGTGGCACGGGTCTCCTGACCCGTGTTCCGATCATCACGGGTCGGGAGACCCGTGCCACGAAGAATCGCCTGCGAGCAGGCTCCTACAAATAAAAGAAGAAAGGTGATTCGGGTATGCCGGAGTTGGTTTGGTCAAATACTCCCGAGCTTCTTCGAGGAATCTTCAGTGCGGGAGGCGGCCGGGCCTCAAACGAAACGGCCCGGCCCGGCGTGCCGCCGTGAACGGAAACAGCGGTGCGTCCGTCGGCCGCGCAACTCCAGGCGCACGTTTCGTTTTGGGACCGGCCCCGGTCGTATCGGGAAGCCTCGGCTCCGGCGGTCGAGACACCGACGCTTGACCCGGAGCCGACGCGACCGCTGGTAACAGGCCGGCGGCGCGCAGTTTGTCCTTCTTGCTCGGGCGCTTGCCTTTGATTCCACCGGTCGCGGGTGCGGCCGGCACGGCGAGCTCGATGGGCTCAAAGCCAGCGATTTGTTCGCGGTCCAGCTGCAGCCCGTGACGTTTTTCGATGAGACGGAAATGGGCGTCGGTCTCGGCGCTGATGAAATTCACCGCGACTCCGGTTTCGCCGGCCCGGCCGGTGCGGCCGATGCGGTGAAGGTAGTCGACCGGCGACCGGGGAAGGTCGTAGTTCACCACCGCCGGGAGCTGGGCAATGTCGAGGCCGCGGGCGGCGACGTCGGTGGCCACGAGGACCTGAAGCTGCTGCGCCTGGAAGGCGGCGAGGTTGGCCGTGCGCGCGCCCTGGCTGAGTTCGCCATGGAACGGTTCGGCGCGAAGGCCGGCCTTGCGCAGTTTTTCGGCCACGTGGCCGGCAGAGTACTTCGTGGCGACGAAAACCAGGACGCGGGTCCACGCGTGTTCCTTGATCAGGTGACGCAGGAGCTGGGTGCGCCGTGGTTGGTCGACCTCGATGGCCCGCTGGACGATGCCTGGCGCGGGGGCGGCGGAGCGGCTGAGCGCGGCTTCGGCTTGCAGGCGGACGGGCTCGCGCAGCAGGCTGGCCGCGAGCGCTTCGACTGCCGGCGGAAACGTCGCCGAAAAAAGCAGATTTTGCCGGCGGGCCGGCAGCAGGGCCAAGACGCGCGCGAGCTCGTCCGCAAAGCCGAGGCTGAACAGGCGGTCGGCCTCGTCGAGCACGAGCGTTTCCACCGAGGAGAGGTGCAACGCATTGCGCCTGACCAGATCGAGCAAGCGGCCGGGGGTGGCGACGACGAGGTCGGCCCCGCCGCGCAAGGCCAGCATTTGAGGGTTGATCGAGACGCCGCCGAAAACGGCGACGGATTTGAGTGGCGCCGGCAAGTGTCCGCCGTAGGTGCGGACCGATTGGAGGATCTGGGCGGCGAGTTCGCGGGTTGGCACCAGGACCAGCGCGCGGATCCGGCGCGGATGTCGCGGTGTTTCCCGGCTGAGTCGTTCGAGAATCGGCAGAACGAACGCAGCGGTTTTGCCCGACCCGGTCTCAGCCGAGGCCCACACGTCGTTTCCGCGCAGCACGGCCGGGATGGCTTGCTGTTGGATGGGCGTCGGGGCGGCGTAGTTTTTCACCGCGACCGCGCGCAGCAGCGGAGCGGACAGACCCAGGGAGGAAAAAGGCATCACCCGATTGCTGACGGCAATCCGGCGCGATGGAAATGCTAAAGGCGGTCGTGCGCGACGTAGGTAACATTCTGTCGCCAAGGTTGAACGATGTGTGCGAAATCGAATTCCGGCAGAGCTTTCGCTGTCGGTCGGCCGCTTCACGATTGAGTTACTCGCAATTACTACCGAAACGCCCTCAGCATTTTTGTCAAAAGGGTTGCCTTTCTCCAACCCGTTTTAGTCCCGCTAGTTCTAATTTGATTGAGCCAGCCATCGACAGGAATATTGCAGGTTATGCAAACGCTTTGTCACTCAAAAGCCATGTTTTGAAAATGGTCCCATCCTCGCCAAGGTGGGGTGGTTCAACGTAACGGTTGGCATACCTATGACATTTCGCATTCTTGTCCTATTGTTTTCCGCTTGGTGCACGACGAACAACGCTTTTGGCACCGCGAGTTATGCCGATGATCTGGTGTCGTTCGCACTAAATGGCGAAAATTGGGAAGACGATGCCGTGACAACTCCTGAAGCCGGCATGGTATTTCGCGCGATCAACCAAAGAGAGGGACTACTTTGCGTTGTTTTCCGTAGCATCGTCGCTCCCGGCGACATTTGGGATGCGCGCCAACAGCAGGTCTACCGGCTAGCTATCACTCAAAAAGATAAGACGGAAGTGATAGCTTGGCAAATTATAGCGAACCCGTTGGGAGAGGTGTTCGCATCCCATGTGAAACTGGCCGATGGCTCTTACGGCATATATTGTGCATTCTTGGCCGACGGCTATTTCTACCAATTGAGATGGCATTCGACGGAAGACCCAGTGGCGTTTTATCGTTCGCTCCCCACCTATCTACACGAACTTAAACGGAAGAAAAATCTGCCGGATCCCTCTTTGGCGCCGGGTGCCATTGCTGAACAGCCTGGGCCGCCAAAACCAAGAAAACGTTTGTCGGAGGAATCGTCCGGACAAGAGATGCTCTGGCATGAAGGCCCATCGACTACTGGCATTATTCATCCTGTCAGCGAACGCTATTTTCGAACACTTCGTTCGAAAATTCTTAGCGAATATGGTGAGGCGACGAAAAATTATGATGATGCACCTGTTGTCGGTTCTCGTTATATAGTAAGATTCCGAATAAACACTGAGACGAACAAAGCACAGGTGATCCAGCTTACCGGGCCGATGAGTGACAAGCGCCGGGCGATATTTTACGAAATTGTCGAGCGTTGTTCCGTACAACTTGCATGCCCGAAGGAACTCAATGAACGGTGTGGACAATGGTGTGTATATGAAGCGACGTTTTTTGTTGATAAGTGAAATACAAAAACACGCTGAAGGGTGGCAGTTGAGAGACTGTGTGACGCGAGACTTGGTCTAGCTGTTTAGTCCCAGAGAGAGGTGGCGTGAGGCAATGTTGGCCAACCTCTTCGTCCACGCTAGCACGGTCCTGCACTCTGGTCCGCGGGCTCAGGTCCCAGTGGCGACCTGTGCCGGCTTGCGGGCACGGATGTGCAGAAAATAAGCGACAACGCGGGCGTCCTGCAGTTCGGGGTGCGCCTGCACGACTTCCTCGGTCGGGCACGGCTCGGCGAAGCGTTCGAGGACGAAGCCGGCGGCGACCAGCAGGTTCAGCCATTCGCTGACCGGACGGTGAAAGCGCGGCACCTTGAAATTGGGCAGGCGGTCGCGCGTCGATCGAGGAGCCGCGCCGAAAATCCACTCGTCGATCCGACCCCGGGCATCGATGAAGTAATCGCCGACTTCGATGGCGTAGGTGAGCCGGTCCTCGTCGCGACAATTGCGGCGGTGGGGCGGATTGAAGCAGGGATGCAAGATCGAGAACTGCAGAAAACCGCCCGGGGCGAGCACGCGAAAAGCCTCGGCCAGGACGCGCTCCGTCTCCGGGATGTCCATCAGGCTCATGAAGGCGGTGGCGAAGGCAAACGTGCCGTCGGCAAACGGCAGTTCCACCGCGCTTGCTTCCCGGTAGGTGATGCCAAGCGGTCGGCGCGTTTCCTCCGCCTGCGCGAAACGGACGAAGGTGCCGGCGATGTCGATGGCGGTCATTTTCGCACCCCGCTGCGCGACCAGCCGGGTGTTGTGACCCTCGCCGCAGCCGATATCAAGGCCGGAAAGACCATCCACCGGTGGCAACAATTCGAGAAAGGCGGGGGTGTTGAGGTGGTCACGATAGAGGTCGTAGCCCGCGCGCGCGAGTTTCGTCCACGCCTCGGCGTTGGCATTCCAGTATTCCCCGACGGTCACGTGATCCATGCGAGGGAGGACTGTGGTTCGGCCCGAGGCCATGGCAATCCCGGAGGCGGGAGCGATGGTCTGGGGTGGCTTCCTCCGGCACTGTCTGGGAACGGCCCGAGAGCCCTTCCGAATGTCTCCGCGGATGGTCCAAAACTCCGCAAAGAGAATGGCCACAAAAAGCACAAAACCAACCGAAAGAACCCCGAACGAGGCAGCCATTTATCTAGAACGCTGTTGCCGACAGTAGAAGCACAGGAGGCAACTGAGGAAACAGAGAATCGATTCAGCCGGATAAGACTCCTCCTCCGCGCTCTCCACGTCCTCCTGCGAGATCTATCCACCTCCTCCGTTCCCTTCGTTTCCTCCTGTAAAATCATTCTCATCCAAAACCGCTGCATTGGCACAGGAGGTCGCTGAGGCAGCAGAGATTCAATCCGTTCAGACTGGCTTTCTCTCCGTGCACACTCCGCGTTTTAACTGCGCTTTCTCGGATGATTTGGAGCGGCCCAGTCTTGCGGCGCCCGCAGAGGCGTCAAAATCCTTGGGGACAGCAAGACTGCGCCCCTACGTTGGGTTTCCCGGTCTTCGGGTCGTCTCTCGTCCCCGCCCTGTTCCAAACCACTGTCGCGGGCCGGTATGGCAGCGGATCAGCGCGTTTGTCGGTTAAAGAATGGCTGGAAGTGGTCGTTCATGGAGTGAAGGATCCCGCCACCCTCGCGGCGGACGTTCCCTGTATGTCACTTATCCATCTGGTTTATATCAGTTCCGCCGCCCAGGCTTTCGCGGAAGCCGACCTGGTCGCGCTGCTGGAGCGCAGCCGCCGGAGCAACGAAGCCGTCGGCATTACCGGGCTGCTCCTCTATCGGGACGGCAACTTCATGCAGGTATTAGAGGGCGAAGAGGAGGCGGTCGTAGCTACTCATGCCCGCATCGTCAAAGACACCCGGCACCGGGGACTGATCACCTTGTTGCAGGAACCAATCAAAAAGCGCGCCTTCGGTGAGTGGTCGATGGGCTTCCGCAATCTGAGCGGGCCGTCGACCCGGACCATTCCCGGATACAACGATTTCATGAACGGTGACTGGTGGGGCAAGCAAACGCAGGAAACCCCCAATCGCGCCCTGCGCCTGCTGCGCCGGTTTCGCAAGGACATGCGCTGAGGGCGCCCTGGTCCGGTCTGCCGATCGTGCGAGCAGATGGGTTCGGATCGAGGGCAGTGTCGGTTTTCTCCGCGAGTCCTCCGCGCCCGGCTCAGGTTTTCTTCACGAAGCAGGCTCTGAGGGCCAAGCCGCTTTGCAGACTTCGTCGCCGCGGCGGACGGTGCCGCCGGCGACGATCTGGGCGAAGAGTCCGCGGAGCCGCAGCGCGCGGTTGCGGGGCAGCCGGATCCACTCCAGCACCACCGGGCCGTAGTGCGCGGCAAATTTGGCGCAGGCGTCATTTTCGATATTGGAGACCTCGATCACCGCCCCGCCGATGCGCAGGCGCGCCCCCACGGGCAGATTCGCCGCCGCCAGATCCAGGTCGGTGAAAACGGTGTCGCCGGGATGATGACGGACCCCGGTGGCCTCCTGGATGAGGGACAGGATGCGGCTGTTGCAAATGGCGACCTGCACGCGCGGATCGGGTCTTTTGTCGGCGAGATAAAGCCAGGTTTTCCGCAGCCAGCGGTCGCCGGCGGCGCCGAGTTCGGGATCGAATTCGATCGCGTCCCGTTCCTCCCGCTGCGCCGGTCCGGGGCGAACGTTCAAGGAGATCACCCGGGCGGAATCCTGCGGACGCGGCGGAAGCGCGGCATAAAGCCGGTCGAGCTCCTCGATCGTGACCGTGCGTGGAACCGGATTCATCGCGAACAAATCATGCATCTGAGGTCTGCCGATCCCAGCGAATTCTGGCCAAATCGTTTCGAACGCCGGGCCGTGGTCTGCGGATTGACTCCAACAAAGGAGGAGCGGCTTTACGCCGCGAGGAGTCGCGAGCGAGCTCGCTCCCACACTGGCGCGGCGTAAAGCCACTCCTACGTTCGATTGCAAAAATGTGCGGAACCGTGGCGGCTCATTCCCAGTTCAGGATGATCTTGCCTGATTTGCCGGCTCCCATGAGTTCGAATCCCTCCTGGAACTGCGCGACGGGAAACCGGTGGGTGATGACGGGTGTGATGTCCATGCCGCCCTGCACGAGGGCCGTCATCTTGTACCAGGTCTCGAACATCTCGCGGCCGTAGATTCCTTTCAGATGAAGCATCTTGAAGACGATCTTGTTCCAGTCGACCCGCGCCTCCCCGGGATGCACACCGAGCAGGGCGATGCGTCCGCCCATGACCATGTTGTCGATCATCTGGTTCAATGCCGCGGCGCTGCCCGACATCTCGAGTCCCACGTCGAAGCCCTCGGTCATCCCGAGCTCCTTGTGCCAGACGTCGGTGAGACTTTCGGTCGCCACGTTCACCGTGCGGGTCGGGGCGAACTTTTTCGCCAGCTCCAACCGGCTGTCGTTGATGTCGGTGATGACGATCTTGCGCGCCCCCGCGTGCCGCGCGACCGCGATGGCCATGCAGCCGATCGGGCCGGCGCCGGTGATGAGCACGTCTTCGCCGACCATGTCGAACGACAGGGTGGTGTGCACGGCGTTGCCGAGCGGGTCGAAGCAGGAGATCACGTCGAGGGACATGTCGGCGGGAACCTTCCAGACATTGCTCGCGGGCACGAGCACGTAGTCGGCGAACGCGCCGTCGCGGTTGACGCCGATGCCAATCGTGTTCGGGCACAGGTGCCGCCGGCCCGCGAGGCAGTTACGACAATGCCCGCACACGATGTGACCTTCGCCGGTCACGAGCTGCCCGACCGTGAAGCCATGCACACCTTCACCGGCGTCCGCGACGGTGCCGACGTATTCGTGCCCGATGATGACCGGCGGCTTGAGGGTCCGCTGCGCCCAGGCGTCCCATTTGTTGATGTGCACGTCGGTGCCGCAAATGGAGGTGCGCTTGATCTTGATGAGAACGTCGTTGACACCCGGCACCGGCACGGGGGCTTCGGTCATGACGAGGCCGGGACCGGGGGCGGGTTTGACGATGGCACGCATTTTCGGAGGCATGAGAAGAATAGCTGTCGGCAGGTTAACTGGCGTTCGCATATGACACAACAGCGAACGCGCTGTTTAAATTCGATCGAAGGCAGGGGCGGCTTTGCGCCGCGATGGGGTGCGGTGTGAGTTTGCAACGCGGTGAGGCGAATCGGGAAATGGAGGGTCCGTCTCCCGACGGGCCGCGGACGATCGGGAGATCGTCCCTCCCGCTGACGGCAGGGACGGCGGTGCGCGCCCGCTTCAATTCACCGTATCCAACGAACGCCAGAGGTACCAACTCGCCACGCTGCGGTAGGGTTGCCAGTGGCGCGTGTGCTTCAGGATGGCTTCGGGTTTCGGGTCACGGCGCTTTTTGTAGAGTTGTTTGAACGCGAGGCGCACGGCGAAATCGCCGGTGGGCATCACATCCGGGCGGCCGAGACGGAAAATCAGCAGCATGTGCACGCTCCATGGGCCGATGCCGCGCACCTCGGTCAGACGCGCGACCAATTCGTCGTCGGCCATTTGGTGCGCCTCGCGCAGTGTTGGCACGACGCCCGCGAGGCATTTCGCGGCGAGATCCCGGATGGCGAGCAGCTTGGCCCGTGAAAGTCCGGCGGCCCGGAGAGCCTCGTCGCTCACCTTCGCCAGGGCTTCCGGCTTGGCGCCACCGTGGGGCTTCAACACCGTCAGGACCCGTCCAAGAATCGTCGAAGCGGCCTTGCCGTGCAATTGCTGGTAGATGATCGAGCGCATCAGCGACTCAAAGAGAGTCCGGGCCTGATGTAGTTCGAGGGTGAACGGCCCGACCCGGTCGATCAACGCCGCCAGCTCCGGATCGCTCGCGCGGAGATGTGCCACCGCGTCGGCCGGGACGTACTGAAATTTTGGCTTCATTCGGACAGCAGCTCCGCGCCCTCCAGGGTCAGCAGCCTGGTTTTCGTGCGAACACCCCCCGGCGCCGAGAATCCGGTCATTTTGCCGCCGGCCGAAACGACGCGATGACAGGGGACGATCAGGGGCCAGGGATTCGCTCCGAGCGCCGCTCCCACCGCCCGCGCGCCACCGGGCTCCAGCGCGAGCGCGTGCGCGATTTCGCCGTAGCTCCGTTTGAACCCCGGTTTGATTGCGCGAGTCTGCTCGTATACGGCCCGCTGAAAATCGCTCACCCGGGACCAGTCGAGCTTGATGTCGGCGAAATCCTGCAGACGGCCGCGAAAATGCTCCTGCGCGCGCTCCATCACCCGCCGGACCCACACGGGCGGAAGGGGTGGGGCAGCCGTCTCGCTCGCGGGCCTTTTCTCCGGCCCATGTGGGAGGAGCTCTATGCCGCGACCGGATGGCGAGACCGCTGCGAAGTCGGGGCGTAAAGCCTCTCCCACATTTCCGGCGGGGATTTCTTCGCTGGCGGGATGAATGCCTGTTTTGGCCTCCAGCGAGTGCCGCGGGCGCGTGTCGGTGTCTTCGGGCAGTTGAAATCCGGTCAGGCCGATCCTGTTCCAAGCGATTCCGCACGTGCCGAAAACCGTCGAAAACAGGGCGGAGGCGGACGCTTCAGCGGGCGGGTGGGGGACGGGCGGTGACATGAGGTGGCAGGAGCAATCTCGGCGCGGCAGAGACGGAAGCCAGAGCGAAAACCGGGCGGCTAATTTTCGCCGATGAAGCGACGAAAGAATTCGTCGGTGCGCACCAGCGCGTCGATTCGTTGCGCCGGTCCGGGTCCGTCTTCGGAGCCGGATTCGGGAATGACACGTGGGTAACGGACCGCTTCGGCGTCGTGCCCGAGGATCTTGAGGCTGCGCAGCAGGAGTTCGCTCTGCCCGGCGGCGGGGCGGCCTTCGGTGTACGCGAACAGCAGCGGGGTCGTGATGTTTTCGACGCTGGTCAGCGGCGATTCATGTTCCATCAGTCCGCGCGCGGCCTCCTCCCACGGATAGCCATCGAAGGCCCGCCGGCCTTTTTGCCACGCAGCGGTTTCCTCGAAAAAGGAGGCGAGATCGTACGCGCCATCGCGAGCGACGGCCGCTTTGAAGCGGTGCTCGTGGCCGACAATCCATGCGGTGAGATAGGCGCCGTAGCCGCGGCCGGTCACGACCTGCCGGTAGCGGGCGATGTACGGCTCCTTGGCCACAAATTCCAACGCTGCCAGAACATCGCCGGCCGGGCCGATGGCCCAGTCCTGGTGATTCGCGCGCTGGAAATCGCGGCCGCTCCCGGTCGCACCGCGCGGATTGGCGAAAACGACGACATAGCCGCGGGCCGCGAAATACTGCAGCTCAAACCAGCCCGCGTTCGCGCCCGGCCCACCCATCGCGTCGGGCCCGTCGTGAATCTCGAGCAGCAGTGGATATTTTTTCGCCGGATCGAAACCGACGGGCTTCAAGATCCAATAGCGGATGGTCAGGCCTTCCTTGTTCACGAGGCTGCGGCCTTCGTAGGCGCCGAGTTTTTTTTCGGCGAGCCACTCGTCATTGTGCCGGGTCAGGCAAGTGCCCTCGGTTTTGCCCGGCAACCCGGAGTAGAGCTCGGAGGGATTGGCCGGAGAGGTCAAGACCTGCACGAAGCCGTGCGCACCCAGGTCGTAGGCGCAAACGCCGTCGGTCTCAGACGGGGTGACCCGCTGCGCCTCGCCGCCTTCCGCGGCGATTTTGTAGAGGGGAAGGCCGCCGTTGTTCGGGGCGGTGAAATAGAGGAATTTGCCTTCGGAGGACCACCGAAGGTCGCGTACGTCGCGGTCGAGTTTCGCCGAAAGCAGTTTCACTTCGCCGCCTCCGGAAGGCACCGTGGCGACGATCGCCTGCCCGTAGGCGATCGCTTCGCCGGGTGTGGCCGTGAGGGCGACGAGTTTCCCGTCGGGCGAGGGGTGCGGGTCGCCCAGGCTGTAGTCCGCCAGCTCCGCGAGGAGCTTCGCGCCGCCGGCGGAAGCGTCGATCACGTAAAGGCTTTTCAACCGGTCGCGGTCGGGATGTTCGTCCAACTTGCGCGGGCCGGCGCAAACGATCCCTTTGCCGTCGGGCCTCCACTCGGGTGCGGCGTAGCTGGCATAACCGGGAGTGAGGTCCTTCGCCTCGGCGCCGGGGCGGGCCTCCTGCGTGAAAACGTGGGTGAACATCAAATCCGCCTCGCCGGAGAAATTCAGCCGGTCCAGAACACGCGGGTTGGCCCCGGCCTCGTTGCGCGCAAGCCACTCCCGGCGCTCCGCGAGCGAGCCGCCGGACAGGGCGGCGCCGGGATTCGGAGTGTTGCCCGCTGCGATCTTCTGCCCCGGATTGGCGGTGTCGTTGACGGTGCGTCCGGGCCGCTCGGTTTTCCACTTCGGCTTGGACTCGGCGCCGGATTTTTCCAAGGCGGTTCGCACGTCGGCGTAACTCAGATCGGAGGTGAAAAGCAGGGTGCTGCCGTCCGGCGACCAGCGCGGACGGCCGGCCCCCATGGCGAGCTGGGTCAATTCCACTTCGTCGCCCGTGACCGGAGCGAGCAGGTGGATTTGCGGTTTCGCCCCCGGCCGGCCGGAGACGAACCCGATCTTGTCTCCCGTGGGATTCCAGACCGGTGAGTTCTCGTCGCCGTCACCACGGGTCAGCTGGCGGGGCGGCGCCGATCCGTCGGTGGCGGCAAGCCAGAGATGTGTCCGGGAAACCCAGTCGTCGCCGGCGCCCGGTGCGGGCTCGGCGGAGCGCACGGCGTACACGACCCATTTGCCATCCGGCGAAAGCGCGGGAGCGCTCAGCTGCTTGAGCTTCAGCAGATCGGTCGCCTGGATCAGCGCTGCGGCCGGCACCGGCACGACGGGAGTGGCGGCGGGGGCCTCGGCCGCCCGCCCGGCCGCAGCCAACAGAAAACCCAAAATGGACAGGCCGCGAAACAGAAGGGGGCGTGGCATAAGTATTGGCATCGTGTGAAAACCCGTCTTGCTGTCGAAACCAAACATGGCGCGCAACCGTTTCTATAACGACTTTGACACTCAGGAGTGGAGC
>CAYZGG010000025.1:0-46405 GCA_964477955.1 uncultured Opitutaceae bacterium
CGGGGATGGCGACGCCGAGGTCGCGCTGCGCCTTCATCACCGCGATCCAGAAATCGCGCTCGAGGAGGATCCGCCCGTGGGTCGACCAGGTCTCGCGCATCGCCGCCGAGGCGTAGCGCTCGGCCAGGACATTCGGGATGGGGTCGGGGCGGACTTCGGTCGGCTTCACGGCCCCACGCTTAGTGGCGGCGGCGGACTTGCCAACGGAAAACCCGCGGGGGCGCCCGTTTTACAGGAACGAACAAATGTATTCGCAGATCCCCGACGCGACCTCGATGGTGAAGCCGGACTTGGCCGGAACATCGAAGTACTGGCCGGCGGAATAATCGAGGGCCGTGTTGCCGCCGTCGAGCGTCACGAGGCAGTTGCCCGCCACGATCTCCATCCGCTCCGGCGCGCCGGTCTTGAAATAAAACGATCCGGGATAGATCAGCCCCAGGGTCTTTTTCGCGCCGTCGGCGAACAGGACGGTGTGGCTGACGACCTTGCCGTCGAAATACACGTTGGCCTTGGTGTGGACGGTAACGTCGGAAAACTGGGTGGGAAGTGCGCTCATGGGAAGGCGCACAACTTGCGCCGACCGGCCCGCGCGGGCAAGACCGGGAATCGCCCGGGATTGTCATAATTCCGGTGTCGTTCGGAGAATTGCTGCTATCGCTTTCCCCAAAAAACCCGTCTCGGTGGTAGCCAATCTCTCGTCCAGAAGCGTCGGCGGCTCCAGGCTCCGGTTAGACACCGCAGCGTCGCGGCCTGATCGCGGTTGCTTGTGGGCGGGGTGCCCTGACCCCGCGGGCTTCCGCTTTCGAATGCCTGCCTCGCGGGCTGAGGGCACCCCGCCCACAAAAATACCCAAGAGCAGGTTTCCGGGAATTCGCCCGGACGGCTGCCACCTTCTACGCTGCCAGGCACCGCACGGTCATTTCGCGCAACACGGTTTCCTGCTCGTTCGGGCGCTGGATGATCTCCTCGAAGGTGCGGACGAACTCCTGCTGGTTGTCGATCAGCCGGCGCAGGGGCGGGAGTTTGCCCGTGCTGACCAGCTTGCCGGCGTACCATTGGTTCTGCGTGAAAAGGTTGTATGAGCTTTTCTCCGTGTCGCCGCCGAAGTGCGCGGCATAGGCCGCTTGCGCCCGGGCCCAGGCGGCCTTGTCAAAACCATACGGGCCGGGCGCGCGCAGGTCGCCGGCGTCGATCAGCACCCGCGCCTGGATGAGGATCCGGTTGCGGTTCTGCAGCGAGGCCAGGAGCGGGCGGGCGTCGCCGCCGGAAAAGAAATGCTGCTGGAGCGCCCGCAACGCCCCCGCCAGATCGCCGGCGAAAAACCGGTCCGCCGCCTCGAAAAAATCCCCGCCGGCCATGTTGGGCGTCAGCTCGACCACCTGCGCCTCCTCGATCACCGCGCCTTCACCCGCGTAGGTCGCAAGCTTGCGCACCTCCGCGGTGACGAGCCGGGTGTTGGCGCCCGTTTTCTGCAGCAACAGCTCCACCGCGCCTTCGCCGAAGGTCACCCCGCACTCCCGGGCCTCGCCGAGCGCGACCGAGGCAAGCGCCTCGGCGGCGTTCTCGCCGTCGCCCCCGGCCAGCGCGAAATCCGCGTGGGCCTCGCACCACTTCGGAAAACTACGCCGCCGGTCCACCGGCGCGGCGGTGGCGATCACCGCCACCTCGTCGGGATTCACCTTCTCCAGCAGTTCCTGCAGGGCCTCGACCTGCCGGAGCGTGCCCTCGGCGCGGCCGGTCACGGTATCGGCGAGAAAATTTATGTCCTTGAACCACACGACCCGCTTGCCGCCGAACATCGGCAGGGTCTGCACCGCATCGCGGAAACGGTTCACGGCGATCTCCACCTCGTCGACGTTGCCGGCGAATCCGTTGATGATCTCCCGGGAGAAATCATCCGCGGCCGCCTCCCGGGCCAGGATCTCGAAGCGTTCGCGCCCCAGCCGCCCCACGAGAAAATCGTCGGCGCCGCAGATGAACGTGAAGGGCTTGGGGCTCGCAGGCATTGGGCGGGAATTTGTCCACGAAAACGGCGGAAGCGCACGAACATTTTTTCGGCTCATGCGTCGCACCACCCCTGACCCGACCCGATCCCCGATGAAACGTAAATCTGTCCGTGGTGTATCCGCGCAGTTGAACCACAATTCCATTTTACGCGGTCGCAACTGTTCGGTTGTAGGGCGGGATTTCCAAATCCTGCCTGTTATCGCCGGAAGGCGGGGTTCGGCGACCCCGCCCTACATTTTCCGCCGCATCCTTCCGGCTCAGTTTGCCAGGGGAATCGCGGCTTTCCGTGACTCCCTCAGCACTTCCCGCCGCAGCCAGTCGATCGCGGAGTTGACGGCCCGCTGCTTCACCGCGCGGCGCGGGCCGGGATAGGTGAGTTTCTTTGACCAATCCCCGGCAGGGGCATGCAGTCCAAGGTAGATGGTGCCGACCGAATTGTCGCCGTTGCCGCCGGACGAGCCGGCATAGCCCGTAATCGCCAGGCCGTAGTCGGCGCCGAGCTGCTCGGCGACGCCGGTGGCCATCGCGACGGCACACTCCGCACTCACCGCGCCGTGTTGCGAGAGCAGGCATTCGGGGCAGTCCAACAGCAGCATCTTCGAATCGTTGCTGTAGCTCACGATGCCGCCCTGGAAAAATTTGCAGGCGCCGCAGATGTCGGTGAAGCTGTTGGCGAGCAACCCACCCGTGCTCGACTCGGCCACCGCCAGCGTCCGGCCCTGCCGGCGGAGTTCGTCGGCCACGATTTTCGCCAGGCCGTCGTGTCCGAAGCACAGGAAGTCGTCGCCCAGGAGGTTGGCGCATTCGTCGGCGATGGTCTGGAGGGTGCTGCGATCATAGCGGCCGTCGGGCGAGCTGAGGCGGCAGTCCACCTGCCACATGTGGGCGCAATACGCGATGCCGAGCCCGGGATAGCGGTCAAAGACGGGCTGAAACTGCGTTTCCAAGACCGATTCCCCCACTCCGGCCGAGCGGATTTGAAGATAGGCCTCGCCCTCGGAGATGAGGTGGCGCTCGGCCAGCCGCGGCAAGACCTGCTCGGTAAACATCGGCTGCAGTTCGTTGGGCGGGCCGGGCAGCATCACGAGCACGCGCCCGTCCTGCTCGATCCAGAGGCCGGGGGCCGTGCCGTTGGGGTTCGGGAGCACTTCGCCGTGTTCGAACCGGTAGGCTTGCTTCAGATTGTTTTCCGTGGGCGTTCGGTTGAACCGGGCGAACCGCTCCCGGATGGCCGCCTCGATCTCCGGGTCGTAAACCAGCTTCTGGCCCAGCGCCTCCGCCAGGGCCTCGCGCGTGCGGTCGTCGCAGGTCGGCCCGAGGCCGCCCGTGGTGATGACCACGTCGGCCCGCGCCCAGCTCTCGCGGAACTGCGCGACAATAGCTTCCGCCTCGTCCGTGAGGGTCACGTTGCGCTGCAGCAACACGCCGCGCCGGCCCAGCTCGCCGCCGATCCACGTCAGGTGGCTGTTCGCGGTCAGCCCAAGCAGGAGCTCGTCACCGAGGGTGAGGAGTTCGAAGCGCGGAGATGTTTTTCCCGCGCCGTTGCGCGTGGATGCAGAGTTTGCCAATGTGTGTGCCATGCAGGGACCGTCGAGCCCCACGTTAGCCCGTTTCGGACAAAATGCCAGCCCGGGAAAACCGCTTGCTGCGCACTCATTAGAACAACCCAACCGCGGGGCTGACATTTCCGCCGTTTCGTGCTCCCTGTCCCATTGATGGCTGTCGACCTCAAGGAAAAAGTCCGCGCGCTGCCGGACACACCCGGCGTCTACCTGATGAAGGACCGGCTCGGCCGGATCATCTACGTCGGCAAGGCCAAGAGCCTGAAGAAGCGCGTCTCGTCGTATTTCCAGGCCGGACGCACCCGGACCCTGCGCCACCAGCCGAAGATCCGCACCCTGATCGAGCTCATCACCGATTTCGACACGATCGACGTCAAATCCGAGCCCGAGGCGCTGCTGCTCGAGGGCAAGCTGATCAAGCAATGGCGCCCGAAATACAACACGGACTTCACCGATGACAAGCGCTTCCTGCTCGTGCGGCTCAACACGCAGGATGCGCTGCCGCGGTTCACGCTCACGCGCTTCCGCAAGGACGACCGCTCGCGGTACTTCGGGCCGTTCGCTCACTCCGGGCTGCTGCGCCGCACGCTGGCGTCGCTGCGCAAGCAGTTCGGCGTCCTCCTGGGCGACACCCGCCCGGTGAAAATTGCCGTCGATCGCTACCGCCTCTACGACGACGTCCGGGCGGAGCTCTACGGCTGGCCGAACGAAGTCGCCGCCAGCGAGTACCAGGAGCGGGTGGAACGCGCGTGTGCGTTCCTCGACGGGAAAAGCCGGGAGTGGCTGGGAGAACTGCGCGCCGAGATGCAGGCCCGCGCCGCCAAACACGAGTTCGAAAAGGCCGCCGAGCTGCGCGACGTCGTGCTCGCGCTCGAGCGCACACTGGCCCGCACGCGCAAGTTCACCCGCGACCTGACCAAACTCCGCCCGAATGACGAGGCCTTGCGCGCCCTGCAGGAGGCGCTCGGACTCGAGGCGACGCCGGCCCATATGGAGTGTTTCGACATCTCGCACATCAGCGGCACGTTCGTCGTCGCCTCGATGGTCCACTTCACCGACGGCCGGCCGGACAAGGACCACTACCGCCGCTTTCAGATCAAGAGCTTCATCGGCAACGACGATTTCAAGGCGATGGAAGAAGTGGTGGGGCGCCGCTATCGCCGCCTCATCGCGGAGCAAAAACAGTTCCCCGATCTGGTCGTCATCGACGGCGGCCGTGGGCAGATTGCCGCCGCGCTCAAGTCCTTCCTCCGGCTCGAATGCCCTCCGCCCGCGCTCATCGGCCTCGCGAAAAAGCACGAGACGATCATTTTCCCCGACGCGCGCGAGCCCCTCAACCTGCCGCTCGACCACCCTGGATTGAACCTGCTCCAGCGGCTCCGCGACGAGGCGCACCGTTTCGCCAACACCTACAACGCCGACCTGCGCTCGCGCAAAATCAAGGAAAGCCTCCTCGACGATTTCCCCGGCCTCGGCGAAAAACGGAAGGCGGCGCTCCTCGGGCACTTCGGCTCGATCGACAAACTCCGCGCCGCCACGGCCGACGAGATCGCCGCCGCCCCCGGCTTCGGCCCGAAGTTCGCCGCGGATCTGCACGCATTCCTGCAACAGGTCCAGCCCACCCGCGTCCCGCCCGACTGAGCGGTTGCCGGCGCCCGTGTTTCAGCGAGTCGTGCCGGCTCGCGGCGCGAACCCGCGCGGTGCGGTTCGACGGCGACCCCTTACCGCCGGTTGACCGCCCACTCGAACAGCCGGTTCGGCAGGAGCCATTTCAGGAAAAGGAAGAACTTGGCGTGGAACGGGCCGCTGTACCGTGGCGCGGGATCGTCGCTGCGCAGCGCCATCTCGACCAGCCGGGCGATGTCGTCCGGCGCGCCGGCGAAACGGCGGAGCTTGCGCACGCCGACCTTGTGCTCTTCGAACAGCGGCGCGTACGGCCCGGCGGTTTCGATGATCTCCGCCGACACCTTGTCCGCCGCCTCGATGAACTCGGTGACGATGAACCCCGGCCGGATGAGCGTCACGCGCACGCCGAAGGGTTTCAGCTCCCCGCGCAACCCGTCGGTGATCGCCTCGAGCGCGTGTTTCGTGGCGTCGTAGATGCTGGAGAGCGGACGGGCGATCCGACCGGCCACCGAGCCAATGTTGACGATGCAGCCCTCCCCTTTCTCGCGCATGGCCGGCAGGACCAGCTGCGTGAGGGCGATGAGGGAAAAAAGGTTCGTTTCGAAATTCTTGCGGATCAATTCCACCGGGACGCGCTCCACCGGACCGCGGGTGCCATAGCCGGCGTTGTTCACGAGCGCGTCAATCCGACCGAACTTCGCCAGCACCGCGCCGACCAGATTGTGCCGGTCGATCTCGTTGGTGATGTCCCCCGCGACCACCAGCGTGCGGGCGTCGAGGGGATCGATGGCCTTCGCGAGGACCTTGAGCCGGTCCTCGCGCCGCGCCGACAGCACGACGAAGGCCCGGGCGTTCACCAGCCGGCGCACGGTCGCCTCGCCGATGCCGGAGGAGGCACCGGTGACAATGACAACCTGTCCTTCGAGTGCGGGCATGGGCGCCGGTTCTTATTGTGAATCGTAGATCTGCACGCGCGTCCAGAGGTGCTTGCAGTCAGCCACGAACTTCAGGTGGATCGGGTCGGATTGGTAGGCGTCGTGGGCCGCGACATCGCGGCAGATCACGATCAACGCCGCATCATAGCTGGCATCGATCACCGGGCGCCTTTCGGTGGCCGCCGGCGTGCCGACGGCGATTTTTTCCGCCGCCTTGATCTGCTTCAGGGTCTCGACTCCGCGACGGAATTCCCCGCGCTGGGCGGCGGTGAGCTCGGGCTTCAGGTAGAAATATACACAGTGATAAAGCATGCCCCGCCAGCAAAGCCGCGCGGGCGGAGGGAAGCAAACGCGGATTGCGCAAGCGTCTGTAAATGCGTGTTGCGACCGTGCGCCTCCGGTGGTTGAATCCGGGCCTCCCCCTATGAAAGCTTCGCGCTTCGTCCTCGCCGGCTTCGTCCTCGCGACCGCCCGCCTTTTGAGCGTTTCCGCTTCCGCTGAAACCATCCTCGCTCCGCCCTTCACCGACCACGCCGTTCTTCAGCGCGACACCGCCGTCCCGGTCTGGGGCTGGGACAGCCCGGCGGGTGCGACCGTGACGATTACTTACGGCGGACAAACCAAGGAAACCCGTGTCAACCAGTCCGGCCTCTGGCGGGCCGACTTCGATCCGATGCCCGCTCGCGCCGAGGGCATGGACCTGGTCGTGAAGGGCTCGTCGACCCTCACGCTGCATGACGTGGTTGTCGGCGAGGTCTGGCTGGCCTCGGGCCAGTCGAACATGGAATGGACTCTCGATCACTCGCGCGGTTACGACGTGGAAAAGGCCCGCCCGGCGAACCCGCTCATCCGCCATCTGCGCATTGAGCACTCCCCCGCAGACCTGCCCGTGACCAAGGTGCAGACCAGCGGCTGGATGAGCGCGGCCCCGGAAAACATCGGCTATTTCACCGGCGTCGGCTATTTCTTCGCTCGCTCGCTGGCGGAAAAAATCAAGGTCCCGGTGGGCATCATCCACACTTCGTGGGGTGGCACGCCGGTCGAATCCTGGCTGCCCGAGCCAGTGTTGCGCACGACTCAAGCGTGGCCCGGCTTTGCGGTGCGCTGGCAGGCCGCGCTCAAGGTGTTTCCCCAGAAGCTGGCCGACCAACCCGGTCTCGAGGCGGCTTGGCATCAGGCGCAGGAGGAACTTCGCTCCACCGGCAAGCCGATCACGATGCAATGGCCGCGACCGCCCATGGCCCCTGGCTCGGCGTATGGTCCCGGTTTTCTTTTCAACGGCATGATCGCCCCGCTCGCCCCCTACGCGCTGCGCGGCGCGCTGTGGTATCAGGGCGAATCCAACGTCGGCCACCCCCGCGAATACCGCGAGCTCTTCACCGCCATGATCAAGGCGTGGCGCGCCACCTGGTTGCAGGGCGATTTCCCGTTCCTATTCGTGCAGCTGCCCAACTACGACGACCACAATCCGACCGGGCGCGGCTGGGCCGAGCTGCGCGAGGCACAGGAGGCTGCGCTGGCTTTGCCGGCCGCGGGCATGGCGGTCACGATCGACGTCGGCGAAGCCACCAACCTGCATCCGACCGACAAGCGCCCCGTCGGCGAACGGCTCGCCCTTATCGCCGCCGCTCAGATTCACGACCAGCATCTCGAATGGTCGGGCCCGGTGGTCCAATCCGTCGCGCCCGAGGGCGCGGCCCTACGCGTGCGATTCTCCCATGCCGCCGGTCTCACCGCTCGCGCGGATCCGATCTCCGGTTTCGAGATCGCCGGCGCGGACTGGGTCTTTCGGGCCGCCTCGGCCCTGATCGACGGAGAAACCGTTCTCGTCTCCGCGCCCGAAGTGCCGGCGCCCCTGGCCGTGCGCTACGCTTTCATCAACGCCCCGGCCGCCTCGCTTTTCAATTCCGCCGGCCTGCCGGCCGGACCTTTCCGGACGGATGATTGGTGAGGAATGAGAGTGGTATCCCTTCCCTGCAGGGCAGGATTTCCAAATCCCGCCTTTCCTCGGTTTCGATGCGGCGGGGTTCGGAGACCCCGCCCAACAGATTAACGGCCAAACTTTCCTAAGAAAACGGCGGCCCGGACGTCGTGCCTTCACTGCCCCTTGAAATCATTCCTATGAAAACTCCGCGTCTACTGCTCCCGGGCCTGACCCTGTTCTCCGCTGTTCTTTGCATTGCTTCCGCCGCTCCCGAACCGGGCCGAAACCTCGATTCGAAAATCTCCGCCGTCACCGTTTATCAGGACCGCGCCGTCGTCACCCGCTCTGCCACGATCGACCTTCCGGGCGGCCTGGCCGAGCTGGTGTTCGCCAATCTCCCGCAGGCGCTGAACGAGCAGTCGCTGCAGGTCAGCGGCCAGGGCACGGCCGCCGCGACGATCCTCGACGTGAGCGCGAAGCAGACCTACGTCGATTTCACGCCCAATGCCCGCGTCAAGGAACTCGAGGACCAGCTGCACGGGCTCGGCAAACAGATGCGCGGCCTCGACGACCATGCCAACGTGCTCAATGCGCAGGGCGTGATGCTCGACAAGATGGAGACCGCGCTGTTCGCGCCGCCGACCAAGGACGTGCCCCGGCCCGATCTCACGCAGTTCACCAATTCGCTCACCTTCCTTTCCGAGCAGAAAACCAAGCTCGCCACCGACCGCGCCGCCCTCGACGAGCAGCGCGAGGAACTGCAGAACAAGGTCGCCACCGCGCAGGCCCAGCTCAACGAGCTGCGCGGCGCCGGGGGTCGGGCGTTCAAGACCGTCACGGTGCGCGTGTCCGCCGCCCAGGCCGGTTCACTCGACCTCGCACTGTCCTATGCCGTCCCCGGCGCCTCGTGGATTCCGAACTACGACGCCCGCGTGCTGAGCAGCGACCACGCCGTCGAACTCGGTTATTTCGGCCTCGTCCGGCAAAGCACCGGTGAGGATTGGAAGGATGTCGCCCTCACCCTCTCGACCGCCCGCCCGGGTCTCGGCGGCGCGGCGCCAGTGTTGGCAGCCTGGAATTTAGACGTATGGGACCCGCGACTTCGCCAGAAAAATGAAGAAGAAGTCCGCCTCTCGCCCTTTTCCGTCGATGCAAAGAAAGACGCCGGGTATCTGGCAAAAAGCACCCTCTCTGGTGCCCAGGTCAATATGCAGTCTCTTACCGACAATGCTCCGGCAGCCCCGGAGCCTGTGACGGCCTCCCTCGCCCAAGCCACGATCGAATCCGGCGCCACCAGCGCCTCCTTCAAGGTCGCGGCCGGGGCCTCCGTGCCGAGCGACAACTCGCCGCAGAAGGTGCCGATCACGTCGGTCCGGCTCGCCGCCAACCACGAATACCTCACCGTCCCGAAGCGCCAGACGTCCGCCTTTCTCACCGCCAAGGTCGTCAACAGCTCCGACTTCCCACTGCTCTCCGGCGCGATGAACGTCTTCCTCGACGGCACCTTTGTCGCGACGAGCGGGCTGCGCACGGTGATGTCCGGCGAGAAGTTCGACCTCGCCCTCGGCGCCGACGAGGGAATCAGCGTGAAGCACAAGCGCGTGCAGAAATTCACCGAACAAACCGGCCTGACCAACTCCGGCCAGCGCATCACCTACGAGTACCTGCTCACCGTCCAGAACAACAAGAAGACCACCGAACGCGTGATCGTGGCCGACCAGGTCCCGCTCTCGCGCAACGAGAGGATCGTGGTCAAGCTGCTCTCACCGGATGCAAAGGAAGTGAAGCCCACCGACGAGGGCACGCTCAAGTGGACGCTCGATCTCCAACCCGGCGAGAAGCGCGAGCTGACCGTGAAGTTCGCCGTGGAATTCGACAACGGAGTCAACGTCGCGGGATTGGAGTAAGCGCGGGGCTGTTTTGGTCGACGGCCAATCCTGGTCATGGTTGTAGGGCGAGGTCGCCGACCCCGCCTTCCCCATTAGAAGAACAGATCTTCGCACACACCAGAATACGGCCACGCCTCGGGTGAGGCTGCGAGACCTGCCCGTACCGGATTTTCGCAAACGTATCTCCACTTCGCCGCATAACTATCCGGCGAGCGCAAGACATGGTCGAAGAATTCCAACTGCCAGACGGGTGGAGAAGCCCCTGCCGCGCGGACCAAAAGGCGCGACGTCCATTTCTTCCAATCACACATAAACGCACTCAGCGTTTTCGCGCCGGGCTGCGGCCGGGCAAAGAAATGCGCATGATCGGGCATGATCACGAAGCGACCAACAACCCAGCCATGTTTCGCAGCTGCCGAGTGCCATGACTCAATCAGGATCTCCGCGCACTTTGGCGTTTCCAGTATCTTCCGGCGCTTAGCGGTACAAACTGTGATAAAGTAAGTCGGATTTTCAATCCATACGCCCGACAATCGTCGTAAGTGGGCACGCTTTGACATATTTTAAGCGGCCCGAATCAAAAATGTCGCGGGAAGCCTCGCGAATTCAAGCGGATTCGCGAGGCGGGGTCGGCGACCCCGCCCTACAATGTCGCGGCGCTCCCCAGGCTCGCCCGCCCTACAACCTTGCCTGGGCGCGCAGCTTTGTTTGGCTTGCGGATATTTTCCCTTCCGCCTCCCACGACGCCCCGCTCCATCCATCCTTCCTTCCCGTCATGAAAAAAATCGGCATCCTCTTCGGCCGCGAACGCAGTTTTCCCCACGCCCTCATCGAACGCATCAACGCCGCGGGCGAACCCGGCGTCTCCGCCGAACCCGTCGCCATCAACCGGGTCGCCCAAGGCGAGCCCACCGGCTACGCCGTCATCCTCGACCGCATCTCACAGGACGTGCCGTTCTATCGCGCCTACCTGAAAAACGCCGCGCTCAACGGGACCGCCGTGCTCAACAATCCGTTCTGGCAGTCCGCCGATGAGAAATTTTTCAACAACAGTCTCGCGGTGAAACTCGGCGTCGCCGTGCCCAACACCGTCATCCTGCCGTCGAAAGACCAGCCCGAGAACTGCTCCGCGGAATCGTTCAGCAATCTCGCCTACCCGCTGGACTGGGACGCGATCTTCGCCTACGTCGGCTGGCCCGCCTATTTCAAACCGCAGGCCGGCAGCAGCTGGAAAAACGTCTACCGCGTGGGCGATGCGGAGGAATTCTACCGGGCCTACGCGGCCACCGGTTCGCGGGTCATGATGCTCCAGTCCGAGGTGCGGTTCGACGACTACTACCGTTGCTACTGCGTCGACGGCACCGCGGTCCGCATCATGCCCTATGCGCCGCGCAACGAATACCACCAACGCTACGTCACGCGCCATCCGCCGGCTGCACCGGAGCTGCTCGCCCGCATGCAGCGCGACGTGCTCGCCCTCAATCAGGCGCTCGGCTACGATTTCAACACCGTTGAATTCGGCGTCTGCGGCGGTGTGCCCTATGCGATCGACTTCTGCAACCCGGCGCCCGACGCCGACCCGAATTCCGTCGGTGAGGAAAATTTCGCCTGGGTGGTCGAGGCCGCGGCCCGCATGCTCATCGGCAAGGCCCGATCCCACCGGGAAGGGCAGAGCAACCTCACCTGGGGCCGGTACGTGCAGGCCGCCGCGGCCGGCCTCGCCGTCAACGCCCCGGCCCGGAAAAAATAGCGCTGCCCGGTCGGGAGTGGCACAAGTCTCCCGACCCGTGATCGCGTTCCTCACGGCTCGGGAGAGCCGTGCCACGTCAACACCTGCGGCGCCTCCCGAAAAAGCGAGGCCCGGGCTGAATCGCGGCGTAAAGCCGCTCCTCCATCCGATCCCTTGCGCCGCGCCCGGAATGCAAAAAAGCCGCGGTGCTGCGCGCACCGCGGCTGGCCATTGCTTAACGACAAATTGTCCTCAGAACCGGAAATTGATCCCCGCGCCGTAGCTCAGGTCGCGGGTGTTGTCGCGCAGGAGCGAGACCTGCAGACCGATTTTTTCCGTCACCCAATAGTTGGCCTTCACGCCGTAATCCCACTCGCCGTGACTGGTGAAACGATCGGCATAGCTGTAACGCACGAGCGGGGTGACGCTGAGGTCCTTGGCGACCTGAAACTCCGCGCCGACGCCGCCGAACCAGATGAAGGAGCTTTTATGTTCAACGGCCGGGGCATGCTGCCAACCCCAGCCGAGGCCGGCTTCGACGTAAGGCTTGAAGCCCTGGAAATTCGTGTAGGCGCGCGCCCCCACGTCGGCCTGTTGCTGCGTGACGCGCCCGATCCCGGTGTCGCTTGAGCGCGTGTAGCCGTACTCGAACATCGTGTCCAACCCATCGCGAATCCCTTGGTTGAGGGTGAAGTCGAGCGAGTCGGAATGGAGGCTCGAGTCGGTGTAATCCGTGTAGTGGTAGCCGAGGTTGGCGTAATTCTGCCCGAGCAGGCCGTGGCCGTTGTCGACGGCGGCCGCGGGCGCGGGCGCGGCGGCCGGAGCCGCTGTGTCGTCGGCAAAAGCCGGCGAGGAAAGACCGGCGGCAAGCGCCGCGGTCAGAATGAGAGTCTTAAACGTTGGGACGTTTTTCATGTTCGTTTTGATTTGGTTTGTTAGTTACCGGCGCGACTTCGGAAAACAGCCCTCGCCGATAGGTTCGTGAACACGCACTCGCCGGCGAAGTTCCGCGGGAAAGATTTTGCCCGCCACGGAACCTGCCTCGACTGTCCGTGTCGGTCCGGATTTTTTTTATTTTTCTGCGCCCCTTGCGAAATTTCCGCGCCCGGCTAGCGTCTCTTCAAGCCCTCCATGAAAATTCTACGCCATCTCCTGATGATCTCCGCCCTCCTCGCCTTGTTCGGCAAGGCCTCCGCCGACACCCTCAAGGTCGGCGATCCCGCGCCCGCCGTCACCGGCACCACCGAGACCGGTGAAAAACTCAACTTCGCCGACGTCTACCAGAAAGGCTACACGCTTGTTTATTTCTATCCGAAGGCCGATACGCCCGGCTGCACGGCGCAGGGTTGTTCGCTGCGCGATGGCTATGAGGCGCTGACCAAGAAAGGCGTGACAGTGATCGGCGTCAGCCACGACGACGTCGCCGCGCAAAAAGCGTTCAAGGAAAAATATCACCTGCCCTTCACGCTCATCGCCGACACGGACGGCGCGGTGGTGACGGCCTTCGGCGTGCCCAACATTCCGACCACGAGCCTGGCGCATCGCTCGGCGTATCTGATCAAGGACGGCAAAGTCGTCTACACCGATTACAATGGCACCACCGCCAAGCAGGCCGAAGCGATTCTCGAAGAACTGGCGAAGCTCGGCAGCTAAGCGATCATGATGTGGCACGGGTCTCCCGACCCGTGATTCTGCCTGTTCGTTGTAGGGCGGGGTCGCCGACCCGCTTTTCTGCGGAGGGACGATCTCCTGATCGTCCGTGGCCCGTCGGGAGACGGGCCCTCCTTTTGCGGGTTTTGGAAACCCCGCCCTACATTTTCCCGCCGGGTTTGCTTTTGCCGCGGGATGAAACATTCTCTCCGGCATGCTGCGCCGTTTTCCCCGCCTTGCCGCGCTGTTGGTTTCCGTGGCGGTCACTGTCCTCGCCGCGCCGCCGCGCGCCCGCGAGCTGGGTGTGCCGTTTGACGGCCAACCGGGGCCGCTCAACGCCATCACCGACGTCGCCGGCGTCGAGGTCGGTCACACCACGCTGATTCGCGGCGAAGGCAAGCTGGTCGTGGGCGAAGGTCCGGTGCGCACGGGCGTGACCGCGATTTTTCCGCGCGGCAAGAACAACCACGCCTCCGTTTTCGCCGGCTGGTCCACGCTCAACGGCAACGGTGAGATGACCGGCACCGCTTGGATCGATGAAGCCGGCATCCTCGACGGCCCGGTCATGCTCACCAACACGCACAGCGTGGGCGTGGTGCGTGACGCCGTCATTCAGTGGCAGGTCAAACACGCGCAGAAAGCGGAGGTCTGGTGGTCGCTGCCGGTCGTGGCCGAAACCTGGGACGGCTGGCTGAATGACCTCAACGGCTTTCACGTCAAACCCGAGCACGTGTTCGCCGCCCTCGACAGCGCATATGGGGGTCCGGTCGAGGAAGGCGCCGTGGGCGGCGGCACCGGGATGATCTGCCACGAATTCAAGGGCGGCATCGGCACCGCTTCGCGCGTGACGCGCGCCGGCTACACCGTCGGCGTGCTCGTGCAAGCCAACTACGGCCTGCGCGGTCAGCTCCGCATCGCCGGCGTCCCCGTCGGCCGCGAAATCCCTGAGGGGAAAATCCGCCCCGACGAGGCCGGCTCGATCATCGTCATCATCGCGACCGACGCGCCGCTGCTGCCCCACCAGCTGAAGCGGCTGGCCCGCCGCCCCCCGCTCGCGCTCGGTCGGATGGGCAGCGTTTCCGGCGACGGCTCGGGCGATTTGTTTCTCGCGTTTTCGACTGCCAACACGGTGCCGGTCGAACCGGGCAAACCAAGCTCAGTCCAGATGCTCGCCACCGAGGACCTCAGCCCACTTTTCGCCGCCGTCGTGGACGCCACCGAGGAGGCCATCGTCAACGCGCTCGTCGCCGGCGAAACGATGAAAGGCCGCGACGATCACGTGGTGCTGGGGCTGCCCCACGACAAGCTGCGGGAGATTCTAAAGAAATACGGCCGGTTGGTGGAGAAACCCTGAGCCCGGGAGCGAATGTAGGGCGGGGTCGCTGACCCCGCCTCGAACGTCACGCGATGTGCGCTGCAGGGGGGTCAGCGACCCCGCCCTGCAATATTCTTGGAGGGTCGGTCTCCCGACCGACCGCGGCTCGTCGGGAGACGGGCCCTCCCCATCACAGCCCTCCTCGTCACAATTCGTCGTCGTTCACCGGCGCGAGCACGTCCGCGCGCGGGTCGAGCCGGGCGCGCTCGATCCAATCGCGGAAGAGCGGCCAGCGCTCCCGCCATTCGGGCGGCAACGGCGCGGCCACCAGGTCGATGATGCGCTGCGAGCCGTCGGCGGCAACGACGACGTTGCGGTCGTGCGTGTCGGCCACGAGCCAGGGTTCATCTTCGGCAAAGACCAGACGCGGGTGGTCGCGGTCGGCGCGCAGAAACCGGGAGGGGATCGGGATCAGCCGCGCCGGGTCGAGGCCGGACAGGTCGGATTTTTCCGGCAACGCCCGGCCGAAAGTTTGTTTGGCCACCACAATGCCCTCCGGCGTGATGCCGATGACTTCGGTCGGGATACCCAGCCAGTGGGTGAGCCGGAGTTTGGCGAAAAGCATCCGGTAGCTGCCCGGCACGGCCGTGGCCTGGAGCAGGCCGTCTTCCGCCGTGGCATACGCAAAGGTCGCTCCCACGTCGCCACCCTCGCGAAACAGGAAGAATTTGTAGACCGACTGGTGCGGGTTGACGAAGGCCAGGGCCTCCACGCCGCCGCCGATCCGGGTGAGTTCGGCCGTGTTGGTCTCAAACGGGTCGTCCGTCGTCGGGTCAAAACCAAAGCGCTCCATCGGCACCACCGGCAGGCTGGCGCGGAACGCCCGGATGGCTTCGCCCAACGCCGCCCAGACCCCGCCCGTGGACTCCAGCAGGCTTACTTCGTCTTCCTGGACGAGGACGAGATCGCGGTCCTGATCTGGGCGGATACCGCATTCGGCTGCTGCTTGGCCCAGCTGATCGAGCGCCCGAAGTCGTTGCCCGTGACCGTCCAGAACAGCGGTCCATTCTTCCGCGCCGGGGAGGCGGGGGCCTTCGAGGTGGGTCGGGGCTCCGGTGAACGGGTCTTGCATGGTTCGGCCATGGGTTCACGGTCACGTCGGGGCCACCGGAACGCAAAGAATATTTATGCGCAGGCTATTCACAGTCGAAACCTAACGCGAGAATGTAAGCGTCCCGGGCTTGCCCCCGGGCTTTACGTCAAAAAGCTCTCGCTTGACACCCTAGGGGGTCTCCTCTGACTTTGGCCCTCTTTTTCCCATAAAACCATGCAACCTACATTCCGTCCGCATCGCAAAAAGCGCGCCCGCAAAATCGGCTTCCGCGCCCGCAAGGCCACCCGAGGCGGCCGCAAGGTCCTTTCCGCCCGCCGCCGCAAGGGTCGCAAGCGCCTGACGGTCGTCTGACGCCCCTCGCGTCACCCGCCCCGCGTGCCTTGCCTGAGCCGCGACCAACCATGCGCCTGACCGCCGGACAACGCCTGCGGCGCAACACCGATTTTCGCGCCGTGCGTGAACAGGGCCGCCGTGCGGACTGCGGCGCATTCCTCCTGACCTGGCGCCTGCGTCCGGCCGACGCCGGGGCTGCGCCCCGCGCCCGCGTCGGAGTTGTCGCCTCCCGCGCCGCCGTCGGCGACGCCGTGGAACGCAACCGCGCCAAACGCCGGCTGCGCGAAATCTACCGGAAACACCAGGCCCTCGTGCCGGCCGACCTCGACCTCGTGCTGACCTCCCGCGCCGCGCTGCTGCGACTGGAGTTTGCCGAGGTGGAACAACGCTTCGTCGCCGCGTGCCGGAAACTGGCCGTGGCCGTCCCGCCCCATGTCTGACCAGCCGCGCACCTGGGACGCACCCGCAGCAACGGCCGGGACCGCGCCGGAAAAATCGATGCCGTCGTGGCCGGCGCGCGCTGCGGAGCGTGCGGTGGCGCTTTATCAAAAGACTTTCTCTCCCGCCTTGGCGGCGCTGGCGCCGACCTGCGGCTGCCGGTTCGCGCCCACCTGCTCCCACTACGCCCGCGAAGCGCTCCGCGAGCACGGCTTGGTCGCGGGTCTCGCGCTCTCCGCCCGCCGCCTCGTGAAATGCGGCCCGTGGCACCCCGGCGGCTTCGACCCCGTGCCACCGCGCCCCCGCCCCTCCCTTTCCTGCACCGCCGTCCGGCCCCACGCCTGATCCGCCGCCTCCTCACCCTCGTTTTCCCGACCTGTAATGGACAAAAAAAATACCGTCATCGGCGTGCTGCTGCTCGTCGCGGCCATGGCCAGTTTTTATATCAGCTCGCGGTATGCGCCGCCCGCGGCCCGGCCGGCCATCACCACCACCTCGAGCGGCAGCCCGCTCGCAAAGAATGAGGCGCCGCCCTCCGGCCCGGCCACGATGGTCGGCGACGCCAGTTTTTCCGCGCCCGCCAAGAGCACTGCCCCGGCGGAAAACCTCACCCTTTCCAACGGCTACATCGCCGTCAAATTCACCAACGCCGGCGGCGCCATCGACAGCATCGCCCTCGAAAAACACAAGGCTGCACTGGGACACGACGATCCTTACGTGATCAATGATGTCCAGGCCGAACCCGCGCTGGCCTTCGTCAATTATCCCGGACTCGACAAGGACGCCCGCTACCAGCTCGTTTCACAGACCGCCGACGAGGTTGTCTACCGGATCGTCGTCGACGGCAAGATGGAGGTCACCCGCCACTACCGCCTGCTCGGTGGAACGAACGGCGATCCTTACCAGATCCGTCACGAAACCGTTTTCCGGAACCTGACCGCCAGCGCACTGCCGCTGCCGCGCGCGCTGGTCAGCCTCGGCACCATCGCCCCGCTCGGCCCCAACGACTCCGGCATCTACATCCTCGCCGGCTATTCCACGGGCGACGGCAACCAGTTCACGCGACGCGACGAACTCGCCGGCGGCGGCGTTTTCACCCGCAGCCCGCCCGTGCCCTACCTCGACAAAACCGCGCCCGTGGTGTGGGCGGCGGTCAAAAATCAGTTTTTCACGACGCTCCTGACGCCCGACCAGCCGGGCACCGGCGTCCGCATCGCCCGGGTGAAGGTCAATCCGCTCGTCCCGGACGAAACCCGCAGCGCCTACGGCCTCACCGGCGCCGCGCAGATCGACCTGCAACCGCTCGCCGCCAATGCCTCGTCCACCTGGGGCGCCACTTTCTACGCCGGCCCCAAGGAATACCGCCGCCTCGCCAACACCGACCATTTCAAGCACAATGAGGACTCGGTCCTGCAGTTCAATTCGGGCTTCGGTAAGGTTTTCTTCGCCGGATTCTTTTCGCCCCTGCTTCTGACGGTCATGACTTGGGTTCATTCGTTTGTGCCCAGCTGGGGCTGGTCGATCGTCATCATGACGATCTTGCTGAAGATCGTCACCCTCCCTTTCACGCTCGCCGCCTCCCGCTCGGCCAAGCGCATGCAGAAGGTCATGCCGCTCGTCACCGAAGTGCGCGAAAAATACAAGGACAACCCCGCCAAGCAGCAGGAGGCGATGATGCGGGTGTACAAGGAAAACAAGGTGAACCCGCTCGGCGGCTGCCTGCCGGTGCTGGTCACCATGCCGTTCTTCATCGGCTTCTTCAGCATGCTGCAAAGCGCCGCCGACCTGCGCTTCGGCACCTTCCTCTGGGTCAAGGATCTCGCCGCACCCGATACGGTGGTCTCGTTCGGCGTTGTGGCGCTGCCCCTGCTCGGCCTCACCCACCTCACGATCAATGTCCTCCCCTTGATCCTCGGCGGTGTGAATTTCTTCCAGATGCGGCTGACGCCCACGCCGTCGACCGATCCGACGCAGGCGACGATGATGAAGATCATGCCGCTCATGTTCATGCTGTTTTGCTACAATTTCGCCGCGGCGCTCTCGCTTTACTCGACCATGAACGGCCTGCTGACCATCATCCAGCAGGTGATCATCAACCGCCTGCCCGAACACCAGCTGCCCGCGACCGCTGGCGCCGGCGGGATGAAAAACGTCACGCCGAAGAAAAAGAAGTAAGGTAGGGGCGGTTGCCCTCAACCGCCCTTCGCTCCCACCCGCATCGCGGGCTGTTGAGGGCAACGGCCCCTACCTTTCGGAACATGGCCGGCCACAACAAATGGTCCAAGGTCAAGCGCCTCAAGGCCGTCACTGACTCGCGCAAGGGCAAGGTCTTTTCCCGTCTCGCGCGTGACATCACCCTCGCCGCCCGGTCCGGCGGCGGCAGTCCCGACGCGAACGCCCGCCTGCGCACCCTGCTGCTCAAGGCCCGCGAGGCGAACATGCCGGCCGACAACGTCGATCGCGCCATCAAGAAAGGCACGGGCGAACTACCCGGTGTGGTGTTCGAGGAGATCACCTACGAGGGCTACGGCCCGGGCGGCGTCGCCTTCGTCGTCAAGGTCACCACCGACAACAAACAGCGCGCGGCGAAGGACGTCCGCGCCGTTTTTTCGCGCTTCGGCGGCAACCTCGCCCAGTCGGGTGCTGTGTCCTTCCAATTTCTCCACGCCGGGCAGTTCCTGATCGCGCCCGAAAAAACCACGGAGGACAAGCTCTTGGACTTCGTGCTCGAAGCCGGTGCCGACGACATCATCACCACCGACCAGGGCTTCGAGGTGCGTTGTGGCATCCCCGCCTTCGACAAGGTCGCGCACGCGCTCGAGCAGGCCGCCATCAAGCCCGACTCCGCCGAAATCGCCTACATCCCCACTGTCACGGTGCCGGTGGACGCCAGCCTCGCCGCCACCCTCGAAAAACTGCACGACGCCCTCGATGAAAACGAGGACGTGCAGGCCGTGTTCTCGAACGAGGAAACGGCGTAGCCCGCATCCCTTGGTCTGCGGACCCCGGTGAGGCATACCGAGCGCAGTGACAATCTTCCCTCCCCCCGGGGAGCCGTGGACTGCCTCTGCCCCTCGCCCCAACTCCAAAAAGCCCGGCCATAACCGCCAGTTTTTCCCAAGGCCCGCCCCCCCGCACCGCGCGCTGTTGTCACGTAATACGTGACAAAAAAAGGCAGGCGAAAAAGCGCCTGTTTGCCGGGCCCCCGCGTCTGGTTGGTCACTCCGCCGCCTCGAAATGCGCAGCCTGGCGCTTCAGGGATCTTTCGAGGCTGCCGCACATCAGCTCGCAGAGCTTCGGGATGGAAGGGTCCGCGATCGTGTAGAAAACCTGCAGGCCCTGCTTCCGGCGGGCGAGCACCTGCGCCGCCAGGAGCCTCTGCAAATGCCGCGAGACGTTCGCCTGCGTGCCGCCGGTCGCCGCGACGAGCCCGGTCACGCTCTTCTCCCCATCGAACAGCTCCTGGATCAGGCGCAGGCGCATCGGCTCGGCCAGCACGGCGAAGCGGCGGGCGACCAGTTCGAGGGCGGGATCGGGGAGCGGAGTGCGGCGGGCCATGTGGGGGAGAAAAACCAGACTTGACCCAATTACAAGTAAATGCGTATACGCTCATGTAATTCAATCGCCCATGAAAAAACTCAGCCTGCTCTTCGCCATGCTTTTCTCCACCGCTCTTGCCACCGATGTCCCCAAACTCACGCCGCAGGAGGCCAGCCAGCTCCTGAAGGACGGCAACGCCGTGCTCGTCGACGTCCGTGAACCCGCCGAATGCGCGGACACCGGCGTCGCCGCCCCGGCCGTGCTGCTGCCCAAAAGTGACTTTGATGGTGCGCAGGCGCTGTGGAAACCGTTTCTGGCCCAGAATGGACCGGCCTCCGGCAAAACCATCGTGCTCTACTGCGCCTCCGGAAACCGCGCCGGTCGCATCGCCGCCAAACTTGCCGCAAAGGGTCTCAAGGTCGCCAACGCCGGCGGCTTCGGCGACTGGCAAGCCGCCGGCCTGCCCGTGCGCAAGGTGACACCGGAAAAGAAGTGAGGGGCCGCGGGGCACGCACCGGCGTCGAAGCTCCGCTCGGCCGTTGCCTTTTCCTATTGTAGGCGGGGTGCCCTCACCCCGCGAGGCATGCGCTGCGAAGGTGGAAACCCGCGGGGTGAGGGCACCCCGCCCACATTCTGAGGCCGGACAGCCATCGATTGCGCAAGGTGGAGGAGCGGCTTTATGCCGCGATTCGAAAGCCTATCGCGGCGTAAAGCCGCTCCTACACTTTCCACGAACACAGCCGGTGCGCCTGGATGAAGCACACGCAGTCTTCGCCGTCGCCCGTCGGCAGCCAGTGCAGGTCGAGTTCGGGAAACGCGCGGTCCATCGCCGCGCGCAGCCCGCCGACCTCGAGCACCACCAGGCCACGCGGGCGCAGGCGATCGCGCGCCTGCAGGAGCAGCTTGCGGATGATATCGAGTCCGTCGCCGCCGCCGTCGAGGGCCATTGCAGGCTCGCGCCTGAATTCCGCCGGCAGACCGCGCAACTCACGCGTAGGCACGTACGGCGGATTCGAGAGGATCAGGTCGTACTTCACCCGCGGCACGGCGTCGAACACATCGGAGCGGATGCACTTCACGCGCCCGGTCAGCCGATGCTGCGCGACGTTGAACTTGGCCACCGCCAGCGCGTCCGGCGACAGCTCGATGGCGTCGACTTTCGCTGCGGGAAACTGCCGCGCCAGCAAAATGGCCAGGCACCCGGAGCCTGTGCACACGTCGGCCGCGCGTTTTACCGGGTTCAGCTGTAGGGCGGGGTCGCTGACCCCGCCTCGCCGCGCGTTGCGGCGGCGCGTGGAAGCCACGGTCGATCGCCGGGATTGGCGTGCGCCGGAAGGCGGGGTCGGCGACCCCGCCCTACAACCGAGCAACTCTGCGATCTGCGGCAACAGCTCCACAAAATAGGAGCGCGGAATGATGACGCGCTCGTCAACGTGGAAGCGGTGTTCGCCGAGAAATGCCTCGTGCGTCAGGTAGGCTGCAGGGACGTGGTCCTTGATCCGGCGCTGAAAAACCTCCTTCACCCGCGCGGTCTCGCCCGCGGTCAGCTTGCGCCGCAGGACGGTTGCCGGACTTTCGAGCGGCAAATCCAGCGTGTGGAGCAGCAGGTAAAGCGCCTCGTCGTGGGCCGTGGCGGCCACCTGGCCGAGCGCCAGCCGGTGCCGGGCATACTGCCGCTCCGCCCAGCAGAGCCAGTCGCCGAGGGTGTGCCGTCCGACCGACATCGCTCAGCCTTTCGGGTCGGCCACCGTGGTGTGGACGTGGTTGCCGATGTGTTCGGAGCAGTAGCACTCCTCGCCCGCGCATTTCGAGCAGTAGCGAAATTCCAGCTGTGGATGCGTGAGGTCGGTCTTGCCGCAGGTGTGACAGCGGTGACGCGGTTCCTCCTCGTCGTTTTGCGCGCTAAACTGCCGGGCCTGCTGGACCATCCGCCGGCGGCCGTGGCGGGCTCGCTGTACAATGTCGCGGCCGAAGAACACCAGGAAATTGGCGATCGAGGCCAGAATGGCCAGGCGCGCCGGCCACGGCTCCACGATCAGGAGAAACGCGTAGCCGAGCCATTGAATCAGGGCGATCCACTTGATCTTCAACGGCAGGATGAAAAAAATCAGCAGTTCGAAATCCGGGTTCAGATAGGCGAAGGCCAGAAAAACGCTGCCTCCCGCGAAAACGTTGGTCGCCGCGACATGCGGAAACAAAAACGCCGCCACCACCGTGAAGAGCCAGCCGATGAACAGGAAAAAGTTATACCGGAACACGCCCCAGAAATGTTCCAGCGCCCCGCCCATCAGGTAGAACATATACCACGCAAACACGATGAAGACGGGCGAAGAGGGCGGCGGTTCGAAAACGAAGGTGAAGAGCCGCCAGAATTCACCCGCGACAACGTGGTCCGCCTGCAGCGCGATGAGCCCGGTGAGGTCCCGCCCGAGCATGGCCAACAGGAACACGAAAACCTGGCCGATCACCAGATAGAGCGAGAGGTTTTCGATGGCCAGGCGGCCGAACAGGCGCTCGAGGCGGGTGAGCAGGGACATGGGCGTGGCCTACTTCTCCACCTTGGGCGCCAGTTGGTCGAGCAAAGTCTGCTTTTCATCCGCGAGTTTCGGGTCGGTGATGCGGCCGATGATCTCGCGGGCCTCGTCCTTGCGGCCGAGCTGGATCAAAGCATGGGCCTTCTGCACCGCGATCAACTCGCGCATGGTCGTGCCGGCCACCTGGCGCTGCTCGAGTTTTTCCCACAGCGCCAGCGCGTCCGTCCAGCGGGGCGGGTCGATGTCGTTGAAGGCCTTCGCGTACTGGTACGCATAGCCGAGGTTGGCCGGATCGAGCTCGGCGGCCTGCCGGAACGCATCGAGCATCGCCTTCTCCAGCCCCGCGCGGGTGAAGTTGCCGGTCAGAATAAAATCGTCGCGTGCCGCCAGCAGCAGTTCGCCGAGGTGAAAATGGTAGAGCGGTTCCTTCGGCTCGAGATCGATGGCCGCCATGAGATAGGGCAAAGCCTCGATCGGCTTGCCATCCTCCGCCAGATGCCGGGCCAGCTCGTTTTTGACCAGCGCAATGTCGGGGTCGAGCCGGTTCGCGGTCAGGAGCATCGCGACCCCCTGCCGCGTCATGCCGACCTTGGCGAGAAACAGGCCGTAGGCGACATAGCCGGCCGCGAATTTCGGGTTTTTCTGAATGAGCACGTCGTAACTGCCCGCGATCGCCTGGGCCTCGCCGTGGAAACCGGCCTCGTCGAATTGGGCGCCGTCCTTTTCCGCCTTCGCGAACAGGTCGCGCTGCCGGGCCACGATGTCGCGCAGCGTGCGCTCCGCCAGGGATTCGCTGTGTCCGCCGTCGGGCGTTTCGGGCGTGGTGTCCGTCTCCTCGGCGTCGGACGCGGGCGCCGGCTTTTCGGCGGCCGGCAACAGGCCGGGAGAACCAGCGGCAACAAGGAGGAGGCAGAGCAGGAGGCGGGACTTCACGCGGCGTGGGACACGATGGGCAGGGAAACGTTCAATCCTGTAAGCGTCGCGCCGCAACGGCGACCTTTTTCTGACGCCGCCGAGAACCCGGGCTCCGCGAGGCACGCGGCGCGGGTTCCGGCCCCGCCCGACCTGCTTCCCGGCGGTCGCCGCACCGCCGCCGCGCCCGGCGTCACGCCCATCGCAGTGCCCAAGCGCCCAGGCCCCGGTCCACCCCGATTTATGCTTTAGATAGCACAAACTGGCCCGGCTGCGGACTTGCGTGAACGGAGCGCGGAACTCAATTTGACCCTCCAACTCCACCGCCAATTCCCGGCCGTTTGTTCGCCATGAGTTTTCCTGCCAATTTTTTCTGGGGTGCCGCCACCTCGGCTTACCAAATCGAAGGCGCAGCCCGCACCGATGGCCGCGGCCTCTCCGTCTGGGACGACTTTTGCCGGCAACCCGGGCGCGTTTTCGAAGGCCACCACGGCGACACCGCCTGCGAACACTATCAGCGTACGGCGGAGGATGTCGCCCTCATGCACCAGCTCGGGTTGCAGGCCTACCGCTTTTCCATTTCCTGGCCGCGCGTACTGCCAACCGGCACCGGAACGGTGAACGAAACCGGTCTCGCCTTTTATGACCGCCTGGTCGACCGCCTCCTCGCCGCCGGCATCCAGCCCTGGGCGACGCTTTTCCACTGGGATTTCCCCCTCGATCTCTACCGTCAGGGCGGCTGGCTGAATCCCGACAGTCCCAAGTGGTTCGCCGACTACACCCGCGTGATCGTCGACCGGTTGTCCGACCGCGTGACGAACTGGATGACGCTCAACGAAACCCAGTGCTTCATTGGCCTCGGCCATCACACCGGGACGCATGCGCCCGGCGACCGGCTCGAGATGCCGGCGGTGCTGCGCGCCGCCCATCACGTGTTGCTCGCCCACGGCCTGGCCGTGCAAACCATCCGGGCCCACGCGCGCCGGCCCGCGCGCGTTGGCTGGGCGCCCACGGGAGACATTCCGGTGCCGGCGACCGACAGCGCGGCGGACCTCGCCGCCGCGCGCGAAGCTTATTGGGCGGTCAACGCCACGAGCGTCTGGAACCAGGCCTGGTGGATGGAGCCCGTCGTCAACGGCCAGTACCCCGCCCAGGGTCTCGCGGCGTACGGCAACGCGGTGCCGGCCCACACCGACGCCGAGTTGCGCACCATTGCGCAGCCGCTCGATTTTTTCGGCCTCAACATCTACAACGGCTACTACGTGCGCGCAGGCGCCGATGGCCGCCCCGAACGCCTGCCCCGCCCGGTGGGCGAGCCCACCACGCACATGGGGTGGCACGTCACCCCGCCCGCGCTCTACTGGGGGCCGCGCCATGTGTACGAGCGTTTCAAGCTTCCCATCGTCATCACCGAAAACGGATTCGCCGGCCACGACTGGGTCCAGCTCGATGGACAGGTGCACGATCCCTCCCGCATCGATTACACCAGCCGCTACCTGCGCGAGGTGCGTCGCGCGATCGCCGACGGCGTGCGCGTCGACGGCTACTTCCACTGGACCCTGATGGACAACTTCGAGTGGGCCGAAGGCTATGGAAAACGCTTCGGCCTCGTGCATGTCGATTTCGCCACGCAAAAGCGCACGCTGAAGGACTCCGCGCGCTGGTACGGCGAAGTCATCCGCACCCACGGCGCCAATCTGCCGGCGTGAATCGGTCAAGACCCGATTCGGGCCCGCGGTGGTTGCGCCGGACGGG
Source organism: uncultured Opitutaceae bacterium (assembly GCA_964477955.1). Taxonomy (GTDB): domain Bacteria; phylum Verrucomicrobiota; class Verrucomicrobiia; order Opitutales; family Opitutaceae; genus Didemnitutus. Next base: position 25,264 of record CAYZGG010000025.1, read on the forward strand.
GCGCACTCGTGCAGTCGCCGTGAAACGACCCCGGTAGGGGGCGGTCTGGCCCGCCACATTTGTTGCGCGGCGAGCGCTCAACCTACTTGCCTTGTTTCCTGCAAAGCCCGGGGCACGCAGAGTCGAAACAAATAGTTCCGCCCGTTCCCAAAAAGTAATTTGAAAATCCGGCCGGCGCGGTGATCGGTGGGGACATGACCACGCCACCCGTCGCAAGCTTCCCCGGCCGGGGCGCCACGCTCAACCCGCCGAACCGTTTCGAGCCGCTGGTCGTCGCGCCCGATCCGGACTATGCGGAGTTCGACGAGCACGGGGTCCCGGTGGTGCCGTTGAGCCCGCGCACGCAGTTTTATCCCGACGCCACCGAGTCGGTGCTGGCCGAAAGCGACAGTCCCGACCTCGGCCACCGCTGGGGCCTCAATCCCTATCGCGGCTGCGAGCACGGTTGCGCCTATTGCTTCGCCCGGCCCTATCACGAGTACCTCGGATGGAGCAGCGGGCTGGATTTCGAGACCAAGATCCTCGTGAAGCTCCGCGCCCCGGAGCTGCTGCGCGCGGAATTGGCATCACGCCGATGGAAAGCCGAGCCGATCGCGCTGAGCGGGGTCACGGACTGCTACCAACCCGCCGAGCGCCGCTTCAAACTCACGCGGGCCTGCCTCGAGGTCTGTGCGGAATTCCGGCAGCCGGTCGGCGTGATCACCAAAAATTTTCTCGTCACCCGCGACCGCGACCTGCTCGCGGCGCTGGCCCGCCACGGCGCGGTCCGAGTGTATGTTTCGGTCACGACGCTCGACGCCGATCTCGCCGGCAAATTGGAGCCGCGCGCCGCGCGCCCCGAACACCGGTTGCGGGCGATCCGCCTGCTGACCGAGGCCGGCATCCCCGTGAGCGTGATGGTGGCACCGGTCATCCCCGGCCTGACCGACCACGAGCTCCCAGCCATCCTCGCCGCCGCCGCTGACGCCGGGGCGACCTCGGCGCGTTATGTCCTGCTCCGGTTGCCTCATGCCGTGAAGGACGTGTTTCTCGCCTGGCTCGACACGCACGCCCCCGGAAAAAAGGAGCGCGTGCTGGCCCGGATCAAAGACCTCCGCGGTGGCCGCCTCTACGACGCCACCTTCGGCGACCGGTTGCGCGGCATCGGCATTTTTGCCGAGCAGATCCGCCTGCTTTTCGCAGTTGCAGTGCGCCGCACCGGCCTGGATCGGGAGTCCGCCCCATTGTCCGCCGCCGCCTTCCGCCGTCCAGGTGGCGTGCAACTCGAAATGTTGTAAATTCCCCGCCAGCCTCTTCGCGCAAAAAAATCTTGCGCTTCCGGCCTGGGTCCGCCTTTTTGAACGCTTCGATCCAGCAATGATCCTCCATCACCATCATCACACCAACTAGCCTTCCCGGCGCGGGAAGGCTCGGATGTGCCTTCCCTGGGTGATGACTCGAATTTCCAAACCCCGGCTGGCATGTCCCGCCGGGGTTTTTATTTTCCCGGCATAAGCCGCCCCTCGACTGGCCTCCCGGCCGGCGCCTGCCCTACCCTGCCACTCCTTTTCACCCTCACTCCTCGTCTCGCCGAAGCTCCCCGCCTGCCATGCCTCCCTTCTCCCTTCCCACCGACCGCCTCCGCCTCGCCGTGCAGAAAAGCGGCCGCCTTTCCACCGACTCGCTCGACCTACTCGGCCGCTGCGGCATCAAGGTCAAGGCGCCCAAGGAGAAACTCCTGCTCCACTCCGAGAATTTCCCCGTGGACATCCTGTTCGTGCGCGACGACGACATCCCGCAGCTCGTCATGGACGGCGTGTGCGACCTCGGCATCGTCGGCAACAACGTCCTGCAGGAAACCGCCCTCGAGCGCCGCAACGCCGGCAGCGGCCACGCCTACGCGGTGGAGCGCAAGCTCGACTTCGGCGGCTGCCGCCTGGCCATCGCCCTGCCTGAGGAACGCCCGTATTCCGGCCCGGCCGATCTGGCCGGCCTGCGCATCGCCACCACCTACCCGCAGCTGACCCGCCGCTTTTTCGAAGAAAAGAACATCACGGCCGAAATCGTCTACCTCAGCGGTTCGGTCGAGGTCGCCCCGCGCCTCGGCCTCGCCGAGGCCATCTGCGACCTCGTCGCCACCGGCTCCACGCTCGACGCCAACCGCCTGCGCGCGGTCGAAACGATCTTCAAAAGCACCGCGATGCTCATCCGCGGCGATCGCACGCTCACCCCGGAAAAGGCTCACGCCCTCGCGATCATGCTCCGCCGCATCGACGGCGTGCAGCTCGCCGCCGAGGCCAAGTACATCATGCTCCACGCGCCCAAGGCCGCGCTGCCGGAAATCCGGAAACTCCTGCCGGGCTCGGAAAATCCCACGATCCTGCCTCTCGCCGGCGACGATTCCAAGGTGGCCCTCCACGCCGTCTGCCAGGAAGCCGTGTTCTGGGAAACCATGGAGTCGCTCAAAAAGGCCGGCGCCAGCAGCATCCTCGTGCTGCCCATCGAAAAAATGATGCTCTAAAAACAAAGCCGAACGACTGAATAACTGCAAGGCCGAGTCCACCGCACCTTCGCTACACCGGCTGTTGTCCGCTCTTCCGCCTTTCGGCCCTTCAGCTTTTCCTCATGCAAACTCTCGTCTGGAAATCCCTCTCCGCCGCTGCTCGCCGCGCCGCCCTGGCGCGCCCGGCGCTGTCGGCGCGCCCGCGCGTGACGGCCGCGGTGGGCGCGGTGATCGCGGCGGTCCTCCGCGAGGGCGACGTTGCGCTGCGGCGCCTTACGGCAAAATTCGACGGCGTCCGGCTGCGTTCGCTCCGGGTGACCGCGGCCGAGTTCGCCGCCGCGGAAAAATCGCTTTCGGCCGCCGACCGGGCCGCGCTGCGCACCGCCTGCCGCAACCTCCGCCGCTTTCACCTGGCCCAGCAAACCGCGCCGATTCGGGTCGAAACAATGCCCGGCATCGTGTGCGAAAAAGTTTCCCGTCCGATCGGGCGCGTCGGCCTCTACGTGCCCGGCGGCAGCGCGCCGTTGTTCTCCACCGCCCTCATGCTCGGAGTGCCTTCGCAGATCGCCGGCAACCCGGCGCGCGTGCTCTGCACCCCGCCCGGCCGGGACGGCCGGATCAGCCCGTGGATTCTGTACGCCGCCCAACTCGGCGGCATTTCCGACGTCTTCAAGCTCGGCGGCGCCCAGGCCATCGCCGCCCTCGCCTACGGCACCGCCAGCGTGCCGAAATGCGACAAGCTCTTCGGCCCGGGCAACACCTTCGTCACCGAAGCCAAGCTCCAGGTCTCGCGCGATGCCGCCGGCGCCGCCATCGACCTGCCCGCGGGGCCGTCCGAGGTGCTCGTGATCGCCGACAACGCCGCCGAGCCCTCATTCGTCGCCGCCGATCTGCTTTCCCAGGCCGAACACGGCCCCGACTCGCAGGTGGTGCTCGTCGCATTTTCGCAGAGATTCGTCGGCCGCGTGCAAATCGAAATGGCGCGCCAGCTGGCCGCGCTGCCCCGCCACGCCATCGCCGCCCGGGCGTTGGCCCACAGCCGGATTTTCCTCGCCGCGTCCCCGACCGAGGCGGTCGAGATCGCCAACGGTTATGCCCCGGAACACCTGATTTTGCAGGTGGCGGATCCGCGCCGGCTCCTGCCGCAGATCACGACCGCCGGCTCGGTCTTCCTAGGCGCGTGGACGCCCGAATCGCTGGGCGACTATGCCAGCGGCACCAACCACGTCCTCCCGACCTACGGCTGGGCGCGCGCCTGCTCGGGCCTGGGCCTGGCCGATTTCCAACGCACGATGACCGTCCAGACTGCCAGCCCGCGCGGACTGAAAAAACTCGGCCCCGTCGTCGAACGCCTCGCGCTGGCCGAAAAACTCGCCGCCCATCAGCGCGCCGTACGCGTGCGCCTGGAGAAACTCCGGTCATGAATTCATTCGCCATTCTTTCCATCGTAGGGGCGCAGACTTGCTGCGCCCTCGGCAACGCGGCGGGCGCAGCAAGTCTGCGCCCCTACCCGGCATGACGCCCCTCGAACAAACGCTCTCCCTCGTGCGGCCCGAAATCCTCGCGCTGACACCGTACAGCTCCGCCCGCAAGGAAGCGAAGGCGGACGGCGGGGCCCGCCCTGAGCCCGTTCGAAAAATCTGGCTGGATGCCAACGAGAATCCCGAGACCCCTTCCGCCCACCGGCCGCTGTTCAACCGGTACCCCGATCCGCAGCCGCCGGACCTCATCGCCCGCCTCGCCAGCCTTTACGCGGTCGATCCCGCGCAGATTCTCGTGACCCGCGGCTCCGACGAGGGCATCGACCTTCTGCTGCGCACGTTTTGTCGCGCCGGCCAGGACGCCATTCTCATCACGCCGCCCACCTACGGCATGTACGTCGTCGCCGCCGGAATCCAAAACGCCCGCGTCGTCACCGTGCCGCTGATCCGCGAGCAGAACTTCGCATTGAACACGGAAGCCCTCGTTGCTGCGGGGCTGGCCGCGCCGAAGCCCGCGGATGCGGGCGAAGGCCGGGTGAAGCTCGTGTTCCTTTGTTCGCCGAACAATCCGACCGGCGGACTGCTCGACCGCACCGCCGTGCTGCGAGTGACGCGGGCCCTCGCCGGCCTCGCCGTCGTGGTGGTTGACGAGGCCTATGTTGATTTTTCCGAGGTGCCCAGTCTGGCGGGCGAAGTGGCCTCTCTGCCCAATCTCGTCGTCCTGCGCACGCTCTCCAAGGCCTTCGGACTCGCGGGCGCCCGCGTCGGCACCACCATCGCCGACCCGGCTGTCATCGGAGTCCTGCAAAAGGTCATCGCGCCGTATCCCGTGCCAGCGCCTGTCCTGCAGGCCGCGCTCACCGCCCTTTCTCCCGACGGTCTCGCCGCCGCCCGCGCCTCCGTCGGCGCCATCGTCGCCGAACGCGCCCGCCTCGCCGCTGCGCTGGTCGGGCTGCCGGCGGTGAAAAAAGTCTGGCCGAGCGACGCCAACTACCTGCTCGTCGAGGTGGCGGACGCCGCCCGCCTCATGGCCGCGGGCCGGGCCGCCGGCGTCATCTGGCGCGATCGCAGCAAGGACGTGCCTTCCACCATTCGCATCACCGTCGGCACCGCCGACGAAAACAACACCACGCTGGAGGTCCTGTCCCGTGCGTAAATCGTCCCCCGTCTTCTTTTCTTGCAGGGGCGCAGTCTCGTTGCGCCCAATTTCCCGTGTAATTCCCCGGGCGCAGCCAGCCTGCGCCCTTACGCCCGCGCCATGAAAAAAATCCTGTTTCTCGACCGCGATGGCACGCTCATCACCGAGCCGGCCGGCTTTCAAATCGACCGGCTCGACAAGTTCGCGCTCGAACCTGAGGTCATCCCCGCCCTCCGCCGCCTGCGCGACGCCGGCTACACCTTCGTGATGGTGACCAACCAGGACGGCCTCGGCACGCCCAGCTTCCGCGAGGAGGAATTCCGTCCGCTGCAAAACCTTTTGATCCATCTGCTCGCGTCGCAGGGGGTGGTGTTCGAGGCCGTGCGCATTTGTCCGCATACCTCGGCCGACCGCTGTGACTGCCGTAAACCCAAGCTCGGCCTGCTGCTGGACTACCTGCGCGACACCTCGTGGTCTCGCGAAAAATCCTATGTCATCGGGGACCGCGAGACCGATCTGCAGCTGGCCGCCGGCCTCGGAGTGCAGGGCTTGCGCTACAATCCCAAGACCCTCGGTTGGACGGAAATCGCGCGCCAGATCGCGGAGGCACCGCGCCGCGCCACCGTCGCGCGGCAGACCAAGGAGACCAAGATCTCGATCACCGTCGACCTCGACGCACCGGCCCCGGCCCGGTTCGCCACCGGCCTCGGCTTTTTCGACCACATGCTCGACCAGATCGCCCGCAACGCCGGCATCAGTCTCGTCGTGGACTGCACCGGCGACCTCCAGATCGACGAACATCACACGGTCGAGGACGTCGGGCTCGCCCTCGGCCAGGCGATCCGGCAGGCGCTCGGCGACAAGCGCGGCGTGGGGCGCTATGGCTTCACCATGCCAATGGACGAATCCATCGCCCAGGTGGCGCTCGATCTCAGCGGCCGGCCGTTCTTCGTTTTTGACGGAAAGTTCCCGCGCGAAAATGTCGGCACGCTGCCCACCGAACTTGTGCCGCACTTCTTCCAGTCGCTCGCCACCAGCCTGGGCGCCACGCTCCACATGTCCGTGAAGGGCGAAAACACCCATCACATGATCGAGGCGCTGTTCAAGGGCTTCGGCCGCGCCCTGCGGCCCGCGGTCGCGCGCGGCGAAGGCAGCGAAATTCCCAGCACGAAAGGTGTCCTCTGATGCTCGCCATTGTCGACAGCGGAGGAGCCAACATTTCCTCGGTGCGCTTCGCCCTCGAGCGCCTCGGGGTGCAGAGCGAACTCACGGCCGATCCTGCGGTCATCCGCCGGGCGGAGCGCGTCATTCTACCCGGCGTCGGCGCCGCGCCCGAAGGCATGAAGCGCCTGCACGCCAGGGGACTGGTCGACCTGGTGCGCGGCTTGAAGCAGCCGGTGCTCGGCATCTGTCTCGGCATGCAGCTGCTGTTCGACTCGTCCGAAGAGGGCGACACGCCTTCGCTCGGGCTGGTCCCGGGCCGGGTGGCCCTGTTGCCGGAGTCGCCGGGCATCACCGTGCCGCACATGGGCTGGAACACCCTGCAGATCCGCCGCGACTCCCCGCTTCTGCGCGGATTCGATGCGACCAGCCGCTTCTATTTCGTGCACAGCTATGCCGGCCCGGTGAACGAATTCACCCTCGCCAGCGCGGATCACGGCACCGCCTTCGCCGCGGTCGTCCAGCGCGGAAATTTTTCCGGCGTCCAGTTTCACCCGGAACGCTCCGGCGCCGCCGGCGCCCAGTTGCTCCGAAACTTCCTGGCGATGTCTGCGCCCGCCCCCGACGATGTTCCTAATAAGAACATTGTCGCCCCGTCGTCATGATCATTTATCCCGCCATCGACCTGCGCGGCGGCCGCGTGGTGCGTCTGACCGAAGGCCGCTTCGACCAGGAGAAGAGCTACGGCGACGACCCGCTGGCCGTGGCCCGCGGCTTCGCGGCCGCCGGCGCGACCTGGCTGCATGTGGTCGACCTCGACGGCACCAAGAATCCTGCGCAGCGCCAGACCGCGCTCGTGGAAAAGCTGGTGCGCGAAAGCGGCCTGCGTGTGCAGACGGGCGGCGGTATTCGCGACGAAGCCCAGGTCACCGCGCTGCTCGCGGCTGGAGTGCAGCGGGTGATCGTCGGCAGTCTGGCCGTGAAACAACCGGCGCTGGTCCGCGGCTGGTTGCGGAATTTCGGCCCGGAGAAAATCATTCTCTCCCCCGACGTACGCCTGGGCGCCGACGGCACACCGCGCATCGCCGCCGCCGGCTGGCAGGAGACCACCCACGCAGCGCTCGACGAATTTCTGACCGGCTACCTGCCGGCCGGACTGACCCATATCTTGTGCACCGATATCAGCCGCGACGGCAAGCTCACCGGGCCCAACACCGCGCTTTACGCCCGGCTGGTGCGGGCTTTTCCCTCGCTGCGGATCCAAGCCTCGGGCGGCGTTTCGTCGCTCGATGACCTGCGCGCCCTCCGTGGCACCGGCGCCGCGGGCGCGATCGTCGGACGCGCGCTGTACGAAAACAAGTTCACCGTGCAGGAGGCACTGGCATGCTGAGCAAATCCCTCCGTGTTTCTTGGGTAGGGCGGGACCGCTGGGCCCGCCGCGAACGTCCTTGCGGCGCGCCCAGCGGTCGCGCCCTACCTTCTTTCCTGCCATGCTAGCCCGCCGTCTCATTCCCTGCCTCGATGTCCGCGACGGTCGTGTCGTCAAGGGCGTGCAGTTCCGCGACCATGTGGACATGGGTGACATCATCGATCTCGCCCGGCGCTACCGCGACGAAGGCGCCGATGAGCTGGTGTTTTACGACATCACGGCCAGCAGCGACGGACGGACGGTCTCCGCCGACTGGGTGACGCGTGTGGCCCGCGTGCTCGACATCCCGTTTTGCGTGGCAGGCGGCATCCGCACGCTCGACGATGCCCGGCGCCTGCTCCACAGCGGTGCCGACAAGGTTTCCCTCAACTCGCCGGCCATCGAAAACCCCGGGCTCCTCGGCCAGCTCGCCGCGGAGTTCGGCTCGCAGTGCGTGGTGGTCGGCATCGACAGCCGGGCGGAAAACGGCGACTATTTCGTCAAGCAATTCACCGGCGATCCCGACAAGACCCGCGCCACCCGCTGGCGGACCATCGACTGGGCCCGCGAGGCCCAAAAGCTCGGCGCGGGCGAGATCGTGTTGAACTGCATGAACCAGGATGGCGTCCGCCAAGGCTACGACCTCGCCCAGCTCAAGCTGGTCCGCGCCGTGCTCACCATCCCGCTTGTGGCCTCGGGCGGCGCGGGCGCGCCGGAGCATTTCCGGGACGTCTTTCGCGACGCCGGCGTCGATGCCGCGCTGGCCGCCTCGGTTTTCCACAGCGGCGCCATCCCGATCCCCGCCTTGAAAAAATTCCTGCTCGCGGAGGGAATCAGCATCCGCGCATGAAACCGGCCACCACGCCATTTAACACCGGGTTCGTAGGGGCGCAGGCTTGCTGCGCCCTGGCTGTCCCGCGGTCCCTGGGCGCAGCAAGACTGCGCCCCTACTTGGAGGGTCCGTCTCCCGACGGACCGCGGCCGGTCGGGAGACCGGCCCTCCACCTCAATCTATGAAGCTTCCGAAAATCGACTGGAAAAAGACCGCCGGCCTCGTGCCCGCCATCGTGCAGGATGCCGCCACGCTGCAGGTGCTGATGCTCGGCTACATGAACGCCGAGGCGCTGAAAAAAACGCTGCGCACGAAGCGGGTGACTTTTTTCAGCCGGACGAAGAACCGCCTCTGGACGAAGGGCGAGACTTCGAAGAACTTCCTGCACGTCGTGGACGTCACGGTCGACTGCGACAACGACACGCTGCTCATCCAGGCCGCGCCGGACGGTCCGACCTGCCATCGCGGCACGCCAAGCTGTTTCGGCGACCATGGCGCGAGCGGGGCGGGGTTTCTCGCGCACCTCGACCAGGTGGTGGCGGAGCGCCTCAAGAGCGGCGACAAGTCGAGCTACACCGTCCGCCTCGTCAAGGAGGGCATCGCCCGCGTAGCGCAGAAGGTCGGCGAAGAGGGCGTGGAAACGGCGCTGGCCGCCATGCAAAAGAACTCCAAGGAATTCGCCGGCGAGGCCGCGGATCTGCTTTACCATCTCATCGTCCTGCTCCGGGCCAAGAAACTCTCGCTCGGTGACGCGATCGCCGTGCTCGAAAAACGCCACGCGCCGAAACGGTAGGGGCGCTTGCCCTCCAGCGCCCGGCGCGACCCGGCCGGCGCCGGCCGGCGCCGGCCTCATTCCTTGGCGGCCGGGGGCGCCGGAAGGGTGCCGGTGAGCTTGAAGCGCACGCGGACCTCGGGGGAAACCTTGTAGACGAGTGCCTTTTTGATGACCTTCAGATTCCAGTCGCGATAGTCGATCGTGGTCGTGGCGGTCATGACATAAGTGCCGTCCGCGTGGGTGACCTCGACGGGAAATTCAAGGCGCTGCGTCGCGTCGTGAAACGAAAGTTTGCCCGTGATCTGGCCCTGACCGTCTGGCGCAAGGGCGAGGAGGCCCAATTCGAACTTGCCGGCCGGCGATCCGCCCCCGAGCCACTCGATCATCTTGCCATCGCGCTCGGCATTGCCGGTTTTGAGGTCGGCAAACTTGAAGGTGAACACCGCCGTCTTGATCTTGCCGGAATCATCCACCGTGAAATTCGTGTCGAAGGCATCAAGGTGCGCCGTGAAGGAACCCACGGTCATCTTCACATCCACGTCCACGTAGGAGCGCGCCGGATCGATCGTGAGCGGTCGTTCGGCAGCCAGCATCGCAAGAGGGAGAAGGATAACAGCGGCAACAAGGCGGGATAATTTCATGGGTTCAGGTTATGAGCCCGATCGACTGATCGCAAATCTTCAATTCAACGCCCCCGCCGGCCCGGGTTTTCCAGTTCCTCCGAATGAGCGGACGGCGGGAAGCCCGACCGCTCGGCTTCGCCAGCGCGTGGTCGCCGCCGGCCGGTCCGGACCGCGCCGACCACTCACTGGGGTTTGAACACCATGGGAATCACCACCTTGGTATCGGACGGCGCTCCGTGCAGGCGAGGCGTTTCAAAATACCACCGACTGGCCGCCGTGACGGCGGCCCAGCCGAAAGCCGGATCCGTGGCACTGACGACTCGCGGGAAACAAACCCGCCCGTCCCGGTCGATCACCACTTCGATCGATGCCTGGCCAGACTCCCCTTTGGCCTTGGCCTCGGCAGGATAGACCGGGCGGCAGGCGTAAAGCAGGCCGGGCACTTTGTCCAGGTGGCCGGCCCCCACCGGTTTTTCGGTCGTCGCCAGCAAACGCGCCTCCGGGCTGCCCTCGACCGGCGCGCGAAAATCCCACCGGATTTCAAACTCTGCCGACACATTCTCGCCGTCGTGATAGAGCGGCTTGAATTCCCAGGTCGCGAGCGCCGCCCCAAGTGAATCGCCAAAAGCCGGGTCGCTGGCTTCGGTGACCTTGATCTCAGTGACCCCGCCGTCCTTTCCCACCGTAAACTGGGCCCGCGTCGTTCCCGTGATGCCGCGCTCGCGCAAATCCGCGGGATAGACCGGGTCGACCAAAACGGTTGGCGTCGGCACCTCGACAAAGTAAAGCGCCGGATCCGGATTCCCCGAGGCCCTCAATTTGATGCCATTCAACCCCAGCCAGTCGTCGCGCAACGGAAGCCCGTTTTCATGGTCGAGCACGACAAAGCTCAACACGGCCCCCTTTTTTCCGAAGCGTGGCACCCGGCCGGTCATGGCCGGCCGGAATTTCCACTGCTCGATCGTGGTCAACGCCGCGGTGACAAAATCGGGATGGGTCGCGCGGAGGATTTCCACTCCCGAAACTCGTCCATTTTTCTCAATGCTCATGTTAAGCTCCACCTCCCCAAACAAATGTCGTCCGCCCAGATATTTCGGATAAACTGGATCGGGAACCGACTCTCCCTCGGGCGGCATGGTTGGAACTTCCTGAAATTGATATGGAGGGTCCGACTGTTTCGGGTCCCGCAAGGTGGCCAGATGGTCAAAGGTGAAAAGAATCTCCGAAGCGAAAGGCGCGCCGTGCCCCCGGATGACCAGAGGTTTGTATTTCCACCCCGCGAGGGCGGTGAACGCCACGTCCTTGAAGCGCTCGTCTCCCGCCACGGCCTCCAGCTCGGTCACCGCACCCGTCGCATCAACCACAAAGCGCACCCGATATTCTCCGTCGACGCCAGCCGCCTTCAAATCCGGTGGGTAGACCGGATGGCACCACTCGGCCAGACGCGAATAGCGGACTTCCGCCGGATCGACGAATTCAACGCTTTCATTGTCTTCCTTCATTTTTTCCGCCGAAAATCCATTCCCGGCCAAGCTCAACAATGCGCCCAATCCAAAAAAAAACACCCGGCTTTTCTTCCAGGTCGCGGCCCTTGTCAGCGAGCCCAACCGGAGGGCCGCCCGGCCATTTCCTGCAAATTCCGGCGGCACGCCTCCCGGTTGCCCAGCAACAAAAACGGTTGTCGGACCCGGACGCGCCCCGTCGTTCAACAAAATCATCCAATGGTCTTTATCGCCGGCCCTCGGTCGCACAATTGCAAAGTTGTTCGACCGCATGGCCGCCGGAATCTGTCGCGGACGTTTTCCGGCTCACTTTTCCAAACTCCGCCGGTAGGCGCGCCAGCCGCCGAAGGCCGTGATGTCGCGGGCGCCTTCCAACGCCACCGATTCGCAGAGAAAACCCTTCACGGTGCGGCCGTCGGCCAGGACGATGTTGCCGATGCCCAGCGGCGGGGGGATGGCGGCGACAAAATCCGCCCACGCGGCGCCCGGCAGCGACCACACTTCCAGTTCGATCGCCGCCCCTGCTCCCGGCGCCACGCGAACGAGTCCCGGTTTGGGCGGGGTCGTCCCGGCCAGGGCATAGAACCGGTAGCAATCGGCCGTGTGCGCCGGCCCGACCAGGGTCCCGCCCCGCGAGGTGAGTTCGCGGTTCAATGGTTGACCGGTGAGGTGCGCGCCGACGACCGCCAGCTCCAGCCTCGCTGCCGGGCCTTTGTCCGCCGCCGCCTCGACCGGCCACGGCCGGGGGAGGGTTTGCCCGGTGGCCCCCGGTTTCAGGCCGAGCGCGCGCTGAAATGCCGAACCAAATGCCGCCAGCCGGGCGTCGCTCCAGGCCGGTCCGAACAGGGAGATGCCAAACGGCAGTCCGTCGGCGCGGAACCCCGCCGGCACCGCCAGCGCCGCCGTGTCGAGAAGGTTCGCGAAATTCGTGTAATGTCCGAGCCGGGAATTCAGCGTGAGCGGCTCGGCCTCGACCTGGGCCCGGGTGTAGATCGTTGCCGCCGTGGGCAGCACCAAGGTGTCGACCGTCGTCCACGTCATCTCGGCCTGGCGGCGCAGTTCGGCCAGCTGGTAGGAAGCCTCGAAGGCGTCCACCGCGAGCGGCCTGGCGCCGCTCTCGATGATCTGGCGGGTCGCCGGCCAGATCGCCTGGGCGTGGCGGGCATGAAAGGCGCGGATGGCCGACCAGCGTTCCGCCACCCAGGGACCTTCGTAGAGCAAACGCGCGGCGGCGGCGAACGGCGCAAAATCAATTTCCACGCGCACTCCCCCCAGCAATTCGAGGGACTGTACGGCCTCGGCGAAGACCGGCGCCGAAAGCGTGTCGCCGAACCACTCGAGCTGGCCGGGAGCGGGGACGCCGAAACGGAACGCGTCCGGCCGCGGCGCGTTCCACGCAAGGCTTCCCGCCGGAACTCCGCGGCCAAACGGGTCGGCTGTATCGTGAACGCCGGCCAGGCGGGCGATCGCCGCGGCCTCCTCGACCGTGCGCGCAAAGATCGAAACGCAGTCGAGCGATCGGCAGGCCGGCACCACGCCGCGCGTGCTGAGCCAGCCGCGGGTGGGTTTGAGCCCGACGAGGTTGTTGAACATCGCCGGCACCCGGCCCGAGCCGGCGGTGTCGGTGCCGAGGGCGAAACAGACCAGCCCGGTGGCGACCGCCACGGCCGAGCCGCTGCTCGAGCCGCCCGGAATCATGTCCGGGTGAAACGGATTGCGCGGCACGCCATAGGGCGAACGCACGCCCACGAGCCCGGTCGCAAACTGGTCGAGGTTGACCTTGCCGATGGGAATCGCCCCGGCGTCGAGCAACCGCTGCACCACGAAGGCGGACTCCGGCGGTGTGTAGGCGAACTCAGGGCAGCCGGCGGTCGTCGGCACGCCGGCCAGGTCGATGTTGTCCTTGATGGCGAAAGGCACGCCGTACAGCGGTTGGCTGGCCCGGCCGCGCGCCTCGACCCGCAGCGCGTGGGCGAGGAGTTCGTCACGCGACAGCCGGTGGATCCACACCGCCGGGTCGCCGTGCGCCTCGATCCCGCGGGCGATCCGTTCAACCAGGGCTGTCGGCGTGAGCGCGCCGGCCGCGTAGGCTTCGTGCAGGGTGACGAGGTCGAGGGAAAGGGAGAAAGGCATGGGAAGCAGGAGCGCGCAGAGAACTGAAGGAAGACCGGCGGATGGATGGCAACAGAACGGCGGGGGAAGCTATTTCTTGGCCAACTTGGCGGCGACTTCGTCTTGCTCTAATCGTATGCGCAAATTTCCGCCGGGTCAGCCCTCGACGACCACGAGGGTTTCGCCGGCGTTGACGGGCCGGCCCTCGGCGCAGCGCACCTCGCGCACCTTGCCGGCCCGGCTGGCGACCACGGTCACCTCCATTTTCATCGATTCGAGGATGACGAGCGGATCGCCCTCCCGCAGTTCGTCGCCGGGGGCGACGAGCACCTTCCAGATGTTGCCGGGGATGTGCGCCGGCACGGCGGTGCATCCGGCCGGAATCGCCTGCTCGTCGACGGCCCCGGCCGACTCCGATTCCGCGGAGAAATTGAGCTGGCCGCTTTCCTCCCAGCGTTTGCGCTCGGCCTCGAACGAAGCCTGCTGGTGGGTTTTGAACGCGCCGACCGTCCCGGCATTTTGCGCGAGGAATTGCTGGTAGTCGCGCAGGCGAAAGGTGGTTTCTTCGATCTTCAACCGCACCTTGCCCTGGGGAAAATCCTCGCGGAACTGCGTGAGCTCGGCGTTCGTCACCGGGTAGAAACGGATCTGATCGAAGAACCGCAGCAGCCACGGGTGGCCGTCGGTGAATTCCGCGGTCTGCTTGTACCGGTTCCACATCTGGCAGGTGCGCCCGATGAACTGGTAGCCGCCCGGACCCTCCATGCCGTAGACACAAAGATAGGCGCCGCCGATGCCGACGGCGTTCTCCGGTGTCCAAGTGCGGGCGGGGTTGTATTTCGTGGTGACCAGCCGGTGGCGCGGATCGACCGGTGTGGCGACCGGCGCGCCGAGATAGACATCGCCGAGCGCCAGGACGAGGTAACTGGCCTCGAAGGCGATGCGGTGGACCTCGGCCACCGAGTCGAGGCCGTTGATGCGGCGGATGAACTCGATGTTGCTCGGACACCACGGGGCATCCTTGCGGACGATCTGCATGTATTTGCGGATCGCGAGCAAGGTGGATTCATCCTCCCACGACAGCGGCAGGTGCACGATGCGCGAGGGCACCTCGATGTCGTCGACCGCGGGCAGTTCGCTCTCCGCGCGCAGCAGGATCTCCATCAGCCTTTCCAGCGGCAGGGCGCGGTAATCGAAATGCACCTGCAGCGAACGGATGCCGGGCGTGAGATCGACGAGCCCGGGGATATGCTGGCGCTCCAGCCAGGTTTGCAACGCATGGACGCGCATGCGCAGCGCGATGTCGAGCACCAGCGGCCCGTATTCCACCAGCAGGTAAGAATCGCCCGCCCGCCGGTAACAGACCGCCGGGGCATCGGGGCGCATGGCGATTTGGTGGAGGATCGCCGGTTCGGGTGGATTGTAGGTCGGGGGCTGCGCCTGCGTCGGAGCGCGGCTCACCGGGACGGTTCGCCCCACCTTGGCTTGTCGGGCCGGGATGAGTGACTCGATCTCCGCATCTTGCGCCGTCGCCGCAATGCGCGCCGCCTCGGCGGTGAGCGCTCGAAACCGCACTTTGTCGCCCGGCTTGAGCTGACCCATTTTCCAGAGTTCGCTCTGCGCGATGGTCGCAGGACAAACAAAGCCGCCGCAGCTCGGGCCGTCCGGACCCAGGATGATGGGCATGTCGCCCGTGAAATCGATCGCTCCAATCGCATACGCGTTGTCGTGGATGTTCGACGGGTGCAGGCCGGCTTCGCCCCCGTCGCGCCGGGCCCATTGCGGCTTGGGTCCGATGAGCCGCACCCCGGTGCGCGCGGAATTGTAATGCACCTCGTAGGCGGTGTTGAAGAGGACCGCAATGTCGTCGTCCGTGAAAAAATCCGGGGCGCCGTGCGGACCGTACAAAACGCCGATGTCCCATTCGCGGACGAGCGCCGGCTGGAGCCCGACGGGCGCACGCAGCAGCGGGGCCGCATCCAGGACGCCGGCGGCGGTGGACCGTTTCAACCGGAGCACGTCGCCGGTGCGCAGCGCGCGGCCGGCATGGCCGCCGAAAAGTCCGAGCGTGAACGTAGCCTTGCTGCCGAGGTAGTCGGGGACGTCGAGGCCGTGGCGGATCGCCAGGTACGCGCGCAGACCGGGGCCGTCCACGGCGCCGAGGCGGAGCGTCTGCCCGGCCTTGACGCGGAACGCACGGTGATAAGCCACCGGCTTGCCGTCGAGTGTGGCCGGCATGTGCGCCCCGGTGAGCGCGATGACCGCCGCTGTGTTGAAGCGGAGCGACGGCCCCTGGACGGTCAACTCCAGCCCAGCGGCCGTGTCGGGATTGCCGACAAGCCGGTTGGCGAGCCGGAACGACCGCCCATCCATCGGGCCGGACGGTGGCACGCCGACGTCCCAGTGGCCCAGCCGGCCGGGATAATCCTGCACCGTCGTCTGGGTGCCGCCTTCGAGGACGTCGATGGTGCTGGCGGCGTACGGCAGGGTGCTGAGATATTTGGTGGTGACCCCGCCCGCACGGAAGCCCGCCGAGGCGGCGATCTGGCGGAGATAATCGAGGTTGGTTTCCAACCCGTGCAGCCGCGTGTCGGCCAGCGCGACATCGAGCCGGTGCAGCGCCTCGGCGCGATCGCGGCCCTTCACGATGATCTTGGCGAGCAGCGGATCGTAGAAGGCAGACACCTCGGTGCCGCGCTCGACCCCCGTCTCGATGCGGGCCGAGGTGGCGAAATGCACATCGGTCAGCGTACCGGCGGCGGGTTGGAAATTGCGACCGGGATCCTCAGCGTAGACCCGCACCTGGATCGACGCGCCCCCAGCGGCCGGCCGCCAGGCGGAGAGATCGAGCTCGCCGGCGGCGGCGCGCAACATCCACTCGACGAGATCGACGCCCGTGACCTCCTCGGTGACGCCGTGCTCGACCTGCAGCCGGGTGTTGACCTCGAGAAAATAGAACGCCCCGGTGGCGTTGTCGTACACATATTCCACCGTACCGGCGTTCTGGTAACCGGCGGCCGCGCCCAGGCGCGCGGCGCTCTCAAGCAGGTCCGCCCGCTGCGCGTCGGTCAGTCCGGGCGCCGGGGTCTCCTCGATGACCTTCTGGTTGCGGCGCTGGACGGAACAGTCGCGTTCGCCGACCGCAACGACGCGACCGTGGCTGTCGCCGAAGATCTGCACCTCGATGTGGCGGGCGTGCTCGACGAATTTTTCCAGAAAGAGGCCGCCTTCCTTGAAATTGTTTTTCGCGAGCCGGCCCACGGCGACAAACGCCGAGGCGAGTTCCGCCGGCCGGCGGACCAGCGACATGCCGATGCCGCCGCCCCCCGCGGTGCTTTTGAGCATGACGGGGTAGCCGATGCGCGCGGCCTCCGTGCGCGCGTGTTCCTCGTCGCGCAGCAGTTCGGAACCGGGCAGCAGCGGGACCTTCTGCTTCTGCGCGATGGCGCGGGCCGCGTGTTTGAGTCCGAACATGCGCATTTGTTCGCCGGTGGGCCCGATGAAAACGACTCCGGCCGTCGCGCAGGCGTCGGCAAAAGCCGGGTTTTCGCTGAGAAACCCGTAGCCCGGATGAATCGCCTGCGCGCCCACCGCCTTCGCGACGCCGATGATCCGGTCGCCGTCGAGATAGCTTTGCGCCGCGGGGGCCGCGCCGATGTGCACCGCCTCGTCCGCCTGCTGGACGTGCAGCGAGTGGCGGTCCGCGTCGGAATAAACCGCGACGGATTTGATGCCCAGCTTGCGCAGCGTGCGGATGACCCGGCACGCGATGGCCCCGCGATTGGCGATGAGTACTTTGGAAAACAAAAGAGCCCGTAGTTAGGAGTTAGTCGTTTGTAATTGGTCGCCAAAGGCGGTATGAAATTGTACTATCACGCTCATGGCAAAGTTCGCGCTGGATAGCCTGAGGGTCTATGCGATGGCCGAGGAATTGGCCGATCTGATCTGGGATGCCGTGGCTTTGTGGGAACCATTCGCCAAAAGTACGGTTGGCCATCAGCTCGTGCGGGCGGCGGACAGCGTAGGTGCGAACATCGCGGAAGGATACGGCCGGGCCTCGCCCGCGGATCATCAACGGTTCATTCGCACTGCCCGCGGTTCGCTTTATGAGGTGCGCCATTTCCTGCGTCGCGCCGACAAACGATTGCTGCTCACGAAAGAACAAAAGTTGCCGTTGCAGCAGGTGCTCAAGGAGCTCTTGCCGGCGTTGAATGCCTATCTTCGTTCGTTGGGTACGCATACTTCGTGAGGCTTGGACAAATTTCCAATCGCTAACTGCCAACTACTCCGGAGTCGCTACCAGCGGCTTCGTCCCAGATCAGCACCTCGATCGGCGTCGGGTTGTAGGCGTTGCAGGGATTGTTGAGCTGCGGGCAGTTTGAGATCACGCAGACGACGTCGCGCGCGGCGCGCAGCTCGACATAGTAGCCCGGGGCGGACACGCCGTCGGCAAAAGTCAGCCGGCCGTCGGGCGTCACGGGCACGTTCATGAAGAAGTTGATGTTGCAGGTGACATCACGCTTCGTGAGTTCCGCCCGCCAATGCTGCACCCCGCAAACGAAACTGTCGCGGCAAGCGTGCATATATTCCTTTTCCAGCGCGTACCGCATCGTGTTGCTCTCCCGCGAGCAGGCGCCGCCGAGCGTGTCGTGACGCCCGCAGGTGTCGGCGACGATCGTGAGCAACTCGTCGCCCTGAGAGGACATCAGGCGGGTGCCGGTCGAGAGGTACAGTGCGGCCTGGTGCCGGATGGTGTCGCTCGCGCTGTAGCGGTTGGCCGGGTCGCGGGCATCGTAGAACAGCGTGTCGGCGGCCTGGTTGCCCTCGACGTCGACGATGCGGAGCACCTGGCCGCGCTTGATTTCATGCGTCCAGGGGTCGCCGGCGGGAATGACGTGGCGATAGACGGCCGCACCGGGGTCGAAAGAGCTGGTGGTCATGGCGGTTAGTCGCGCAGAGCGGCGTAATTTTCGGTGTTCAGGAACGCCCGTTCGTTTTCCGGCCGGGACAGGCGGCAGGGATCGGCCGCGTCTGGCGGTGCGGTGCGGAAGACCTCGAGCCGCACGGAACGCGGGTGGTACTTCGGATCGGGATCGAGCGGGTGAGGGCAGGTGTTGAGCACGATCAACGTGTTCATTTCCAAACGCAGGTCGACGTGGTCGCCCGCCTTGGAATTCCCCGAAACAAAAGTGAGCCGGCCGGCGTCGTCGGCCACGACCTTGGAAAACAGGTTCACGTTCGGCACCAGATCGCGGCCGCCCAGGTTCCATTTCGCGAGCTCGATGAGGAAGCAGTCGCGGCCGTTGCGGTGAAAGTCATTCCGCGCCTGCTGGTAGTTGAGCGCCCCGTATTTTGCCGTCACGAGCGCCGCATCGGAGCAGCCGCAGACCGCGTCGTGCCAGCCGACCGTGTCGGCCGTGATCGACGCGAGCACGCGGCCCATGTCGGAATGCAGGCAGTACGGGTGGCGGAGGTGGAAGATGTGCTGGCCCTTGAGCGTGTCGGGCATGTTGTAGCGCTCGGCGGTCTGGTCGGCGTTGTAGAGCAGCAACCCGACGTTCGCCCCGCCTTCAAGGTCGGTGAGACGGAGGGTCTTGCCGCGGGAAACCACGCCCGACCACATCCCGGCATGGGTCAGCGTCTTGCTGAAAACGAGGGCCGCAGGGGCAAGGGTGATGACGGGGTCCATGGCAGGGCGTGTTACGTTTTGCAGTTTTCGTGTGACGTCAAGCTAGAGCAGAGTCCGCGCCAAGTCCGCCCGAACCGGCCGGTTTACAGGAGGGGCGGCATCGCCGTGGCCGTCAGGTGGAGCCGGGCGTGCTTCACTCCCTTGCAGGCGCCGAGTGTGTCGGCCAGATCGCGCAGGGCGCGGGCCGGGCCCTGGACCAGCAAGACCTCGAGATAATGATGATGTTCAAGGTGAACGTTCATCGAGGCGACCACGAGCAGGTAATGCTGGTGCTGGATGTCCGCGAGCCGGCGCTGGAGGTTGCCCTTCCTATAGTCGTAGACCAGGCTGATCGTGCCGGCCATGCTCTGGGTGCCGAGCTCCTGGGCGTGCTCCAGCAGCTGCTCGCGCGCCATCTCCGCGATGGCATGGGAGCGGTTGGGGAGCTTGCGGCGCGTGACCATGTCGTCGAGCTCGTCGAGCAGGGCGGCGGGCAGGGAAACGCTGAAACGGGCAAGACGGGGGCGGGCGGCGGGCATGGGGACCAGTAAGCGCGAAATTTTTCAGGGCGAGGCTAGCCGGGCGCCGGGCCCGGAGCCAAGCATGCATTGCCTCGGCCGTGGGGTTCAGAACAGCCGCGCATACTGGTCGATCTCCCACTGGCTGACGTGCTGGTGGTAGGCGCGCCATTCCTCGGTCTTGCAGGTGATGAACTCCTGCCGCAGGCCGGAGCCCAGCACCCGCTCGACGAAGGGATCGGCCGCGAAAGCCTCGACGGCCTCCTCGAGGTTGCGGGGCAGGTAGCTGATCCCGCGCGCCGCCAGGCCGGCATCGGACAACTCGTAAAGGTTGTCCTCCTGTGGGGCGCCCGGATCGAGTTTTTCGCGGACGCCTTCGAGCCCCGCGGCGAGCGCGAGGGTGGCGGCCAGGTAGGGATTGCAGGCGGAATCGGCGTTGCGGCTCTCGCAGCGGCCGCCGCCCATAGGCACGCGGACGGAGTTGGTGCGGTTGTTCGTGCCGAAGGAATTGAACACCGGCGCCCAGGAATAATACGACATGAGTCCGCGGCGCACGAGGCGCTTGTAGCTGTTGACCGTCGGCGCGAAGGCCGCGCAGAGAGCGGGGCCATGGCGGAGAATGCCGGCGATGAACGAATAGGCGGTGGGCGTAAGGCCGAGGCCGCGCGGATCGTCCTTCGGGTCGCATGCAAAAATGTTCCGCCCCGTCTGCAGGTCGCTGAGCGACATGTTGAAATGCGCGCCGTTGCCGGTCTTGTCGGGGAATGGCTTGGGCATGAAGGTGGCCAGCAGGCCCTCCTCCGCAGCGTAATGTTTCGCCATCATCCGGAAAAAAACGTAGCGGTCGCACATCGTCAGCGCGTCCGCGTATTTGAAATCGAACTCGAATTGCGAATTCGCGTCCTCGTGGTCGAGGCTGTAAAGGTCCCAGCCGAGGTCGTTGATCGTCGACGCCATCTTGTCGACCCAGGTGTAGCGGTCGAGGAAGCGCTTCACGTCGTAGCAACTCTTGACGAGGTTGTCGTCGGGATTGGGAATGCGCAACCGGCCGTGCTCGTCGAGCTTCACGACGAAGACCTCGCACTCGATGCCGAGGTTAAAGCCGAAGCCCATCCCTGCAGCCTCGGCGAGCACCTTTTTCAGGGCCACCCGGGTGTTGATCTCGTAGGGCTGGCCGTGAAAGGCGTTGTCGGCCGGCATCCAGGCCACCTCGGGCCGCCACGGCAGGATCGTGACCGCGGAGAGGTCGGGCACAGAGCTGATTTCGTCGTCGTTGGGACTCTGGCCCAGGCCATCCAGCGCGTAGCCCGTGTAGAGCTCGGAGCCGTGGGCAAAATGGAGGAAGTGGTCGACGGGCACGAATTTTCCCTTCGGCACGCCGTGGATGTCGACATAGGCGCCGACGCAGTATTTGACGCCCTTGGCCTTGAGGTCGGCCTGGA
>CAYZGG010000026.1:0-44772 GCA_964477955.1 uncultured Opitutaceae bacterium
TCCACACCTTCCACTCCGAGGGCGCCGGCGGCGGCCACGCGCCCGACATCATCCGGGTCTGCGGCGAGCCGAACGTCCTGCCGTCCTCCACCAACCCGACGCGTCCCTTCACCGTGAACACCATCGACGAGCACCTCGACATGCTCATGGTCTGCCACCACCTCGACTCGAAGATCCCGGAGGACGTCGCCTTCGCCGAGTCGCGCATCCGCCCCGAGACCATCGCCGCCGAGGACTGCCTGCATGACCTCGGCGCGATCTCGATGATGTCGTCCGACTCGCAGGCGATGGGCCGCATCGGCGAGGTCATCATCCGCACGTGGCAGACCGCGCACAAAATGAAGACGCAGTTCGGCGCGCTCACCGGCAACTCGCACGCCGCCGCCGACAATTTCCGCGCGCTCCGCTACCTCGCGAAATACACCATCAATCCCGCGATCGCCCACGGCATCTCGCACATTGTCGGCTCGCTCGAAGTCGGCAAACTCGCCGACCTCGTCGTCTTCAAGCCCGCGCTCTTCGGCGTGAAACCCGAACTCGTCCTCAAAGGCGGCTTCATCGCGTGGGCCAACATGGGCGACCCGAACGCCTCGATCCCCACGCCGCAACCGACGTTCTACCGCCCGCAGTGGGGCGCCGCCGGCAAGGCTGCCGGCCGCACCTGCCTGACCTTCGTCAGCGAGGCCTCGCTTCGCAGCAAGACCGGCCCGAAGCAGCTCGGCCTCAACCGCCAGCTCGTCCCCGTCAAGCGCTGCCGCAAGATCGGCAAGAAGGACATGGTTTTCAACGACGCGCTGCCGAAAATCGAGGTCGACCCCGAGACCTACACCGTGAAAGCCGACGGCGAACATCTGACCTGCGAGCCCGCGAAAGTGCTTCCGCTCGCCCAACGGTATTTCTTATTTTAAGTGAAAGCGGCCGATCCCAACTGCTTGCCGCGCCGGAGCCCACCGGGCGAAGGCGGGCGAACCGGCCAAGGTTCTCCCGGTGGCACAACGATACTTTCTCTTTTGATTTCGAGCCACGGCGCCATAGGGAATACAAAGCTGAAAAATTCTCTGTGCTCTCCGTGCCTCCGTGGTTAATCCTGCTTTCATGCATCTCATCGGAGCCGCCATTCCCGAGCCGAATCTTGCTCTGTCCGAGATCGCCCTGCTCGTGGACCGGCTCACTTTGGCGAAACGCCTCTGGCGCGGCACGGCGGCCGATGGTACGGAATTCGGCTTCGAGCTGGCGGCGCCGGTGAAACACGGCGAAACCGTTTGGCAGACGCCGATGGCGCGTTACGTGATTCAGCAGCAGCCCGAGTCGCTCGTGGAGATATCGCTCGACATTGCGCCCTCGGCCGCGGCGGGCATCGGCTGGGCCATCGGCAACCTGCATCTCGAACTCGCCGCCGAACCCGCGCGCCTGCTCGCCCCGGACGAACCCGCCGTGCGCCAGCTGCTCGAGCGGCTCAAGGTGCCATACCAGCCAACCACCACCATCTTCCGCCCTGGCCGTTTCGCTCGCGGCAACCTGCCCACCCAGGAGCTCGGACCGAGCCACAAACATTGAAGGGCTGCAAAGCCGAAAGACTGAATGGCTGAACAAACTCCATCGCCCGGTGGCGAAGCATTTGAAACTGACGTTGGAGCGCATCAGCCTTTCAGTCCTTCAGTTCTTCAGCCTTTTCCTGCCTGGCTCGTCGGCCTGCTCCAAGCCGGCGACTCGTTCTACCCGACCGGCAGCTACGCGCATTCCTTCGGCCTCGAGGGGCTGCTGCAGGAAGGAGTGGTGCGCGACCGTGACACGCTGCGCGAATTCATCTTCCGCACGGTCCTGCCCGCCCTGCGCCAGGCCGAACTGCCCGTGGCCGCGCACGCCTGGCACGCCCTGGGCAGGCCCGATTGGACGCAGGTGGCCGAACTGAGCCGGCTGGCCTCGGCGCTCAAGGCCCCGCGTGAACTCCGCGACGCCTCCGCCAACATCGGCCGGCAACGCGCCGACCTCGCCGCGCGACTTCATCAGCATTCTTTGGCGCAGGAATTTCTTCGCCGCGCCGCCGCCGAAGGCTGGCCGTGCTCCGCCGCGGTATCCGCCGCACTCGAAGGCCGCGTGCTCGGGGCGCCGCTGCCGGCCGTGCTTGCCGGTGTCTATTACGCGACCAATGCTTCGATTCTTTCCGCCGCGATGAAGATCCTCCGCCTCGGCCAGAACGCGGCTCAATCCCTGTTGACCGAGGCGCTCGCGGCGGCCCCGGCGATCATCACCCAAGCGCAGGAGGTGCCCCCGGAAGAGATCGGCTGGTTCAACCCCTGGCTCGACATCGCCGCCGCCCGCCACGAATCCGCCGACGCGAGGATGTTCATCTCCTGAAGTAGTGAGTAGCGAGAAGCGGGTAGTGAGCATATCCAAGTCATACGCCGCCGGTCGAATTTCCTACTCGCTACCCACTACCCGCTACTCACTACTTTTCCCATGTCCCGTCCCCCTCGCATCGGCATCGGCGGCCCGGTCGGCTCCGGCAAAACCATGCTCTGTCTCAAACTCTGCCAGCGACTGCGCCAGCGCTACTCGATGGCCGTCGTCACGAACGACATCTATTGCTCCGAGGACGCACAATTCCTCATCCGGCAGAGTGCACTGCCCGCCGAGCGCATCGCGGGCGTGGAGACCGGCGGCTGTCCGCACACGGCGATCCGCGACGACACGACGATGAACGAGCAGGCTTGCCGCACCCTCGAGACGAAGTTCGCCGACCTGCAGCTGGTCCTCGTGGAAAGCGGCGGCGACAACCTCACCGCGACGTTTTCGCCGGAGCTCGTCGACGCGTTCATCTACGTGATCGACGTGGCCGAGGGGGACAAGATTCCGCGCAAAGGCGGCCCGGCCATCCGGTCGAGCGATCTGCTCCTCATCAATAAAATCGATCTCGCTCCGCTCGTCGGCGCCGACCTCGGCGTGATGGAGCGCGATGCAAAGATCCAGCGCGGCGCGCGCCCGTTCCTGTTCTGCGACCTGAAACGCGAGCACAACCTCGACGCCGTCATCGCCTGGATCGAACACCAGGTGCTGTTCGCGCAGAAACCGTCGACCTGATTTTCAATGGCCGCAAAAAGCGCAGAAGGCGCAAAACAAGCGGCCTTTCGGATTCTTGTGTCGCCGGGCTTGCCTGGACTAAGGCAGCTGGGGTCGATTCCCTGCCCGTTTGCATTCCAGCAAGGTGGAGCCCGACCTCCGGGCGGGCTGGCTCGGGCGCGCAACAAGAACCGGTCACGGAGGTCCGGTTCCACCTCGTCTCACCGGTATGGCGTGCGTTCCGCCTTGGTTTGGTCATTGGCGTTCATTAGCGTCAATTAGTGGTTACCTCAGCTTCCTCCTTTTGGTTCTCCGACGACAGTTTTGCTATTTCTGCGCTTTTTGTGGCTAAAAACCTCTGACGTATGTCTGAATTTGCCGGTCATCTTTCCCTTCGCGCCGCGCCTCGGGCCAACGGGAGCACCGTCCTCGCCGCGCAGTCCTTCCGGGCGCCGTTTCACCTGAGCAAACCATACTGGGACGCCGAGGCCGGCGTGCTCATGGTGCAGGTCGTCAACCCCACGGCGGGTATCCTGGCCGGCGACCGGCTGGAGTCGGAAATCGAAGTCGAAGCCGGCGCTGCGCTGCTCGTGACGACACCGAGCGCGAGCCGCGTTTTCCAGATGGACGGCGGCGAAGCGGAATGCCGACAGCATTTCGTCGTCGGTGCGGGTGCCTGGCTGGAGTTCGCGCCCGAACCGCTCGTGCCGCACCGGGGTTCGCGCTACTGGCAGCGCACGACGGTTGAGATCGCGCCCGGGGGCGGGATGTTTTTTGTTGACCAGCTCCAACCCGGCCGGGTCGGCCACGGCGAGGCCTGGCTGTGGGACAGGCTCTGTCTGGAGCTGAAGGTGCGATTGGGCGGCGAACTTATTTTGCGCGAGCGACTGGACCAGGGTGGCGGCGATCTGCGCGTGCTCGCCGAACAGGCCGGTTCCGGGCCGGCGGCTTGCTTTGCCAACGCAGTCCTGATCGTGCCCGAGGAAACGGCCGAACCACCCTGGCGCGCGCCCCTGGCGGCGCTGCACCGCGACGGACTGTGGGTTGGAGTCAGCGCCTTGCGCCGCGGCGGCTGGACTTTGAAGCTGGTCGCACCCGACAGTCTCAAGTTACGGGAAGGTTTGCGCGAGGCCCGCCGGATCTTGGCGGAATTCCATCCACGGCTGGCGTTCGATCTTCGCAAACTCTGACTGCAGAAACCTGCGTGGAACCGCTAATCGAAGCTAATCTCCGCGAATAAAAACCAATCAAACTTTGAGAGCCGTTCACTCGCGATGGGTCCGCTACCTGGCAGCTCGCTCCGACTTGTTTGAATTGTGTAGGAGCCTGCTTGCAGGCGACTCAGAACCGTTAGCGTCAATTTGCGAAGATTAGTGGTTAACAATTCAGGATTGTTTGTAGGGCGGGGTCGCTGACCCCGCCGCGAACGTTACATGAGCTGCGCAGGAAGGCGGGGTCAGCGACCCCGCCCCACAAGTTTACCCCGTCGCGATCATCACCGCGCCGCAGGCGGCGATCGCCCAGCCCGCGTAATTTGTTGCCCGAACGGACGCGGACCTGGCGGCAAGCGCCCCCAATCCCAGGCCCGCAGCATGGAGCAAGATCGTTGCGAAAATGAAGCCGGCTCCATAGCTCGGAACACCGGTCGTGCCGGGCATTTCCGCTCCGTGGGCGAAACCATGGGAAAGCGCGAATACTCCGACCAAGGCCATGCCGGCGCTGACGGGCAGCCGCGCGGCGGTGCCGATCAGCAGTCCGAGGATCAGCACCGAGGCGGCGATGAACGGTTCAACGCCAGGCAGGACCAAGCCGGTGCGGGCCAGCGCGGCGCCCAGCGCCATCATCGTCACAAACGCGGACGGCACCAGCCATCGGGCGCGTCCGCCCAGTTGCGCGGCCCAAAGTCCAACCGCTACCATCGCCAGCAGGTGATCGAGCCCGGACAGCGGGTGGGCCAGACCGGCGGTGAAATCCCATTCGAGGTCGTGTCCCGGATGTCCGGGATGAGCCTGAGCGACCAGCGGCAAGAGCGTGGCGGCAAGCGCCAAGGGAAGGCGGCGGGGCATTTTCATGGGAAAAAAGTGAGCAGTTTGCGGGCCAAGAGGCAACGCCGGTGTGACGGATTTTTGAGTCGTGCGAGCCGGCGCGATTCATTCGCGACCGGTTCCAGTTTAGGTCAGTGCTGCGTGCAAGATTTCGACCGGATGCAGCGCGATTCGGCCGGTGGCGTCCTTGATTTGGTGACGGCAGCTCGTGCCGGGGGCGGCGAGGAGCGTGTCCTCGGGCGTCGCCCGCACGGCCGGGAAAAGAACGAGTTCGCCGATCTGCTGGGACAGCGCGAAATGCTCTTTCTCGTACCCGAACGAGCCCGCCATGCCGCAGCAGCCGGAGGGAATCAGCTGTACTCTGTAGTTCGCCGGCAGTTCGAGCATTTTCACCGTGGGCGTGAGCGACGACAAGGCCTTCTGATGGCAATGTCCATGAAGCTTGATCGCGCGTGCGTCGGTGGTGAAAGCCTCGCGCCGGATGCGTCCGGCGTCGGCCTCGCGGGCGATGAACTCATCGATCAGCAAGGCGTTTTTCGCGAGCCGGCGCGCGGCATCCTTCAACGCAGCTGGCACCAGGTCGGGGTATTCATCGCGGAAGCCGAGGATCGCCGAGGGCTCCAAGCCGATCAGCGGCGCGTTTTCCGTCACGATGTTTTGGAGCATCTCAACATTCCGAATTGCCAGCCGCTGGGCCGCGCGCACGAGACCTTTCGACAAATGCGCCCGGCCGCTCTCGACGTGCGCCGGGATGGCGACCTCGTAGCCCAGCCGGTTGAGCAACTCGACGGCCTTGATGCCGATCGCCGCGTCGGTGTAGTTGGTGAACTCGTCACAGAACAGATAAACGCGACCGTGAGGAAAGGCCGGTGGAACCTGACCTCCGGGCAGGTTGCTCTGAGATGGCGGGAGCGGGGTCGCGCCGCGATCCGCTGCGCCGCCGGGTCGGCCAGCTGCATCCGGGTTTGATTTTAGGAGCGGCTTTATGCCGCGAACCGAAGGCGTGTTGACGTTCGGGTCGCGGCGTAAAGCCGCTCCGACAGGTTCAGGCAGCCCGCCCGGAGCTCGGGCTCCACCCAGGCCGATTTTATTGCCATACTTCGCGTGCCACGCGGCAAGCGTGGTCGCCGGCAGCGTCGGCAGACTGCGGTTCGGGGCAAATCCGGCAAAACGTTTTACCAAGCCACTTGTCACGTAATACGTGACAAATGCGTTGTAGAGGCGCGGGGCCTTCGCGGCCCACTTCATGGTCGTGGTGAAGCCGGCGACGAGCCGGGAGCGGAGGGGCACGCCGTGGCGGTCGTACCAGTGCTGCTGCCATTCGGCCTTGAGCCGGGCGACATCCACGCTGGAGGGGCACTCCGATTTGCAGCCCTTGCACGAGAGGCACAGATCCATGACCGGGCCGAGGGTGTCGTTGTCCCACGGGTTCGACCCGTCGCGCGGATGACTCAGAACTTCGCGCAGCAGGTTGGCGCGGGCGCGGGTGGTGTCCTGTTCGTTGCGCGTGGCCATGTAGCTCGGGCACATGGTTCCGCCCATGAGGTGGGATTTGCGGCACTCTCCAACGCCCGTGCATTTTTCGGCAGCCCCCAAGACCCCGCCATCGGCACTGAAATCAAAGACGGTTTCATAGGACCGCTCCTCCGCGCCGGGCGAATGCCGTAGGGACGTGTCCATGGGCGGCGTGTCGATGATCTTGCCCGGATTCAGCAAGCCGGCCGGATCGAAGGTCTCCTTGATTTGCCGCATCATCGCGTAACATTCCTCGCCGACCATGAAGCGGATAAACTCTCCCCGCAGGCGTCCATCGCCGTGTTCCCCGCTGAGCGAGCCGCGGTATTTTTTTACCAGGGTGGCGATGTCGGTCGCGATGGCGCGGAACATCTTCACGCCCTCGGGGGTTTTCAGGTTGAAGAGTGGCCGGGTGTGCAATTCGCCCGCGCCGGCGTGGGCGTAGTAGACGCAGCTGATCCCGTATTTGTCGCGCATGAGCGCGTCGAACTCGGCGATGTAGGCCGGCAGGTCGGCGACGGCCACGGCGGTGTCCTCAACCACCTCGCGCGGCTTGGCGTTACCGGGAATGTTGTTCATCAGCCCCTGGCCGGCGCGCCGCAATTCCCAGACCTTGTTGCAGTCCTCACCCCACAGCACCGGAAAGGCATACCCCGCCCGCACCAGGTCGCCGGATTTGTTCCTATTAAGAACAGTGCCAATGGTGCGCAGGTCGGATTCCAAGGACAGGAGGGTGGCTTCGGTTTCGGCGCGGGTGTCGCGGCGGATTTCGATCACGAGGACGGCGCCGGGGTCGCCCTGGACGAAGAAGCGGTTTTTGGCCTGCTCGAGGTTGGCCTTGGTGCACTCGAGGATGTGGCGGTCGATCAGCTCGCAGGCGTGCGGTCGGTACCGGAGCGCGACGAGCGTGGCCCGGAGCGCGTCCTGCACGCTGGCGAAGTGCGCGCACATCAGCGCGCCGGGCGGGGGCAATTGTTCGCAATTAAGTTCGAATTCCAGGCCGAGGAACAGCGTGCCCTCGGAGCCTGCGAGGAGCCGGCAGAGGTTGAAGGGCCGGTCGGAGGCGGGGTCGAAGACCGCGCAGTCGAGCAGGGCATCCAGCGCATAGCCGGTGTTGCGGCGGGTGACCTCGGGTCGGGGAAAATTTTCCCCGATGAGTCGGCGGTTGGCGGTCTCGCCGAGCAGGTCGCGCACGGTGCGGTAGATTTTCGTTTCGAGCGTGTCGGCGGCGGATGCGTCGGCGCCGCCTGGGCCTGCGCATTTGGCGGCGAATTCGCCGGCGGTGAGCGGACCAAAGACAGCCTCCGAGCCGTCGCTCAGGAGTCCGCGCACGGACACGAGATGGTCCCGGGTGCTGCCGTAGACGATGGAGTTGGCGCCGCAGGAGTTGTTTCCGACCATGCCGCCGATCATGGCGCGGTTGGCGGTGGAGGTTTCGGGGGCGAAAAAGAGGCCGTGCGACCGGAGGACGAGGTTGAGTTCATTGCGGATCACACCCGGTTGGACGCGCACGCGCCGGCGCGCCGGGTCGGTGGCGACGATCCGGTTGAGGTGACGGCCGAGGTCGACGACGATGCCGGAGCCGACGACCTGGCCAGCGAGGGAGGTGCCGGCGCCGCGGGGGATCAGGCTGAGGCCGTAATTCGCGGCGAAGAGCAACAGTTCCTTCACGTCGGGTTCAGTGCGCGGCAGGGCCACGGCGGCGGGCAGTTCCCGGTATTCGGAGGCGTCGGTCGCGTAGAGCGCGCGCATGGCCGGGCCGGTGTGCAGTTCGCCGGTCAGTCTGGCGGCCAGGGCGGCGAAATCTGCGGGAGAAGGGGCGGCGCGCATGGGCAGGACGTTGGTAGAAAAATCCCCGTGGCTTGGCGAGCCTGCGTCCGCGCAATCTGTCCGGCTGGGTCCCGTGAAAGGCCGGAGCGCTAGGTTTGGGGGCGCCCGCTGGCTCCAACGACGCGACCGGGGCGGACGGCGGAGATCCGGGGCGTCGCGCAGTTTTCTGCAGCAAGCGGGCCGCTTTCTGGCCGCGACAGGCAAGGACCGCGATTTCCCGCCCGCGGTGAGTGCCGCCAGAAACGTCAGCCCGTCACCGGCCGGGGAAGGCGGGTTCGCCGACGGATCCGCGGATGGCGTGTCCGCCAAGTTGGTGTTTTTCCTCGGGCGGGAGAATGATCACGCCGCATTTCGCCTTCTTGATCACGCCGCTGGCGGTGCTGCCGACCAGCAGGTCGTAGAGTTTGCCGTGGCCATGTGAGCCCATGACGATGAAATCGGCGCTGCTTTTCGCGGCCTCCTCGAGGATGAGCGCCACGGGGGAGCCGACATGGAGCTGGAAGGTGCAGTCGAGACCGGCCCGGCGGAAACGTTCCGTGTAACGAACAAGTTTTTCGCGCGCGGCTTTCTGGCTGGCGGTGATCGCCTCCTGCATCGCCTCGACGGGCAGGGCGAATTCGGCGGTGGCCACGATGGGAGCCTGGACAACATGGAGCAGCGTGGCCCGGCCGCCGAAAGCGCGGGTCAGAGCGATGGCGGACTCGATCACCTGGTCCGTGACCGCGGAGAAATCAACGGGCACTAGGAGTGTTTTCATACCTTACTATAACACGGATCGGGGAAAATACCGGGGCGGTCTTTGACCCAGGCTGTGCAGATCTTGCGCTGTAAAACCGCGAATTTTTGTCCCATTTGGCCTCGCCTCGGTCGCGGGGCCCGATTCGGCGATAGAAACACCCCGGGGAAAGATTCGGGATTGCCACGCATTGCGCTTGTCTCCGAATGTGGACAGTGAACCCGTTCCCCATGGCGCCCAACCACACTTGGAAATTCTTCCGTACCGGCGGGCTTGATCAGGTGGCCCTTGAAACCGGCGCCGATCTGCTCGACCTGGAAAACCTCGATCAAAAACTGTGGGTGGCCCTGAGCTGTCCGGTCAAGGGTCTCGAAATCGATGAGGCGACACTCGCGTTGATCGATACGGACGGCGACGGCCGGATCCGCGTGCCCGAGCTGCTTGCGGCGATCAAATGGGCGGCCCCGCGGTTGAACGACCCCGGCGTGCTGCTCAGCGGCACGGACGGTCTTGCCCTCGAGGCGATCAACGCGGCCACTGCCGAAGGCCGGGCCACCCTGGCTTCAGCGCGGCAGATTCTCGCGAACCTGGGAAAGAAGAATGCCACCGTGATCACCGCGGTGGACAGCGGCAGCACCGCCCAGATTTTCGCCGCCAGTCCGCTCAACGGCGACGGGATCATCCCGCCCGAGGCCGCGGCGGACGAGGCCACCAAGGCGCTCATCAACGACATTGTTGCATGTTCGGGCGGAGTGGCGGATCGCATCGGAAGCGCCGGCGTGACGGCGGCGAAGGTGGACGGTTTTTTCGCGGACGCGGCGGCTTATGTCGCGTGGTCCGAACTGGGCCAGGGCGTGCAGGTCGTCGGGGCCGGCACGGCGACCGCCTATGCGGCGCTCAAGGCGGTCCGGGCCAAAGTCGATGATTTTTTTTCCCGTTGCCGGCTGGCCGCTTTCGATGCGCGGGCGGTGGCGGCCCTCAACCGCTCGGAAGCCGATTATCTGGCGATTGCGGCCAAGGAGCTCAAGCTCACCGCCGAAGAGGTGAGCGGTTTCCCGCTGGCCACGATCGCCGCTGGGAAAGCCCTACCATTGGCCGCGGGATTAAATCCGGCCTGGGCGACGGCGGTCGCGGCTTTACGTCAGGCGGTGGTCACCCCGGTGTTGGGAGAGGACAAATCCAGCCTGACCGAGGCGGAGTGGGGTATGCTGGACGCGAAGTTTGCCGCTTACGAAGGCTGGCTGGCGGTCAAGGCCGGCGGCAGTGTCGAGAAGCTCGGGCTCCCGCGCGTGAAGGAAATCCTCGCTGGAAACGGCCGGGAGGCCCTCGCCCAACTCATCGCGGCGGACCTCGCGCTCGAGCCGGAGTTCAAAGCGATTGGCGAGGTCGAGCGCCTGACGCGCTATCACCGCGACCTGCGGGCCCTGCTGCACAATTTCGTCAACTTTGCCGATTTCTATTCGCGCGACCGGTATGCGATTTTCCAGGCGGGCACCCTCTATCTCGACAGTCGCAGCACGGAGCTGTGCCTGCGCGTGGACGGCCCGAATTCCCTCGCCGCCACCAGCAAGGTTTACATCGCCTACTGCCAATGCACGAGGGCGGGCGGGATCGCGATGACCATTGCCGCCTGTTTCACCCAGGGGGACAGCGACTACCTTTATGTCGGCCGGCACGGGGTGTTTTATGACCGGCAGGGGCGGGATTGGGACGCCGTGATCACGAGCATTCTGGACAGCCCCATCAGCGTGCGGCAGGCGTTCTGGGCGCCGTACAAGAAATTTCTGCGCATGATCGAGGAGCAGATTGCCAAGCGGGCCAGCGCGGCTGACGCGGCGACCACGGCCAAGCTCGAGGCCGGGGCCGAGACCACGGCGGATACCGCCGAGGGCAAGCCGCCGGAAAAACCGAGGTTCGACGTCGGGACCATCGCCGCGCTCGGGGTCGGCTTGGGCGCGATCGGCACCTTGTTCGGCGGACTGATCGGCGGGTTCATCGGCCTCAAGTATTACATGCCGCTCGGGCTGCTCGGCATCATGCTGGCCATCTCCGGGCCTTCGATGGCGATTGCCTGGCTCAAGCTCCGTCAGCGCACGCTCGGGCCGATTCTCGAGGGCAACGGCTGGGCCGTGAACGGGCGCGTGAAGATCAACGTTCCGTTTGGTTCGGCGCTGACCGATCTGGCGGCGCTGCCGCCCGGCGCGCAGCGTTCGCTGGAGGATCCCTACGAGGACGAGGAGGCGGCGCGGCGCCGGCGCCAGACGATCACACTGCTGGTGCTGTTCGTGCTGGCGGGCGCGGCCGGCTGGATCCGGTACGATGCAACGAAGCATGCCGGGCCAGACGGCAAACCGCGTTATTTCTGGGAAGACCGTTCCGCCCCCGCCACTCTCCCGGCCGCGATCCCGCCGGCCGCTCCTGCCGCGCCGGCGAAGTAATTTTTCAGAGGGAAAACCAGGGCCCCTCTCCCAAGTTTACCGCGTCTCGATCGGTCGAGCTTCGGAAAGGTTATTGCTTGGAAAGCGCAGTTGAAACGCGGAGGACGCGGAGAGCGCGGAGTTAAAACCTTGGATTTTTGCTGGCCGTCAGCATTCACTTATCGAACGAATGTCTGTCTGGCCTCGTTCGTGGTTCTGTCCGCTGTTTTTGTGCTCCTTGCGGCTTGGTGGCCATTCCTTCTGCCGAATCTAGGTTTTGTCGGCATCCGTCCATTTCACCGGTCCGGATAGGGTGAGCCTCCGGGCGTGCCGCGGATGAGCGGCGGCGATGATCTGTTTTTCGGGAGCCGCGGCCTCACACGGGCTTGCCTGACAGCTCCAGCACTTCGCCGCCGGTGAGGTCGCTGAACTGGCCGAGTTCCGTGCCAGGGAAGCTGCCGAAATGGCCGGGATGGCAGCGCAACAGACCCTCGCGCGCGAGTCGGACGATACTGCGGGTGTTGGTCTCGGGGTCGTTGCAGAAAAAATGCGGCCGGGATTTGTTGGGCCAGATGAGGCTGCCGCAGAGCACGTCGCCGATGAGGGCCTCGCCGTTGGCCAGCACCACGGAAATGGAACCGGGCGTGTGGCCGGGGGTGGGCAGGATGTGGCCGCGGATGCCGTAGGGATCGAGGGAAATGCCCTCGCGGAAAAGCAGGTCGGGTTCGAAGGCTTCGAACGGTTCATCGACGAACGGCCGGAGGAAGCGCGCCGACGGGGTCTGCGGGGTGAGCACGCCGTTGCGGCCCTGCCGGACCAGGGTGGCGTCGCCGGCGTGCAGAGCGATCTTGGCGGCGCTGCGCCGGCGCAGCTCGGCGGCGCAACCGGCGTGCGCGCTGTGCCCGTGCGTCAGCAAAATGAGCGCGAGATTTTCCGGCGCGACCCCCTGCTGCTTGAGGCCGCCGAGAATGCGGTTCAGGTCTCCCGGCGCCCCGGCGTCGATGAGCACGGGCTTCTCGCCCAGCAGCAGGTAGCAGTTCGAAATCGCACCTTTGATCCGGATCAGCATTACTAGGGATTGCTTTTACCACTAAGGCACAGAGGCGCTGAGTGGATTTCTTTGTGAACAAATCTCTCGTTTTGGAAAACGGGTCCGAAAACAATCCGATGAATATCCTCTTTCAGGACCGCGGCATTAAAATTGATCAAGAGTCCCAGGGGCTTGCGGCATATCTTCAGGTAGGTGAGCAATTGTGCCTGGTGTACGGGGAGGATTTCCGTGACAGACTTCAGCTCTACAATCAGTTCATCTTCGACGATCAAATCCAAACGGTAACTACAATTGAGCGCGATGTCCTTGTAGATTAGCGGTATCTCCCGCTGTCTCTCATAGTTGAGGCCGGACTGACTCAATTCATACCCGAGGGCTTCCTCATAGGATGATTCAGGGAGTCCGGGGCCCAACTCCCGGTGGACTTCAATGCAGAACCCAATTACGCGGCGACTGAGCTCATTCAGCCGGTTTCTTTGCGCCTCGGTGCCTTCGTGGTTCATTTGAGGGATCTCTTCAGAACTTCAGATGTTTGACCGTGACACCCTTGTTGATGAGCTGTTTCAAGGAATCGATGCCGATGCGCAGGTGCATCTCGACGTGCTTGCGATCGACCAGCCGGTCGCTTGCGGAAGTCTTGACGCCCTCGGGAGTCATCGGTTCGTCCGAGACGAGGAGCAGCGTACCGGTCGGGACCTCGTTGGCGAAACCGGTGGTGAAGATCGTGGCGGTCTCCATGTCCACGGCCATGGCGCGGATCTTCTTGAGGTACTTCTTGAACTGGACGTCGTGTTCCCAGACCCGGCGGTTGGTGGTATAGACGGTGCCGGTCCAGTAGTCGCAGCCGTGGTCGCGGATGGTGGTGGAAATGGCCTTCTGCAACGCGAAGGAGGGGAGGGCGGGCACCTCGGGCGGAAAGTAGTCGTTGCTGGTGCCTTCGCCGCGGATGGCGGCGATGGGCAGGATCAGGTCGCCGAGGCGCGCACGATGTTTCACGCCGCCACATTTGCCGAGGAAAAGCACCGCCTTCGGACTGATCGCGGTGAGGAGATCCATGATGGTGGCGGCGGTGGCGCTGCCCATGCCGAAGTTGATGATCGTGATTCCGCCGGCGGTCGCGCTGGCCATGGGCTTCTGACGACCGTGCACGGGCACGCGGTGCCATTGCGCGAAAAGCTCGACGTAACGGTTGAAGTTGGTGAGCAGAATGTAGCGCCCGAAATTCTTCAGCGCTACGCCGGTATAGCGCGGCAGCCAGTTCTGCACGATTTGCTTCTTGTTGGTCATGGCGACGGGTGTTGGCTGTTACAGACTAAAGTTCACCCACGTGGGCGCGAGATTTTTCCGTGGAAACGCCCGTCCCTGGTCCGTAGGGGAGCAGTCTCGCTGCGCCCGTTCGACCGCGCGGCTCCTTGGGCGCAGCAAGACTGCGCCTCTCCGCCAAACCCTACTTCAACTCGCTCGCCGGGATGTCGCGCTCCCAGCGCTTGGCGTTGGTCTTGTCGTAGCAGGCGATGGTGAGCACGCGCGCCTCCTTCGGGCCGCGCAGCGAGAGCACGCAGTAATTCTGGTCGGCCACCATCGTGCCCTCGACCCGCTGGGGATCCTTGGTGCGCTCGCTGTGCTCCACATCCCACGAGCCGGAGGAAAACGGCGACGAGGTCAGCTCGTAGACCCATTGCGTGCCGGCGAGCTTCTTCTTGGCGAGCTCGGTGAAGTGCACATCGCCGCTCAGGAACACGACCCCGGTGATGTGATGCAGCGCGATGAATTTGAGCAGATCCTCCCGTTCGGCCGTGTAGTAGCCGAAGGTTTCGCTCGTGCCGCCAAAATCGGTGATGACCTGCCCGCCGGTGACGATGAACTTGAAGGTGAAGTGCCCGAGCTTTTGCGCGAGGATCAAGGATTGCTTGAGCCAGTCGCGCTGGTGCGCCCCATACTGGGTCTTCATCTCCTGCGTGGCGGACGGATCGATGAGGTCGTCGTCGCGGTACCAGCGGTCGTCCATCATGAAAAACGCCGCATCGCTCCAGAAAAACTTGTGGTACACGCCCGGGTGCCCCTCCTCGCCGTAGGTCGGGTTCGCCCAGTACGACCGGAAAATCCTCAGGGTTTCGTTCTTGAATTCGAAGCTGCGGTTGGAGTCGTTCGAGCCGTAGTCGTGATCGTCCCACGTGGCGTAGTGCGGCATCGAGGCCAGCAGTTTTTGCAGATCGGGCGTGGCGCGGTCGTGTTGTGCGCGGTACCACAGCCCGCTGACCGAGTCGAAATCGGGTTCGCGATAATACCAGTTGTCGCCGGCCCAGATCATGAAGTCGGCTCCGCTGTCCGCCATGAATTTGAAAATGGCTGTGCCCTTGCCGTAAGGTGTGCCAGGGCGGTCGTAAGCCGCTTCGTTGAGGTAGGCGCAGGAGCCGAAGATGAACTTCGCGTCGGGCGGCGGCGTGCGCCATTCCCACAGCGGATGGGTGCGGAACTTGAGCGGATAAGCGAACGGCTGTTCCCGGCCGTCGATCCGCAACCGATATTCGTAGGTCGCGCCCATTTCCAACAAGCCGGCGCGGAAGTGCGTGATTTGTCCGCCCGCCGGTGTCGTCGGGAGGTCGTTGTTGCTGAGGGTCTGCGTGGTTTCGGGCTGGCCGGCGAGCCAGTAGTCGAGGGCGACTTCGTGGGCGCCTTTCGTCTCGACCCAGAGCATGACCTCGCGATGGGAGGAGTAGCCGAGCATCGGACCCGAGACCAGCGAACCGGCGTGGACGGGGAGAACAGAACCGAAGACGGACAACAGAAGACAGGTGAGGAAACGCAGCGGCGGTTTCATGGCAGCAGCCTGGCCGGCCCGAGTCTGAAGGCAAAGCCGCAATCAGCGCGGGATGAAAAATGGAGGTGACGGCAAGGCGAACCGGGCCGGCTGTTTCCATTGTGGGCGGGGTGCCCTCACCCCGCAGTCACCGGTAGGGGCGCTTGCCCTCAAGCGTCCTGGCATCCCGAAGACGGGTGGGGCAGCCGCACCCCTACCGGGCTGCCTTGCCCGGGCTCGAGAGCAGAGGTAGGTTGCGCGCTTGCCGCGCAACCGAAAGTGGCGAGACCAGCTCGCCACCTACAGGGGCTTACCTGGCGAAACGAACGCGACAAACCGCGGGGTGAGGGCACCCCGCCCACAGAGGAAGACCTCGCCTACAGAGGACGACCCTGCCTACAGAGGGAAAGGATCCTCCCCATCAGGCTGGGCTTGAAAATGTGGGAGCGAGCTTGCTCGCGAAATCGAACGGGTCGCGAGCAAGCTCGCTCCCACAAACTGGCTGGGACTTGCCGGGAAGGTTCCGGCGCTTGCTTCGCGATTTTTATTTCAGCCGAAAGACGCGATACGAATGTGGGGCGAGCTTGAACGCGGCCGCGTGATGATGCGGCACGGGCGCCTGCAGGAAACGACGGGAAATGCTGCGCACCTCGACCGGCAGGTTTTCACCGGTCAGCACATCCTGGATACCGGTGCGGTCGAGGCCAAAGTCCACGGCCACATCGACCGCCTCATCGCGGAATGATTCGACGATGAGCATGCCGTTGTCGTAGAGGAAAAGACTGACCTTGCCCGGCGCCTCGAGCTGCACAGGCAGGCTCGCGGTGAGGGTGGCGCGGATGGCGTTGAGTACCGGTGCGGGCAGTTCGTAGAGATCGGAAAAATTTTCGGGAATGGTCAGGACGTACAGATGCCCCTTCGCATAGTCGGCATCGTGGAGCAGCGGCCAGCCGTTGTCCCCAGCGACGGCGGAAACGAGTTCCCACGAATCGTTGGTGCGGTAGGTGATCTGGGGAATCAGGATGGCGGTGTCGCCGTGCGCCGGCGTCCAGCCGACGTTGTAGTCCTTGACCGAGGCCACCCGGCCGGAGTCCTCGATCTCCGCAATGCGGCCGAGGCCCTGGCCCTGCATTTTTCGGACGAAGCCGGAGGTCACGACGACCTTTTTGCCCGCGTGCAGCTGGGCCTCGATCTTGTCGATGATCTTGGGATCCGCCGCCGCCTGGGCGGTCAGCAGCACGATCTCGGCGTCGGTGGGGAACTCCGGCACGATGTTCATCGGCAGCCCGATCATGCCGAGGTAGTTTTGGAGAAACGCCTCGTCCCCGGTGTGGAACGGCTTGTACGACTTGATCCCGACAGGTTGGCCGAGCTGGCCGGCGAATTTGTCGACCGCCGAAAAGGTCTGTCCTGCGATGCTCGCGAAATTTGCACCGGTGGCCGGGAGCTGGCTGAAGTCGAAACTGGTCCCCTGGCCCTGCCACGGGGCGCGCAGCCGGGGCGGGATAGGCAGGCCGATGTCGGCGAAGTTGAACAGCGTGATTTCGCGGGCCTTGGCGAAGAGCGTGAGCCAGAGCTGCTCGGCGTAGCGGTCGGCGCTGCCGATGCCGTAGGGATCGACCCAGCCGCCGCCGTTGCGTCCGGGCGCGAGATTTTCGAAATAGCGGATGATGGCGTACCCGAGGTAGGGTTGCAGGTGCTGGGCGGACTGCGCGGCGTCGCGCGTTTCCGTGCCGGTGTAGATGCCGTCGAAACGCTGCGGGCCGTCGGCGAGGTTAAAGCCGAGGCTCTGGAAATGATCGTACCAATTCGGGTACTTGATGACGACTTTCACCTTCGGGTTCACCGCACGCGCTGCGCCGATCACCAGGTCGCGGGCGGCGCCGACCATGACCTCAAGACGGTAATCCGTCCAGGAGCGGTCGCCTTTCGCGGCGATGTCGAATTCGGATTTGGTCGAGGTGAAGAAGAAGTCGTCGAGGATGAACTCGTCGAAGTGCTCCGCGGTGAATTCGGCGATGCGTTTGACGGCGGCGCGATGGTCGGGGTTGGAATACGAGAACGTTTCAAAGCGGTTCGGCTCGCTGACCGTGAACGTAATGCCGCCGGCGACCTGCACTCCGTGGGCGAGGAAGAATTTCTTGGCCGCCTCGATCGCCGCGTCGTCCACCAGCAGCTGGTCGCGATGGGTCTCGATGTAGACCTTGTCGACGTGGACCTGCGATGAAATCTCGTTCCAGCGGGCCTCGAGCCAGGTGAGGTCGGTCATCTTGGCGACCTCCTGGGCGCGGCAGTAGACCGCGACATGGAAGTGTTCGTAGGCAGGGAGGGCAGAGGGCAGGACGAGACCGGCGACGAAAGCGACGGGGACCAGACAAGACGGTAATTTCATAGCAGGGTAGGCAAGGGTAAACCTTGATTCTGCCAAGGCGCGGGTCCGCCGCCAGAATAATTCTTTCGCGCCTCGATCAGTGGCGAGGTTCGCCTCGCGCTGCGTTCCGGGACAAAAGTCCCAGCCCGGCCAGCGCCAGAGCGAACCACGCTTCGATCGAGCCGCCCCCGCCTCCGCTGCTGTCGCCTGATGGCGTGGGGGTGGGGCTGCTGCCAGTGCTGCCCGAGCCGCCGGTATTTCCGCCCGAGTTGCCGCCGGAACCGGTGCCTCCGCTGTTGCCGCCGGAGCCGCTGGTGCTGGCGAGACTGAGCATGAGCGTCGTGACCCGACCTGAAGGATCGATTTTGCGGAGGGCGGCGTTGCCGGTGTCGGCGACATAAAGATTGCCGGTGGCATCGAGGCAGAGGGCCTGCGGCTGGTTGAAAAGCGCGCCGGCGGTTCCCGGGCCGTCTTCCAAGCCGGCGATGGTCGGCAGGCCGGCCAGGGTTGTGACCACGCCGACGGCGGTGATCCTACGAATGGTGGAATTGCCCGTGTCGGCCAGATAAAGATTTCCGGCGCCGTCGATCGCCAGTCCGCTGGGACGATTGAATAAGGCGTTCGCTCCCGTGCCGTCCGTGCTGCCGCTGACGCCGGCCAGCCCGGCGAAAGTGGTCACCGCGCCGGCGGGGGTGATTTTGCGGATCGTGTTGTTGTTGGTGTCGGCAACGAAAAGGTTCCCGCTGGCGTCGACAGTGAGGCCGGTGGGCAGATTGAAGCGCGCGGCGCTGCCGGTGCCGTCGGCGCTGCCGTTCGCGCCGGGCGAGCCGGCGAAAGTGGTGACGGCTCCCCCCGCAGTGATTTTCCGGATCGTGGCGTTCATCGAGTCGGCGACAAAAATGTTGCCGGCTTGGTCGACGGCAACGCCCAAGGGATTCGAGAAAGAGGCTGTGGCGCCGGTGCCGTTGGTGTTGCCGCGGGCGCCAGCGGAGCCGGCGAGGGTGGTGACCATGTCGCTGGCGCTCAGGCTGCGGAGGGTGGCGTTGGCGGTGTCGGCGATGATCAGCGTGCCAGATGGAAGCAGCGCGAGTCCGCTTGGTTGATTGAACCGCGCCGCCGAGCCCAGCCCATCGGCGGAACCGGCGGTGCCGGCCTGACCGGCGAGCGCACTGATCTGACCAGCGGCATTGACCTGTTGGATGGTATTCGTCTGGGCGTCGGCGACGAAGAGATTGCCGGCATTGTCGGCTGTGATCGCGGTCGGATAAGGGAGGAGCACCGGAGCCACGGTCAGGGTCACGACCGAACTGGTGGACACCGTTCCGCTATTAGTCGCGAGATAGCGGTAGCGGCTTCCGTTCTGGGCCGCGCCGGCGTTGGAGAGGGTCAAAGTCGAGGTCGCCGTGCCGCTGTAAGTGTTGTCGTTCGAGAGATTGGCCCAGTTGATGCCGCCGTCGCTGGAAACCTGCCATTGGATGGTGCCGGAGGTGTTTCCGGCCGAGAAGGTCGCGTTGTGGCCGGAGGTGACAATTTCGTTGGCGGACGGATTGCCGGTCGAAGCACTTACCGTCAGGGTGGCGGAGCGCCCCACCGTCGCACCATAGGCAACGCCGTTGGGGATCTGGGCGCCGGTGGGATCGCTCTCCGAGATGAGGACGGTGTAGACTGCCGCGTCGCTCGCTGCGATGTTGTTAAGAGTAAGCATGCTGCCGGTGGCACCGGGGAGGTTCGCTCCGCCCTTTTGCCATTGGTAGGTGAGCGCGGATTTGCCACCCGCGACTACGGTAAAAGTCACCGAGCTACCGGCCGACGCGACCTGGTTGGCGGGTGGCGCGGTGACATTGAGGTAGTCGGTGATGGTGACGGCGCCGGCGGCGTTGAACAGGTCGACGTTGGCCGGATTGCTGACGACGGAGCCGGCGGGATTGGAAACCACGACCGTGTAGGTGCCGACTTCATTCACGGAAACGCCCCCGGTGAAATTGAAGGAACTTCCGGTCGCACCGGGGACATTCACGCCGTCCTTCTGCCATTGGTAGTTGAAGTTGCTGGGCGAGCCCGTCGCCTGGACATTGAGCGAATCCAGCGACGGGATATAGGAGCCGGGATAGGCGGCCAGATTGACCGGCTGGGTGGTGATGGTCGGGGCGATCTGGGTGCTCGTGAGCGTCAGCGTGGCGGCGCTGCTGACGGTGACGGAGTTCGGCACTGAGGTGTCGGAAACCACCGCCGTGTAGCTGCCGGCCTCGCTGGCGGTGACATTGGACAGGTTGAGGGTGGTGCCGGTGGCGCCGGAAATATTTGTGCCGCCCTTCTGCCACTGGTAGCTCAGGTTCGACGAGCCGGTGGCGGTCACACTAAAGCTTGCGCTGCTTCCCACAGGAATCGTGAGATCCGAGGGTTGGGCGGTGATGTTGGGCAAAACGGTGATGGTGAAACTGCTGCTGGTGGCTGATCCTGCCGGATTGGAAAAAACAAAGTCGTAGGCACCGGAATCTGAAATCGTGACGGAACTCAAACTCAGCAGAGCGTGCACGGACCCAGTCGAAAGGTAGGACTGGAGCGAACCGTTGATCTGACCTTGGGCAAGATTGCTGGCGTTCTTCTGGACTTGAGTGTTCGGCGCGGGCGACCCGATGGCATACAACGAAAGCGTAAGATAGTCTCCGGCAGTGACGGTTATTCCACTCGCGCTGGTTTTGGCGGTGGGGCTGTTCACGCTTAGCACTTGAATCGAGCCGGTTGCCTGGGGTGCGGCTGCAACCGTGACGCTGGCGGCAGAACTGAGCACGGATCCGGAGGAATTCGTCGCGAGGACGGTGTAGCTGCCGTTGTTGCCCGGGACGGCGCCGCTGAGGGACAACGTTGGATCGGTGGCGCCGGGGATGTTCAGGCCGTCTTTCTGCCACTGGTAGGTGACCGGCTGAGCGCTGGTGGCGCCCGCGCTAAGGGTCAAGTTGCCGCCCGCATTGATGGTGGCGCCGGCGGGTTGGGTCGTTAACGCAAGCGACGCGCTCGATGCGGCCAGCGGAACGGCCTGGCGAATCGTGCTTCCGACGCCGAAATACAGATTGCCTTGATTGTCCACGGCGAGCCCGGCGCCATTTTGGTTGTTATATTGAAAATAGGAAGAACCGGCAAAACTCTGCTGGGGGGTGGCGATGCCGTTGATCGCGGTTAGGTTAACCACGCTGCCTGCGGCGGAAATTTTCGTCGTGTCGTTGTTCCAGATAAAGACATTCCCGGCGCTGTCCGCCGCCACGCGCGGATTTGCCTGATAGGCATAGTCGTCGGCCCCAAAATGCACCGTGGTGACGACTCCCGTCGGGGTGATCTTGCGCAAGGCGCCATCGGCTCCTTTGCCGTTGTTTCCCTCCGCGACAAAAAGATCGCCGGAAGGATCCACCGCCACGCTTTTGGGGGATAGGAAACGGGCGGCGGTGCCGGTGCCATCGACCCGCACGGAGTTGGCCGGATCGACGGTGCCGACAAAAGTGCTCACGGTGCCTGTCGGACTGATTTTACGGATGACCTGATTTCCCCCATCGCAGACGAAGACATTGTCGGCGGCATCAACCGCCACCCCGGAAGGGTTGGCAAAACGCGCAGCGGTGCCGGTCCCGTCGGTCAAACCGGGTTGCCCGGCGGAGCCAGCAAAAGTTGTAACTGCGCCCGCCGGGGAAATCTTGCGGATGGTCTGATTATTGGAGTCGGCGACGTACAGGTTGCCGCTGCTGTCCAGGGCCACGCTTTGCGGAAAGGAGAAGCGGGCGTTGGACCCGGAGCCATCGCTGCTGCCGGCGGTCGAATCGAGTCCGGCAAGCGTCGTGACCGTGCCATCGGCAGCGATCTTGCGAATGGTGTCGCTTACGCAGTCGGCCACGAAGACGTTGCCGGATCCGTCCACCACGAGGCCGGCGGGCGCGTCAAAGCGTGCCAAGGAACCCGGACCATCGATGGCGCCTCCCGTGTCCGTTTCACCCGCCAGTGTGCTCACCACGCCGGCCGGGGACACGCGTCGGATCGTGTGGGTATGTTGATCGGCGAAATTGACATTGTCTGCGCCGTCCACCGAAAGCCCATAAGCCTGGCCGAGGGTGCCCTGCGGGCCGTCGAGGCTGGACGTGTATTGTTGGTCCTGGGATTGCGAAAAACCAGCGAAGTAAGTTCCATCCTTGTACAGGCGCTGGGAGAAACCGGAGTAAGCAAAAATACTGCCAGAGTGGTCGGCGGCGAGCAGGAGACTCTGCACGGTGGCGTAGTAGCCGTTATAAAGGGACCATCCGACGGTCCCGGTGACCGTTCCAGCCGGGCTTATTTTGATCGCACTTTGCACGTCATTGACAGCTTCATTGGAGTAGAGATTGCCGGCTCCATCTATACCGAGGGTGTAGGACGGATCGACGGAGTAGCCGCTGTAGTTGTAAACGGAGCCGGCGGCAAACGAGGTGCCTCGGGTGACGAAGGTGGTGACCACGCCGGTCGGGGTGATTTTGCGGATGTTACCATCGGCGACGTAGACGTTGCCCGTGACGTCGATGACCAGTGCCGTGGGACTATAGTCGTCGGCAAAGAGATTAAAGCCGAACCGCGCGGCTGAACCGGTGCCATCCGCTGCGCCGTATTGCCCCGGCGAGCCGGCAAGTGTTGTGACCACGCCGGCGGGTGTGACTTTTCGGATCGTGAAATTGCCCGCGTCGGCGACAAACACATTGCCCGAGATGTCTACTGCGACCGCCTGCGGGTTGTAGAACCGTGCGGCTGATCCCGTACCGTCAGAGCTGCCCGGAATGCCGGCCAGTCCGGCGAGCGTGGTGACCACGCCGGCGGGCGTGACCTTGCGGATGGTGTGGTTACCCGAGTCGGCGACGAAAAT
The DNA here is from genome assembly GCA_964477955.1 of uncultured Opitutaceae bacterium. GTDB lineage: Bacteria > Verrucomicrobiota > Verrucomicrobiia > Opitutales > Opitutaceae > Didemnitutus. Next base: position 22,702 of record CAYZGG010000026.1, read on the forward strand.
GTTGCCGGAGCCATCCACCGCCGTACTGCTGGGGAGGTTGAAGCGCGCTGCGCTGCCGGTGGCGTCGACGCTGCCGGCATAGTCCACCCCGGCCAGCGTGGTGAGGTAATATTGGGGTGGGTTTGCGGCCTGGGCCACGGCGCTGGCGCAGAGCGTTGCGGCGATCGGCAGGAGGCGAAAGAGAGCAAGGAAGCGGGCAGGTTTCATGGGTAGCGACCGGGACTGGCGCAAAATCGGCGGGACAACCGCCAAGCATAGCGACAATCAACGGTCCCAAACCCGCTATCCGGAATGGCCTGCCAGAAGCCGGCGCTACCCGGCCGGTCTGATGGAGCGGGCTGGCGCCACAGCTAGCTCCCCGGTGGCGGGAGCGGCCTACCGGATCACGCCGGCGCGAAGTTGCGCGCGGTGTTCAGGTGGCCGTCGCCCGTGTATTTCGACGACTGCTCGTCGGCGTGGTAGCTCGAGCGGACGAGCGCCCCGGACTCGACGACGCCAAGGCCGAGGCCGAGGCCGAATTGCTTCCAGTGCTGAAATTCATCCGGTGGCGCCCAGCGCGCGACCGGGAGGTGTTGCGCCGTGGGCTGCAAATATTGGCCGATCGTGACGATGTCGGTCTTGTCGCTCGCGATGTCGCGCAGGGTTTGCTCGATCTCCTCACGGGTTTCCCCAAGGCCGAGCATGATGCCGGTCTTCGTGGTGAAGCCGCGGCTCTTCGCGTGCTGCAGGACGGAGCGGCTGCGGTCGTAGCGGGCCTGCACACGGACCGGCCGCTGGAGGCGTTCCACCGTCTCGAGGTTGTGGTTGAAAATGTCGGGCTTGGCGGCGAGCACGACGTCGACCAGGTCGGTGCGACCGAGGAAATCCGGCACGAGCACCTCGATGGCGCACTGCGGATTCTGGTAACGCGTGGCCCGGATGCAGGCGGCCCAGACCGAGGCGCCGCCGTCGCGAAGATCATCGCGGGCGACGGAAGTGATGACGCAGTGGCGCAGGCCCATGCGCGCGACGGCATCGGCCACGCGCGCGGGCTCGCCGAGGTCGATCTCGGTGGGGCGGCCGTTCTGGATCGCGCAGAAGTTGCAGGAGCGCGTGCAGATGTTGCCGAGGATCATGACCGTGGCGGTCCCTCGGGACCAGCATTCGCCGACATTCGGGCATTGGGCGCTCTGGCAGACGGTGTGCAGCTTGTGGCTGTCCACCAGCTGGCGGGTGGCCTGGTAGCCGGGGCCGGAAGGCAGCTTGGCGCGGAGCCAGTCGGGTTTGCGGAGAGCGGTCATCGAAGTGAAGTGGCCACAAAAACCGCAAAAAGCGCAAAAGGAAAATACAAAGCGCGCGGCCCATGGGGCGATAAGCGCGGCAACTCCTTGGCAGAAGGGCGCAAGCGCGACGTTCCGGGGTCGGGCGTCCGCCCACTTTCCGTTTGCGCCGGGCCGGCGGGGCCGCAAGCCTGCGCGGTTCCATGAGCGACCTCCCCCAGGACATTTCCCACGACCAGTACGCCGTGCGGCTGAAGAAGCTGCAGGACCTGCGCGCCGCGGGCACCGATCCGTTCCGTGCCAACTGCGCCCAAACGCATTTCTCGGGCGAGGCCAAAGCGCTGTACGTCGACGGCCAGGACTATGCGGTGAGCGTGGGCGTGGCCGGGCGACTGGTGACCTTCCGCGTGCAGGGCGGCAGCTCGTTCGTGAAGATCCAGGACCAGCAGGGGCAAATTCAACTCTATTTCCGCCGGGACGTGCTCGGCGAGGAACGCTACGCGATGTTCAAGAAAGTGCTCGACCTCGGCGACATCATCGGCGTGACCGGCGCTTTGTTCAAAACCAAGACCGGCGAGATCACGGTGCGGGTCGATGCGTTCACGCTCGTCAGCAAGGCGCTGCGGCCGCTGCCGGAGAAATGGCACGGGCTCACGGATTCCGAGCAGGTTTACCGTCAGCGCTACCTCGACCTGATCGTCAACGCCGAGTCGCGCGCCCGCCTGATGCTGCGCAGCCGGATCGTGGCGAGCGTCCGCCGCACGCTGGCGGAACGGAAGTTTCTCGAGGTTGAGACCCCGGTGCTCGAGGGCGTAGCGGGTGGGGCGGCCGCGCGGCCGTTCGTCACGCATCACAATGCGCTGGGCGCGGATTTCTACCTCCGCATCGCACTCGAGTTGCGGCTCAAGCGTCTGCTCGTCGGCGGCTACGACCGTGTGTTTGAGATCGGGCGGGTCTTCCGCAACGAAGGCGTGTCGCGCAAGCACAACCCCGAGTTTACCATGCTCGAGGTCTACCAGGCTTACAGCGATTTCCACGGCATGATGGAGCTGGTGAAGGCGATCTTCTCCGACCTCTGCCGCGATGTCATCGGCAGTTTCGAGATCAAGCATGCGGCGAGCGGCCAGACGATCAACTTCGCCGGCGACTGGCGCAGCGTGCGTTACTTCGACCTGATCGACGAGGTCGTCGGTTTCAAGCTGAGCGCACAGCGCGGATCGGCCGATTTCCGGGCGCAGGCCACCGCGGCTGCGCAGAAGCTCGGACTAGAGGTCCCTCCCGGTTGGGAGACCCACGAGGTCGTCAACGAAATTTTCGGCAAGAAGATCGAACCGACACTCATCCAGCCGACGTTTGTCACGCACCTGCCGAAGGAGCTCTGCCCGCTCGCCAAGCTCAACGCCGAGGATCCCGGTCTGATCGACGTGTTCGAGCTCATCATCGGCGGCATGGAGGTGGCGCCGGCGTATTCGGAACAAAACGATCCGTTCGTGCAGCGCGAGATGTTCGAGAAGCAGGTGGGCGAGGAAAAGCAGAACCTCGACAACGATTTTCTCCTCGCGCTCGAACACGGCATGCCCCCCGCCGGTGGCATGGGCATCGGCATCGACCGCCTGTGCATCCTGCTCACCGGCGCCGAAAGCATCCGCGACGTGATCCTGTTTCCGTCGTTGCGGCCGACGGACGCAAAAGGCTGAAGAACCGACAAACAGAAGGGCTGACCCGCGCGTGGGAGATTTCAGCCTTTCAGTCCTTCACCCCTTCAGCTTTTCTTCCGCCGTGCCCTGGCCGATCTACCTCGCGCTCAAGCAGCTTTTCCCGACGGGGCGGGTGTCGTTCTTCACGCTGGTGTCGGTGCTCGGCGTCGGCCTGGGCGTGGCGCTGATGCTGGTCTCGACGAGCGTCATGGGCGGCTTCGGCCACCAGATCCGGCAGATGATCATCGACACGCAGGGAGAAATCCAGATCCGGGCCCAGCAGCCGCTCGAACCGGCACGAGCGGCGGAAGTCGAAGGGATTCTGGCGCAGAATCCGGCGGTGGCGGCGTTCGCCCCCTATGCCGCGGGCGTTGTCATGCTTGAGCACGAGAACCGGCCGGCCTTTCCCGCCATCCAGGGTTTCGACTATGAAAAGATGCAAAAGGTCATCCCGGTTTCGCGCTACCTGGTGGCCGGTTCGATGGACGATCTCGACGACGACTCCGTAATTTTGAGTTCGATTCTCGCCCGGTCCATCGGGGCGGACGTCGGCTCGCGGGTCAGCATCTACACCCCGCTGATGGCGGAACGGGCGAAGAACAACGAGCTGCTCCTGCCGCGGGAGGTGCGCGTGGCCGGCATTTTTCAAATCGGGCACCAGCAACTCGACAGCTCGACCGTGCTCTGTTCGCTGCGGCTCATGCAGGATCTCTACGGTCTCGGCCGCACGATTCACGGCTACAGCGTCCGGTTGAAACCCGGCGCAGACATCGACGCGGTGGCGGCGGCGCTGGACAAGGCGTTGCCGCCGGTCGTCCGGGCGTCCACGTGGTTCGAGAGCAACGCGGAATTCCAGGCGGTGCTGAGCTTTGAACGGAACATGATTTTTTTCCTGCTCACCTTCATCATCATCGTGGCGGCGTTTTCCATCACGAGTTCGCTCCTGGTCTCGGTGGTCCGCAAGACCCGCGAGATCGGGCTGCTCGGGGCCATGGGCGGCCGGGCGCGCGACGTGGCGCTGTGCTTTTGCGCACAGGGGCTCGTGGTCGGCGCGGGCGGGACGGCGGCCGGCCTGGCCGGGGGTTTCCTGCTGCTGCATTTCCGCAACGATCTCGTGCACCTGATCGCCCAGTTCACGATGGGGCAGGAAACGTTCGAGAAATTCTACCAATTTAGTTCGCTGCCGGCCTACACAGCCGCCAAGGACGTGGTGATCATCATCGTGTTTTCCCTGCTTGCCTCGACGCTCGCCGGCCTGATCCCCGCCTGGCGCGCGGCCCGGTTGAAACCCGTGGAGGCGCTGCGGTCGGAGTAGCGCTGAATGGCTGAATGCTGAAGGACTGAAAAACTGAAGTAACAACCGCGTCAGCCCGAAAAAATTACCCTCCACACCAATCCCACTTTCCGTACGAAGCCTGTCGTTCGATGCCCACAGCCCTTCAGCCTTTCAGTCCTGCAGTCCTTGGTTCTCCCGTCCTCCAGGCTCGCGGGCTGCGCAAAAACTACCGGAGCGGCGACGCCACGCTCGAGGTGCTGCGCGGCGTCGACCTCGCGCTCGCGGCGGGCGGCAGTGTGAGCATCCGCGGCGAGTCGGGCTCGGGCAAGAGCACGTTGCTGCATCTGCTGGCCGGCCTGGACCGACCGGACGGCGGCGAACTTTTCTGGGCGGACGAGGCGACGCAGCAACTCTCCCTCGGCGACCTCACGTCCCGGCGTGGACGCTTCCTGGGCATGGTTTTCCAAGCCTACTATCTCATCCCCGAGATCGATGCGGGAGCCAACGTCCTCATGGGCGCGCGCATGGTCGGCCCGGTGGGCGAGGCGGAACGGGGGCGCGCGACCGCGTTGCTCCGGCGGGTGGGACTCGCGGAGCGTTCGCACCACCTGCCGGCCCATCTCTCGGGCGGCGAGCGCCAGCGGGTGGCCGTGGCGCGGGCGCTGATGAACCGGCCCAAGGTGCTCCTCGCCGATGAACCGACCGGCAATCTCGATGAGCGGACCGGTGACGAGGTCATCCGGCTGTTGCTCGAGCTGTGCGCCGAGGAGCAGGCGGCCTTGGTGCTCGTCACGCACAACCCGGCGCACGCGGCGAAGACCCGCCAGCAGCTGTTTTTGCACCAAGGGGTGCTCAAAGAAGGACAGAATTAACAAAATGCACCAAATGGCTGAGCGAGGGCACCGAAATCATTCTGTTAATTTTGTTCATTCTGTCTAAACCTCGTCCATGGCCAAGCCAAAGATCAAGTGCGGTGTCGTCGGCGTCGGGTCTCTCGGTCAGCACCATACGCGCATCTACGCGTCGCTGCCGGGGGCCGAGCTGGCGGGGATTTTCGAGACGAGTGACGCCCGGGCGGCCGAGATTTGCGCCAAGCACAATTGCCGGCGCTTCGCCACGCTCGCCGAGTTGGGGACGGCCTGCGAGGCGGTGAGCGTGGTGGTGCCGACGGACCGGCACTGCGAGGTCGCGCTGCCGTTGCTCGCGCAGGGCTGCCACCTGCTGATCGAGAAGCCGCTCTGCGCCAGCCTGGAGGAGGCCGAGCAGGTGCTGGCCGCCGCGCGCAACGCCGGGCGCATCGTGCAGGTCGGTCACGTCGAACACTTCAATCCGGTCATGAGCTATCTCGAGAAGCACACCGGGCGGCCGCAATACATCACCACCGAGCGGCTCGCGCCCTACCAGACCCGCGGCACCGAGGTCGGCGTGGTGCTCGATTTGATGATCCACGACATCGGCATCGTGCTGGCGCTGGTCAAGTCGCCCATCCGCAAGATCGACAGCGTGGGCATCAGCGTGCTGTCGAAGACCGAGGACATTGCCAACGCGCGCATCGAGTTCGAAAACGGTTGCGTCGCCAACCTCAGCGCGTCGCGTATGAGCATGAAGAAGAACCGCGAAATCCGCGTTTTCCAGGACAACGCCTACCTTTCGTTGGATTTCATGAACCAGAAGGGCCATCTGGTGAAGAAGAGCGACATCATCGCCTACGGCCTGAAGCTGAAGGTCGGGTTGGCGAAGGCCGGCGACGCATCATCGGTGCCCGTGCACGAGATTCCGATCGAGAAGGGTGAGCCGCTGGCCATCGAGCTCGCGCATTTCATCGAGAGCGTGCAGGAGGCGCGGCAGCCCAAGGTTGGCGGCGCGCTGGGCAAGTCGGCACTCGAGGTGGCGATCACGATCACCGACCAGATCAGGAAGAAAGGGTAGGGCGTCACCGCAAAGATGATCGCCACGGAGCATACGGAAAAGATTCCCAGGTAGGGCGGGACCGCCGGGCCCGCCGCGATTGCATGAACACATTGCCGCAACGAACCAAACTACCCCACGAGATTCCCGCGTGGGTCGGTGTTGGAGCGACTCATTTTGTGGCCGTCTGCTGCCAGCCGCGCGGGCTTGACCACCTTTGTCGTCAATCTGCGTCAGAGTGCTTGATCGAAGCGACGGTATTTCGCCAGCAGACGCAACGATGGTACATGCACCTGCTTTTACTGATGCCGGATCATTTGCATGCATTGGTGTCTTTCCCGGATGGGGAGCAGATGAAGAAGGTGATGGCCTCTTTCAAAGAGCATACGGCGAAGCGGGCCGGAATTGGCTGGCAACGGGACTTTTTCGATCACCGTTTGCGGGCCGAGGAATCATTCGAAGAAAAGGCGAACTACATCAGGATGAATCCGGTGCGGAAACGTCTGGTCGCAGCTCCGGACGACTGGATTTGGAAATGGGAGCCCGGTGACCAGGCGAACGGCGGGCCCGGTGGTCCCGCCCTACCTCGGGTATGAGCGCTGAGAAAACCAGTCTGGTAACTCTTCCGGCGCCGGTGTCCGGCCCGGTCGACCTGCTCATTGTCGCCGGCGAACATTCGGGCGACGAGCATGCGGCCCGGATGGTACGCGACCTCCGGGCGCGCCATCCCGGGCTGAAGGTCTGCGCGCTCGGCGGACCGGAGCTCGCCGCGGCGGGGGCGCAATTGCTGCACGATCTGACCGCGACCTCCGTGGTGGGCTTCGTCGAGGTGTTGAAACACTATCCGTTCTTCAAAGCCTTGTTCGCCGCGACGCTCAAATGGATCGCCACGCACAAGCCCCGGGCGGTGTGTTTTGTGGATTATCCGGGATTCAATCTCCGGCTGGCGACGCAGTTGAAGAAGCGCGGCCTGAGCGTCAAGGGCGGCGGAAAAATCAAGCTGCTGTACTACATCTCGCCGCAAATCTGGGCGTGGAAACCGAAACGCCGCTTCAGCATGGCGCGCGACCTCGATGCCATGGCGGTCATTTTCCCTTTTGAAACCGATTGCTACGCCGACACGAAACTGCCGGTCGAATTTGTCGGACATCCGTTTCTGGCGGACGGTTACGCGCCCCCGGTGCGGTACGATCCCTCCGGCCCGGCTCTGCTGCTGCCGGGAAGCCGGACCCAGGCGGTGACGAAAATCTTTCCCCTGCTGCTGGCCGGGTTTGCCGATTTCCGCAAGACGTTGCCGGGGGCTCGCGCGACCGTGCTTTATCCGAGCAACGAAGTGCGCCGGTCGCTGGACCGGGTCTTCTCCCAATTTCCCTCGTTGGCCGGCGCGGTCGATTTCGTTCGGACGTCGAACGACAGTGCGGGCGGGCAGGCTCTGCCGGCGTCGGCGGTGCTGACGAGCAGCGGCACGATGTCACTGCACTGCGCGCTGGCGGGCATTCCGGGCGCGGTGGTCTACAAGACGAAGACGTTGACCTACTGGCTGGGCCGGATGCTGGTGGGCGTGGAGTTCATCGGCATGGCCAATCTGTTGCTGAAGGAACCGATGTATCCCGAGTTTATCCAGGGTGGGGCCAGCGCTCCGGCCCTCGGCCGCCAGCTCCGGGAAAGCACGACCGATCCGGTCCGGCAAAAACGCACGGCGGAGCAGGCGGTGAAGCTGCGCCAGTTGCTCCACGAGCCGACCGGCGTGACCGCCGCCGATTGGCTGGCGCGGCAGCTGGAGTGAACCGGGAGTGTGGATTCATGCAGCGACAGGGTCGCATTCCGCCCGCGAGGAGGGACCCGCTGGCCGGAAGAGCACCCTGAGCCACGCTCCGCGGGAATTTCCGGGGAATTTGAAGGGATTGGGCCATTGGCGGTGTTAGGGGAATGGGTTGACCGCAAAATTGTGCGGTCCGCCGAGGTTCCTCGCCCCCTCCTCCACGCCCCCTTGAAAAACATCGGATATTGTCTTTTCGCGCTCGGCCTTGCCGGGCTTGGAGCCTTGAGTCTGCTCTACCGGGACTTTGCCCTCACCTGGCAACCGGTCCCTCCGGGCGTGCCCGGACGGGAATGGCTCGCGTGCGTTTCCGGCGCCCTGCTCGTTGGTGGCGGAGTGGGGATGTTCCTGCCCACCACTGTCCGCTGGGCCACGTTCGAACTGGCTGCGTTCGTGTCGAGCTGGCTGGTGCTGTTGCAGTTGCCGCGCGTGGCGGCCAGTCCCGGGGACGAACTGATCTGGCTTGGCTTTTGCGAAAACGCTCTCCTCGTGGCCGGCGGATGGGTCCTTTTTGCCATGCTCGCGCCGGCGAAGTCGGCGGGCGGATCGCCGCCCAAGTCCCGCCAAACCTTGATTCGCTCCGCCCAGATTCTCTATGCCCTGGCCCTGCCGGTGATCGGGCTCTCCCACTTCGTTTATGCGGCGGGAGCGGCCTCAATGGTACCGTCGTGGCTGCCCTTTCACCTGGGCTTTGCCTACCTCACCGGAGCTGGACACATCGCCGCGGGAGCCGGCCTGATTCTGGGCATCATGCCGCGCTTGGCGGCGAAAATGGAGGCGCTGATGCTGAGCTGCTTCGTTCTCTTGCTGCATTTGCCTGGCGTGGTGGCGGCGCCGACGGACCGGACGCAATGGACGATGCTGTGCGTGGCGACCGCGTACACCGGCGCGTGTTGGGCCCTGGCCGCCTCGTTTCAAGTGGTTCCTCCTTGGAGCGTTTTCCGGCGGGCAAAGCGCGCGTGAGCAAAGGCACCGTGAAGCGGTTAGAAAACCAGCCCTGAGAGCGCATCTGATCGATTGTACGGGCGCAGTCTTGCTGCGCCCAAGGATTTTCAAACCCGAGAAGGCGCAACAAGACTGTGCTCCTACGCGGCCGCAAGGAGAGAGAAGAAGCGCGGTGAGGGCACCGTGCCTCCACCAACCATCACCCGCCACCGTTCAATGACTGCGCCACCTGCGGCCAGAGGGAGGCGGTGCGCTGAGCCAGAATCTCATGACACCGGACGGTCTCCGCTCGCCGGCGCGCGAGGTTGCCCTCGGCGATTTTCGCGAGATCGTCGAGGTTGTAGAGATAAACATCCGAAATTCGGGCGCATTCCGGCTCGACGTCGCGGGGCAGCGCCAGGTCGACGAGAAACAAAGGCCGCCCGCGGCGGTGTTTCATGGCGGTGCCGACCATCTCGGCGGTGACCACCGCATTGGGGGCCGAGGTCGAGCTCGTGACAATGTCGGCCGTCTGCAGAATCTCCGGCAGCGCGGAGAGGCTGGCGGCCCAGCCCCCGATGGCGGCGGCGGCCTCCTCGGCCTTCGACAGGGTCCGGCTTGCGACGGTGATCGCCCGTGCGCCGCGGCTCTGGAAGGCCTGCACGGTCTTCAGGCCGATGTCGCCGGCACCCACGACGAGAATTTTCACCGGAGCGAGGTCGCCGAAAATCTTGCCGGCGAGGTCGACGGCCACGGTGGCGATGCTCACCTGGCCCTCGCCGATCGCGGTGTTGGTGCGGATGTGTTTCGCCGCCTGGAAGGTTTTTTGAAAAACTCGGTTCAGCACGGGACCGGTCCACTTGCGGGACAGCGCCGCTTCGTAGGAGGACTTCACCTGGCCGAGGATCTCGGCCTCCCCGACGATCTGCGAATCGAGACCCGAGGCGACGGCGAAAAGGTGGATGACCGCCTCGTGGTTATGCCGGAGGAAAAGCACGTTCTCCGTCTCCGCCGGCGGGCAGCCGGTGACCTCACACAAGGTCTGCCGCAGGGTGGAAAGCACGGTCGCGTCGGCGGCGACGCCGTAGACCTCGACGCGGTTGCAGGTGTTGAGCAGGGCGAGCTCGCGGATGCCGGGCGTCTGCCGCAGCCGGGCGGCCAGTTCGGCGGCCCGCGCCGCGTCGAGCACCAGTTTCTCGCGCACGGCGAGCGGGGCGGTGTGGTGGCTCGCACCGAGCAAAAAAAGGACGGCCGGTTGGGTCTCCATCGGTCAGCGGATCGGCGTGAGGATGACGTCGTGATGGCGGCTCGAATTGACCGAGCCCAAGGAGAGCAGCGCGGTGGCGAAGAGCAGAATACAGGTCCAGGCAAACCGCGTGGAGAGCAGACCGCGGCGCCAGCGCAGCACCAAGGCCACGAGATAGGCCAGCCAGACGCCGACGGTCAGGGTCAGCTTGAGGGTGTCGACGGACCCCGTGTCGCGCATCCACCACGAGGCGCCCACGACCAGCGAAATCGAGAGGAGGCCGACGCCGGTGAGCAGCAGGCGGAAGTTGATCTGGTCGAGTTGGACGATGGAAGGCAGGAACCAGAAGAGGCCGTCGAGGCGTTTATGCTTCAGGCTCCAGTTCTGCAGCAGGTGCATCAGCGAGGTCAGCGAGAGCAGGCCGAAGGCGCCGTAGCTGAAGACGGCGAGGGAGGCGTGCAGTTCGATCCAGGGGTTGTTGCCGAAAAGCTTCACGCCATGTACGGCGTCCCACTCGGGGATCAGCAGCGAAAGAAAGGCGAGGCAGCCCGCGTAACCGGCGGTGAAGAGGCCGAGCAGGCTGATCCGGAAGGCCGGGCCGACCACGAAATAAAGCACCATGCCCGACCACGCCACGAACTGCACGATCTCGAATTTGTTGCCCAGCGGGCAGCCGCCCACGGCGAGTCCGCGGATGTACAAGCCCGTCACCTGCAGGATCAGCCCGGCGGCCAGCAGGGAATTCAGGACCAGGCGGGAGCCCGGGGTGGGCTGGCGGCGCGCGAGGTTCAAGCAACCGGCGGCAAATCCCACCAAGTACAGGCCGGCCGCCAGCCAGAGCAGGAGGCGGTCGAGGGGCACGGAGGTCATCCGGACAACTTGGCAGGGTCGCTCCGCCCCCGCAAGCGCGACGGCACAATCATTAGCGGTTCGGGGTGGGCCGCCGGAACCAGCTTATTCCGCCGGACGGACGGCTCGGCGCCGAAGAAGGAAAAAATCAAAGATTTGCGCTTGACGGCCTTTTAGACAGATGCTACCTTTGATTAACAAGGTAGCTTGTGAACAATCAAAAATGAGCGTCAACGAAAAGTTCCTCTCGATTCGGAAGGGCCTGCTGGAATTCCTGCTGCTCAAGATCATCGCGGCGGACAAGGTGTATGTCGCCGACATCCTCCGGCAGCTGAAGGAAACGGAATTCGCGACCCAGGAGGGTACGCTCTATCCGCTGCTGAGCAAAATGCGCCGGGAAAAGCTGCTCGACTACGAATGGCAGGAATCGGAGGCCGGCCCACCGCGCAAATATTACCAGCTCACCACCCGGGGCCGCGAGCGGCTGCGCGAGACCACCGAATACTGGCAGAAAATCAGCGGGACCGTGAAAGACCTCGGACAGCCGCTCTGAATTTCAACCCCACCCCCAGCCATGAACAAAGTCATCACCATCAATCTCAATGGCCAAGCCTATCAGTTGGAAGAGGGCGGCTACGATGCCCTGCGCGCCTATCTCGACGGCGCGGCCCGCCGGCTGGAGGGAAATCCTGACCGGGACGAGATCATCGCCGACATCGAGCAGGCGATCGCCGACAAATGCCGGGCGCTGTTGAGTGCGCACAAGACGGTCGTGGTCACGAAGGAGATCGAGCAGATCGTCGCGGAAATGGGTCCGGTCGAGGATGCCTCGGGCGAAGCACCGCGGGCGGCGGCGGCTGGGGCTGCGGGCAGCGCGAAAGATCCCGGCGCGACCAGGGCGGGGGAGCCGTCGGCCGAACCCGGGCCGGCGCGGCGCTTGTACCGTATTTATCCCGAGGGGGCGATGCTGAGCGGGGTGTGCAACGGCTTGGCGGCCTATCTCAACCTCGATGTCGCCCTGGTCCGGGTTTTGTTCTGCCTGACCTGCTTTTTCTGGGGCTTCGGCGTCCTGTTGTACATTCTCATGGTGATCATCATTCCGCCGGCCCGGACGTCGGCGGAAAAGTCCGCGGCCTTCGGGGCGGCCGCCACCGCGCAGGAGTTCATCCGGCGGGCGAAGGAAGGATACTACGAGGGCCTCAAGACATTTTCGGACAAGCACGCGCACCGCGAGTGGCGGCGGCGTTTCAAGGACGAAATGCGCAACTGGCGCCGCACCTTTCGACGGGAGATGCGCGACAACGCGTATCGCGGCCACCCCAACTGGGCGCCCGGTCCGGGCCCCGGGCCCGGGGCCTGGGTGATGCTGCCGCTGGTGTCGCTCCTGCACAGTGCGCTGGTCTTCCTGTGGGTCTGCATGTTGATCTCGCTGCTGGCCAAGGGAACCATCTTTGGCCTGATGCCGCCGGCGGATCTGCCGGTGTGGGCGACGATTCTCATTCTGTTTCTGCTCTTTGGCTTTGTCTCCTGGCCCCTCAAGGCCCTGCGTCACGCCTGTTATTATCAGGCATCCTACGGGCGCAGCGGGGCCCCGCCGGTGGTTTGGCTGTGGGAGGTGATGGTGTGGGTGGCCTTTGCCGTCGCGCTGGGAGTGCTGGCCTCCCATCATTTTCCGCAATTGAAGGACGCGCTGCAAAACCTCCCGGACGTTGTGCACGACGCGGTGGACGCCTTCCGCCGCTGGTGGGCGAAACCATGACATATTCCGGCGCGCATTCACCTGCCGCCGAGTTCCGGTCACAGGTTTCTCCTTCAAGCACCGCTACAGCGTTTTCCCTCTTGGTTCCCGGAGGGGTTCGGGCTAGCGAAAGAGCATGCCATTCGATCCCAAGTCCGTGGTGCTGGAAGGCCGGAATGTCCGGCTGGAGCCGCTGACCCAGGCCCATGCCGAGGCGCTGTTCGCCGTCAGCCAGGATCCGGAAATCTGGCGCTGGCTGCCCGTGCCCATGCTCTCCTCGGTCGACGACGTCCGGACTTGGATCGCCGCCGCGTTGAAACTGCAGGCGGCTGGAGCCGAGGTGCCCTTTGCCACGGTCCGGAAAAGTGACGGCGCGCCGGTCGGTTCGACCCGGTTTCTCGACATCAGGACTCCGCATCGCACCGTGGAGATTGGCTGGACCTGGCTGGCCAAGGAAGCCCAACGCACCGGAATCAATACCGAGGCGAAGTACCTGATGCTGCGCCATGCGTTTGAAGAGCACGGCGCAGTGCGGGTGCAGCTGAAAACCGACGAGCGCAACGAGCGCTCGCGGGCGGCCATCGCGCGTCTCGGCGCGGCCTTCGAAGGCATCCTGCGCAATTACCAGACGCGGCCCCACGACAACTACGTGCGCAACACCGCCATGTTCAGCCTGACCGCCGCCGAATGGCCGGCCGCAAAAGCAGGATTGGAGTCGTTGCTGGCGCGCTGAGGCCAAGTTTGGAAGTCAGCGCTCGGGCCGCACCGCAGCCAGTATTTTAATTGTGGGCGGGGTGCCCTCACCCCGCGAGGCACGCGCTGCGAAACCTAAAACCCGCGGGGTGAGGGCACCCCGCCCACATTCTGAACTCCGAATCCGAACGGCAACAGGGAGGACGGTTTCTCAGCGCGGCGGTGCCCATTTTTGCAGGAAGGCGAGCACCCGGGCTGGATCATGGCCGTCCTTGCCGTTCTCCAATGCGCCCGTCTCCTGCGTGGTCAGCTGGCGCCCGTCGGCGTCCAGCACCACGAGGACGGGCAGCCCCTCCTTCATCGGGTTGCCGAAGCGGTCGTTGACGGCATCGTTGCGCTTTTTCCCTTGCCGGTGGTTCACGTCGATCAAAACGAGTACGTAGTTGCCCGCGAGCTCGTCCGCCACCGCCTCGTTGCCGTGGAAAGTATCACGCAGCCGGCGGCACCAGATGCACCAATTCGCACCGAGGTCGATCAGGACATGTTTGTTGGAGGCTTTGGCCAGCGACACTGCGCCGGCGATCTGCGCCGTGCCGTCGGCCTGCGGGTCATAGATGTCCGGGCCCATCTTCGGATACTCGGGCTCGGCCCGCAGCCCGGCGGTCATCAACAAAAGCAACACCACGGAAATTTTCATGCGCCCAGATTATCCGCCCGAACCCGTCCGGCTAGTCCCTTTTCGCGACCCAGAAACGGCAGTTGTCGGAAAACTCCCGCACCGCCCGGCGTTCGCGGGCCAGCTCGTCGCGCCGGTGATCGGCCACGTAGGTCCAACCGGTCGCGGCGAAATCCTCGAGCACTTCCTCCCGGACCGGCAGGTGCATGAAGGTCTGTCCGTGCTCGTGCGCGAAATAGCGGTCGCCGAACTCGACCAGCCGCGGGTTCTGTTCCCCGCGCGCCCACACCTCCGCCTCCTCGCGCCACGCCGCCCGTTCGACGGGATCGTCCTCGCGGTCGTGCGTGGTGAAAATGAAATGCGCGCCGGGCCGGCACAACCGGTGCAGCCCGCGCAGCGCCGCCCGCCGCCTCTCCCGCCCCGGGATCTGCATCAGGCCGTTGAACAGAAATAGCGCGCCGTCATACGACTGTTCGGCAAGGTAGGGGCGCTTGCCCTCAAGCGCCCGGGGGCCGTTGGGGGCAACGGCCCCTACCAGTTTGGTCGCGTCGGCGACGAGGAAGTCGATCCCGTCGATGCCCTGCTCCGTCGCAAGATTGCGGGCCTGATCGATCATCTCCGCGGCAAAATCGAAGGCGGTGATCCGGCGGTAGCCCAGATGCCACAGGCCCACCGCGCCGCGGCCCGCCCCGCAACCGGCCTCGAGCAGCCGCATCGACCGGTCCGGGAAATGCCGCTCGATCAGCACCCGTTCGGATTCCCACAGTCCGAGGAAGTGAGCGGCACGGGCGTAGTGGATGACCGCGGTGATTGCCTCGAAATCGGCGCGCACGGTCTCGCCGGTGACTTTGCCTTCGTCGTTCATGCGTTCGGTCAGCGTGGGGCCGCGGACGTGCCCAACAGGGGAGGCGAATCGGGAAACGGGACGCGGCCCTGGGTGGCGGCCCGCCCTGCGAGCACGGGCAGCTTCAACGGCGCGAGGCCGGCGAAGGTGCCAGGATTCTTCGCGAGGATCGTGGCGAGCGGGTCCCTGTAGACGAGGGCCCAGCCGGAGCGGCGCAGGAAATCGACCCCGCCGCACTCGGTGGGGAGCAGGGCGAGCCCGGCCCCGTTGAGATCGAGCGCCGGTCCGGGGGCCTCTCCGGCGTAGAAACGCCAGTGGGCTTCCATGAGCGCGGGAGGGAAAACGGTGTCCATCCGGCCGTCGAACGACACCGGATTTTCCGGCAGCTCCCACAGCATCTGCTGACCCCAGTCGAAAAACGCGAGCGTGTTGCCGGTCAGCCCGTGATCGCGCATGAACGCGATGGCCGCGACCGGATAGGTGTCGCGGGGCACCTCCATGGTAAAGGGGTGTTCGCGCGGGGTTGCCACGCTGGCGCGCACGCAAAACCAGCCGGCCCCGGCCAGCGCCAGGCTCGCGGCGAGCTGGATCGGCCGGCGGCGGAAAACCGCGAGCAATGTGGCGCAGTGCGGCGCCAGGCGTCGGGCGGCGTCGGCCAGATGCAGCGGCGACAGCAACAGATTCGCCAGGCCGAAAAGCGGGGCGTGCCGCTGATGCTGGATCGACATCGCGCCGAGCAGGGCCAGGGCCGCAGCCTCCCACAGCCGCCGGGGCTGCCGGCTGAAAATCCAGGCCAGAGCCGAGGCAACCAGCACGAGGTAAAACGGCGCGCTGGCGGCGTTCGGCAGCAGCGGCTGCCATTCCGTGATATGCGGACGCGACTGGCGCAGTGACCGGACGGTCCAAACGATCAGATCGAAACCCCACGGATTGAGGAGCAGCACCGCCGTCGAGGCGATCGCCAGCGCCGCGATGATCCCGGTGCCCGGCTGAGGAAGGCAGGGCGAGGGGTCCCCACCGAGCCGCGTCGTGGTCGAAGGTATTGGATCGCCGGCAAACAGCGGTCGAAGCGAAACCGGTGCGATCCGCGCCGCGATCTCCAGGCTGCAGGCCAGAATCAGCAGCACCCATCCGGCCAGAAAACCGCCGTGCAAATTTGCCCAGACCGCGAGCACGAGAGGCAGCAGCCAGCCCCACGCGAGACGACCGGCAAAAAACCGGCGCAGGCCGGCCAGCACCGCGACGAGCCCCAGCATCGTGAACAACTGCGGTCGCACCGCATAGCCCAGGGCGATGAAGTTGACCGAGGCGCCCAGCAGCGCGATCGCGGCCAGCCGCCGGCCGGGCTCCTTGCCGGCGCCTTCGCGCCAGGCCCAGCCGACGGTGAGCGCGGCGACCGCCAGCATGAAACACCACAGGCCCGTCCCGCCGGCGAAATGATGCACGCGGCCGAGCGTGATGTCGGCGGCGAACTCGTGGTTGATCCACGGGCCGCCCGCCGCGGTCCACGACATTTTTTCCACCCGTTCGACCTGGCCGGCCGTCCAGTAGCGCTGGCCGCACAGCACATGGCCCCACAGGTCGTTGTCCGCGGTGTTCTCGGAAAAGCGCAGCCAGGCGAAGGCGAGCACGGCGAAGAAAAACGACCAACGGAGCAGTCGGGACGGGCCGACGGTCGCGAAAGGGGAAGCTACCGGAGTTATTTCTTGCGCCATGCGGCGATGAACATGCCGTTCGCGTTCAGGTCCTGCGGCCACAAGGTCAGCTGAGGGCTGAGCGCCGAAGGCTGAACGCCAAGAACTGCCTCGGGTTCGAATTCGGGATGCGCGGCCGAGAAGGCCGAGGCGACACCCACGGTCTCCGCGCGAGCGAGCGTGCAAACCGAATAGACGAGGCGGCCGCCGGATTTCACCGAGCCGGCGACGTGATCAAGCAGGCGCGTTTGCACGGCGGACAGTTCGCGGATGTCCTGCGGTTGGGTGGTCCAGCGGGCGTGGGGATTCCGCTGCCAGGTGCCGATGCCGCTGCAGGGGGCGTCGACGAGCACGCCGTCGAATTTCGTCTTGGTCGGAAGTTTCGCCGTGCCCTCCCACGCCGCCGCGCGGTAGTTGAAAACACCGGCCCGAGCCGCCCGTTCCTTGAGTTTGGCGAGGCGCCGGGCGGAGCGGTCACTGGCCCAGATCAGGCCCTTGTTCTGCATGAGATCGGCGAGGTGCAGGGTCTTGCCGCCCTCGCCGGCGCAGGCATCCCACCAGGTTTCTCCCGGTTGCGGGGCGCAGGCGTGGCCGACGAGCTGCGAGGCGAGGTCTTGGATTTCGAAATCGCCGGCCTGGAATTCAGGCGTGTGGAAGAGGTCGGTGGGGCCGGAATAGCTGAAGGCTGAAAGCGGGAGGCTGAAGGTCGCGAAATGCGCGGCGGTGCAGTTGCCGAGCGAGCGGGCGACCTTGGCTTCAAGGCCCCGCTTCACGCGGATCCAGAGGACCGGTTCGCGTTGGAGCTGCTGGAGCCAGGCCAGTTCGGTCGGATAGGGGCGTTTGTCCTCCAGCGCTCGGTTGTTCGCATCGGTCGCGACCATCGGGCGGTTGAGGGCAACCGCCCCTACCGCCTCTGCCGGTGGGTCGTTCGCGCCATCGGCACCTCCATGGGATTCCGGCCAGATCATTTCGTCGTTAAACCAGTCTGGCACGGCGCGGGCGGCGAGGGTCGCGGGTTTGATCGAGGCCGGACTTTTATCGAACCGGGCCTGCAGTTCCAGCGCGGCCTCAAGTTGTTTTTGGAGAGAATCGCCTTCGTTCAGCCAGCGCCACCAGCGGAAATAAGTGAAGACCGCCCGGCTCACCGCGCGGCGCTCCGCGGGGGCGGAGTAATGCGGAGTGCGTTTCAGTGACTCGCGCAGCGCCTGGTCGGCGGGCGTGCCGGCCTGGACCAGTTTCAGGATGCGGGCGGCGAGGTTAAGGAAGGCGAGAGGCATCTTTGACCCCACGGAATACACTGAAAACAGAGAGGAGGGAAACTGCTTTCCGCTTGTTCGGTGGGTCCCGTGATTTAAGCTTTTTTGCCCCAGCGTCGGACTTCCTTGAGCTCGGGGGTGCGGGCTTCGATCAGGGTCCCGACAACCGCGGGGTGGTGGCGCAATTCCTGGAAAGCGGGTCCGCTTACGCGCCATTTTAGGGCGTTGGCGGTTTCCGCAATGGGCGCGGCGCGGTCCTCAAATACAAAGCCGAGCTCGATCTTGGTGTCGCCGCTGGCGGCGTTGAGAGTTTCGCGGAGCTTTTGGAGAAAATCGGGGACCTCCTGACTTTCGGGTGGCAGCAGCCACGTGACCTTCCGGATCGCGCCGGGCAGGTAGCTGTCGAGCAGGTAGACTTCCTTCACGTTGAGCCGCGCGCCGTCGTTGCCGCGCATGACCGAGCCGAGTGCCACCACGGGGAGGTTCTCGGCGAGCAGCTTGCCATACGTCTCATAGGCGTCGGCGTACATGTTGACCGCGATGGTCTCGCGCTTGGTGGCGAGGTTGAAGAAGGCCCAGGGGCGGTTGTCGCGCTTGGAGAGTTTTTTCGTGATGCCGCTCAGAATGCCGCAGAGGCGGAACTCGATGCGGTCGCCCTCTTGCAACAGCGCCTCGCCCGTGTGGGTGCAGAGCGCTTCGGCCAGCCCGGCGTAGGCATTGAGCGGATGACCGGAGACGTAGAAGCCGAGCAGCTCCTTTTCGAACTGGAGACGTTCGGCCGAGGTGAAGTCGCCGGGTGCGACGGTGGACGCACCGTTGCGGGGTGGGAGCACCCCGCCCACCGCATGGCGGCCGTTTTTCTTCGGGGCCTCATCGGCCAGCATGTCCATGAACGAGTGCTGGCCGGCGGCCTTGTCGCGGGCGTGCGCCGCAGAGGCGGCGAGGGCCTCGTCGATCTGGGCGAAGAGCACACCGCGAGCGGCGCCGGAGAAGTCGAAGGCGCCCGTCTTGATCAGGTGCTCGAGCACGCGCTTGTTCAAGGCGCGGGCGTCGACGCGGGCCAGAAAATCGGCAAAATCCTGGAAGGCGCCGTGCGCATCGCGCTCGGCGATGATTTTTTCCGCGGCCTGCTCGCCGACACCCTTGATGCCGGCGAGGCCGAAGCGAATCGTGCCGGCCAGGCTGGAAAGTCTCGATTTTTGAGGATCGATTTTCGACTGGGCGGCCAGAACGGGAGTGAACGCCTCGCGGCTTTCGTTGATGTCCGGGCCCAAAACCTGGAGTCCCATCGCCTCGCACTCGGCGACGAAGTGGGCGACCTTTTCCGAGTTGCCGAGTTCGGAGGTGAGCAATGCGGCCATGAACTGGGCCGGGAAATTCGCCTTGAGGTAGCCGGTCTGGTAGCTGAGCACGGCATAGGCGGCGGAGTGCGACTTGTTGAAACCGTAGCCGGCGAATTTGTTGAGGATGTCGAAGATCGAGTCGGCGGTCCGCGCGTCGATGTTGTTCACGCGTTTCGCGCCCTCGACGAATTTCGCGCGTTCCTTCGCCATCGCCTCGGCGTCCTTCTTGCCCATCGCGCGGCGGAGCATGTCGGCGCCGCCGAGCGTGTAGCCGGCGATGATCTTGGCCGCTTCCATGACCTGCTCCTGGTAGACCATCACGCCATAGGTTTCGCGGCAGACTTCCTCGAGGAGCTTGTGCGGGAAGGTGACGGTGCTCGGGTCCTTTTTGCCGCGCACGTAGTCGGGAATCCACTCCATCGGGCCGGGGCGGTAGAGCGCGATGAGCGCGACGATCTCGTCGATCGAGGCCAGGCTGATCTGGCGACAGAGCGCCTGCATGCCGCCGGATTCGAGCTGGAACACGCCGGTGGTGCGGCCGGAATTGAGCAGCGCGTAGGTCTTCGGGTCGTCGAAGCCGACGGTCTCGATGTCAAAGGCCGGGTCGACCGTGCGGCGGATGTTTTCAACCGCGTCGGCGATGACCGTGAGCGTCTTGAGCCCGAGAAAATCCATCTTCAGCAGGCCGAGCTTGCCGACGGCGTTCATGTCGTACTGCACCGTCACATCGCCTTCCTGCAAGGTCAGCGGGACGAACTCGTCGAGCGGCCGGTCGGTGATGATGATGCCGGCGGCGTGCTTGCCGGTATTGCGCACCATGCCCTCGAGCACCAACGCCTGGTCGATGATTTTCTTCGCGACCGGATTTTTTTCGAACTCACCGCGCAGCTCGGCCGATTTCTCGATCGCGGACTTGAGCTCGATGTTGAGCTCGTCGGGGATCATCTTGGCCAGCCGGTCGGCGTCGGCGTAGGGCAGGTCGTGCACGCGGGCGACGTCGCGCATGACCATTTTCGCACCGAGGGTGCCGTAGGTGATGATGTTGGCCACGCAGTCGTTGCCATATTTCTGCCGGACGTAGTCGATGACCTCGCCGCGGCGGCGCATGCAGAAATCGATGTCGAAATCCGGCGGCGAGACGCGCTCGGGGTTGAGGAAGCGTTCGAAGAGCAGCTTGAAACGCAGTGGGTCGAGGTTGGTGATGCCGAGCACGTAGGCGACGAGACAGCCCGCGCCCGAGCCGCGCCCAGGGCCGACGGGGATCCCCTTCTGCCGCGCCCAGTGGATGAAATCCCAGACGACGAGAAAGTAGTCGATGAAGCCGGTCTTCGCGATGATCGAGATTTCGTAGTCGAGGCGTTCGACCAGAATCTTCGCCAAGGTGGGATCGGCGCGGGGTGGGGGCACCCCGCCCACATCGGCCGACGTAACCGTGGGGCGGGTGTTCTCACCCGCCTTGACCTCGTTGTAGTCGACGCCGTAGCGCTTTTTCAGGCCTTCGAGGCAAAGTTCCTTGAGATAACCGCTGCGGTCGGTCTTGACCTCGGGCGGCAGCGGGTACTTCGGATAACGTTCGGAACCCTTGGGGAACGGGATCGCGAGATCGCACATCTCGGCCACGAGCTGGGTGTTCGTGACCGAATCCGGCACCTCGCCGAAGATTTGCGCCATCTCGGCCCGCGACTTCAGGTAGAATTGCGTGCCGTCGAAACGCATCCGGTGCTCGTCCGCGATCTTCGCCCCGGTCTGGATGCAGAGGAGCGCATCGTGCGGACCGGCATCCTCGGCGTTCACGTAATGAACGTCGTTCGTGCAGATGACCTTCAGCTGGAATTCTTCCGCCAGTTTCAGGAGCCCGGGGATGATCTTGCGCTGCTCGGGGATGCCATGGTCCTGGATCTCGATGAAATAGTTTTCGCGACCGAAGATTTCGACGAACCGGCCGCAGGCGGCGCGGGCCTCGTCGAACCGGTCATGCAGCAGGTGTTGCGGCACGAGCGAAGCGAGGCAGCCGGAGAAACCGATCAGACCCTTCGCGTGCTGCGCAAGTTTTTCCAAATCGGTGCGTGGTTTGTAATAAAATCCCTTGAGGTGCGCGTCGGAGACAAGCTTCAGGAGATTTTGGTATCCGGTCAGATCGCGCACGAGCAGGCCGAGATGGAAGATGCTTTTGCCTTCGTCGGAGCGTCCGGTGCGTTCGAGCCGCGAGCCGGCGGCGAGGTAGAGTTCGCACCCGACAAGCGGTTTGATGCCCTTGGCCTTGGCCTGGTTGTAGAAATCGATCGCCCCGTAGAGATTGCCATGATCGGTGAGCGCCAGGGCCTTCATGCCCAGGGCGGCGGCGCGGTCCATCAGGCGGTCGATCCGGCAGGCCCCATCGAGCAGGGAGTAGTCGCTGTGGACGTGAAGATGGACGAAATTGGAATCGTTGGCCGCCAAGATTCAGTCATGGGAATCCCGCGGCATCCATCCCGCAAGCTGAAAGGCTCGGGTCCGGACGGGTCGGCCGAAGTGTTGGCGACATCCTTTGGCGCTCCGGGCGGTGGCGGCGGAAGATTATCCAACGCTGCAACTTAGGGCGCGCCTCCGGCTTCCGTGAAACCCGCGGCACGCTTCCGCAAAAATTGCTGTTGACGGTCGGCCCGGCGACTGGCTCTTTCTACGTTTTTCCACCGATAACTCCCGCCGATTTACCATGTCTATTGAGATCAAAATGCGCAAGAACGAGCCGATCGATCGTGCGCTCCGCCGCATGAAGAAGAAGCTCGACCGCGAAAACATCATCAAGGATGTCCGCGCCAAGCGTTACTACGAGAAGCCCTGCGAGCGCCGCCGCCGCAAGGACAAGG
>CAYZGG010000027.1:0-44522 GCA_964477955.1 uncultured Opitutaceae bacterium
CGCCGGTCCCCGGCGGCGTCGGCCCGATGACCGTCGCGATGCTGATGAAAAACACCGTCAAGGCCCGCCGGCAGAATGGGTAGAAGTTTCTGAAGCCAGACGTTGCGGCCAAGACCCCGGAGAAGAATTCGGCTTTGGGCGGGTAAAAATCAACCTGCAAAAGCGAGACCCATACAAATCAAGTATTGCTCCTCGATCGTTTAGTCGCTTTCTATTACCAAAATTAGCAAATCGTAAAAGCCGATACTGAATGCCGCCGAATACACTGTTAGGCGATGAAACCCATTCCGATAACACGCGATATTACCGCGAAGGAGGTTCGTTTCATCCGCAAACAGAGGGCGAGTTTGGCGCGACGCCGAGCCAAACTCTGGCAACGAAGCCTTTTCGGTTATGTCGTTATCTTCGGGATACTCGCATTGCTTACGATCTGGGCAGAAGGAAAGAATCCGATATATATATTAGCTTTCTGGACGATTTTAGGAATGGCGATCGCTATCCCGGGGTTTATTCAAGAGTGGCGGCGGTTGTCTGCGCGAATTGCAGATTTTGACTACGCTCTTGCGAAAGGACGATGTGAAGAGCTTGTGATTGCGTCTCGAAGGATGTGGGAGTTCGAAGAGCAAGAAGATGAAGGAGCATGCTACGCATTCGAATTGTCTTCGGGAGGAGTTATTTTCGTCACTGGGCAGGACTTCTATGCCGGTGCACGCTTCCCCAATACGGATTTCTCCATCATCGAGATTCTAGATTCGAGGCAAGTCGTATTGGAGATGATCTTGGAAAAACGAGGCGACAAGATGTCTCCTGAGCGCCGCCTTTCGGCGAAGGAGAAGAAGGGCATGAGCATTCCTGACCATGGCTCATACTTTGTTGGTGCGCTTGAAGACGTGTGCGGGGCACACACAAATGCCTAACGAGCATTTCCTCTTTTTTGTACTCTCTCGAACCCACGGGTCGGGAGACCCGTACCACTTCATTAGCGTCAATTAGCGCAGATTAGTGGTTAACCTCTGCCTTGTCCGAGCCCCTCACTTCAACCGTTGATCGAAACGGTAAGGCGAGGGACCGGTGATCCAGGCGAGCGAAAATTTCGGGTGCAGCGGATTGAGCAAAACATTCTCCCCGAGCGGGAGGATGGCGGTCGGAATCACCAAGCCGACGGCGCGGCGTGACCGAAGAAACTCCATCCCGAAATCCCGCGAAGCGTTGCCGGCGACCTCGGTGTCCCAACCCTTCGGCAGCGCTCTGCGCTCCGGTCGCTCGAGCAAGGAATCGGGAATATCCACCACGTAATAAACGCTCGCCGGAAAAATCCGGGGTTGCGGGCGGATATGCACCAGGCATTCGAGAGAGGCCAGCGCCAGCGTATCGGAGCAGTACACCGCACGGATGTCAGACGCCGCATGACTCCAGCGGTGATCGTACTTGGCCGCCGCCTCGCCGCTGAACGCCGTGGCCGGCCGGTCGAACCGCGCCCGCGCTATCCGGTAAAAAATCACAGATAGCCGCCGTCTTCGATCGCCCCGAGAACGTTCAGGACCTGGTCGGCGCCCACGTCGCGCACGAGCAGGGAAAGCGGCGTGCGGTTGGCGAGCGCGCGCTGCGGCGTGTTCATCCACAACCGCGCGGCCTCGTCGTTTTCCAACACCTCCTCGGCGCGCTGAAAAACCCGGTAGGCGCGGAACGTGCGCTCGGTCTCGTCGGCGGTCAGCCGCCGCGGCCGGTTGCGCAGCGTGCGCGAACTCAGGCCCAGCGCGCTCGCCAGGGCGTCGGACGTGACCCCCGCGGCCTCGGCCAGGCTCCGGAAGACCGACGCCTGCACGCCCGCGTTGAGCCGGTCCACGAGGGCCGGACCGCTTTCGCGCGAAATGGAATCCAAGGCCGCAATGGTCATGAACAAACCAGTATCGGCATATTTGCCGTTGTCAAACGGTAATGTTGCCGGAATGGGAAGCGGTAAGGGCTGGGCGGCAAGTGGAAAGATATGAGCTATAAGCCACTGGCTTGTGGCGTGCTCCTCAGCGATCTTGGAGGGGTGGGACTGCCGGGCTGGCCGCTCTCGGGGAACGGCGCGCCCGGCGGTCGCGCCCTACCCTCACGCCCTTCGCTCCTTCACGGGCCGTCGACCGGCAACGGCCCCTACCCGGCTTGAAGCTTTCGCTTGCCGCCAGGCCCTTGCCGCTCCCCACAAAAAGGCCGGTGGGGAAATCCCCGGCCGGCCCCTACTCGCTGAAAGCAATGGCGGGTAGTAAATTTATCAGGCGACGCGCTCAACCACGAGGGGCGGCGGAATCGGCCGCTTCGGCGCGAGGCGGTAAGCTTCCTTGAAGTAGTCCAGCGCCTGCTCGAGCTTGGCCTCGTCGTTGTAATGGATCATCATGAGCGGCTCGCCCTGCTTGACCTGCGTGCCGACCTTCTTGATCTCGGAAACGCCGACGGCGTAGTCGATCTTGCCGTGCGTATCGCGACCGGCGCCGAGGATGGAGACACCCTGGGCGATGAACGACGCGTTGATCGTGTGCACGTAGCCGCGCTTCGGAGCAGGCAGCTTGCGGATGTGGCGCGCAGTCGGGAATTTTTCCGGGTGGTCGATGAACGTCGCGTCGCCGCCCTGGGCCTTGACCATGTCCTTGAACTTCTCGAGCGCGGAGCCGTCGGTGAGATGGCGCTGCACCGTCTGCTTGGCCGAGAGCGTGGAACCCGCGACGCCGGCCAGACGGACGATCTCCATGCCGAGCTTGAGCACGAGTTCCTTCATGTCCTCGGGGCCCTCGCCCTTCAGCAGCGCGATGGCTTCCTTGATTTCCAAGGCGGTGCCGACGCTGTCGCCGAGCGGCTGGTTCATGTCGGTGACGAGCGCGACGCAGCGGCGCTTCATCGAGCGGCCGACGCGGGTCATGGAACGGGCCAGCTGCTTGGCCTGCTCGAGATCCTTGATGAAGGAGCCGTTACCCCACTTCACGTCGATGACGAGACCCTCGGCACCTTCGGCGAGTTTCTTCGAGAGGACGCTGCCCGTGATGAGGGGCAGGCTGGGAATGGTGCCCGTCTCGAGGCGCAGCTCGTAGAAAATCTGATCGGCCGGGGCGAGTTCCTTGCTCTGCTCGGCGATGGCGCCGCCGACGCGGGCCAGCTGATCCTGGAAATGCTGGATCGTCATGTGGCCCTTGAAGCCCGGGATGGCCGAAAGCTTGTCGAGCGTGTTGACGACGTAGCGCTGTTCGACTCCGCACATCATTGGGACCACGACGCCGCTCGCCATGGCCAGGGGCGCGAGGACGAGCGCGGTCTTGTCGCCCACGCCGCCGGTCGAGTATTTGTCGATCTTCGGTTTGGCGATGTGCGAAAGGTCGATGACCTCGCCGGAGAGCATCATCTCCTCGGTCAGAATCGCGGTCTCCTGCGCGGACATGTTGGCGAAGTAGATCGCCATGAGCAGGGCGGCCTGCTGGTGTTTGGGCATCTCCCCGTCGAGGACGGAGTCGATGATAAAGCGAATTTCCTCCTGGGTGAATTCGCCATTATCGCGCTTCTTCTCAATGAGTGAAGTGAATGACGGTTTGATGAAACGACGCGTCGGAATGGGACGCTTACGCATTGAATTGGTGCTCACGTGTGTGGATAGAACGGGTAGGTTGTCGGGCGGCGCAAAGCCCGCTGAGGCAATAAGTTTTGCTGAATTTGTCGAGACAAAAATACCCCGGTTTTGCGAAAAGTTCAAATAGGCGGAAGGCTCGGCACCTATTTGCAAAAATCGTTCTTGCTGAGCGCCAAGCGCAATTCCTCAATGCTTGGATGGATTTGCCCTTTCATCTTGCCGGCTATCTCGACCAAGCCCTGCGGCAGGCCGCGAGCCGGCTCGCCGTACCCGTCCCGGGGTTTGAGCCGGAAGTGCGCGTCGCCGATCCGGCGCACGGCGACTACCAGGCCAACGGCGCCCTCGCCCACGCCAAACGCGAGAAGCAGAATCCGCGGGCTTTCGCCCAGCAGCTGGTCGACGCGCTGGACCCCTCGTGCCGCGAGGCCTTCGACGTTTCCCTTGCGGGTCCGGGCTTCGTCAATTTCCGGCTCAAGCCCGCCGCGCTGCTCGCCTGGCTCGAGGCCTACGACAGCGAGGAACATCTCCAGACCGGCGCGCGCGGCGCCCGCGCGGGTCAGACCTGGGTCGTCGATTTCTCCTCGCCGAACACCGCGAAACAGATGCACGTCGGCCACCTGCGCTCGGCCGTCATCGGCGAGGCCATCAGCCGCCTCCTCGCGTTCAACGGCGCGCGCGTCATCCGCGACAACCATCTCGGCGACTGGGGCACTCAGTTCGGCAAGCTCATCTATGGCTACAAGCGCTGGGTCGACCACGAGGCGCTGGCCACCGAGCCGATCGAGGAGCTCGAACGCCTCTACAAACTCGGCCACACCGCCACCCCCGAAGGCTCGCCCGAGCTGGAGGAAGCGCGCCGCGAACTCGTCAAACTCCAGATCGGCGACCCCGAGAATGTCGCGCTCTGGAAAAAATTCTCCGACGTCAGCCTCGCCGCCTTCGAGCAGATCTACGACCAGCTCGGCATCCATTTCGATCACCACCTGGGTGAATCGTTCTACAACGACAAGGTAGACCGCGTTTACCACGAGCTGCTCACCACCGGGATCGCCGAGAACAGCAACGGCGCCCTGGTCGTTTTTCACGACGAGCATCCGCGTTTCAGCCGGAACGCCGAGCGCCCCAATCCGTTCATGGTGCGCAAGGCCGACGGCGCCAGCGGCTACGCCTCCACCGACCTCGCCACCGCCCTATACCGCGCCGAACACTTCAAGGCGGATGGCATCGTCGTCGTCACCGACTTCCGCCAGGCCGATCATTTCGAGCAGCTCATCCTCACGTTGAAAAAATGGTTCGCCGCCCAAGGCTACCACCTGCCCGAGCTGCACCACGTCACTTTCGGCGCCGTCACCGGCGAGGATGGCAAGGCGCTGAAAACCCGCGACGGCGGGGTGATCAAGCTGAAGGCGCTGCTCGACGAGGCCCAGGAGCGCGCCTACGCCATCGTGGCCGAAAAAAGCCCGGAGTTTTCCGAGGAGGAGCGACGCGAGATCGCGCGCGTGGTCGGCATCGCCGCCGTGCAATACGCCGACCTGGCCCAGAACCGCAGTAGCAACTACGTTTTTTCCTGGGACAAGATGCTCGCCCTCGACGGCAACACCGCGCCGTATCTCCTCTACGCCGTCGCCCGCATCCGCTCGATCTTCCGGAAGGCCGCCAGCCCGGAACCGGTCGGCAGCGAGGCCGAGGCGCCCGGCGCCACCGCCCCCGAAACCGCCCAGGAGCTCGCGCTCGCGCGGAAGCTCGTGCAGTTCCCCGATGCCGTCCAGGTCGCCACCAGTCAGCTGCGGCCGCACTTTCTTTGTCTTTACCTGTTCGAACTCGCGGGTGCCTACAGCGCGTTCTACGCCGCCGACAAGGTGATCGTCGACGATCCCGCTATCCGCGCGCGCCGGCTGCTGCTGTGCCATCGCACGCTGATCGTGCTTGAAACCGGTTTGCACCTGCTCGGCCTGCGCACCCTCGCGCGGATGTGAGCGACGGCGGTCGACCGAGGTCGAAAGGTAGGGCGCGACCGCCGGGCGCGCCAAGGGATGTTCGCGGCGGTCCCGGCGGTACCGCCCTACCCATGAAACCTCGCTCGCATCCCGGGAGGACCGCAAGTAAGCCGCCGGTGCCCGAGAGCGTGGCGACCGGGCGAAACCGGCCGAGATTTCACGAATGCCTTACGCTCGCGCCCTTCGCCCCCGCACTTCGCTCTTGCTGAGGCGTCGGCGGCCGGCAACATGGCGCCCATGATCGGCCAAGAATTCTATGTGCGCGGGATCAACGATCCCGAGGCCCGGGGACCCTTCACCTTGGAGCAGCTGGTCTCGCTGGCCGAGGCCGGGCAAATCACGGTCGAGACCTATTTCTACGACTCAGGCTCCGAGCAATGGCTCGCGATCGGCGGCAATTCGGAACTCAAGGCCGCGCTCTGGCCCGAAAAGCGCCGGCTCGGCTTCAAAGCGAAGGAATTCAAGGCGGTGAACGTCGAACGCGCCGAGGGCGAGGCTCCGATCACGGTCGAACAGTTCCTGGCCGCCGCCGAGGGCCAGACCGAGGAGACCAAGGGCCGCAAGGACAAGAGCCTGCGGATGATGTCGGCCGCCATCTGGGGCTCGCGCGGCGCGGCGATCATCATGCTCATCAGCGCCACCGCCCTCGTCCTGCCGGGTATCGACGCCATCATGTCGTTCGATATCGACAAGATCCTGGCCAAACCGCTCGTGATTCTGGGTGCGCTGGACGCTTTGCTGGGCATCCTCGTTTTGCTCGGCCTCATCGGGCTCTATCCGTTCGTGCGTTTTCGCGCCATGTTCGGACTGGGGTTTCTGGGTTTCGTTTTCTGGACGCAGGGCAACCTCACCGGGATGATGGCGCTGGCCGCGGGATGTGCGGGCCTGTATTTCAGCACGATTTTCCTGAGCTATCTACCGCTCGGGGTGGCGCTCCTGGTCGGCGTCAGCGGCATGGCCGCACTCACGACCATCTCGTTTTCCTGAGTTTCCGGCCGTGCGGTCCCGTTCATGCGGATTTTCACCCAGGCCTCGAACCGCCTGACCCGGCTTTGGCAACGCGACATCTGGGTGGCCGCCACTTCTCGCGAGACGGGCGCCCGCACCCAAGGCTATGCCGCATTGCGCGTCCTTTCGATCACGCTCTCCGGGCTGCATGAAATCCATGTCGCCATCCGCGCCGCCGCCTTGAGTTACAGCTCGCTGCTGAGCCTGGGCCCGCTGGTCGCACTCGCCGTGCTCATCTCCGGCTTCACTCTCGGCAACAAGGACCCCGCCATCATCGCCAACGGGCTGACCCGCGTCCTCAGCCTCATCGCCCCCCAGGTCGACCAGTTCGACCGCACGGAGCAGCCCACGCCGGCGATCAAATTCACCGACCCGTCGCGCCAGGCTGTCGTCCCCCGCCCGGCCGACCCGACCCTCGCGAGCCCGGAACTGGTCAAGCTCATCGACAACTTCATCACCCACTCGCGCTCCGGCGCCGCCGGCCTCATCGGCGTGTTCACCCTGCTCATCATCGTCATCCAGCTTTTCACCACGATCGAAAACACCTTCAATGACATCTGGGGCGTCCGTCGCGGACGGAGCTGGCTGGCGCGGATCGTGTACTACTGGAGCGCCATCACCCTCGGCGCGCTGCTTTTCGTCGCCTCCCTCACTTTGCTTTCCGCCGGCGCCTTCCTCAGTGTTTTCCTCGCCAAGCTTCCTCTCGGCGCCCAGTTGAAAAGCGTCTTCGCCTGGATGCTGCCGTCGAGCTCCCTCCTGCTGCTCTTGTTGGTCCTAACCCTTTTCTACCGGCTCGTGCCCAACACCCGCGTGCGTTGGACCGCCGCCTTCGCCGGCGCCCTCGTCGTCACGGGCCTTCTCTTCCTCAACAATTATCTCGCCTTCCTGTATTTCCGGCAGGTGCTGCTGCAAAAAAGCCTCTACGGTTCCGTCGGCATCCTCCCGATCCTGATGCTGGGCCTCTATGTTTTCTGGTTTTTCGTCCTCGTCGGCGGCCAGCTCACCTACGCCATCCAGAACGTCCATTACCGCAGCAGCCTGGCCGCCTGGCATACCATCAACCATTTCACCCGCGAAGGCCTGTCGCTGGTCGTGCTGCTGGTCATCGCGCGCCGCTTCAAGGGCTGCCACCCGCCGTTCTCCGTGAGCCAGCTCGCCCGCCACATCCATGTGCCGTCGCAAATCCTCAACGAAGGCCTCAACCGCCTCTGCGACCTCGGCCTCGTCATCCAGCTGCCGCCCGCCGACGGCGCCGACCAGACCGACTACCGCTACCAGCCCGCCCGTCCGCTCGACAAGGTGACCCTCGCCGATTTCCGGCATCTTTTCGAATTGCACGGCAACACGCCGGAAGGCGAGGAGCTGGACAAGATCGACCCGGTGCTCGCCTACTATCACCAGAAACTGGCCACCGCCCTCCCCGAAATCCTCGGCCGGAAAACGCTCAACGAATTGCTCGACGAGCTGCCGATCAACGAAAGCCGCGCCCCCTTCGCCACCGGAAGCTAATCTTGGTCGTAGGGGCGCAGTCTCGCTGCGCCCTCCCCGCCGGCCCATTCCCCCGGGTAGGGCGTGACCGCCGGGCGCGCCGTTCCGACCGACTGAAGTCCCTGAGCCTGGATTGTGCAGCTGAAATGAGGTGGAACCGGACCTCCATGGCCGGTTTTCCGCGCGTGACCGCATCAGCCCGCCCGGAGCATCGGGCTCACCTTCCAAGAGAGCAATTTCCCCGCGGAAATCCCTCTTAACTGCGTCGTTCCGGCCAAGCCTGCTCCGTTGTGGGCGGGGTGCCCTCATCCCGCGGGTTTCCGCTTTCGGGCACATGCCTCGCGGGGTGAGGGCACCCCGCCTACATTCTGCGCTACGACTCCAGGTTCGCGAACAGCAGCCGCAGCGAATTGAGGCAGACGATCAGCGTGCTGCCTTCGTGCGCGGCCACGCCCACGGCAAGCGGCACGGCGCCGAATGCCGTCGCCACCACCATGACGATCACCACGCCGAGCGAAAGGGTGAGATTCTGCCGGATGACCGCCCGGGCCCGGCGACTGAGCCGGCCGGCCGCGAGAAAATTCTCGATCCGGTCGTGCATCAAGATCACCTCGGCCTGCTCCAGCGCCGCGTCGCTGCCGCGCGCGCCCATCGCCACCCCCACGTCGGCAGCCGCGAGGCACGGGGCATCGTTCACCCCATCGCCGACCATTGCCACCAGCCCACGACCGGCCGACCGGCGCAGTTCCATGATCGCCTCCACTTTTTGCTCGGGCGTGAGGTGCGCGCGGACTTCATCGAGCCCCAGTTCGCGCGCCACCGCCTCGGCCGCGTGCCGGCGGTCGCCGGTGAGCATGACGGTGTGAATCCCCATCCGTTTCAACTGGGCGAGCACGTTCTTCGATTCGGCGCGGATCTGGTCGCGCAACAACACCCGCCCGAGCACGCCCGGGCCGACCACCCAGACCTCGGCCAGCTCGGCGGGCGCCGGGGGGAGTTTGGCGGCCCAGGCCGCCAGCGGCCCGGCCTCGAGCAGTTCGCGCCGGCCGAGCAGCACCTGGCCGCCGTCGAGATGGCCGCTCACGCCCTGCCCCACCATGTTTTTGAATTCCGCCAGCTCGGTCGCCCGCACGCCGCGAGCCCGGGCGTCGCGCACGATCGCGCGAGCGAGCGGATGCTCCGACTTCGC
Source organism: uncultured Opitutaceae bacterium (assembly GCA_964477955.1). Taxonomy (GTDB): domain Bacteria; phylum Verrucomicrobiota; class Verrucomicrobiia; order Opitutales; family Opitutaceae; genus Didemnitutus. The sequence continues at coordinate 9,284 of CAYZGG010000027.1, forward strand.
CTCCAGCGCATACGCGAGCTCCATCACCTCGGTTTCGCGGCCGGGCGGATAACTCTCGTAACCCACCACCGCCAGCTCGCCCGTCGTCAGCGTGCCGGTCTTGTCCATGGCGACAATGCTCACGTCCGCCAGTTTCTCGATCGCCGCGCCGCCGCGGAAAAGCACGCCGTGCCGCGCGCCCCACGCGATGGCGGCCAGGATCGCCGAGGGAATCGAAAGCACCAGTGCACACGGGCTGGCCACGACCATCAGCGTCATCGCGCGGTAAAACGCGGACCGCGTCTCCGGCGTGTTGGTGAACGCCGGCAGATGGAAGCCGAGCCACCAGAGGAGAAACATCGCGGTCGAACCGCCGATGACCGCATAGGTGTAACCCGTGCCAAACCGGTCGGTGAAACGCTCGCTCGGGGCCTTCAGCTTTTGCGCCGTCTGGATGAGCCGGATGATCTTCTGCAGCGTGCTCTCCGCCGGCAACCGGGCCACGTCGAAATCGACCGCACCCCAGAGATTGAGCGTGCCGCTGAACACCTGGTCGCCCACGGCCTTCTCGACCGGGGTCGCCTCGCCCGTCAGCGCCGATTCGTCGCTCGCGCTCTTGCCGCTCACCACCACGCCGTCGGCCGGAAACGCGCCGCCGGGCCGCACGCGGACGCGCTGGCGCAACTGGAGTTTTTCCACGGCGATTTCGCGCTCGGTGCCGTCGGCCAGGACCAGCGTGGCCTGCTTCGGCGAGGTCTTGAGCAGAGCGCTGACCTCCCGCTGCGTACGATCAAGGGCGTATTCCTCCATCGCCCCGGACGCGGAAAAAAGAAAGAGCAGCAGCACGGCCTCGCCCCAGGCGTTGATGAAGATCGCGCCGACCGCCACCGCCAGCATGAGAAAATGGATGTCGATGTCGCGTTTCTTGAGATTCTCCCAGGAATCGACCGCCGCATCCCAACCGCCGGTCAGCAGGCCGGCCAGGTAGAAGGCCCGGGACACCCACGGCAGATCCGGCGCCACCCGCGAGGAGATAAAACCCGCGAGCCCGGCGCCCGCGCACACCGCCGCGAGGACTGCCAACGTGCGCCACTCCTGATTCTCGGGCGTCGGTTCGGCCTTGATCTCGGGCCACTCCATTTCCCGCCACAACCAGAGTTTTTCGGCGGTCTCGCAGGTGTCGCGTCCCACCACCATCGCGCCGCCCTCCCGGCGCAGTGAATACCCCGCCGGCGCCCTCGCCATGCCCTGGCCGGCAAACTGCGCCTCGACCGCTGCGATCGTCGCCGCCAGCCGCGACTCGAAATCCGCGACGTCCACCGGGCCGATCGTCGCCACGGCGACCTTGCGCCCCGCCGGATCGATCCGCACCGCGTTCACGCCGGGCTGGGTGCGGAGAAACTCGACGAGATCCTCCATCCAGTGGTCGCCGGGCGCCGTTGCCTTGTTCATGGGCCCAAAATGTCCCGGTCGCCACGTGGCGCAATTTCAATTGCTCCGCGCCGTTTGGGCGCCTCACTGACCGGCGATGATCGGGTTAAACGACAGCGACGGGATTTCCGCCCAGGTCCCTCCGCCGCCCACGAGGGTGCGGGAGCTGGCGGCGGAGATCTTCGGCGAGACCGGCCCGCTCTGCGCCGCGCTCGCGCTGGAACACCGCCCGCAGCAGGAACGCATGGCCGTCGCCACTGCCCGCGCGTTCGCCGGCGACACGGCGCTCCTCTTCGAGGCCGGCACCGGCGTCGGCAAGAGCCTCGCCTACCTCGTTCCGGGCATCATCCACGCCATCGACACCAGCCGCCAGCTCGTCGTCTCCACGCACACGATCTCCCTCCAGGAACAACTGGAGAAAAACGACCTGCCTCTCTGCCGCCGGCTTTTTTCCTCCACCGACTCGCTGCAACCCTACGCCCGGTTCCGTTCGGCCGTGCTCGTGGGCAAGTCGAACTACCTCTGCACCTCGCGGCTCGCCCAGGCGCTGAAGGACAAGGCCGAGCTGTTCGCCAACGCCGAGCAGATGGAACTGCACCGCATCGCCAACTGGGCCGAAACCTCCGCCGCCGGCCTGCGCCACGAACTCGTGCCGCCGCCCGCCGACGAAGTGTGGGACATGGTCAACGCCGACTCCGGCGCCTGCTCGCGGCGGAATTGCGACTGCCAGCGCTGTTTCTACCAGAAGGCGAAGGCGCGCATCGAGGCCGCGCAGGTCCTGATCGTCAACCACAGCTTGTTTTTCTCCCTGCTCAACGTCGGCCCGGCCGGCGCCGGCCGGGAACAGGTCCGCGGCGTGTTGCGCCCCGACGATTTCGTCGTGCTCGACGAGGCGCACACCGTGCCCGAAGTCGCCACCGACCACACCGGCACGCACATCAGCAACGTCGGCGTGGAGCGCCTGCTCAAGTCCCTCTACCACCCGGCCAAGCGGCGCGGCCTGCTCGCCAAACACGGCGGCGCGAGCGACCAGCAGGCGGTCGAGGACGCCTTGGAAGCCTCTGCGGTCTTTTTTGAGTTTTTGCACGCGAAGCTGCTGGTCAACCAACCCATCGTACGCGTGCGCTCGCCCGACGCCGCCGAGCCGCTTCTCGACGAACCGCTGGCCAGGCTTATCGCCAAGGTCGGCGATCTCTGGAACCGGCTGCCCGACGAACGGGGCTCCGGACGCGACGAAATTCACGACAAGCTTGAGCGGCTGAAAGGCTACCGCCACGAAATCGCCGGCTGGCTCGACCAGGAGGCCAAGCAGACGGTTTACTGGCTCGAACGCGGCGGGCGGCGGCAGACCGTCGTCACCTTGCGCGCCGCCCCGCTCGACGTCGCTCCGTACCTGCGCGAAAATCTCTTCAACCGCGGCACCTCCGTCCTGCTCAGCTCCGCCACGCTCACCGTGGGCGGGCACATCGAGCCCTTCCAGCGGCGCGCCGGGGCCGACGGGGCCGAGACGGCCGTCGAACATTCGCCCTTCGATTTCGCCCGCCACATGCGCGTGAGCGTCGCCGCGGACATTGCGCCGCCCTCCGCGCAGGGTGCCAAGCTGGACCTGGCCGCGCTGATCGACTACATTGAGTTTTGCACCTTGCGCGTGCCCGGTGGATCCCTCGTGCTTTTTACAAGCTACCACGACATGCGCCACGTGGCGGACGCCCTTCAGCCGGTTTACGCCCGGGAGCAGCGACCCTTTTTCCTGCAGGGGGCCGGGGGCTCCCGGACGGAGCTGACCCACCAGCTGCGTGCCGCCGGAAACGGCGTTCTTTTCGGCACCGACAGCTTCTGGACGGGCGTCGACGTGCCCGGCAAAGCACTTTCCCAAGTCATTATCACCCGCCTGCCCTTCGATCCGCCCACGCACCCGGTGGCCGAAGCTCGCGCCGAATGGGTGCGCGAACAGGGCGGCAACCCCTTCAACGATCTCACCCTGCCCGATGCCCTTATGAAGTTCCGCCAGGGCGTCGGTCGCCTCATCCGGAGCAAAACCGACCGGGGATTGGTCACGATCCTCGACACCCGCATCCTCACCAAGTCCTACGGACGCGAGTTTCTCGCCTGCTTGCCGGTGCCAAATTACGTCCGGCTCACAAAAGAAACCCGGCTAAGCGCTTTTCGGCCTTTCCCTTGAGGAAATCCCCCGTCAAGTTGATTCCGGCATGACTTTGCGTTCGTTCGCTCTCTCAAATATCGGCCTGGTCCGTCCCGAAAATGAAGACTCCTTTCTCTGCGAGGACGCCCTGAGCCTGTACGCGGTCGCGGACGGAATCGGCGGCCTGCCGGGCGGTGCCCAGGCCAGCCAGTCCGCTCTTTCGACCCTTGCAGATCGCTTCTGGCGGCGGGCCTCCGCGAGCCCGTTCGACTACGCCGCCTGCCTGCACGACATCAACGAAAAGGTGCATGCCTTGGGTCGGATCATCAGCCCGCGCATCGGCATCGGCACGACCCTGACCTATGCGCATTTCGGCGAGGATCATCTCGTCGTCGTCCACGTGGGCGACACCATGATGTTCCGCCTGCGCAACGGTCGCCTCGATCCCCTCACCCTGGAACACAACGTCGAGAACGAGATGAAATTGCGCGCCGCTCGTGGCGAGCCGGTCATGCTGATCACCGAAAACCGCGCCGCCCTCACCCGCTGCGTCGGCCAGCCGCCCCCGCTGGAAGGCGACATCCATGCGCACAACGTCGAGTCCGGCGACCGCTACCTCCTTTGCACCGACGGCATCACGCGCTACGTTGCGCCCCCCGAGCTGACCCGGCTGTTGGTCGCCGCCCGTGCGCCGGAAGACATCTGTCACCGCCTGATCGAAACCGCCAACCATCGCGGCGGCATCGACAACTCGACGGTGGTCGCGGTTTTTGTCCCTTAGCCCGCCATGAGCGTGGAGCGTTTCGCCGCGCTGGTGACGCAGCAGCCCGACAACGAACTTTTCCGTTTCAGCCTCGCCCAGGCGCTGCTGCAAGCCGGCCAAGCCGCCGGCGCCGTGGAACACCTGCAGTTCTGCGCCGCGAAGAAGGCGGACTGGATGATGCCGCGGATTCTGCTCGGCAAAACGCTGCTCCTGCTCGGCCGCCCGGCCGAAGCCTGCCCTTGGCTCGAATCCGCCCTCGCCCTGGCCATCGCGCAGGAGCACGAGGACCCCGAACGCGAACTCCGCGCCCTGCTCGCGGAAATGGCCTGATATTTTGTAGGGGCGCTCTGCCGTACGGCAGAGCTGCGCCCTTTCAGCCCACCCAGCCCCTCGGGCGCAGCGAGACTGCGCCGCTGCTGCGAGAGAAGGAGGGCCCGTCTCCCGACGGGCCGCGGACGATCGGGAGATCGTCCCTCCCTGGACAAACCGGCACGGTAGGGGCCGTTGCCCTCAACGGCCCGGCTCGCGGCCAGGCGCTTGAGGGCAAGCGCCCCTACACCGACTACTCCTCCCCCTGTGGGCGGGGAGCCCTCACCCCGCGGAGCTCTGCTTGCGCCTCCCCAGTAGCGCGGGCTTCCAGCCTGCTTTTGGGGCCAGCAGGCAAAGGTGCCTGCGCTACGCCTAATCCCACAACGGCGCCGGGTATTTCCCGGCCGCAATCAAACCGGCGATGGCTGCTTTCGCCGTGGGCAGATCCTCCCGGTACGTGATCCCGAACCACGAATCCTCGCTGCGCAGCAACTCGATCGACGCCTCGCCCCGCTCGTTCAACTCGCTCAGCGCGGTCGGCAGATAAAATTCCGCCTTCGGATCGCCGAGATTGCGCTGGAGAAAATCGGCCAACAGCGCCTCGAGCTGCGGGAAAACCGCCGGGGTCAGCCCCCAGTTGTTCATCGAAACAATTTCCGCGCCGGTGAGCCGATGCTCGCCGCCTTGCGCATCCACGTAGCGCGCGCCCGCGATGGTCTTCTCGATCTTCGTGACCTCGGTGATCTTCTTCAGGCGCCCGGCCGCATCGGTGGCGCAAAGTCCGCGACTCACCGCGCCATGCTCGGACAATGTCTGCCCGAGCGGGTAGCCGACCATCGCGTAGCTCTGGCTCCGCGCAAAATGCCCGGCCAGGGCCCGGTATCCGCCCGCACCCAGAAAATCATCGGCGTTGATCGCCGCAAACGGCCGGTGGACCGCCGCGCGCGTCGCGAGGACCGCGTGCCCCGTGCCCCAGGGTTTGGTCCGGCCGGCCGGAGCGGCGAAGCCCGCGGGCAGCGCGTCGGGTTCCTGGAAAACGTAATGCACGTCCATCCGCGCCTCAAGTCGGCGCCCGATCGTCGCGCGAAAATCCGCCTCGATGTCCCGGCGGATGACCAGCACCAGCCGGTCGAAGGCGGCGCGGAGCGCGTCGAACGCCGAGTACTCGATGATCAGTTCGCCGTGCGGACCGACGGGTTGCACCTGCTTGAGACCGCCAAAACGGTGGCCCATGCCGGCCGCGAGGATGACAAGATCGTAGGTGGATTTCACGAAGGAGCCCCCAAGGAAGCCGAGGACCTCGCGGAAGAAAACCAAAAACTGCCGCGCCCCATCCCAATCACCCCTTCGCGAGCCTAGACCAGCTGAACACCTCGGTCGTACCGCACGATGCGGGAACACGGAAACGCGATTTATATCCCGCTCATGGAAGTGGTGCTGGCCTCCATCGTCAACCTGGTCATCCAGCTGAAGCTCATTTCCGATCCCGCGACCGCCTTGGGCGTGGGCCTGGCCCTGCTTGGACTCTGGCTCGGGCCCCCCACCGTTGCCTGGTGCGTCGCCGCCCGCCTGGAAATCGATTTCTCGGGCTACGACAGGGAAAAACTCTGATTGGGCGCACCGTGTTTGCGAGGATTCGCATCGGGAGGGTTCGGAAACCAGCCCGTCAAAGGTGCGAGGCGTGAAGAATTGCCCCCGGAGTCGGCGACAACTCGATTGTTGCCAACTTGGCGGCATTCTCGTTTCCATCTCTCCGCAATCGAGTCGAGAAAAGCACCCAGGCTGCTTGAAACCCAATGCAAATATTCGTCGCGCGTAACGGGACCCGGGAGGGGCCGTACACTGCAGAGGAACTGGCCGAGAAATCGGCCCAAGGCTTGCTCGGTGCAACGGACCTTTTCTGGCACGAGGGACGGCCTGACTGGAGCCCACTATCCCAGTTTCCCAGCTTCATCCCTCCGCCGCCGAGATCCGACTCCGCTCTCCCGGTCCTCGGGACCCCTCAACCTGAGCAAGTGGCCGTCTCGGGCCCGCAGATTCGTCCCTGGGTCAGGTACTTCGCACGCATGCTCGACCTTTATATTTTTGCGTTCTGCCTTGGCATGCTCCTGGCCTGGCTCGCGCCCGGATTGTTGAAGGCGATCGACAACCGTCTGCTGATCGGAATGCTGTTCGCAGGATTGTGGTGCCTGGTTGAACCGATCTTCATGACCACCTGGCATACGACACCCGCCAAGGCACTCCTTGGTGTGACGGTACGAAATTCCGACGGCACTTGTTTGGATTTCGACAGCGCGCTCGGGCGTTCGTTTCAAGTCTGGATTCGCGGAATGGGGATCGGAATCCCGCTCCTGTCCTTGATCACCCTCTCCATGGCCTATGAAAGGCTCACCAAGCACGGAGCCGCTTCCTGGGACGCCGAGAACGGCTTCACGGTAAGCCATCGACTCATTGGCCCGCTGCGCATCACCTGTGCCCTGCTGATCGGGGTCACGTTCTTGGTCGCTGCAATCGTCGGAACGCTTCACCCGTCTTGATCCGTTGCACCATGCGGAAATCGTTTTCGGTCTTCAATTCGGAGTGCCCTGCCCTGCCGAAAACCTAACCTCTTGTGGAGACACCCGACGAAACCGGTGCGCCTCAGAGCCCGGAGCCTGTGCAGCGAGCGGGTGACTTCCCTGCCGCCGCCCCTCCGCCAACATCCGCCAAGCCCGGTCCCGAATCGCTTGCTGAACCCGATCAGGCTGGAACGGAGCCCCCGCTGCTTGCCGACCTTCGGTCCACCCTTCCGCCCCCGCTGCCCGCGCCTGGGGCTGAAGTTCCGCCGCCGGCCGCCTCGGGAAACTATATTGTGCGCCATTGGCAAGGGAAACTGCCGCTGGGCCAGTCGATCTGGATCAACCTGATCTGTCTGTGGTTCCCGTGGGCCCTGGTGATTTCACTGGTGTCGATGGGCGTCGCCCAACTCGGCACCGTCTCGATCGCGATCTGCTATCTGGTTGTCCTCGGCCTCGCTCATCTGCTTTTTGCCTGGCAGGTGGTCGGGGTTGCCCGGTCGACCGAGCGCCATCGAAAACGCGGAGGCTCGCCGGCGACCCGCGCGATTGTCTGGGGTGGCCTCGTCTTGCTCTGCAGTGGAGGCGCCTTTTATGACGCCACCCACGCCTTGCCGGCCGCGGAAGAAATGATTGCCATCGTCCGGGGCGACTCGCAGATGCCTCCGATGCAATTGTCGCTGGTGGCCCCGGGGGACCAGTTGCTGCTGCGGGGCGGGATCCCCGCTGGCAGCGCGGCGAAATTCCGGGAGTTCCTGGACCAGGCTCCCGCTGTTCACATTCTGCAGATCGATTCGGTCGGCGGACGATTCTGGGACGCCGAGCAAATCGCCCGCGCCGTTGCCCAACGTGGCATGACCACCTACGTCGCCAACCGTTGTGCGAGCGCGGCCACCCTGGTGTTTCTGGCCGGAAAGGAACGCTACGTCGGGCCGCACGGCCGATTGGGGTTTCACGGCGTGGGATTCCCGGGACGCTCGCAGGGCGACCTGGACATTTCGAATGCGAAGTTCGCCAAGCTGATGGTCGCCGCAGGCGTGAACGAGGAGTTTGCCGAAAAATCGATGCGCACCCCAAACACCGCCATCTGGATTCCCACGACCGATGAATTGCTCGCCGCCGGCGTGATCACCGCCAAAACACCGGCCGAATTCCTGGCGTTGCCTGTTCCCCGGGACGACGAGGCAACCTCGGACTTCGACGTGGTCCTGCTGCCGACCGATGATTTCCCGGCCGAATACGCTGCGGACCTGGCGAAACAAATCGCCCGCGACACCGGCCTGCACCTTCGGGCGATGCCGCCTCTGGGCATGAGGGACTGGCACCCGCTCGCGAACGGCAGCCAATACGATCCCGCAGCGCTGAAGGACATCGCCCTGCCCGCCATCGAAAGGATGAGGAAAAACTACGGCGGCAAAGTCTATGTGATTCTCACGACACGCGATATCAAAAACCCGGACGACGATTTGCGCTTTGTCTTTGCGGAACACTTCCCGGTTCCGAAGATCTCGGTTATCTCCGCCGCCCGCATGACGTACTGGGGAAAAAACATGACGGCTCCGTCGGAAATTATCCTGGCCCGCGTGCACAAAATGCTGCTTCGGACCGTCGGGATCCAGTATTATGCGATGCCGAGAAGCGCAGATATTCATGACATCATGTTCTCGCCGCTCCTGAGCCTGGACGACCTCGACGCCTTGACCCCCAACTTGAACAATGTCCCCGCCCCGTCCCGGCCAAGCAAGCAGGAGTCAAGTCCACATCCGGCAAATCCATGAAACCGATCGAAGGCTACCAACTGATCAAACCAGACGACCTCGCGTGGCGGCCGTCGAACCTCATGCGCATCCCCAACGCCGATTTTCTCGAGCGCACCGGGAGCCAGATCCTCGGCGCCCGGTTCTGGCGTCTGCCGCCGGGCAGCGCGAACACCCTCCATAAACACGTGCGCGCCGAGGAGTTTTATTTCGTCGTCGAGGGCGTCGGCCGCATCCGGATCGGCGAGGAAACGCTCACCGTGCCACAACACGGCGGCGTGCTGGTCGGCCCGGCCTGCCTGCGCCAGGTTTTCAACGACTCACCCAACGAGGTACTCTGGCTGATCGTCGGCGCCCCCGAAGCCGAACTCGAACCCCACGAGCTCAGCGACAAAAGCCTGTTCTATCCGGTTGACCCCAAGCAACTGCCGCCCGAGCTGAAGGGCACGCAATGGCCGCCGTAAGCAGGCTTTCGAAGCTGAGTTTGTCTGCAGGAACCAGCTTGCAGGCGATGCTTTGTGGCACGGGTCTCCCGACCCGTGACGATCGGGCCACGGGTCGGGAGACCCGTGCCACGTCCCGATGGTCGCCTGCAAGCAGGCTCCTACACAATCACCCAGCCTACCCAACACGCCCGCAGTGGGGTGTTCGCCCACCGGGCCGGGGGTTGCATCACGTCGGACAAAAACCAGCCTTCATCCATGACTCAGGCAAATGCCGCGTTCTGGATGACCGTGGTCGGCACTTTGTGCTGGGGCTTCTGCTTTTTGTGGATGGGACGGATTTCTTCAAAACAGAATCGTCTGATGGACCAGATCCGCGAACAAGGCCGCCGGATCGAGAAGCTCTCCAAGGTCGAACACGACCTGATCAAGGAAGTTCACCCCCAGGTCGGCGAAATTAAGGAAGGCATGGACATAATGATCGCGGCAGTGAAGGAAAACACTGCGGTTCAAAAATCCGACAAGACTTCCGACTGATCAGAGGGACCCTGACGCCGGGCGCGCATTTTTTGGCATAAACTTCTCCCGGGCGCGTATTAGCTGTCCGCTGCAGAGCGTTTCGCCAAGATGATTAACCCGGGAACCGCCCGTATTGCCCTTCTCGCGCTGCTCGACCCGCGTAAGCTGGATCCAAGCCCGGGCCCTCCCGCCCCGCTTCACCTTTTCACTTCCCATGAGCGCGAAACTACACCTCCAAGGCAAACGCGGCGTCGAACTGCTGCACGACCCGCTGCTCAACAAGGGCACCGCCTTCACCCAATCCGAACGTGCCGCCCTCGGCCTGCGCGGACTCCTCCCGCCACGCATCGCCACCCAGGAACAGCAGCTCGACCGCGTGCTCGACAATTTCCGCCGCAAGACCAGCGATCTCGAGAAATACATCTACCTCGTCTCCCTCCAGGAGCGCAACGAGGCCCTCTTCTACCGCCTCGTCACCGAAAACCTCGAGGAGATGATGCCCATCATCTACACCCCGACGGTCGGCCTCGCCTGCCAGAAATACGGCCACATCTTCCGCCGCCCGCGCGGCCTTTACATCACGAACCATGATCGCGGCCAGATCAAAAGCCTGCTGCAAAACTGGCCCCGCTCGGACGTGCGCGTCATCGTCGTGACCGACGGCGAGCGCATCCTCGGCCTCGGCGACCTCGGCGCGAATGGCATGGGCATCCCCGTCGGCAAGCTCGCGCTCTACACGGCCTGCGCCGGCATCCCGCCCGCGGAAACCCTGCCGATCATGCTCGACGTGGGCACCAACAACCCGTCGCTGCTCGGCGATCCGCTCTACCTCGGCACACCCGAACCCCGCCTGCGCGGCCCGGCCTACGACGAACTCGTCGAAGAATTCATCACCGCCGTCCAGGAAGTCTTCCCGCGCGCCTGCGTCCAGTTCGAGGATTTCGGCAACAGCAACGCCTTCCGCCTCCTCCACCGGTACCGCGACCGCATCTGCACATTCAACGACGACATCCAGGGCACCGCGGGCGTCACGCTCTCGGGCGCCTATTCCTCGTTGCGCCTGACCGGCGGCAAGCTGACGGACATGCGCTTCCTTTTCCAAGGCGCCGGCGAGGCCGGCATCGGCATCGGCGACCTGATCGTCGAAGCGCTCAAGGCCGAGGGCCTGACCGAGGCCGAGGCCCACCGCCGCTGCTGGTTTGTTGATTCCAAGGGCCTCGTCGTGCGCAGCCGCACCGACCTGGCCAGCCACAAGCTGCCCTACGCTCACGACCACGCCCCCGTGGCCACGCTGCTCGAAGCGGTCGAGACCCTGAAGCCTACGATGCTGATCGGCGTCTCGGGCATGGCGCAGGCCTTCACCGAGGCCGTCGTCCGCGCCATGGGCCGGCTCAACCGCCGCCCGGTTATTTTCGCCCTGTCCAATCCGACCTCGCAGGCGGAATGCACCGCCGAGCAGGCGTACGCCTGGAGCGAGGGCCGCGCGATCTTCGCCAGCGGCAGCCCGTTCGGTCCGGTCACGCTCAACGGCGTCACGCACATTCCCGGCCAGGGCAACAACAGCTACATCTTCCCCGGCGTCGGCCTCGGCGTCGTCGCCAGCGAGGCCACCCGCGTCACCGACGAGATGTTCTTCCTCGCCGCCCGCACGCTGGCCAGCCTGGTGACCGACGCCGATCTTCAGCTCGGCCGTGTTTTCCCCGATCTGAAACGCATCCGCGAGGTGTCCGCCACGATCGCGACCGCCGTCGCCGACAACGTCTTCCAGCGCGGCCTGACCCGCCTGCGCCGCCCCGCCGACCTCGCCGCCCACATCAAGTCCACGATGTACGACCCGCAATATTCGGTCTACATCTGAATTGCGGTTCTGAGGCAGGGGCACAGGCCCGGTGCGCCATGGTAGGGGCGGTTGCCCCAACCGCCCGTCTGACCCGAAACGCGGAAAAGGCCGTTGAGGACAATGGCCCACCCACGGATCAACCTGGAAAGCGCTGTTGAAACGCCGAGGACGCGCAGAGCGCAGCGTGAAAATCCAAGGGTTTCTGGATTTTTCCCGCATCCGCGTAGACCCGTGATATCCGTGGTTAAGTCGATCTGTTGCCCCGCAGACTTTGGACTCATTCTCGTAATCCGTCTCGTTCTCCCGGCGAGCCGAACACCACGGCCAACGGGCCTCACTTCAACGTGATGTCCACGAGCTTCGGTGGGCCTTTTTCTGGCTTCTCAATCAGCATTTCGAAATCCCGATTCTTGCGATCGAAGCCGCCGGCGTTCCGCGTGACGTATTGCACTCCGACCTTTCCCTTCACCCGCCACCGGTTGCCCCAACCGGCAACCAGCTCCGGATATTCCAGAATCACGTCGGTGTCGAAGACCAGCCCCTGGCTCGAATATTTGTCCGCCTCGTATCTGAAATAGTGCCGGGCCAGACCCCCGGCCGCCCGGGCGATTTCATCCTCCGTCGTGGAATTGCCCTGATTTACGGGCTCCGCGCGTCTCACATCCAGATTGCGCTGCGCGTTCCGGTTCGCGGTTGCCTCCGCTTGCTGCCGTTTTTCCAGCTCCGCCGCCCGCTGCCGGGCCGCCAGCTCGGCCGCCACTGCTTTCCTTTTTCCTCCTGGATCTCATCGGCGGTCATTTTCGGAGCACAGTCGCGAATGCGCCCGGCGATCTCATCCGGAAACTGGGCGAGGGGCAGACTGAGCAACTGCCGGCCCGATACCGCCGACACATTCCCGCTGACGGTATTGTAGCTCTTCAGCGATACATCTTTGAAGTCCTTCCCATTTTTCAGCGGCAGATCGTCGTAGTGAAAACTGAGTTCGACGGTCGCGGCGGTGGCGGCGGCCGTTATCAGAAGCGCGAGACAAATGGGTAAGGCTTTCATTTGCGGGTAGGCGAGATGACGGTGGACCGCGCCCCCGGCCAATGCAATCTCCTGCTTGGGCCTGCTCAACGCTGGCGGACAAACACAGCCCAGCTTGCGGTGACCTCACAGTGAAAATCAGAGGTCGGGAGGCGCATCTGACTCAGGCGTTGCGTGATAGCCGCTGACCCGACAAACAGACCCCGGAGCGAGCAATCCTATCGGCCCCCATCAGTCGCGCTCATACTCTCGTTCGATCTTCCGCTTCAACCTGCAGCCCCGCCTCCGGCGGGTCAAACACCGCAAGAAATCCATCGCAACCATCTGTTCCGAATGTGGCAAAAGCGTCGCCCGGCCGATCTCGCACCCGCATTAAGTCCGCCATGTGCGACCCGCAATGCCCGGTCTACTTTTGAAGTTTGAAGGTAGGGCGCGACCGCCGGGCGCGCCGTTGCCACATTCGCCGGATTCCCGGCGCGCCGTGGTAGGTTCGGTTGCCCCAACCGCCCAATTTGGCACGCAACGCCGAAAGGCCGTTGAGGGCAACGGCCCCTACCAAAACCCGCAATCGTCCTCATCCCGAAAAATGCAGTTGAAACCACGGATTTCACGGATGAGCACGGATTATCAATCCGATACAATTCAGGAGGAACTCACCTGGCAGGTGGATGGATTTAAATCGGAATTCCTTCCTGAATTTTTCTGCATCCGTGTAGATCTGTGAGATCCGTGGTTAAATCGATCTGCTCCTCTGCAGAATTTAGGCTCGTTCTCTGAATCCTTCTTGTTCTCTCGCTCGCTTACGATTCGTCCGTGCCGCTGTCTTGAGGTAGGGGCGGTTGCCCCCAACCGCCCCGTTTGACCCGCGACGCGGAACGCCCGTTGAGGCAACGGCCCCTGCCAAAAACCAAACCAACCGCCGCCCTCCGTTCCCTCTGTTGCCTCCTGTAAAATGAATTCCTTCCGAGGCTTCAGATTCTTCGATGCTGGGTGCCTCCGCTGCTCTGCGGTCAAATTTCAACGAGGCCGTCCCGCCTACGATTCCGCGTCCGCCAGCGCCGCCACGCGTTCGGCGTAATCGAGCGTCGCCCGGCGGAATTTCTTGGCCCGCGCTCCGGCGTTCCAACCTTCGGCGAGCCCGTAGGCGTCGGTCCTCATCCCGCGACTGGCGTGGACCTTCTCGATCTCGGCGAGCACCTGGCGGGCGACGCTCCTCACCTCCTCGGGGGAGGCCGACTGCTGGTCCTTCTGGCTGAACCGCGCCCAGGTGGCGGGGGTGATTTGAAACTTGGTGCGCTCTCCCAGCCGGCCGACGGCGTCGGGAGTCAGCCCGGTCTCGACCTTGGCGATCGCATCGAGGACCCGGTCATACTGGTCCGCCAGCGCGGTGAGCGGAAGCAGCGAGAGCAGGAATAGTATGCGCATACAATTCAGCATCCGGTCAGCGCGCGGGAGACTTGCGGGGCCGATGGAAAAGGCAAGAGCGCGCTTGGTTGCGAGGGACAGCACTCATTTGCGATAGGGCGTTCTGCCGGCCGGCAGAACCGGGCGCGCCGTGGTGACGTTCTGAGACCGGTTTGGCGGCGCAAAGTGCCATGGTCCTCGCAATCCGCACCGGCCATGCGGCGGCAAACACCCTTGGGCCAATGCCATCGGCAACAAATCCGCATCCCCACCTTATTGTTCGATTCCGCCCGGGAATGAAGCCGCGTAAAACTCTTGAACACTTGATCGTCATCGCGCCGGGCCGAAGGGTTCGTCGGTCCAGAACGGCACGTGAATGTCTAATTTTATCGGATGGATTCTTCGGCCCGGCTGAGATTGCGATCAAGGTTCGCGTCGGCGAATGGCTGGTTGCATTTCCAAAGGAAAACGTGGGCGCCGGTTGAGGAACCCTGGAAGGGCCGACGTCGAGAGAAGCGAGATCAGCGAAGCCACGCTGAAAGATCGGTGCCGATGAGATCCTGGGCCCGCAGGATCTCATCGCGGTAATAGTCGATCACCATCCGGCGGTCGTCAGGAGAAAGCGTAAAGCTGTTTTTTTGTCGGATGTACAATTTGCGCAGTGCGTGGACCGCCGGTTCCGGAAACCAGGAAGTGAGCGGCAAATTGCCAAAGATCCGCCGGCGCAGCCTTGTCATCGCCGGGAAACGCGGCACCGCGGTTTCGTTGTACCGGCGGGACATGTCGATCGGATGATCGGCGTTCACTCCCAGGAATCCGAAGATGTCGCGGAGTACCGCTCGCGCATCGGCACGGTACGCCTCGTACAAATGGATGCGGATCTGCTCCCGTGGAAACACATCAAAAAACTGCTGGAGATGGGTGGCGTAGAGCCCGCAGTCGAGTGGGATCGGGTGCCGTTGCATCCCCTGTCGGCGGTCGGGTTTCGTCTGCATGGCCTGCAACACCCAGTCGCGGAACGCAGTGCGGTGGTCCGTGCCCAGTTTCCGCAGATACAGCGTGTATAACCGCTCGGTGGGATCGCGAAGGAGGAAGATGAGCTTGGCCCGGGGCAAGGTGCGATAGATGCCCGGAGCCGCGCTGGGAAACCAGAGGTACATGACACTGGCTTCGCCAATGGCGATTTGATCGCGGACATTCTGGAAAAGCCGCAGGTAGTCCTCCCACTTTGTGATCGAAATATTGCTCGGTGGACTTTCTTGCCTCTCAATTCCGGCGAGAAGGGAGGAGAGCTGTCGTTCCGTCACGGGCTTGAAATCCGGGAGTGACAGGATATCGGCGGCCGCAAAGAAGTTCGGTTCCTTGACCGGACTCATATAAACCTGAGGGTGCTGCTTCAGGTAGTGGTAAAGCGAGGTCGTCCCCGATTCACCAGCACCGGCCAAGATGAAGTTTGGGAGCTTGGGCGCGTTCAAGAGGCGGAAGAACGATTTGGAAGGTTGGTTGACCTCCGGGTGAAATCCCACCCAGACGAGAGCCGCCGCGGAGGCTTGATGTTCACCATGTATGGCACGGTGGCTTCACGGGCGATGAGAAAATCCCATGAAGGGACGCTCGATGAGGTAATGACTCGCAGTCGCGACCGCGAGGGTCGCGGTCAATACGGCGCACACGTAAAGTGCGTTACTCTGGATCAACGGATTGAGTTGCTTGACGAAAATCTCGTGAAACAAATAGCCCGAGTAGGATATCTTGCCGAAGTATCTGAAGACAGGATTGGCGAAGAACCGGGCAAGACCGCCCGTCAGGGTGGCCGCGGAAAAAACCAAGGCCAGCGGCAGCGGGAGCATCGGCAACCACATGCCTTGGTATTGATAGCGAGCAACTGATTTCCAGGGAAGCAGGCCAAGCTCAGCCGAGGAAAAGGCCGCGAACCCCGACAAGGCCGCAATGAATCCGATGGGGGCCCATCTCCGCATTCGTTCGATCCCAGCAGGGGATTCAGCCATGGCGGAGTGGACGGCCGCAAGCATCGTGCCTCCCACAAAGATAGGGAGATACTGGAAAAACAAGTGCTCCCGCCCAATCCAAGTTGAAGCAGGGCCGGACGACATCGCCCGCCACTGGTAGCGCGGCAGCCAGAACGGGCAGTCATACACATGCACCGCAATCCCGGCCGCCAGAACCGCGAAGAGCATCTTGGGCTTCGATTTTAGCGCAAGAATCGCGGCGACTACGAGCGGAAGCAGAAGGTAATAGCGCGTCTCGACGAACACGGTCCAAAAGATTCCGTAAACCCGCAGGCAAAGAAAATGCGCCACGCATTTTTCCCAGGTATAGTCCGGGAAAATCAACCCATAAGCCGTCAGCGAAAAAGCCAGCGGGGGAAAGATGCGCAAGGCGCGGCGCAACAAGTAAGTTTTGATCTCTTTGGGGTTCCGCACGCGACTCGGCTCCTCAAAGAACGGATGGCTCAATAGAAAAGCCGAGAGCACAAAGAAAATCCAGACGCCGAACTGACTTATTCCCGTGGCGACCAATCCGCGGGCCTGGCCCAGGTGGGCAAATACCACCATCAGAAAGGCAAGACCACGGACGGTATCCAATACGGGAAAGCGGGATTGGGCCATCGGCATCTTCCGGTTTAATTCTTACTCCGCGTCAGCCGATCGAACAACTCCAGATGGGCGGACACCGAGTCCGTCCAGCGAACCTTGCTCCGCTCAAAGCAACCTCGTCCCGCATCGCCGACGCGGCTCCCCATCCCGGGGTCCGCATGCAACGCGCGCATGAGACGCACCAGCGGCGCAGGGTCATTGGGCGGAACGAGGAAACCGTTCCTCCCGTCGACGATGAAATCCGCGATCCCCTCTCCCACCGTAGCCACGACCGGCACCCCTTGTGACATGGCCTCGAAATACACGGTCCCCAGTGATTCGCGAATGCTCGGAAGCATGAACACATGGGATTCGGCGATCCGGGTGACGGTTTCACGGTGAGAAATGGAGCCGGTGAATTGGACAACCTGGGATACGTCAAGTTCAGCCGTCAGCTTTTCCAGGCGGGGGCGTTCAGATCCGTCGCCGATCACGACGAGCCGGGCCCCGGGGACTTCCCGGCGAAAAGTCGCGAAGGCTTCGATCAGCACATGCACTTTTTTTCGCTCGATGAGACGGGCCGCCGTCGAGACGGTGAACTCCGCCGCGCGGCGGGGGCGGATGTCGTCGTAGACATCGATCGCGAGCGGAATGACGCAGGCGTTGTGCGGCCCGGCCGCCTCCAGGCCGAGCCGCATCAGGAGCGGAGACAGGTAAACAACGGCGTCCGCCCGCTGCAGCGTGTCGATGATCGCACGGCGCCACGTCGGTGAAGCCGGGACCACGTCGAAGAGTTCATGATCCAGCATCGAGACAACGAGCTTTGCTTGGCCGGTCCGTCCGGCCATGCAGCCGGGAAGTCCGCTGGAATGGGCGTGGATAATATGACCGCCGCCAGCCGCGAACGGCGCGACGAACGGTTGCAGTGCGTTCCAGAAAAGGCGACGTTGGAGGCCGGCGGCAAAAGGCATTTGCCGGATGTGGTCGAGCGACAGATATCGCGGGTGCGCAATCTCCACCCCGTGATCGGTCTCGACCGCTGGGACTGCACGGCGACGGCGCCAGCTTGGACGGGGGATGCCCGGCGGCGCCCACGCCTGTGGTACCACGGCGCTGACCTCGTGCCCCGCCTCTCGCAACAGACGGAACTGTTCATTGGAGGTCAGCCCGCGCATTGGTAGAGCGGGTGACGGGAAATGGGGAGATACCACGAGGATCTTCATTGCGAAAGTATCGGGTTCACAGCCGGGACTCGATAAGAGGAAGTCTGGCGGACCAAGTGTGCTCTCCTCGTACCCGTACTCTGGCGCGTCGTCCTATTTCGCGACACTCCGAAGGATGGCGGGCAAGGTCCTTCGCGAGGCGGCTCGCCTCCCACGGGGACCGAAAGGTGATGATTTCCCGCCCGAGGTCAAAAATGTCCGCGAGATCCACGTGGTGCTGGGTGAGGTAGCAGCACCCCATCCCGGGGAACTCAAGGTCACGGAGCTTGAGGTAGTTCTGGGCGTCCGGCCCCACGCCCCCTTCGTTGAGTCCGAGAACGACCGCGGACCGACGCAACTCCTCGGCCAATGCGCCGGCGTCGAGGTATCCACCGACCCTGGCGCCCAGGAGTGTTCGGACCGAGGTCCGGGCAACCCGCTTGAAGAGATTCGATGAAGCATGGGTGCCGGGGGGCGTGGACTGCAGTGCCTCCCTCCAACCCCATCCGCGCACCTGCAGGTCCGCTCCGGCAAGTCGCATGATCGCGGCGGTCCGGATCCGGCTGCGGTTGGCACTGCCGACAAAAAGCAGGGACTGGACGGGCGTGGTGCAGGAGGCGTCCGGGAGTGCATCCGGATTGAGCGCATAAGGCGCCCGGATAAATGGCACGCCGAGTGCCCGGTAGCGCTCCTCGGCCTCCGACTCCACGAACCAGTTCAAGGAGGTGCGCTCCGCCAGGGCTTTGACCCGGTCAAACGCGTAGAGGCTGTCGCAGTAAAAATTGATCCAAGGAATGCCGGCGGCGCGCACCCGGTCCACCAGATCCAACTCGACGTCATGCGCGAAGCAACACGAGAGCACCGCCTGGGGTGCGCCACCGTCAGCGCCGAGGATTTGGGCCAGCAGTTTCTCACTCGTGCGGGCGCGTAGCGCAGCGGCGCGCTCGCGATCGTGCGTCTGCGGCGGACGGGCCCAGGCGAAGTCGAGATCGCGCGGGCGAAGGACCGTCAGGCCGGCCTGTTCCAGCCCGTCATAGAAGTGACGCCGCCACACCTCGGCATACCGCCAGGCGGGCACATGGCAGTCCGGCACGAGGGAGAAAACACGGCGGAGCTTCATTGGATGGAAGGGTGCCGCCTCAACCGAGGCCGCCAATCCAGATCGAGCCGCGAGAACGCATAACGCCCGGCCGGCATGGGTCCTCTGACCGGTAGATGAAAGCAATTCACCGCGCTGTCTCCCTCCGCAGGCCCAGCATGGAGAGGATTTTCCTCAGGAGTCTGACGGCAAACTTCCTGTAATCTCGTTCCAGCACCAGCATTCGCCAGGCCGTGCGGATGTCGGTGGTGAACTTCCTCTTCCTCCAGAAGAACCGGTAAAATATTTTGTCTCGGTTGGCCGATCTCAAAAAATCCTTGGTGATCGGCCCGGTTTCTCGGAATGCGTTGCGGTAGATCAAATACGTGGACGCATCACCGCAAAGAACCTCCATCCGGCGCTTCTCCAGGTGGATGTACATAAACTCTTCCCGGTGGATTTCGTCGGCCAACAAAAAATACCGGTAAACACCGCCCTTTTCGTATGCAAAACAGGACTGACCTGATTTTGTTCCCTTGCCCTTGGCTTCACCGTGCAGTCTCAGCGCGTAATCGCCGTAAAATATATTGGCGATGGGAGAACCCACGTAGAGCTTCAGGTTCCGGGGAGCGAAAAAAGCGTTCACGCCGTCTTCCCGTTCGTCGAAAGCCCAGTTTCGCTCGCTGGCAAGAACAACCCGATAGTATACGCAATGGGCGGCCTGCTCGCGATAAACGAGATTCACGGCGGGGGTATTTCTATACAGGGCGAAGTGTCCTCTATTAAAAATCTTGTCGTATTGCTGATAGAGCTCGTCCGGAATGAAACTGTTAATCCTGCCGAAAATAACGTCGGGATCGAAATGGCCCCAAAAATCGTAGCCCTTTAGATGGTCGGCGAAGAGGTGTCCGTAGAGGGGTTTATAGTCGCAAAGCTTGTAGGGACGCTCGAGCGCAAGGGGAAAGTCGAAATGCTGCTGGAAACGGCTCTTCAGGCGGTCCAAGGTGGTATGGGTCACGAATACATTCGGAGGATAGTCGTGATGGCTTCTGTCATCGGTGAAGATGTACCAGTCATAATCCGAGTTGAAGGCGTAAGACCTGAGGGCCAGATCGAAATAATTTGGCAGGGAACCAAAATACGGCTGAATCATGGCGACTTTGCGTTTCATGCAGTCGGCGAATGGGTCATCACTATGGCTGGGCGGTGTATGGTTCTGCTCGGGCCACCGGATTCATCCGGTGGGAGCCAATCATTTGGCTGGTGAGGGAGTGAGTTGTGATTCATTGATGCTCATTCTCCAGTGCAGAGATCTAAAAAGATTCATAAGCAGATCACCGACGGCGGAGAATCTCGCCCAGTAGTGGGCCGCAAACTTACCGATGTCAGCGCAAAACGCGGCGGCGAGGCCGCGTGGAGTAACAACCTTGTTACGGTGGTCCGTAACTTCTCCCGTTCAACTGGCGGCACTTCGAACTGGACGCGGCTGGCCGCCAGCCAAGCCGGCAAAACCTGAGCGGCCTCAGCTGGAGTGAGGTTCTCAAACAAGACTCGGTGGAATTCAGGTTGTGAGTCTCCCATGAGATCGAACCAGGGTCGTGGGGTGGCCGCATTCAAGATACGCGAATCCCAGGTTTTGCCCAGCACACTGCGGGCGATTTTTCACGGGGCGGAAAATGATCCAATCGAGGCGGCAGGGCTGCCATTGGGTAGATGGATGTTGAACCCCGGGGAGAAAATCTGATCAAATCGCCAAATCAGTAGCGAGGCGCCAGCGATTGAACCACCATGCAAAACGCATTTTAAGGTTAACCGGATCGGAGAGCAAATGATGGAAAAGAAGAAAATATTCTTATTGGGCGGGACCGGCTTTATTGGCGCGGTGTTGACCCGACAGCTGTCGGCCGACCGGCAGACGAATGATCTGATGATGCTCATTCACCGCCAGGGCCGGTTGCGGGAGCTTGAGCAGATCAACACGAACACCGGCAGCCTTGGCGCATTTGACCTTGCTCTGTTGGACCAGTTCGAACCGGATACGATCATTCATCTGGCGCGGATGAGCGGCCGAGGCAGGATGGGACGATCCTGGGCGGCGTGGCGGGGGGCCAGAGCCAACGCTCGGATCATCAGCCATCTCGCCCGGCAACCGAACAAATCCCACACCGTCTACGTAAGTGGTACGCTGGTTTACGGCGATTGCGGCGACCGCCCGGTCGACGAAGAAAGCCCGATTCAACCCATCGCCTTCGCCCGGGAATATATCAAAGCCGAGAAACCATGGATGGCCGCGCTGCACCAAGGTGAAATCCCCGTCACCATTTTACGGCCGCCGTGGATCATGGGCGGGAGTTCATGGTTCGCCGACTTCTACCTGAAAAGCATCAAATATCAGAGGGTGGTCCCCCTCTTCGGCGACGGACAAAACCTGATGTCGCTGATTGACGTTGAGGACTGTGCGGGACTGATCTCCCACGCGGTCAGGCATGCCGAGGCCGGACGATATTATAATCTTTTCGCCCCGGGAGGGTGCGTCACCCAACTCGAATTTGCCGAGCGACTGGCAAAATACACGCGAACCGAGATCAGGAAATTCAGCGTCGCAGAAATTGAAAACCAGTTTGGCCGGACCGCGAGGGAAGCTGTCACTTTTTCAAATCGCAGTGCGACCAAACGCCCGGAATTCCTGGCCGGATACAGCTTCAAGCATCCGTCAATCGATGAAATGATCAGAAATAATCTGCCTGCCGAACTGTGGGCATAGCCCCGAGGCACTCGTCCTTTTCGCTGCCTCGGTCCCATTTCATCTCCCTCGATTTCTTCCTGGCTTCCGGCACGCCTGCGCGTCGAGCGCGCTCGTCATGGCCGCGTACGGCAGCCGCCCGCGCCCGGTAGCCAGTTCCGTGAACCACGCCAAGCCCACCTGCCTCCCGGCCCGGGCGGCCACCGGCTTCCGTCCGCGGCGACCGCATACACCCGACCCGCCCGCCAACCCGGAACAAGCTCCCGGCCGAACAGCCCGGGCGGCCCGAAAAAGTTGACGACGGTTAACGGCGCTATTTTTTCACCGTGAACACACCCTTCATGCCGATGAGGCAGTGGCCGGGAAAACTGCAAAGAAACGGATAGTCACCCGGTTCGGTGGGGGCATTGAAGACGACCTCACCGGACTCTCTCGGTCCAAGCAGGTTGATGTGCGCGATGATCTTATCCGCCAGCTTGTCGGGAATATATCCGGCAGCGGCCTCGGGCGCGCAAGCTTGCGCAAAAGCGACCGGATCGGTGCCTTTTTTGAGCAGGATCCAGTTGTGCCCCATGACATTTTTGGGCAGGCTCGACGCATTGGTGAGGACGACTTTGATCGACTCGCCCGGCGTGGCCGCGATGGTCGTGACATCAAACTTCACGGCGTTTCCGACGCCGGCGCGAAGCGTGACGACGCGTGGGTCGGACGTGGTATCCGCCGCAGACAGCAGAGGGAACGCCAGAAGCCCGGCAAGGGCGAGGAGGGAGTTGGTCAGGTATTTCATATCAAAAAGCGGAGGCTAAAAACTGAACCGGAACGCAGTCGGCGAGCCCACTAGAGCTTGATCTGGAAGATCACACCAAACCGGTTCACGTTATAATTGTGCGGACCGCCGTCCAAAATGACAGCGGTGGGCGCGGCCGAGGGACTGGCTACGACCACGGGCGTTGAATCCAGATTTTGGTAGTGCCAATCGTTAATGGACTCCTGTTGGTAGCGATAGACAAATCGGCAGGAAAGGCGGGGCGTAAGCTGAAAGCGCAGGATCACGTCCAGATAGTTTATGGCGGTTGTCATGTCGGGCAAACTGGTGCCGGCAAAAACCGCGTTGGCGACGGAGATGGCCCCTCCGGGCGTGTAGGTGTAGCTGATCCGGGTCCGCCCAAGCGTGCGGGAATAGTCGACGTCAAGCGTGGCCCGGCCGATTTCCTGCTTCAGCCCGATTCCAAACACGTGGTTGCGGTCCGCGCTCTCCGCGGTCCATGCGTTGACGAGCGGATAATAGGGGCCGCCGGGTGCCGAGGCCAGCGCCGCCGCATTGTCGGGAGTGATGACACCGAGGGACGTTACTTCTCCGATCGTCACATTGCTGCCGGACGGGGAGATCGAAGCCTGTTGAATGTGGCCCTGCTGGTAAGAATAGAAAGCGTAGATGCTTTGATGCGGCGAAGGTTGATAATTGAGGTCAATATTGGCTGAAACCAGGTCGTTCTTGGTTAGCCCGTAACCGGAATCGGGGTAGGTCGAGTTCTTGGCTTGGAGCGATACGCCGGCATCGAGATTCGAACGAACCATGGTGTCGACCCGGATGTTGCCAATACTTTGATTGCGATCGGCGAGGTCGAGGGTGCGAAACCCGCCGTTGTTGCGCACGGCCCAAGAGGTGATGTTCGCACCCGGCGCGGTGGGCATCGGCTCGAGGGCCGAACTGAGAACATCGTCGTAATAATTGGTCACGTATTCGCTCCCGCGGCGCACGTCGTACTCGTATGAGGCGCGCAGCGTGGTGTCACCCAACCCGCGGTTCACGTAACCGAGCTTGTATTTGTCTTCCCAGGTGCGATCGCGTTCGCGGTGCGTATAATGCGTCATGTCGCGTTCCGCCGTGGCCGACAGAGTGGAGGTGCTGCTCAGGGAGTAGTCGGCCGTGGGGCCGAACTGAAACTGCTCGCTGGAGTAGGGATTGCTTTGAATCGGGATGTTGCCTGACGCGGTGGGACTGGTTCCCATCAGAATGGACTGGCCGCTCGCATCATTGATCGGACGACCCCAGACGCCCGTCACTCCGTTCAGCGTCAACCCGCCGGATTGATTTCCGGGCGTGGCGGCATCGGTGTCGATGTAGATCGCGTTTGGATTTACGACGAGAAATGCGGGCGTTTTGTTTTCAGAGGCATAGTAACGCGCCTTTCCCTTTATATTGAGATCGGAGGTGGGATTGAGCGAGAGGGTCAGGTCGACGAGATGGGTGTCGATTCTGGTATCGGCGGACGGGCGGCTGAGCGAGCCCGTGGAGTCCCAGGCGCCGCCGGGCAGGAGCACGACGTTCGCGGTATTGACATTGGGAATGGTGGTGTAGGGGATGAGATTGTCGTTCTGTCTCCAAGTGCCGTCGGAAACGACCACCGTGAAAGACCCCTTGTAAAAGTCCGGCAACAACCGCGTGTATTCTGCCCGGGCATTGTAAGCCTGGTTGCTGGGCGTGAGATCGAACCGGCCCTGCGTGTAAGCTCCGGCGGCCGGTACGGTGGTTACGCCTCCTGCCGGGGCGATGCGGTAGGGCTCCTGAAACGTGAGGGTGTCGATGTTGTTGTAGAAAAGCGACGCGGAGAGGCGGAGGTTAAAGATGTTCAGCGGATCAACGTGCTGGAGCCCGGCCAGGATATCATGCGTGGTGTAGTCGATTGGTTCGGGTATTTCGATGGGGGCGGTTCCCGGGTTGTTGCCCCAGACCGCGCCGAAGGGTCGTGCGCCTTTCCGCCGCTCCAGGGAATAAGCCAGGTAGGCCTTCCAGGTATCCGAAAGGTTTTTGTCGATCCGGATGCCTCCTTTCTTGCGGGTGAGGCTGAGCGAGGTCGGAGTGACGCTCGCAGCCACCGCCGCGACGTTGGCGTTGTCGTTGGCGGTCGACACCGTGCCGCCGGGTGTAAGGCCAGGGAGCAGGGTGAGATTGCCGGTCCCCACTCCGGTCCACAGCGATTTATAGCTGTCGGTAAACACGTGGGGGATTTCGCTGAAAAATATTTTCACTTTCCAATCGTTGTAACGACCGAATTGCAAACCGTAGTATTGGTCGTGCCGGCCGACCCCGCCCGCCGTCAGATCGATGAAGTCACCGGTGCCCGGTTTCTTCAGCTGCAGGCTGAGATTGTTGACGTAGGCGCCATTTTCGACATCCTGATACATCCGGTATTCGGCGTTGCGTTCGTCGTCGTCGCCGGTAACGAAACCGACTTCCAGCTGACCTGAATAGTCCCATTCCGCGACGGTGTTTTTGATCTCTTCCAATTTTGGCACCGCGAAGGGAATCTTGAAAAGCAGGCCCGTCGGAGTGTGCTTGGCGGTTGCCCAGTCGGGGTCCTGGGGTTGCGAGGGATCCGGCGCGGGGTTCATCGCGTTGCCGAGAATCGTTCCCGTGCCCGTGGCCGAATCAGCCAAAGGGGCGGCGCTGACAACCGGCGACAGGATCCCGGCGACGAAGCAAACGGAGATCGTCCGCAGAAAAAACCGGGAGGGGATTTTTGACTTCGGCATCTTGTTTGATTGGTCCTGCACTACTCTTTGTTCTCGGGCCATGCGCCAAGAGGCTCAGCGTTGGAACCGGGCACCGGACGGATCGTTGCTCCCGTGAATCTGCGAATGGCAGTTCTGACACGAACGACCCAACACGCGCGCACTGACGGCGGCGCCGCCTCCCACCAACTGGCCGGCATTATATAAAACCGATTGATGGTCCGGATTGCCGTGGCATTGCTGGCACAGGAAAGGCCGGGCAACCTGGAGCAACTTGTCCTGATTGGCCCCGTGCGGATTGTGGCAGTTCAAGCAGCTTTCCCTCACCGGTGCGTGCTCCCAGAGGAAAGGTCCGCGCTTTTCTGTGTGGCAGGTGTAACAAAGTTCGTTGACGGAATCCGCTTTGAGCATGGCCTTGGAGGTGGAACCGTGCGGATTGTGGCAGTCGACGCAGGTCATCTTCCCCTCTGGCAGGGGCATATGGGAGCGCTTGGCAAATTCGGCCCGCTGCTGTTTGTGGCAGGTGTAGCAGGTTTCGCTGATCGATGTTTTCCTGAGGAGACCGCTGTCCGAGATCTTTGCCATCGGGTTGTGGCAATCACTGCAGGCAAGTTGGTTTCGCCCGTGGGCCGAACCCGACCAAAACATCGCATTGCCTCCCTGGTGACAGGTGAGGCACATGCTGTTTTGCCTTTCGACCGGCGTTCCCCACTCGCGGGTGAATCCAACCAGGGAGGCGTGATTTTGGGGATTGGCCGGATCCTTGATGTGGTTGGAACCCGGGCCGTGGCACGCCTCACAAGTCCGCCGCTGCAATTCATTTTTAGGATTGAGGCGAAAAGCATTGGCATGGAGCGTGTGGGCAAACTGGTTGTCTTGAGTCGGGTGGCACGCGAGGCACACCGTCTCGCCCACGTATTCCGCCCCGCCATTGAGGGGCCCGGTCACGATTGCCTTTGCCGACGGCGCCGACTTTGCGCCCAGCCCCGACAGGAGAGCGGCGGTCGAAACGCCCACCATGATGAGGGCGATTCGCAGCGTCGATAACGAGCTGGGCTGGTTCACTGGGATTGTGTTCTCCGATGAGGCGTCGTGCACAACAAATGGGAGTTGTCAGAAACGAGTTGGTTCGACGTTTTTACCGATAAAACCGAGTCCATCCCGACGACGTTGACCGCGAAACAACTCCGGGGCGCGGTGGTTATGGTCAGCATGTTTATAGGTCCCTACCCCCCGTTGATGTTGATGGTTTCTCTTCCCGGAAGCCTCCGGGATTGCGTCGATGGACTTCGAGAATCGAAGGGTAACGGTTTTGTTACATTTCGAAATATCCCCGCTGTTTGCCAATGCCACCGGACTTCACGGTGTTCAGGCCTCGTGCGGCCCGGGAATTTTCATTCCAAGACCGGGACTCCTGGGAGAGGCGGGGGCCAAACGAACCAATCCAGCCGACTCCGACGCTTCGCCAACCCTTGCTTCAAGACAAGCAGGCTAAAGTCGCGGGATGGCCCTCCGGGCTGGGAAAACAGGAATAGTAACAGGTCTGTTACCGAAATCTGAATGCATCCATCCGGGAGTTTTCCACGGTGTGCGGTGGCGGTCCGGGGCCGTAAAATCCTGAAACTCCAAGCGAGGCTCCGGGTTTCATCTCCGCAAAAACGCCGAACGATCATGAATCTCCCCGGAAGCATCTGGTCCGACTTGCCTCTGTCGACGGGCATCGCAACCCTCGTTTGCTATGCCGGCGTATTCGGCGATGTCATCGGCATTGAAGAGGTGGCCGCACGTCTCGGGGTGTCGGGACAAGATGAATTTTATACGGCACTTAACAAACTGCACCTTCAGGGGCGGTTGATTCAAAAGGACGGATATGCCGCATTGCCCGACCTCGAAGACAAGGTGGCCGTCAAGGCTTCCAAAAAAGCCGCGACGGATCAGCTCATCGGTTCCAGCCTGGACTCTCTCCACAAACTTGGCCGCAGTCCTCTCATAAAATTCGTCGGCATCTCGGGATCGTTGGCGGCCAGCAACCCGACCAGAGACCGCTACGACCGTTTGGATATCGATTTATTCCTGATCACCCGAAACCAATGCCTCTGGCTTTCCAACATACTCCGGAGCATCCGAAATTATTTTCCCCGGAGCAAACAGCGGCCGGAGCTGTGCATAAACTATGTCATGGACGAATCGAATCTGCTGGTTACCAACCGAAATTTCTATACGGCCACCGAGATTCGAAACCTTATTCCGGTCTCGGGATTGGATACCTACCGGAAATTCCTTCAGGTCAACAACTGGGTCGATTATTATTATCCCGGGTTCTCCGGCGCCGCCACCCCGTTGGCGGTGACCCCGTCGGGGAATCAGATCAACAATGCCTTCTATGTTTTATACACTGTCATTCGCAGCATAAAATGGTTGAGCCTTGATCCGCTCAGAAATCTTTCCTTCACCACCGATCCAAACCGCGACATCAATGCTCACCTGATCAGGGCCCATTACGGAGGATATCAGGGGTTGGTGCAGAAAAAATTCAGCCGCCTCGCCGAAGCATGGTTCCCCGAATTGGTGGACGCCCGGCTGATCGAAAAGCTGTTTCCCGACGAGCTTAGCGCGGAGCTGAGAAGGGGCGACATCGATATGGCAAAAATCTTTGCCAATGCCAGCTTGGAGTACGATTTTAGCAAATATGGATAGCAACGGATACTACCAAAAAGTGGCCGATTACTATGACCGCGACGCCTGCAATTACGAGGAGCGCTACTGGGGCAATGGCGTGGCCCAGCGGATAAGACAGTCCTTCAGGGAAGAAGTCAAAACCCACTCCTTTCGCAACGTGCTCGAGATCGGTTGCGGCACCGGAATGGACGCAGCCCACTTCGGTTCCATTTACCCGGACAGAAATATCTATGCGATCGACATCGCGCCGGCGATGGTGGCGAATGCGGCCAGGAAAATCCAGGGCTTGGGACTGAATAATGTAAGGGTCATGGTCGGAACACCGGAAAACCTGCCGGCCCTTTTCCCGGATGTGCAATTCGATCATATCTATGTATTTTTTGGCGCCCTGAACACCGTACCCGATCTTCGTCGGGTGGCCGGGTTGCTCAAAAAAATCATGCCGCGGGACGGGACCATGGTTCTCACCTTTGTGAATAAATGGTATCTGGCTGACATGCTCATCGACGTGCTTAAACTCAGATTCAAAAGGGCGCTCCGGAGAACCCGGGAAATTTGGGGCGGTTACTCTGACGTCTATCGTCTCGAGAGCAGGTGCTTCTCGCCCCGGGAAATAAAGAAGGCCTTCGGAGACGATTTCCAACTCGTCCGCTCCCGCGGCTACTCAATCCTGTATCCCGCCTGGTACCGGGTCCACTTGACGCGCCGACTGGGCGGGAAGATCAGTGATTTTCTGTGGCAGGCTGACCGGATCCTCAGTCGTACCCCCGCATGGTGCCTGGGCGAGTATGCGCTCTACTCCTTCAGGGTTAAGGATTGATCCTCCCCCTCCCCAGAGGACGGCGGAACCGCAGACCGACGGCCAACCATCGGATGACACAAGGTTCGTCGGACGGAGATCCAGTTGTGAGTTGATTATGGAGAAACATCGGGAAGAGTCCGTGCCACCTCTCCACGAAGTCGTCGGCGAGGTCAGCGCTGTAACGGCCAGGAGCTTCGTGCCGATTCCTTAAAGTGAGGCACCCCAAACATTCATTCCTGTGTCACGCTTCCCTTCCCAAAAAATTCCGGAACCGCCAAAAACAAAACTCGATTGGGCTTCGTTGCGCGAAACCACCGAGATGCTGCGGTATCTGAAGCCCTATCGGGGACTGTTTGTGATCGGGATGGCGTGCCTGTTCATCGGGAGCGTTGCCGGTCTCTGTTTCCCGTTGCTGGCGGGTGGATTGATTGACACCGCATTGCACCCGGGCGAAGCCAGATTGCCGTTCCTGGGCGCCCTCTCGCTCAACGGCACGGTCGCAATCCTCGCGGGCACGATCGCGGTGCAAGCGGTGGCCAATGCAAGTTCGGCCATGTCCTTTGGTCGCGTGGGCCAGACGGCGCTTTCGGACCTGCGCCGCGACACCTACGGTCGCATCATCGGGTTGCCGATGGAGTTTTTCGCCCGACGCCGGGTCGGGGAGTTAACGAGCCGGATTTCCGGCGATATTGCCCAGCTTGAATCCGGCCTGATTCTCGCCGTACCCCAGCTTTTTCGGCAGACCATCATGCTGACGGGAGGCCTGATTCTGATCGCCCTCACCTCGGGCAAACTGACCCTGGCGATGCTCTGCACCGTGCCGCTGCTCGCCGCCGCCGCGGTGGCGTTCGGCCGGAAATTTCGCCGGCTCGCGCGCGACGCCCAGGATCGTCTGGCCGAAACCGGAACGATCGTCGAGGAAACCCTCCAAGCCATCGCGAGCGTGAAGGCCTTTGCCAACGAGACGTTCGAACTGCATCGCTACCAGGACGCAAATCAAGGCGCCCTCGACATCTCGCTGCGGGCGGTGCGCTGGCGGGCGGCGTTCTTCGCTGTCTTCACCGTGTCGCTTTTTGGCGGAATCGTGATTGTGCTGTGGTTCGGCGCCGGCCTGCTCCAGACCGGTCAGATCACCGCGGGCGAACTCACGCGCTTTGTTCTGTATAGCACCTTTGTGGGGGGGATGATGGGCCAGGCCGCCGAGTTGTACAGCCAGGTGCAAAAGACGGTGGGCGCAAGTCAGCGCGTGCGTGAGCTTCTGCGGGAACCACCCGAAATTTCCTTCGCCACTCAACCAGTGGCACCGCCCGCGCTCGACCGGCCGGCCCGGCTGCGCGGTGAGGTCGAATTGCAGGACGTCACCTTTCGCTATCCCTCACGACCGGAGGTGGCGGTGCTCACGGCTGTCTCCCTCAAAGCGCGGCCGGGTGAGGTCACGGCGCTGGTCGGACCAAGCGGTGCCGGGAAATCAACCCTGACGGCGCTGCTGTTTCGATTCTACGCGCCTGAACAGGGGCGCCTGCTGATCGACGGCCGCGATGCCCATGAATTCGATCTCAGCGCCCTGCGGGGCCAGATGGCGCTCGTACCGCAGGATGTGCTGCTTTTTGGCGGTTCGATCGCAGAGAACATTCGCTACGGAAAACCCGGCGCGACGATGGCCGAGATTCAAGCGGCGGCGCAAAAGGCGAATGCCGCCGAATTCATCAACCGCTTTCCCGAAGGTTACGCGACCATCGTGGGCGAACGCGGCGTCAAACTATCCGGCGGCCAACGTCAACGCGTCGCGATCGCTCGGGCCATCTTGAAAGATCCGGCCATTCTTATTCTCGATGAAGCCACCAGTTCACTCGACAGCGAAAGCGAACGGCTCGTGCAGGATGCCCTCGAACGGCTGATGGCTGGCCGCACGACGTTTGTCATCGCCCATCGTTTCGGAACCGTGCGCCGGGCCGACCAGATCGTGGTGCTCGATCACGGCCGGATTGTCGAACGGGGGACGCATGCCGAGCTTTCGAGAAATCCCGAAGGTCTCTACCGTCGGTTGAGCACGTTGCAGTTTCAGGATGCGCTAAGCAAGTAAGGAACTCCGGGGGCATTTGACCAAACCAACGCCAATGCTCCGTGCCCGCCATTTCTTCGCCTTTTTGTCGGAGCCTGCTTGCAGGCGATTCTTTGTGGCACGGGTCTCCCGACCCGTAATGGTCAGAACGCGGGTCGGGAGACCGGTGCCACGTCCTGATGATCGCCTGCAAGCCTGTCTCCTCCAGCTCAAACCAACCGAAGCAAGCTTCGGGGCATCGGACCCAACCGCGAATGAAACGCCTCATCGCCGGCAATCCTTACCCGCATCGCCCGCCAAACACGCTAGGGCCAACGCCATCGGCAACAAATCCGCTCCCCCACTTTATTATTGGATTCCGTCCCGAAATCTGGCTCATTGCCCGCCCACGTACTGCCAGAGTAGCTCAGTGGTAGAGCAGAGGACTCATAACTCGGAAAGCGCTTATTTCGCACTATTGCAGAAACTTCCAAAACTAGGTTTTCAGAGGAGAAACCGGGTTTTTGCATTTCCGACCATTTCCGAAAAATGCATCGTTTTGGGGCTGGCCTGTAGAAGACCCCTATAGAAAGGAAAAATCGGAACCCAAAAAAGGTCGTTTCGTTCTTTGCTCCACCACCTAGGGATTCCCGGCCCATATGGCGTTCATTTTTTGGCTTACTTAACAGATTTATAGGTGCTAACTTTGCGAACCGTGAAGATCGACCCAAGATTTGGAGCGATTAGCTTGGCGTTTCTGTCCTGCATTTGCGCCTTCGCCCGTTCGGACACCGAAAGCGATTCGCGTTCCGTCATTGACCAAGCTCCCTCTCGCCCCGGGAGGCTTACAGGTTCCGTTGGTCCTCTCGATGGGCCCAAGCAAGTTATACACGGGCAGTGCTTCATTGTGACGGAAGGAGGAGTGAATATTAAGCTAGCGCTTGTCTCGATTCGGATCATTTCCGCCGACCTTTTGGATAATATGGAAAAGGACATCATGAAGCGATTCACACCCCGCCTCGACTATTGGCAAAAGCTAGCGAAGGAAGCTAGTGACAATAAAAACTATGATCTGGCGCGAGTGTATCTCAACTTTGCTGGCGATGAACTGTTGAGGCTACCAGATTTGCTCCCGCCGGGCCCGCATGGTAAGACCGACGCAGACGGGAAGTTTGAATTAGTGCATACAATGCGCCCCCCTTTTGTCGTTGTGGCCTATGCAAGCCGACGCGTTGGTGACGACGTCGAACGCTACGAGTGGAGAGTCCCCTCAAGTCAAATCGACGAGGATGGAAGCCTGATGCTTTCAAACGATAATTTGCGCCATTAGGCAGCAATGGGCCGCTAGGTAATTTTGAAAGCGGCGGACCCGATCAGTGTCCTACTAAGCCCGGGGAAATGTCCCGTTTGTATCTTCGTTTGTACGTTGCCGGGACAGGAACCGGCGGCCTGTTTTACCCTCAAATTCTGGAGGGCAATTCTCGCACCGCTATTTAGTCGGAGATTTCTGACTGTCGGGAGCATTCTCCAATATGACCACCTCCCTCAATTCAGCTAAGGCCAAGACCACGGCATTCATCACTAAAGTCGTCGAATCAGAATGGGGCATCTGGTTAAGAGCCTTAATTCGGGCACTTCCATCAACCTCAAACGTATCGGTCGAGCCATAGTACAAAATGGTCGCCCCGCCCGCTCCATTTCGCTGGCGGGTGATGCCGCCTATCGCGATTCGCGGGTATTGGATGCCGTCCGAATCGCGCCGATCGAATTGAAAATTACCGAGCTCCGCCGGACTTGGCACCCAGCCCCGGATAACCGTTACCCCCAATTTTTCCCCAGTGGCAAACTCGATTTCCATAGAGCCACCGAAACCGTTCGCTTGACCTCTCGTTCCTTCCCCGACCGTGAATAGTAGTCGCTCAGACATCGAGGAACGGCGAACGTCTTTTATTTGGAAATAGCCGCTGGCACAGACTCTTCGCGCTCCCGCTTCTATGACATCAAATAACGGTGCGAATTTCTTCGAGACAACGGCATTCACCTCGATTGCGCGTTTGATCGCCGCATTTTCTTCCCCCTCCAGATGCCGGCGTTTTTCCAATACTGCGGCGACGACCTCCGGGGCTCCCTCAAATGCCTCTTGGATTGTCTTTTCGCTAACCAACTCTGGGAGACTTCGCTTTTCGACTTCTTGAAGCGCGGCATGTTTGTCGTCAGCAGATTTTAGAATTTCTAGGCGTTTTTCGTACTCCGCTTTAAGATTTACCGCTCCGGTGTAAACTTGCAGCAACTGCTCTTGGCTTTGGGTCTGTTTGCGGTCTCGTTCTTTCGCCTCATCGTTCAGTCGTCTGACTTCAGCCTTGTGGTCGATTTCCCGTTCAATCGCTGCACGTTCCTTTGCCGCATCTGCCTGGGTTTTGAGGTAATTTCCGAACAAAACGCAAATACCTCCAAGGATAGCAATGGCGGCACCGATCAGTAGAAAATAGTCGTGTGGTTTCATGTGCTTCTTAGTGGGAACACCGTTGGCAAATTCGTACATGGCTTTACGATTGATTTCCTACGTTGGTTCGTCGGTGAAGGATATGCGAGAGTGGAAAACCACGAGTCAGCCGGATTCTTTTGGCGCTCCCTACGCGTTGGCTTTGGGTTTGCCCTTGTGGCAGGGGAATTTAGCAACCGGGCATGAGCGCCACACTTCCCCCGCCCTACATCGAGAAGCACCCGTCGCGCGGTCGCAGGCACGAGCCGGCCAAAGCGCCCTTGGAATGCGAGACCGTCCAGATTCTCTTGCCCGACGGTGCCACAAATCACGCGACCTGGATAATCGGCATCTGGTCGGGTCACGGTGAGCAAAGGCCGATTGGCTAGCAGCGCGTGGAGGGAATGGGGTTGATGGCACCTCGGGGTCAGCGAGAGTCCAGCCACGGTAGGGCTTTGCTTCATCGAGCCTACCGACTTCCCTGCCAAAGCGCGGAGGCGAAGACGTATGCTGTCGCGCCAGCGACGGTAGCGTAAAACCCAATCGCGCTCCAAAACATTACCGGCTGCTCTTTCTTCTTTATCGCCAGACTCGATTTGAAACGAACTTTTCCCGTTCGCAGCGCGGCGAAAATCACCCACAGCGGGAAGAGAATCAATATTGCTGGAGGAAGCAGGTTAACTATCGGGTGCCACATGAGCGTTCTTGCTGGACCGTACGAGAAACCGCGTCGGCTTGGCGAGTCTGGTTTCGCCGCCAGTGGCATCGTTTAAACCCCGCCACCTAAAATCAGGTGCTTTTCAGGCCGGCGCACGTCGGGCCGACCGTCTTGCTCGGGGCCGTCAACAATGGCCAGTGACCTTCGCTTTCACTTTGCATACAGATTCGTCTCGTAGCGTATTTCTACAAGAAGTCGCACTTGATCGGGTGTCAGAAATGGGCCACCCGCGTCAATCAATCGCTGATCGTCTTCCGACATCCCCGTTGTCAAATCAGGAATCCTTGACAGCCCATCTGCTCGATTGTGTCCGATGGCTGCGTCAAGTGTCGTGATCTGCTCGGGCGTCAGTGGCATTCCCTTCATTATTGCCGCACCTACATATTCAACGGAATATAGATCGGAAGGCAGCGCGTACAAATTTGAGTCGATATCCTTGAAGAGCGTGTCGCCAACAAGCGCTCGTATCTGCGCATTTACCTCAGCCGTTTGTGCCTTCTCCAGATTCTTCACCATTGGTCCATTTATTTCGGCATTTATCCCCGTACTCTTCGCAGCCGATTCAACGTCCGCATGAACCATCAGCTTATTCGAAAGTAACTGCTCAAGCCGCTCCTTCGGCTGGCCGCTGAGGCCTGAAGCGGCCACAAATCGCTGCATTTGTGCGCTGGAAACGCGGCGCGCGACTCGATCAAAATACGCATTTCGGTCCGCGCTCGTGATCGACCGCTTCTGATCTAGAAATGTATTGGCCACCTGCGGCCTTTCGTTTCCCCGATCGAGAGGCCCCCCGGCGGTCGTGGCTTCGTGTGCAAATTCGATCCGCTGTGTGCGTGCGGTCTTCTCGGAAGCATCTGCTGGAGTATCCCTCTGCATGCCCGATTTAATAGCCGTGGATTCGGGCTCTTGCCGATGCCCCCAGAACAAGCCCAACACAAAAAAACTCACCGCGATGGTGATGCACAGCGCAGTAATGATTACCTTGCCTCTCATGATCTGTCGAATATCAGCAGTAACCCGCGCCCAGTGGCGACAAGGAAAGAGTCTCAAGCGCCGCCGTCATTCGAAGGGACCGGTGAAGACGTCTTGATTTTTGACAGACCGGAACCGGGCCGGCCAGAGCCCCCAAAACAGGCTGATGAGAGACCCTTTTCAACGTGGTGCCAGAGGCCGGGATTGAACCGGCGACCAAAGGCTTATGAGTCCTCTGCT
>CAYZGG010000028.1:0-43337 GCA_964477955.1 uncultured Opitutaceae bacterium
CAACCTTATCCCAAATCCAGTCCTCAGCCTAGGAGGTCCCCGGCCGGACGCTTACTATTATAGTACTTACCGGGTGCTTGGTAACGGTTCTCGCTGTTTGGTATTATTGTCAGCAATTCGTCACTGACGTGAAGAAGGCGATGGATATTAAAGACGTTATTATAATTGGCGGACTTGGCTATGGTGTAATCGTGAAGTTCTACTTTGGTGAAGTTAAGGGGAAGCGGCCTTCTTCGAGCCGATAGAAGGCAAAAAGAGGCCCCGATCTAAGGCTTTCGGTCTTTTCGAAGTCAATGCTGCGACTCTCCCTCTGGTGCATCAGCAATCTTTATGGCTAGACGCTGGGTACCTGCATTGCGATTCGCCAAGGCTACTACTTGTGCGGATCTTTGTAGAATCGCTTTGTCAATCAGCCTGCGAACCAGACTAGAGATTGTCACATTTTTGATTCTGCTTGAGAATTCAATCGGTCCGAGTTCAACGAAGAGCTTCCCGATAGCTTCGTCTGCGAAGCTGCTTGAGACAAGCGGGACCCCCTCCCAATCGAGAACAAGGAGTTTCGAACGGTCTGCTTCGAGCAAATTTGTTAATTTTGTTCGCACCTGTTTTCCAGCCTCACGACTTCCGAAGCCTGGCGACTCTTTCTTCATGGAAATGGCGAAAGCTTTGCCATCGGGACTCTCATAGTCTGTCTCAATAGTATCAAGAATGCCGCCCACCATATTTGTGAAACCCAATGCTTCCGCGACGCTGAACGTTGCGCTCTTGCGAATCTGAACGCTTACGATTGTCCCTGCATAGCGCTGGAAAGGTGGGAGTAAGTTTCCGTGCGCCTCTGTGTTCTGATCGTGCTTATAAACGTTTAATTGGCCGACGCCCGAAACGACGGTGATGCTGCCGCCAGATCCGGTCGCTATCCGAAGAGATCCCGCAAGTCCGTTTCCCTGTCCGATTTCGGGATTTCGAGTGACACCTGCTTTTACCGCCTCTCCGATTGCATCAATATCGCGAGTGAGTGCAGGGTACCCTTCGCGCAAAGATGCGAGGATTCCACGGCCGCAATCTGCCACTGAAAAGGTCACTTGATCCTCGAGCGTCATCGCTCCAACGAAGCCTCCGCGATCAGATTGCGCATGAATGAGCACATTATCCATGATCTCATTTAAAGACCATTCCATGCCTTGGAGAACGTCTCGCCGGAGTTTTAGATTATTGAGGGCAATGTGGATAAATTCTCTAACGATGCTAACCTGCTCTCCGATTGATGAATATCGCCGAATGGAGACATGCTTCGGCAAGATCACCTGCTTGTACTCATATAGGTCCGGTCGAATAAAATGCGCGAGATTGCAGTTGATTAGGAGGCGTTCCGCCACCTCGTTGTTCGGGAGAACGATCTCGACTCCATTGCCGCGGTTTCTCAATGCGTCGGCAAGCGCGGCCATTGGCACCAAGCCCTCGGGATAGGCAATGTCACAGGCGGTGAAATCAAAAATAAAGTCCTGATAGCCTTTCTGCTCTGCTTCTCGAAGCCTAGCTACTATCCAGAGAAACGCTTGTAGGTTTAGCTTTCCTTCAACAAGGATGCAGTTTCCCTCCCGTGAGACGAAATTGCTGAGCATAGCACTCAAATGTCAGGTCGTACGTCTGGGTACAGCTAAAATGTATCGAACCCACCAACGGGACGAACAATCTAAAGACGCCACGTCCTGACTATTGACAAACGCAGCCGAGGAGCGGGCTAAGGAGGAGGACAACGGCAAAAAAACAGGGGACGGGCCAACTCCTTTTGCTCTGCCGTCGACGTCTGAGATGCTTAGGCCCGGCGGACGGCTGGAGCGGGCTTCGCCGTCTTGAGGTCGAAGGCGCGGCGGGCTTGCTCGATCTCCTCCAGGTGCTCCTCCGCCCACAGCCAGACGCCGCAGAACGCCGCCCCCAGGCTCAGGCCGAGCTTCGTCAGCTTGTATTCCACCCGGGGCGGAACCACCGGATGGATCGTCCGCCTCACCAGGCCTTCCCGCTCCATCTGCCGCAGGGTCTGCGTGAGCATCTTCTGGCTGATGCCGGCGATCGAACCGGCGATGCGCGTGAAACGCATCTCCCCCTGCTCCGCCAGCAGCTCCAGGATCAACAGCGTCCACTTGTCGGCCACCCGCCCGATCAGTTCGTCCACCAGCACGTCCACCCGGGGGTCGGTCGCTGCGTCGGAGGGTCTCTTCACGGAGCAGGACTTCGCCGACCGGATTTGTTTTTTTGTGGGTAACTGGTTCATGGCGTTTCACTCTCTTTCAGGTGCGTAGGGCGGGAAAAGGTGCCTACTTTCCGTTGAACGGTATGCGTGATAGAGTGTGGCCGGTTCACCACAATCACCAAGTCATGCAATCCACAGGTAATACCATTCTCATCACCGGCGGCGGTTCCGGCATCGGCCGGGCCCTGGCCGAATCCTTTCACGCCCTCGGCAACCGGGTCATCATCGCCGGACGGCGCCAGGCCGCCCTCGACGAGACCACCCGCGCCCATCCCGGCATGGCGTCGCTGGTTCTCGACCTCGGGGACCCGCAGGCGATCCGCCGCTTCGCCGCGCAACTCACCGCCGCGCACCCGAACCTGAACGTGGTCGTCCACAACGCGGGCATCATGCAGCCGGAAAAGATCCTCGAAGCCCAGGACGCCGTCGCCGAGGCGACCATCGCCACGAACCTGCTCGGGCCAATCCGGCTGACGTCCGCCCTGCTGCCTCACCTGAGCCGGCAACGCCACGCGGCGATCATGACCGTCACCTCCGGCCTGGCCTTTGGATCGATCTGAAGACGTCACGTCTTGACTCTTGACAAGCTGAGTTAAAGACGGCCTCGTCTGCGGGTATGGCGCGACCATGGAGAGTGGAATATGCGGGGGCGTGTTACCACGTGATCAATCGGGGGAACTACCGGCGGAATCTGTTTGTGGGGAAAGGGGCGGCGGAGGCGTTCGAGCGGACCTTGGGTGAGGCGGCGAGCCGCTACCGGTGGCGGGTGCACGCGTATGTGGTGATGAGCAATCATTTTCACCTGGCGGTGGAACTGACGGAGCCGAACCTGAGCCTAGGGATGAAATGGTTGCAGGGAACCTGGGTCCGGCGGTACAACGGCTTTCGGACGCTGGTCGGCCGGCCGTTCCAAGGCCGGTACAAGGCGTTGCATGTCGAGCCGGGCCACGCCTTGGCGCAGGTCTGTCATTACATCCATCTCAACCCGGTGCGGGCGCGGATCGTGCCGGTCGGGAAGCTGCTCGATCATCCTTGGAGCAGTTTGCCGAAGTACTTCGCCAAGGGGCGGCCGGGCTGGCTCGAGTCGACGGTGATCCTGGGGGAGGCGGGGGATCTGCCGGACACGCGGGGAGGCTGGAAGAAGTACCTGCAGTACCTGGAATTTCTGGCGGAGTCGGAGCCAGCGCAAAAGGAGTTGGCGGCGAAACGGCTGAGCCGGGGTTGGTGCCTGGGCAGCCGGGAGTTCAAACAGGAAGTGAAGAAGCAAATGGCCGCGCGGGGAGCGGAACTGGACCGGTTTGCGGGCCTGGCGCCGGAGGAGATGGCCGCGGAGCGGGCCGAGGGGTGGGAGGACCGGCTGCAACGGCTGGCGAAGGCGGCCCGGATCGATCTGGACAAATTGGGGACGCAAAAATCGGACCCGGCCAAGGTGAAGCTGGCGACGGCAATGAAGCTCAGCACCTCGGCTTCGAACGGCTGGCTCGCCGCCCGGCTACGCATGGGTCAGCCGGCGTCGGTCAGTCAGTTTGTGCGGCGGTGCCTGCTGACCAAGACGGGGAAGGGCGAGGCCGAGGCGCTTTTGTCAAGAGTCAAGACGTGACGTCTTAAAATAAAAGTGACGTCTTAAAATAAAATTCGAAAAAAGCCCGCTCGGAGATTGGGCTCCGCCTGGCGGCGGACAATCAGGTTGCGACGGGAAGGAGCGGCGCGCCCTCTGTTGCGGGAGTCGGATTTAAACGCGGAGGGCGCGAAGGTCGCGGAGGGAGGAGGCATTGAAGGATTGGCAGAGAAGGGTGAGCAGGCGGGATTCGGAGATCCCGCCGCACAGGACACTACCGAGGAAGTCCGCTCGGAGCGCTCCGCGTTTCAAGGGGGGCGTTTGCGGCATAAAGCCTTTCCTACAGTCAGCTTTCGCTCCTGCGTCTTGCCTTCGCGGCGTGAAGGCGGTCCTACATTTCGGAAATCGGCCTCGACCTCAGTTGGCGAAGCGGAATAGGGCGACGTCGCCGTCTTGGAAAACGTAGTCCTTGCCCTCGAGCCGGTATTTGCCGGCTTCGCGGGCGGCGGCGGTGGAGCCGAGGCGGGTGAGGTCTTCGTAGCTTACCACCTCGGCCTTGATGAAGCCTTTTTCGAAATCGGTGTGGATCACGCCGGCCGCCTGCGGGGCCTTCCAGCCTTTCTTGATCGTCCAGGCGCGGACCTCTTTCTCGCCGGCGGTGAAATAGGTCATCAGGCCAAGCAGATCGTACGTGCCCTTGATGAGCGAGGAGACGCCGGAGTCGTCGACACCGAGGTCCTTCAAAAATGCCCGGGCTTCCTCGGGGGGCAGGTCGATGAGTTCGCTCTCGATCTTGGCGCTGATCGGCACGTAGGCCGCATCGTGATGCGTGCGGACGAATTCGGCGACCTTCTGCACAAATTTGTTCTGCTCCGCGGTGGCGAGGTCGGACTCGGCGACGTTGCAGGCAAAGAGCACGGGCTTGGCGGTGAGCAGCTGGAAGAGCTTCATCAGCGCGACTTCCTCCGGGGTGGCGGTGAGGGTGTTGGCGGTTTTGCCCGAGTTGAGATGCGGGGTGAGCTTCTCGAGCAGGGCCAGTTCGATGATGGCTTCCTTGTCGCCCGACTTGGCTTTCTTTTGCGTCTTGTCGATGCGTTTCGCCACGGCCTCGAGATCGGCCAGGACGAGTTCGGTGGTGATGACCTCGATGTCCCGCACCGGGTCGACTCCGCCCATGGTGTGGACGACGTCGCTGTCCTCGAAGCAGCGGACGACCTGGACGATGGCGTCGACTTCGCGGATGGTGGCGAGGAACTGGTTGCCGAGGCCCTCGCCCTTGCTTGCGCCCGCGACGAGGCCGGCGATGTCGACGAATTCGATGGCGGCCGGCACGACGACGTTGGTCTTGGCGATTTTCTGGAGCACGTACGCGCGGTCATCCGGCACGATCACGACGCCGACGTTGGGATCGATGGTGCAGAAAGGATAGTTGGCCGCCTCCGCCTTGCGCGAGCGGGTGAGGGCGTTGAAGAGGGTGGATTTGCCCACGTTGGGCAGACCGACGATGCCGGCTTTGAGCATATGAAGGGGCGACTTCTGGCCTTGGACTTGGCAAGGTCAAATGAAAAGCCGGAAATGCAAAATACACTGCCTGCCGGTCCGGCCGATCATCCGGTCCCGCGGGGGATCATGCCGGCGTCGCAGGCGGGGAAGGCGGGGGCAGTTTTCCTTCCAACCACGCCCGGGCCGGGGCGGGCAATTGAAGCAGGTTGAGGATGGATTGGATCTGGTTTTCAACGAACAACCGGTAAGTGCGGTCTTGATCCAAGGCCATGGCCTCGGAGAACGTTTTTTGGGCGGCGGTCAGGTCGCCGTCGATGGCTTGATCAAAGGCCAGCGCGTAGAGCGCGATGGTCTTTTTCTGCTCGAAAGTGGTGGCCTGGACCGAGCGCAGGATGGTCACCTTATCGCCCGGTTTCAGCGGCATGAAATTTCGGAGCCAGTCCCCGCTGACGTAGCGTTCGTTTTCGATGCCTTTGCGATTTAACGCATTCACCGCATAGAGATGCAGGCTCAGCGCCTCCCTGAAATTGCCGCGATAACGCTGCGCGTCGCCCAGGCCGATGGTGGAGAAAAGGTCGGGATTGCCCCGGAGGGAAAGATCGAAATACTTGACGGCATCGTCGAGCTGCAGCGTAAGGAGATGGCAGATGCCAAGATTGGCGTTGGCGAAAGGATAGCTTTGATCCAGGTCGAATGCCTTCTGGAAGCAAACAAAGGCTTTTTCGATGTCGCTTATACACATCAACGAGTAGCCGAGGGCGATATGAGAGCCCACAAATTCCGGATCAATTTCGATCGCCTCCGCGAAGAGTTTGCGACTGGCCTCCTCATGCCCTTGATTGCGCTGGTTGACCCCCTTGAGAAATACCAGTTGGGCATCGGGGCGCGGGTTGTTGGCGATCAGGGAGTCAATCTTGACCTCGATCAAATAGGGCGGCACGAATTGTTGACCCTTGAGCGGCTGGAACACGCTGGCCTTGGCGATGCCGAGAGAGGCCTCGACGTTGATGGGATTGATCTCAAGCGCGTTGCGGTAGGCGGCCTCAGCCGGTTCCCACTCATTCAAAATCATCATGCGGTCGCCCAGGTTGCGGTAGAACTCCGAAAGCCGTTTCTTGTCCGCGATCTCGCGATAGCTCCCGAAATAGTAATCGATGCCAAAGTAGAAATAGATAAAACCGGCGAAAATGATCGTCCCGATCAAGGCCACGAAGGTTGAGTGGTCCTCCCCAAACTTCAGCACCGATCCGGCGGTGGCCAGCAGGGGGTGGGGTTCAGTTGTCGGGGCCAGATCGGCCTTGAGAAGCGTCAGTTCCCCTTCGAGGGCGAGCAGGCGGCGCTGGGCTTCCTTGTCGTCAAGCGGACGAGCCCCCGTCGCCGCTGCCGCCATTCCGACCGTTTTGCCGGCATGGTAGGCCATGGTGCCCCCCAGGGCCAACAGCAGGATGACGATGACAACCGTTTTAAGCCGGTTGATGAACCGCGCCTCGGTGAAGGCCTCCTTGCGGGCGGCGTTGAGCTGGGCCTGGACCTGCTCCGGTGGAACTGGGTTATTCATTGGGTTCCTCGTGTCCGGCGGAGCGTCCGCCGCTCTCGCGCACGAGCACGCTGCGGATTCCCGCGCCGCCCGCAATCTGAAACCGGTCGGTCGCCCTCCGCCTGGCCGAGCGGCGATCGCGGCGGGGAAATTCGAGTTGCGGCGGGAGGGGCCGGATGTCAGATGGCGGCGATGTGTTTGCGGAAATTTTTCTGGCTCGCCCTTTTCGCCGGCGTCCTGGGCGTGACCGGACGGGCCGTCGACGGCGCCCGGTTTCCCGAGCGGAAGATCTTTCAGTTTGGCGAATTTGTGATCGAAGCCTCGGCCGGCGACGAGGCGTACGTCGAGGCGCTGGCGTTAAAGCTGGCGGATTACAAGCCGGCGCCGCCCGCTCCGCCGCCGGCGGCGAAACTCAGTCTGGAGGAATTGCAGCGCCGGCGGGATTATTTTCTCGGACGCGTGGCGGCATCCCTTGGCTTGGACCAGCCGACGGAGAAGATGGCCTCGACTTTTGACCTCGCGGGAACGCATTGGCGCACGACGAGGGTTGCGGCGCCCGCCGGGGTTTTGCGGCATTACGCGCTTTGGCGCCGACCGGAACTGGTGGCCCGCCTTCAGGCCGGGGAAAGGGTCGCCGGCTTCACCCTGGATTCGTCCGGCGGTTTGGATTTCTCCTTTGAGTTCAAGGTGAATTCCGGGTCCGGCGATCTGCCGCCGGATCGGGTGGCGGCGGGCATGGCGAATTATTGGGACAGCTATGTTTGTCCGATCAAGATCGGCGCGACGCCCGAGGTCGGCCCAGCGGAAGAGGTGGCGGCGGAATTGGACGAATTCATGCGCACTCTCTTCGCCTCCTCGGGGCAACAGATGCAGCTTACCGAGCGTCAAGCTGTGTTCAATGTGCTCCGCGAAACGACCGAATCCGGAGTGGTCTGGCATTACCTGACGAGCAAGGACCGCCGTTGGTTTTGCGAGGGGATTGCCAATTACGTTGCCGGGAAGGTGATCCGGGACGAGCTCGGGCCCGAGGCGGCGAAGAGCTATTACGACCTGCCGGCGGAGTTGAAAAAATACGAAGGTGAGGCGGCGCGCGTCGATCTCGTGGCCTGGCCGGCGGCGGAAAATCCGGCGGAAGCGCAATACGCCGAGGAACTCAACACGGCCAGTCACGCGTTTGCGACCAAGGTGATTGCCGATGTCAGCGCGAAGCATGGGGACGATTTTTTGCCCAAATGGTTTGCGGAAATCGGCCGAACCAAGCGCGAAAAGGCGACGATGGAGACGGTTTTCAAGGCCTACCGCAGGCTGACCAAGGAAGACCTGCACGCCTACCTGCCCAAACCGCTGGTGGCCAAGTAGCGCAGGCTTCCAGCCTGCTTCTTCGGCTGGCAAGCAGGATGCCTGCGCGACGCCCTCTTGGCCTTGATGGTTGCCCCTTGTTACTTGATTGCTTTTTTCGGTTCCGCTAGGGGCTTGACAAGGGCAAAGTTGTTCCGTCACCTCTGGCCCTTTTCCAAGCAACTCCCGCTCTCCGCAAACGCACAACCAGTCATCCAATGGCCCTTAAAATCCGTCTTTCCCGCTTCGGCACCAAGAACGAGCCGCACTTCCGTGTGGTTGTGACCGAGGAGCGTTCCCGCCGTGACGGCGCGGGTGTCGAGCAGATTGGCGCTTACAATCCGCGCGCGAAGAGCAACCCTCTCTCCATCAAGCTGGACCGCTACGACTACTGGATTTCCCAAGGCGCCAAACCGAGCGACACGATCCACTCCCTCGTCAAGCGCTCGAAGCGCGCCGTGGCCGCGACCGCCGCCGCCGCTCCGGCGAAAGCCTGAACGTTTTTGAACCACTGAGACACAGAGGTCACCGAGTGACTTCTGGTGATCTTCCAAACCTCGGAGCGATCCGGGGTTTTGTATTTTAAGCATCCACATTTCTCTGTGCACTCCGTGCCTCTGTGGTTAAAAGAGAAACCGCCATGCGCATCGACGTCCTGACGCTTTTTCCCGCCATGCTCGACGGCTTTTTGTCCGAGAGCATGCTCGGGCGGGCGCGCGGGGCCAAGCTGCTCGAGATCAACGTGCGCAACGTGCGCGACTGGGCAACCGACAAGCATCGCACCACCGACGACCGTCCGTTTGGCGGCGGGGCCGGCATGGTGATGAAGTGCGAACCGGTGTTCGCCGCCCTCGAGGAATTGCAGACCCCCGGGTGCCGCCGCATCTATCTGACTCCCGACGGAGCGCCTTTTACCT
The DNA here is from genome assembly GCA_964477955.1 of uncultured Opitutaceae bacterium. GTDB lineage: Bacteria > Verrucomicrobiota > Verrucomicrobiia > Opitutales > Opitutaceae > Didemnitutus. The sequence continues at coordinate 9,105 of CAYZGG010000028.1, forward strand.
CCGCCAAGGCCGAGGAACTGGCCAAAGAGTCGCACCTCATCCTGCTCAGCGGCCATTACGAGGGGATCGACCAGCGGATTCGCGACACAGTTATCGATGAAGAGCTTAGCATCGGCGACTACGTGCTGACCAACGGCACCCTGGCGGCGGCCGTGGTCATCGACGCCGCGGCCCGTTTCATCCCCGGGGTGCTCGGTGAAGAAAAGTCATTGACCAGCGAAAGTTTCACCCGCAACTTGCTCGACTTTCCCAATTACACGCGTCCCGCCGTTTACCGCGGCATGTCCGTGCCGGAAGTGCTCCTCCAGGGCAACCACGGCGAAATCGAGAAGTGGCGGCACGCGCAGCAATTGGAAAAAACCCGGAAAATCCGTCCCGATTTAATCAAGTAACCGCCATGAACCCGATCATCAAAGAAATCACCGCCGTCCAGGTGAAGACCAACACCACCTCCTTCAAGGTGGGCGACGGCGTCCGCGTGCACACCAAGGTGCGCGAGGGCGACAAGGAACGCGTCCAGGTTTTCGCCGGCGTCGTGATCGCCCGCAAGGGCCACGGCATCCACGAGACCTTCACCGTGCGCCGTATCAGCTACGGCGAAGGCGTCGAGCGCGTGTTTCCGGTCAACTCGCCGAACATCGAGAAGATCGAGGTCGAGCGCGATTCCGAGCCGGGCAAAGCCCGTCTCTACTATCTGCGCGACCGCACCGGCAAGGCCGCCATGGCCGTCAAGGAACGCCGCTTCGAGGAAGCCGCCAAGGCCTGAAGTCCCCGACCGCCGCCGGCGAACAAAGCGAGCCCGCCCGGGTTCGCTTTTTTTATGGGCATCGGTCTTGGTAGGGCGCGACCGCCGGGCGCGCCGTGAGCGCGATGACATTCGCGGACGGCCCGGCGGCGCGAAGTGCCATGGCCTTCGCGGTCCGTCCCTACCGGCGCTGTCGCGCCAGAACAGGAATCTTAGCGGCTGTTGATATCAGACGGACAAAAGGATACCGGAGCCGCCGGGGAATCGGGTTGCCGCAAGGGTCACCCGCCCGCTGCAGTCCATCATGTGACTTAAATTGAGCTTTGCAGGCGGGCGGGAGGTTGGGTTAGCGTGGACTTTCATCCTTTTAACTCATGAAGCTTCAGACTGACCTTCTCGCCCAAGCCTGCGCGCAAGCCCGCGGCCTCGCCATCGACGCCGTGCACAAGTGCGCTTCCGGCCACCTCGGCCTGCCGCTCGGCGCCACCGAGATCGGCGCCGTGCTCTACGGACACGCCCTGGTGCACAATCCCGACGAGCCCCGCTGGCTGAACCGGGATCGGTTCGTGCTTTCGGCCGGCCACGGCTCGATGTTCCTCTACACCTGGCTGCATTTGAGCGGCTACGACCTGTCGCTGGAAGACCTGACGAATTTCCGCGCGCTGCACAGCAAGACGCCCGGGCACCCGGAATTTCACGAGACCCCGGGGGTCGAGGCCACCACCGGCCCGCTGGGCCAAGGCATCGCCAATTCCGTGGGCTTTGCAATTTCGGGCCAGATGGCCGCGGCGCGTTTCAACACCGTCGAACACACCATTTTTGACCATCACGTGATCTGCCTCGCCGGCGACGGCTGCATGCAGGAAGGCGTGGCCATGGAGGCGGTGGAGTTCGCCGGCCACCAGGGCCTCGACAACCTGATCCTCATCTACGATTCGAACGACGTCACCCTCGACGCGATGGCGAACAAGACGCAGAGTGAAAACACGGGCGCCCGCTTCAAGGCCATCGGCTGGGACGTGCAGACGCTCGCCGACGGCCACGACCTGGCGGCGATTCTGAAGGCCCTCAACAAGGCGAAGCGCGCCACCAGCGGCAAGCCGCAGCTCATCATCGCGAAGACGATCATCGGCAAGGGCATTCCCGAGGTCGCCGGCACGTCGAAGGGCCACGGCGAGGGTGGGGCGAAGTTCGCCGACGCCGCCCGCAAGGGCCTGGGTTTGCCCGAGGAGCATTTTTATGTGAGTCCGGCGGTCCGCGACTATTTTGCCGCGCACAAAAAGCGTCTCAAGCGCGCCTATGGCAAATGGCGCAAGACCTACGAGGCCTGGCGCGTCGCGAATCACGAAAAGGCTGCGCTGCTCGATACGCGCAACAATCGTCCGGTCGCCGCGCAGCTGCTCGAGAAGATTCCCGTGTTCCCGGCCGATGCGAAACTCGCGACCCGGGCGGCGGGCAAGGATGTCCTCCAGCCGGTGGCGGCGGAATTGCCCCTGCTTATTTCCGGCAGCGCCGACCTTCACGGCTCGACGCTCAACTACATTGCGGCCGACAAGGATTTCGACCGCAGCAACCGCGCCGGGCGCAATTTGCGCTACGGCATCCGCGAGCACGGCATGGCGGCGATCAACAACGGCGTGGCCTACGACGGCATTTTCCGCCCGTCGTGCGCCACGTTCCTGGTGTTCGCGGACTACTCGCGGCCTTCGATGCGCCTCGCGGCCCTGGCGAAACTGCCGGTCATTTATATCTACACGCACGATTCGGTCGGAGTGGGCGAGGACGGCCCGACCCATCAGCCGGTCGAAACCGTCAGCGCCCTGCGCTTGATTCCGAACTTCGACGTCATCCGCCCGGCGGATCCGGAGGAAACGGCGGGCGCGTTCGCGGCCGCGCTGGAGCGGACGGATGGTCCGACCCTGCTCGCGCTTTCGCGCCAGGCGGTGCCGAATCTGAACGACATTCCTGCGGCCGAACGCCGCGCCGGGGTCCTCAAGGGCGGTTACATCGTCGTGCGGGAAACCGCGGAGCTCACGCATGTTCTTCTTTCGTCCGGCAGCGAGCTGCAGTGGGCGATTGCGGCGGCCAAGGTGCTCGGCGGTGGCGTGCGGGTCGTCTCGATGCCCTCGTTTTTGCGCTTCGACGCCCAGTCGCAAGAGTACCGCGATTCGATTTTGCCCCCGTCCGTGCGCAAGCGCGTCGCGATCGAGGCCGGCGTGACCGGGCTTTGGAGCAAATATGTCGGACTCGACGGGAAAGCCGTCGGGATCGACCGCTTCGGCCTCAGTGCGCCGGGCAACATTGCGATGAAAGAGCTCGGCATCACGACCGAAGCGGTGGTGGCGGCCGCCCGGGCGCTTTGATTGCTGCCGGGTCTCATGGCCCGAAACTGGCTTCGGCATATTTGAGATGTAGGAGCCTGCTTGCAGGCGACGGGCATGAGGTGGCACGGGTCTCCCGACCCGTGTTCCGATCATCACGGGTCGGGAGACCCGTGCCACAAAGAATCGTCCGCAAGCAGGCTCCTACAAAAAGCCGAAGAAATAGCCGGAATGGACTGCGCAGCCCGCCACCTACACGACGACGCATGTGCGGCCAGCCTGCTCACTGGCGGGAACCGGTAAAATCTGTACCGGGCCCCGAAAAAGGGATCTGGCCGATTGTCCAAAAAATCCTGCTTGAAAATATCATTAGGATGCTAATGGTAAGCACCCTGACCTTCGCAATTTTCTGACAATATGCCTCATTTGCTGTTCAAAGACCTTCCGCGCTACGAGTGCCTGCGCGAAGCCGCCACCCACTATCCCGAGCTTGATCCCTCGGCCTGTGAGGCGTTTCTGCATTTGCTGCGCACCGGGGACGAATCCTATCTTTTCATCGAGAAAAACCTCTCCGACCACGGCATTTCGCAGGGACGGTTCGGGGTCATGATGCAGCTCTGGGGAAAATGTCGGGGGGAGAGCCCCGATTCCGGCCTGACCCCGGCTGAACTGGCAGACCGCACAGGGGTCACACGAGCCACCATGACGGGTCTGATCGATACCTTGGAAAGGGATGCGCTCGTCAAGCGCGAGGGGGACGATCATGACCGCCGCGTGATGCATGTTTTTCTCACGCCCAAGGCACATGCTCTGCTGAAGGAGCTGCTGCCGGATCATTTTCGGCGCATGGCCGCTCTGATGAGTCCGCTCAACGAAGCCGAGCGCCGGACCTTGGTGACGTTGCTGACCAAAATCCTCGAACACGCCTGCCAGCTCAACGCGGCGCCCAGAGAAGCCGCGATGCCCGCGTCCGCCTGAATTTTCCCACCACGTTTTAATCCTCCTTTCCCATGGCTAAAAAAATCACTCTTACCATCGTCGGTCTGTTGGTTGTGTTCGCGCTGCTCGCGGGCGTCAAAACCCTCCAGATCCGCACTTTGATCGCGGCCGGCGCCAACCAGACGGTGCCGCCCGAGATTGTTACCACTGCCGAGGCCACGTCGCAGGACTGGGACCGGCTGGTCAGCTCCGTCGGTTCGTTCGCCGCCGTGCAAGGCGTGACCGTAAGTGCCGAGGTCCCCGGCAAGGTCGTCGGCATCTCTTTCGAATCCGGATCCAATGTCCATGCCGGCGATCTGCTGGTGCAACTGGACATTTCCTCCGAGGAGGCCCAGTTGCGGTCGGCCGAAGCCAGCGTCCAGCTGGCCAAGGTCAATCTTGAGCGCTCGACCGATCTCCTGGCCAAAAATGCCGTCGCCAAGTCCGATTTTGACGTGATCGATGCGCAGTACAAGCAGGCGGTCGCGCAAGCCGACAACATCCGGGCGATCATCGCCAAGAAGACCATCCGGGCCCCGTTCGACGGAGCCCTGGGCATCCGGTTGGTCAATCTCGGCCAGTATCTCAAGGACGGTGACGCGGTGGTCTCCCTCCAGGAGCTGGAACCGATCTATGTCAACTTCCTGTTGCCGCAGCAGCGGCTGGCCCAGATTGCGGTCGGCCAGCCAATCCACGTGACCAGCGACGCGATTCCCGGCCAGACGGTCGACGGCCTGTTGACGGCCATCAATCCCGACGTCGACGTGGCCACGCGCAACGTGCGCGTGCAGGCGACGCTGGCCAATCCGAAGGGCGTGCTGCGCCCCGGCATGTTTGGCGAGGTCGCCGTCGTCCTCGGTGAAAAGGATCCGGTCATTGCGATCCCGGCGACGGCGGTCATGAGCGCGCCTTTCGGCGACTCGGTCTTCATCGTCGAAAAAACCGCCGACGGTGGACAGAAGCTCCGCCAGCAGTTCGTGCGGCAGGGCACCCGCCGCGGCGACTTCGTTGCCATCACGAGCGGATTGAAGGGCGGCGAACAGGTGGTTTCCAGCGGCGTGTTCAAGCTGCGCAACGGCCTCTCCGTCGTCGTCGACAACAAGCTCGCCCCCAACGCCCAGCTCGCTCCGAAACCGAACGACACCTGATTTTTCCCCGGCGCCTGGCGCCCTCCACGACCCGTCATGAAATCATTTACTGACATCTTTATCCGTCGCCCCGTCCTGGCGCTGGTGGTGACGTTTGTCATCCTCATCTCCGGTTTGCAGGCGATCCGGACGCTCAACGTCCGGCAGTACCCGCGCAGCGACAATGCGGTCGTGACGGTCACGACCGTATACGTCGGTGCCGATGCCGCGCTGGTGCGCGGCTTCATCACCACACCGCTCGAACGCGCGATCGCGGCCGCCGACGGCATCGACTACATCGAGTCCCAGAGTGCGCAGAGCATCTCGACCATCAACGTCCGCCTGAAACTCAATTACGACCCGATCAAGGCTCTGTCCGAGATCAACACGCGCGTCAGCCAGGTCCGCAACGATCTGCCGCCCGACGCGCAGCTTCCCGCCATCAGCGTCGCCTCGGCCGACAGCCAGTTCGCCTCGGCGTACCTGAGCTTCACCTCGGACGCGCTCCGGCAGAATGAAATCACCGACTACCTCGTGCGCGTGGTGCAGCCGCGCCTGTCCGCGCTCGCGGGCGTCCAGCGCGCCGACCTGCTCGGCGGGCGCACGTTTGCGATGCGCGTCTGGCTCAAGCCCGACCGGCTGGCCGCGCTCAACATCAGCCCGGCGCAGATTCGCGCGAAACTCGCGGCGAACAACTTCCTGTCCGCGGTCGGTTCGACCAACGGCTCCCTGATCCAGGTCAACCTGACGGCCAACACCGATCTTCGCTCCGTCGGCGAGTTCAAGAAACTCGTCATTCTCCAGGAAAACAACGCGATCGTGCGCTTGGAGGACGTGGCCGACGTCGAACTCGGCGCGGAGGATTACACCACCGAGGTGAAATTCTCCGGCCAGACCGCCGTGTTCATGGGCATCTGGGTGCTGCCTAACGCCAATTCCCTTGACGTGATCAAGCAGGTGAACGCCGAGATGGCTTCGATTCAGAAGGATCTGCCGACCGGCATGCAGGCCCAGGTCGCCTACGACGCCACCGCCTACATCGACAATGCCATCCATGAGGTGGTGCACACCCTTGTCGATACGCTGTTGATCGTGGTGGTCGTCATCTTCCTTTTCCTCGGGTCGTTCCGCTCCGTGATCATTCCCGTGGTGGCGATTCCGGTCTCCCTCATCGGCGGCGTGTTTCTGATGCAGGTGTTCGGCTTCACCATCAATTTGCTGACGCTGCTGGCCATCGTGCTGTCCGTCGGTCTCGTGGTCGACGACGCCATCGTCGTGGTCGAGAACGTCGAACGCCACATCGGCGAGGGCAAATCACCGCTCGACGCCGCGCTGCTCGGCGCCCGCGAACTGGTCGGCCCGATCATCGCGATGACGATCACGCTCGCCGCTGTCTACGCGCCGATCGGCCTCCAGGGCGGCCTGACCGGTTCTCTCTTCCGCGAATTCGCCTTCACCCTGGCCGGCGCCGTTACGATCTCCGGCGTCGTGGCTTTGACGCTTTCGCCCATGATGTCGGCCTACCTGCTCAAGCCGGGCATGGAAGAACGCGGCTTCGCGGGGAAGATTTCGCATGGTTTCAACCGGCTCCGCCAGGCATACGGCCGGGCGCTCGATGTGACGCTGAGCGCGCGGCCCGCGGTCTACCTGGCGTGGGCCGGCCTGTTTGCGCTGACCATCCCGATGTTCAAGATGGCTCCCAAGGAGCTCGCCCCGACCGAGGATCAAGGCGTCATCTTTGGCATCGTCACGGCCGCGGCCAATTCCACCATCGATCAGACCAGCAAATACGCGGCGGCCGCCAATGACGCTTTCATGAGCCTGCCGGAGGCCGGTTTCACCTTTCAACTTACCTTCCCGACCAGCGGCTTCAGCGGTGTCGTCACCAAACCGTGGGGCGAACGGAAGCGGAACGTCTTCCAGATGATGCCCGAGGTGCAGCGCAAGCTCATGGCGATTCCCGGCATCCAGATGTTTCCGGTGACCCCGCCCGCGCTGCCCGGCGGCACGAATTTCCCGGTCGAGATCGTGATCGCGTCCACCGCCGACACCCAGCACATCCTCGAATTTGCCCAGAAAATCCAGGCGGTGGCGATGGCCAGCAAGATGTTTTACTTCTCCGACATCGACACGCGCATCGACCAGCCGCAGTCGGAAATTGTCATCGATCGCGACAAGGTGGCCTCGCTCGGTCTCGACCTCTCCCAGATCGGCTCCGACCTGACGTCGGCGGTCGGCGGCAACTACGTCAACCGTTTCAACATCGATGGGCGCAGCTACAAGGTGATTCCGCAGATCAAGCGGGTCGACCGGCTCAACGCCAGCCAGATGGAAAACATCTACGTCACCGGACCGGCGGGCAAGCTCATCCCTCTCAGCACGGTCGCGCACATCCGCAACGAGGTCGTGCCGCGCTCGCTCAATCGGTTCCAGCAGCTGAACGCCGTCAAGTTCAGCGCTGTTCCCGGCGTCCCGCTGGACCAGGCACTGCGGTTTCTGGAGGACGAAGCCGCGAAGATCCTGCCGCAGGGCTACGTCATCGATTACACGGGCGAATCCCGCCAGCTCCGCACCGAGGGCGACAAGTTTCTGCCCGCGTTTGCGCTCTCGGTGGTCCTGATCTTTCTCGTGCTGGCCGCGCAGTTCAACAGCTTCCGCGACCCGTTCATCATTCTGTTGGGCTCCGTCCCGCTGGCGATGTTCGGCGCGCTGATCTTCGCCTTCCTGAAGATGCCCAACCCGAATATTCCATTCTGGACCAAGGGCTGGACGACGACGCTCAACATCTATTCGCAGGTTGGGCTCGTCACTCTGGTCGGCCTCATTGCCAAGAACGGCATCCTGATTGTCGAGTTTGCCAACAAGCTCCAGGAACAGGGCCGGACCAAGCTTGCGGCCATCCGTGAGGCCTCGATGACCCGCCTGCGTCCGGTCCTGATGACCAGCGTTGCCACGGTCGCGGGTCACTTTCCGCTGACGCTCGTCACCGGCGCCGGCGCTGCGGCCCGCAATTCGATCGGTCTCGTCCTGGTCGGCGGCATGACGATCGGCACGATTTTCACCCTGTTCTTCGTGCCTTCGCTCTATGTCCTGATCGCGAAGGACCATCGGGCCGATTTCCGGGTGCCCAAGCCCGCTCCGATGCCCGCCGCCCAGCCGGTGCTGGCCAAGTAAAACCTGCGAATCTTTCCATGAAATCCCTCGTGCGCGTGACCAGCCTCATCCTGATGGGAGCGAGCTTGCTCGCGACCTTGCCCGTGCGGGCCCAGCTCAACGACGGCAAGCCCGACCCGGATTTTCCCGTGCCGGACCGGCTCGACCTCCAGTATGCGCTGGCGTTCGCCCTCGACAACAATTTCACCATCCGCCAGGCCAAGGAGCAGATCCGCCAGCAGGAGGGCATTCTGCTCGAGGTGCGGGCGCCGCAAATCCCCAACGTGACCGGTTCCGGCGGCTACCAGCGCAACCAGCTCGCCGTCAGCCAAAACGGCTTGGATCACAACTGGGACCTCGACATCACCGCCCGGCAGCTCGTGTTTGCCGGGGGTGGAGTAACGGCCAGCGTGCAGGGCCAGAAGCTCACCCTCGATGCGGCGGTCCTCGAACTCCAGGCGGTCATCAACAACGCGCTGTTCGATGTCCGTACGAAATTTTTCACCGTGATCGTCAACCGGGAGAAGATCAAGGTGCAGGAACAGAACGTCGAGTTGATCGAGCGCCAGCTGCAGGACGTGAAGAATCGCTACGAGGCCGGCACGGTGTCCAAGTTTGAGGTGCTGCGCGCCGAGGTCACTCTCGCCAACGCCCAGCCGCCTCTCATCACCGCCCGCAACGACTACCGGATCGCGATCGAAGAACTCCGTCAGGCCCTTGGTTTTGTCACCGCGACCGAACCCAACGTGACGAAGACTCCGGAGTTTGTCGGGTCCCTGGACTTTACGCCGGCGAGTTACGAGCTTCGCTCTGCCCTGAGCTCGGCGCGGGAGCTCCGTCCCGATCTCCAACGCTTGCGGAAGTTGGAAACAGCGGCCGAAAAGGGCGTGCTGACCAGCCGCGCCGGCTACTATCCGAATCTTTCCCTGGTCGGCTCCTACGACTGGCGGCAAAACGCTCCTTTCTCCTTTGGGCCGGTGAGTTCCGCCAGCTACGTCAAGGGTTGGACGGTCGGAGTCCAATCGCAGTGGAATATTTTTGATGGCCGGGCTACCGCGGGCAAAGTTGCGCAGGCCCGCTCGCTGGTTGAACAAACCAAGCTGTCCCTCGCGGAAGCCCAGCTGGCGGTCGACGTCGACGTGCGCCGTTCCATCTCTGGCTTCCAGCAGGCGACCGAGCTGGCCGAGGCGGCCAAGAAAGTCATCGAGCAGGCGGAGGAAAGCGTCCGCCTGGCCAATGCGCGCTTTGATGCGGGCACGGCGACGCAGCTCGATGTGCTCCAGGCGCAGACGGACCTTACCACGGCCCGGCTCAATCAGCTGCAAGCCTTGTATACCTATAACATCGCTGTCGCCACGGTGCGGCTTTCCATGGGACTGACCGACGAAATGCGACCAACCAAGGAATTGGCCTATCCGGCCAGGTAATACCAGAGGTTTCCGAAAACCGGCAAATGCCGCGTAGGGGCGCAGTCTTGCTGCGCCTGCTCGGGTTTGAAAACCCTTGGGCGCAGTTCTGCCGTACGGCAGAGCGCCCCTACGATTGAACCGGTGATGCTCAACCAAAGGGGTTTCGGATAGCTTCTGGAGTTTTTGATTTTAGGCAGGGGATTGAGCGCAGCGGCAGTCAGCCACCTCCGGTGGGCCGCGGTGGCGCGGCCTTTTTTACTGTTCAACGCGAAATTTTTTCTGTGTCGCACCGGACATGCAACCTGCGCTATAGCCATGTGTCTTAGCTGCACCTCCTCATGAAGTTGGTTCGCCCGCTGCTCATTGCCCTTGGGATCATCGTCCTCTTCGTTGCCCTCCTGGCCGGAGTGGCCCTCACGCCGTTGGTCCAGCGTTGGGCCTTGCGGCGTGTCCTGGCCGAACGGGACTTCGGATTCACCCTGGATGTGCAATCGGTTTCCGCCGGACCAAATTCGGTCTCCCTTGGAAACGTGAGCCTGACACAAGGGAACATCCGAATGACCCTGGATCAGGTTGAGGCCGAATACTCGCTGTCGGCACTTATTTTTGGCGGCCGGCTTCAGCTGGACCATGTGCAGGCCCGCGGAGTGACGCTCGACCTCAGCCGGGTTGCGCCCCAGCGGACGGCCCTGGGTGTGGCGGCGGCCCCGGTTGCCGCCCTGGGTGCGCTGGGCCGGATCAAACTGCCGTTTGCCCTTTTTCTTGGCGATCTCGATGTCGGGGCTCGCGTGCTTCTGTCCGGTGAGGCCGGCCATCTCCCGCCACCGGTTGAACTCAAGATCACCGGTGGCAGCGTGGCTCCCGGCCGCGAGGGCACCGTGAACGTCAAGGCCCTGTGGCGCGATCCGTCGCCCGGGGCCCGGGTGACCTCGTTTGACGTGCAGGCCAGGCTTCTAATGGCCCAATCGCTCGGGAAAACTTTCGACCGCATCGGACTCACCGCCCTGGTTGACGCGCAGGGCCCTGGCTTTCCCGGCCAGCACCAGCTGAAACTGGCGGCCGGCCTCACCCGGGCCGGCGGCCGCGACGACTACCAATTTCAGTTGGACACCGTGCGGGATGGGCGCAGCGAGGAGATGATTTTTGCGCAAGGGCACTCGGTGGCCGGGCGGGACGAGCTGGCGGGCGATTGGCGTCTGACCGCCCGGACCGCACAGCTGGAGCCGTTCTTCATCGGTGGGGCGCTTCCGGACTTTGCCGCCGTGGGCACGGGGCGGTTTTCTTTCGGTGTCGCCGACCATCGGCTCGCCTTGGACGGCAAGTTCAAATCCGAAACGACCGATTTTTCCGACTGGCGGCCTGCGCTGCGGGCGCTCGGGGCCGTGAACATCAGCGGCGAGTTTGATCTGACCTATGCCAACGGCGAAGGCCTGATCAATCGAGGCTTGGTTACGCTCGCCGGCGACCACCCGGTGGCCGAGCTGAAGACCAGCGGCCCGGTGGCGTTTGACGTGCGCCACCGCCGGATCCGGCTGAAAACCGGCGCCCCGGGGGAAATTGCGCGGCTCAAATTGACCGCGTTGCCCGTGGGGTGGGCGCGGCCATTCCTTGCGGCGGTGGACGTCAACGGGGGCGGAATCAGCGGCGAGCTCGTGCTGGCTGGCACCGCGGCCAACACCATGACAGTCACGACCAACGGCCCGCTCACGGTCGACCGGATCAACGTGCTGCGGGCCGGGCGGTCGCTGGTGACTCAGGCCGGCCTGAGGTTCGAGGCGGCCGCCGAGTTCTCCCCGGAAGCGGCGCGTGTTCAGATCCACGATCTTTCCCTGCGCAACGCCGCCGGCGACTCGCTCGCCGCCGCCGTCACGCTCGGTGGTCCGCCAACGGCTGCCTGGCCCGCCACTCTCGAAGGCAGCTTTCAGGCGGATCTGCCCAAATTTCTTTCGCGTTGGGTACCCGTCGGGACCGTGCACGCCAAAGGCACGGCGCAACTGGCTTTCGCCGGGGGACGCGTGGAGGTGCGGCGACTGGCGGCCGACTCCTCCGACGACAAGGGTCGTCTGATTGGCGCCGTGGAGGTCACGCGGCCGTTCACGTTCGATCCCGGGAGCCGGCAGGTGGAAACAGACGGAACGAAGGGCGAGATGGAACTGGCGACAGTCCGGTTTGGGACGCTGCCCCTCGCCGTGCTTTCGCGCCAGTTTTCCGCCGTGAAATTCGGCGGATGGACCAACCCTGGGGAGATCAAACTGTTGGCGCGGGACGAGAAACTCATCCTCCGCGGCCAGTCCCCGTTGCGCATTTCGGAACTGTCGCTCGCGTTGCCCGGCCGGCCGATGCTCGAGAGGATCAACGCGGAATTTTCGCCGGCCCTGGAACTGTCCGGCCGGTCTTTTTCCCGCGCGACGGCGGAGGGAGTGGTGTTGCGCGACAGCAACGGCGTGCAACTCGCGGCCTTGAATGGCGACGTGACGCGGACAAGCGACGGGGGACTGCGCACTGCGCTGACCTTTGATTTTGATCTGCCGGTGCTGAGCGGGCAGCCGATCCTCGCCCGGAATGATTCCCTCAGCGCCGGGCGGGCCAGCGGCGAGGTCCGGGCGGTGACGGACAGCGCCGCCCTGCAGGTGGAGGCCCGGGCCACCCTCAACGGCCTCGTGGCCCGCGAAGGTGGACAGGTCCTGCCCGTGGCCAATCTGAACCTGCGGGCGGTGATCCGGGCCGACGGCCACATTTCCGTCCAGGCGCCGGTGCTGCTCGATCGCGCCGGACAGCGGTCCGACATCGGCTTCTCCGCCGAGGGCACGCGGCAGCCGGCCGGACTGATGCTGGACGCAAAAATCACCAGCGAACACCTTGAGCTGGCCGATGTCCTCGCGCTCTGCGCCGTGGTGGGTGCGCCGTTTGACCTGGATTTATCGGGTGACTCCGCGCCGCAGAACCGCGCGCTTTCGCCGCCCGCCGCCGACGAATTGCCCTTCTGGACCGGCGTGCAGGGGCAGCTCACCGTTGCGGCGAAGTCCGTGACCCAGGGCAAGGATTGGGCGATGACAGGATTGGCGGGACGGCTTGCCGTCCAGTCCACGCAGGTGCAACTGGCGAAGCTCGAGGCCGGATTTGGGGAAAACGGAAAACTTTCGGCCCGGGGCGGACTTGATTTCGTGCCCGGCCTCAACCCCTACCAGCTCACCGGTGATTTTTCGCTGACCGAGTTTGACGTCAGCCGGTTCTACAAGGCCCTCGAGCCCGACCGCCCTCCGGCGTGCGAAGGATTGTTCAGCGTCAAAGGTCAACTCGAAGGCCGCGGCCTCACGCTGGGCGACACCCTGGATCGGACCCGCGGGCAGTTTGACCTGACGAGCCGGCAGGGGATTTTTCGCGGACTCAAGCGCGCCTCGGAAAAGCTTTCCATGGCGACCAAGGCCGTCGAATTGGGTGCGGCGCTCGGTTCGCTGATCGGATCCGACAAGGTCAAGGAGGCCACCGAAAAGGTGGCGGGCAGCGCTTATTATGCCGATCAACTGGCGCAGGGCCTCGCGGAAATCAAGTACGACCAGTTGAGCTTGAAAATCACGCGCGACGAGTCCCTCGACGTGAAACTGCAGGACGTTGTGCTCGTTTCGCAGGAGGTGCGTTTGCTCGGGCAGGGGCAGGTGACCTACGTCGCCGGGAAGCCCTTGCTTCAGCAACCGTTGACGGCTTCGTTCGCTCTCGCGGCGCGCGGCAAGACGGGCGATATCCTCGACAAGCTCCACTTGCTCGATGGGACCAACGACGAGCTGGGCTACGCCAAGGCCCGGGAGGCCGTCACGATTGGCGGCTCCCTCAGCCGGCCGGACCCCACGCCGTTTTTTGTCCGGCTCGCGACCGCCGCCAAACCGGCCGAAACGCCCGCGCCGGGCAACTGAACGGGAGTCGCGCCAATCGCCAAGAGCGATTACACTACGGCAAAGCAGCTATGGTAGGGCGGGACCGCTGGGGCGCGCCGTAACGATTCTGCTGGCCAGCAGAACGGCGATCCCGGCGGTCCCGCCCTACCCACGGCGAAGAGAAAATGCATCGGCGGATTGGTACCTCTCCCTCCGGAGCCTGCGGTTGGCGGGCACGAGGCTGTCCGGTTGCAACAATCGGGGGCCGGATGGATCGGATGTCGCCAAGGCTTTGCAGGGAACTGTGCCTGGCCGCCCCAGTCTCTCTCTGAGCAGAAGCCAACCGGCACTCCGCTGGTGTTCTTCTGCCCAACCACGATCACCATGGCTCAGGTCTCTCTGAACAACGACCCCGCATCGGGCGAACTTCGTCGACAGTTTATTCTGACGCAGATCGAATTGCAAGAAGCCGAGGACGCCCGGGACGAGCTCAAATCCCAACTGGCGGGGCGCGAGCGCCTGCTCGCGGAACTTCAGGCGACGGCTGACCAGGCCCTGCGGGATTTCGATGAATTGCAAGAGGCGCATCGGGGAAGGTCCGACCAGCGAGACGCGCTTCAGCAGCAACTGCATGTCACCGGTCAGGCTTTCGAGGAAGCGCGCAGCGAATCGATCCGTCTGAACGCCGCCCTCGGGCTAACTGCCGTCCGCGAGCGCGAACTTCGGGCGCAGATCATCGGGTTGGAAGAACAGTTGAAACAGCAGGCCGCGCAAATGCGCGAGATCGAGCAGCAGGGCGCGGAGAAGGACCGTAATTTGCGCGAGGTACAGGCAGGCGCCCGGGACCTTCTGGCCCGGATCGACGTGCTCGAGGCCGAGGCCCGCGTCATGAAAACCTCCTGGAGCTGGCGATGGACCGGTTGGATCCGCTCGCTGGACCGGGGGCTTTCCCGCGTGCGCCGCCCATGACCCCGATCGTCTTTCTCTCCGAGGTCGAGGGACTGCCGCTCATTGCCCCGCAAGGCCGCCTTGCAGTGGGAGGTTGGTGCCTGGCGTCAAACCATCCGGCGGTGCCCGCGGTCCGCCTCCAGGTGGCCGGGCAGACCCTCGCTCCCGTCTCGCGACGCGCCCGGCCCGATGTCCTGACGGCCCATTGCGCCGGGCTCGCGGTTCTGGAATGCGGTTTCGTTTTTGCCGCCGATCTCCCGGCGGGCGTGCATCTGGCCGGTTTGGAGGCCTCGCTGGACGACCAGGACTGGCATCCGGTGCGTCGTTTCACCGTTCGGTCCACCCCGGCGGTGCTCCATGTGGAAATCGAGGGCATCCCCGCGGACCGCCGGGTATACGAGAGCCGCCGCCTCGCCGGCTGGATTGTGCATCCGCAGGAAAAATTGGAGGAAATCTGGCTTTCCTACGGCAATCAGCGTTTGCGCTGCGACTGGGGCCTGGCGCGCGAAGACGTCGCGGCCCTGTTGCCGGGCGCGCCCGATGCGGCCCACTCCGGTTTCATCACCGAGCGGAATCTGCCGGTGGGTCGCGGCCCGTTACGCATCAAGGCGCGCACGAGATCCGGGGATTCCTATTTCGCCGCCACCGGCACCATGGTCGACATCGAGCGCGACGAAACCCATCCCGCGCCGGTCGATTGGCCCGCCCATCGGGCCGGCCTCGGCCCGGCCTGTCGCTCCCTCCCGCCGGCCCCGCCTCCGGCGGATCCGGCGCCCCCATTGAAGATACTTTTCCTGCTCCACGCCGATTTTACGTCCAGCCGCGCCGTGCAGGTTGTCAATCTCGCGGACGAATGTGCCGCCCTGGGGCATCACTGCACGGTGGCGGTGCCAAAATCTGTCGAGACCTCGACCTATTTTTCCGGCCGGCGTTTTGCATCTGCGAGCCACGAGACGGTGCTCCGCAGTGAGGAAAAATTCGATGTCGTCCATGCCTGGACCACGCGGGAGTGCGTCCGGCGGTGCGCTGTCGCCTTGCGCGAGGCCGGAAGGGTGGGGCGCCTGCTGGTGCATCTGGAGGACAACGAGCAGCGGATTCTGGAAATCGCGCTGGGCCGTCCGCTCATTGAAATCGAGGGTCTTCCGCCCGCGGAGCTCGAGGCCCTCGTTGGAGGGGAACACTCCCATCCGCAGCGCGGCCGGGAATTTCTGGCCGGAGCCGACGGGGTGACCGTGATTCTGGACACCTTGCGCAGCTTGGTGCCCCCGGGTCCGGCCGTGCACACCTTGTGGCCCGCCGCGGACGAACGGTATTTTTTTCCGCGTCCGCCTCCGGTGGATTTCCGTCGCGCCCTCGGCTGGGAAGACCGTCGCATCGTCCTGTTCTATCACGGCGACGTCCATGCGGCGAACCGCGCCGAGGTGCGCGAGCTGTATGCCGCGGTGCTGGCGCTCAACCGGGCCGACTGGCCGTGTACGCTGTTGCGGCTCGGCCGGGACAGCGGCGACGACTACCTCGACGGCTTGCGCCCCGAGATCGACCGGCACATCCTGAACCTCGGCCATGTTGGGCGGCACCAATACATCCCGTTGCTCATGCAGTTGGCCGACTATTTCGTGCAGCCCGGCTGGCCGGGCGGATTCAACGATTACCGGTTTCCCGCGAAACTGCCGGAATTCTTTGCGCTCGGCCGGCCGGTCATCCTCCCGCGCTCCAATCTCGGGTGCCGGCTCGAGCACGGGACGGACGCGTGGGTGCTCGAGCGCGTGGACTGCTCCGGCATTGTGGAGGCGGTGTGTGTCCTCCATGGCAATCCCGAGTTGCGCCTGCGGCTGGCCGAGGGGGCCGCGGCCTTTGCCCGGACCCACTTCAGCCGGCGGCGGAGTGCGGCGGCCCTTTGCAGCATCTACCGGTCCGTCCCGGCCGGACGCGTTCCCGCCCCCCGGGGAAGTGAGACGCAAGTTTCCGAGATTTCCGCTTTGCCGTCTCCAGAAAATCAGCCCAGTGCTGGATGATGCACACACGGATTTTCGGAAAAACGGGCCGCCCCGTCGGTGAAGTCGGCCTCGGGACCTGGCAGATCGGCGGCAGTTGGGGCGATGTGCCCGACGAGACCGGGCTGGCGACGTTGCGCGCGGCCTACGAGCTGGGCACGACGTTTTTCGACACCGCCGACGTCTATGGCGACGGGCGGAGCGAAACGCTCATCGGCAAATTTCTCCGGGAGACGAAGGCCCGCGACCGGCTTTTTCTCGCCACCAAACTCGGCCGGCGCGGCGATCCGGGTTGGCCGAAAAACTTCACCCGCGAGGCGGTGCGCCAGCACACCGAAGATTCCCTCCGCCGCCTGGGCGTCGAGGCCCTCGATCTCACCCAGCTCCATTGCGTGCCGCCGGAAGTCCTGATGCGCGGCGAACTGTTCGGCTGGCTCGACGAATTGAAACGCGAAGGCAAGGTCCTGGCCTACGGGGCGAGCGTCGAGGCGATGGAGGAGGCGCGGTGGTGTTGCCAGCAGCCCGGTTGTGCTTCCCTTCAGATCATCTTCAATATCTTCCGGCAGAAACCCATCCATGTCCTGTTCGACCTGGCCCGGCAGCAGGGCGTGGCGCTGATCGTGCGGCTGCCCCTGGCCAGCGGCCTGCTCGGCGGCAAGATGACCAAGGCCACGAAGTTTCCGGACGACGACCATCGCAATTTCAACCGTGACGGCCAGGAGTTCAACGTCGGCGAGACCTTCGCCGGGCTGCCCTTTGCGCAGGGCGTCGAGCTGACCGATGCGCTCAAAGCGCTGGTTCCGTCAGGCCTGACGATGGCGGAAATGGCCCTGCGCTGGTGTCTGGATTTCGAGGCGGTCAGCGTCATCATTCCCGGGGCGAAAAATCCGGGACAGGCCCAGGCCAACGCGCGCGCATCGGTCCTGGCGCCGCTGGGGCCGACGAAGCACGTGCAGCTGACCGCCTTCTACGAACGCCAGGTGGCGGCCCATATCCGGGGCCCGTACTGAGTTTCCCGTCGGCTCCGGCTGTGGGTTTGCCGGAATTTTCCGGGATTTTCGCGGTGACCGTAACTGCCTGGCGGTCGCTTGCGTCAATTTCCTGGTCCGGAGCAGCGTTCCGCGCGTTGCCCCGACCCGCATGCCCAAGGAAAATCTACTCTGGCGCGCCTACCTTCGGTGCGTTTACCCTCGCACTTGGTGGCACAACCGCCGGTTTCCTCTATCGTTGGAAGTGCGCCTCGGGACCGACTCGGTGGATTTTTCGTTCCGCGATCTGGATATGACGGCGCGGCGGGCCGAGACGATGCAGGGCCTTTTGACCGGTCCGTGCCACATTCTGCTTTCCGGGCCGTCCGTCCTGAACATCACTGAGCCGTCCCGTTTGAAAAAGGAGTTCCTGATCGGCGTCAACGGCTCGCCCGCACTGCTGAGCCGGCGCGGAGTGGGGATGGACCTCTACATCGTGGACGACCTGGCTTTCATCCGCAATCGCCTCGACGACTTCCGCCGTTACGCCCGCGAGGCGCGCTGGGTTCTGGTCAATTTTGGCGTCATCGCGGAGCTGTTGCGGCGGGGGGTTACCCTCGCCAACGCGATCGTCTTCGACTCTTTCGACGCACCCTTTCGCCGGCCGGCTCCGCCGCCTTCCACGCAGGTGGTCTTTGCCCGCCGGTTTTCCGACGGACTCAAGCCTTACGGCACGGTCGCCTACATCGCCCTGCAGGCGGCTTTTTGCCTCGGCTTTCGCGAGGTGGCTCTGTTCGGCCTGGATCTAAGCACCGCCGGCCGCTACTACCCGGAGAGCAAGCCGGAGCCTCAACGGTTGGACCACGACTTTGTGCGGTCGATCCTCGCGCCGTTCAGCTACGTCGGAGAAATGGTCGGTGCCGGCGAATGGCGGGTGGTCAACTGTTCGCCGCATTCGACCTTGCCGGACTCGGTCCTCCCCAAAGCCAATCCCAACGAGGTCCTCGCGCCGCCGGTGTTCGCCGCGACCGCCTGAACCGGCCGGCGCGCTCCAGCCGCGGGCAAGATCCGGCAAGTTTTTGGCATCATTCGCCCGTTGAACGGGCTTTACCCGGGCGGATCACCGGTTAGGTTGCGATCATCCAAGAACACCGGCGCGACCTGATGGCCGGGCCGGCTCCAACCCAGGAGACCACGAACATGAACGGTCCTCGTCCGGCTGACATCAGAAACTTCGCCCTCGTGGGACACGCGACTTCCGGCAAGACCACGCTGGCCGAAGCGATGTTGCGATGCAGTGGGACCATCCACCGCCTCGGCACCGTCGCCCAGGGCACCACGGTGTCGGATTATCACGTGGGCGAACAGCAGCGGCACATTTCCATCCATGGCACGCCGCTCAACTGCGAATGGCAGGGGCGGCGTTTCAATTTCATCGACACGCCCGGCTACCTGGATTTCTCCGGCGAGGCGATCAACGCCCTCAGCGTGGCGGATTTCGCCCTCGTCGTCGTCCACGCCGGGCACGGTATCGGCGTGGGTACCGAGCTGATGTGGGACTACGCCGGGCAGTACGGCATCCCCCGTCTCATCGTCGTCAATGGTTTCGACAAGGAAAAATTCGATTTCGATGCCCTCGTGGCGGAGATCCGCGAGCGCTTCGGCCCGCAGATCCACCCCGTGCAGATGCCGATCGACCCGGGCCCGGGTTTTCACCAGGTGCTGGACGTGCTCCGCACCGAGGTCGTCAGCTACGCCACCGATCGTTCCGGCGCCTACAAGGAGGAACCGGCGACCGGCGGTTGGAAGGAGCGGGTGGACGCCATGCACAAGGAACTCATCGAGCACATTGCCGAGAGCGACGACCAGCTCCTGCAGAAGTTTTTCGACGAAGGCGGCCTGACCGAGGAGGTCGTGCGCACCGGCATCCATCCCGCCGTGCAGCGGCAGGCCTTCATCCCGCTCCTCTGCACCGCGGGCGAAACCAACGTCGGCGTCGCTCGCCTCATGGACTTCATCGCGAAATACGGTTCCTCGCCCGAGGACCGGCAGACCGTCGGTGCCAACGCCACCGACACGGGTGCACCCTGTCTCGTGAACCTGGCGGGCACCGAACCCGTGGCCTATGTGTTCAAGACCCTGACCGACCCGCTCAGCGGGGATCTTTCGCTCTTCCGCGTCTATTCGGGGGAGGTGCGCACCGGCATGGACCTCTACAACAGCGAACGCCGCGTCACCGAGCGCATCGGACAGCTCTACCGCTTGAACGGCCGGCTCCGTGCCCCGGTTGAAAAACTGACGGCCGGGGACATTGGCGCGGCCGTCAAGCTCCGCGACACGCACACGGGCAACACGCTGTGCGAGGCGCGGCATGCCGTTACTTTGCCAAAGGCGACTTATCCGGTGCCCTATACGCAGGCTGCGTTGAAGCTCAACGCGGCGGGTGACGAGGAAAAACTCGCCGCCGGCCTCGCCGCGCTCCACGAGGAGGACACGGCGTTTTCCTACCACACGGATCCCGAGATCCACCAGTTCATCATCTCGGCGCAAGGCGAGCTGCATTTGGAAGTGCTGTTCGAACGCCTGCGGCGCCGTTACAAGGTCGACGTCTCGCTCGAGGCGCCGAAGATCCGCTACCGGGAGACGATCCGGGGGAAAGGCGAGGCGCGGTACCGGCACAAAAAACAAACCGGCGGAGCGGGCCAGTTCGCCGAAGTCTGGCTGCGCGTCGAGCCGGGTGCCCGCGACAGCGGCGTCGATTTCGCCGAGTCGCTCGTCGGCCAGGACGTCGACCGGGTGTTTGTGCCGTCGGTGGAAAAAGGCGTGCGCACGGCGGGCGGGGAGGGGATCCACGCCGGCTACCGGGTGACGGATGTGAAGATCAATTTCTACGGCGGCAAGATGCATCCGGTGGATTCGAAGGACATTGCCTTCCAGATTGCCGGCTACTTTGCCTTCCGCGAGGCCATGCAGGCCGCGCGGCCCGTCTTGCTCGAACCGATCCATGAACTGGAGGTCCGCGTGCCGGAGGAATTCGTCGGTCGCGTGGTGGGCGACCTCTCGGGCCGGCGCGGCCGGATTCTGGGCATGGACGTGTTCGGCCGCCTGCAGATCATCCGCGCGCAGGTGCCGGCCGCCCAGCTCTACCACTATGGCACGGTGTTGCGTTCGCTCACGGGCGGACGCGGGCTGCACGCGGAGAAATTCGCCCACTACGAGGAAATGCCGTCCGACCAGGAAAAGAAGCTCGTGGAGGAATACCAGAAGGCTCGCGCGGCCGGCACCGCCGGCCATAACCACGCGCACTGAACCCGGTTCGATTCGTCGGGCCCCGAACCCATGGCTGGATATTCCGGCACACCCCTCTGGAAGAAGCTCGGCTACAAGACCGGGGTTGAGGCTTACGTCGACGGCGCTCCGAGCCACTACGTTTCCTGGCTGGCTCTGCCTGCCGACCTCGCTGTTTCCTGGCTGGCGAAACCAAGACCCGGCGTGCCATTTGTCCATCTTTTCGTGACCTCGGCGGCGGCGCTGAAGACCAAGCTGGGCTCCTGCCGCCGGCAGATTGCTCCGGATGGTGTGATCTGGATTTCGTGGCCGAAAAAAAGCTCGGGCGTGCAGACTGACGTCGGCGAGGACCTGATCCGGGACGTAGCGTTGCCGCTCGGCCTGGTCGACATCAAGGTCTGTGCGGTCGACGAAGTCTGGTCGGGTTTGAAGCTGATGATCCGCCGGGAAAACCGATAGGTCGATCGAGTCCGGCTCAGCCCGGGGGCCAGGCGAGCGGGCGTTGGCCCAGCAAATGGACGTGCAGGTGCGGCACGGACTCGCCGCCGTCGCGACCGTGGTTGATCACCAACCGGTAACCGGAATCGGCGACACCAAGTTTCTTCGCCAGCGCCGCGGCGGTCAGCAGCAGGTGGCCAAGCAACGCCTGATCGGCGTCCGTGGCCTCGCCCACGCGGGGAATTGGTTTCTTGGGAATCACGAGCACATGCACCGGGGCCTGCGGAGCGATGTCATGGATGGCAATGCAGAGGTCGTCCTCATGGGCGAGCTTGGCCGGAATTTCGCGGTCGATGATTTTTTGAAAAAGGGTTTTCATGGAAATGAAATTTTACAGGAGGGAGCAGAGGTCGCAGAGATCTAAAAATCGGCGCCGGGGAGGATCAGACGGGATACGCCATTGGTTAGCTTGGGAACATGAAAATTTATGAGCAGGCCAAGGGAGACATTGAGAAGTTTCATATAACTTAGTAACTGTGCCTTGTGCACCGGAAAAATGTTTTCGACCGATTTGATTTCGATCAGGACGCAGTCATCCACAAGCATATCAAACCGCAAGGGCTCATCTTTGATAAATCCCTTGTAGCTGATTTGAACCGATTTCTGATTTACCAGGGTGAGCTTCCGCAGACCAAGCTCCTTGAGGAGGCACCACTCATAAATCGACTCCACCAGGTCGGGACCTTTGTCACGGTGGACCTCAATGGCTGCACCCATGATTCGCTCGGTCAACTTGGCACCCTTGGGGTAGAGTGGATGCATTTGTCTCTGCGACCTCTGTGTCCTCCTGTAAATTGATATTTCGTCCTACAGAAACAGCAGATTCAAATTCGCCCCGGGACGGGAGCGGGCGGCGGCGAGGCCGCGGAGCAACGCCAGCGAATCGTCGTAGTCGCGGCGACGCTTCTCGGTCCAGCGCCTCGCGGGCGGGCAGTGGGCCGCGCGGAGGTTGGTGACGAGCACGGTCGACTCGGAAAAGGCGGCGAGCTGCTTGAGCCCCGCCATCAGACCGGCGCGGGCGAAGAGCGGCGCGCCGCCCGTTTCGCCCTCGGCGGCGTCCCAGTGGAAAAAGCCGTGCCGGGGTTGCAGCGCGCACATCCGCTCGAACAGACGGGCGGCGGCCTGCAGAAAGGCCGGGTCGTTGGGTTCGACCGCTTCGCCGCGGGCGGCCTGCGCCTCCGCTTCCGGCAGGCTGGTGGTGATCGCGTCGTCGATCTGGGCGGCGAGATAGAGATCCTGGCCGGTGAGAGGCGCGAAGAGGGCGTTGAGGAAGTGAAGCCGGCGCAGTTGGGGCGAGCGCGTCATTTTTTCGGCTTGGAAAGCGGGCTGGCGGTGCCGGGGGTCAGGCTGGTGATTTCGTCGACGAACTCCGAGACGTCGCGGAATTCCTTGTAGACGCTGGCGAAGCGGACGTAGGCCACCTGGTCCATCCGGCGGAGCCGTTGCATCACGTGCTCGCCGATGCTGCGGGTCGGCACCTGGCTTTCGTAGCGGGCCTCGACGGCGTCGATCACGTCCTCGACCAGCATGGAAATCTGTTCGCCGTCGACCGGACGCTTGTGGCAGGCGGCGCGCACGGCGGCGACCAGCTTGTCGCGGTTGAACGGTTCGGTGCGGCCGTCGCGCTTGACGACCACGAGGCTGTCGCGGACGAATTCCTCGTTGGTGGTGAAGCGGTGCCCGCATTCGAGGCATTCGCGGCGGCGGCGGATGGAATTGCCGTCGCGGGCGATGCGGGAGTCGATCACCTTGTCTTCAACGGACGTGCATTTGGGGCAGCGCATGGATCAGTTTGTCACCACGAGATACACGAAAAAGGGGCGCATTTGATTGGGTCGGGTGCAGCAGGGCGTGATCCGGGGATTCAATTCAAGGCCAGGAAATTTTTCAGGATTTGCATGCCATTTTGGGTGGCGATGGATTCGGGGTGGAACTGCACACCCCAAACCGGGAAATGGCGATGACGCAAGCCCATGATTTCGCCCTCGGCCGTCTCGGCCGTGATTTCCAGGCAGTCGGGCAGGGAGGCGCGTTCGACCAGCAGGGAATGGTAACGGGCGGCCTGGAAAGGGGCGGGCATGCCGGCGAAGATGTCGCTGCCGCGGTGGAGAATGGGCGAGATCTTGCCGTGCATGAGCCGTCCGGCGCGCACGACCTTGCCGCCGAAATATTGGCCCATGGCCTGGTGGCCGAGGCACACGCCGAAGATGGGTTTTTTGCCGGCAAAGGTCTTGAACATGTCGAGGCTGACACCCGCCTCGGTGGGCGTGCAGGGACCGGGCGAGATGAGGATGCGGTCGGGATTGAGCCGCTCGGCTTCGGCCGGGGTCAGCTCGTCATTCCGGAACACGCGCATCGTCACGCCCAGCTGGCCGAAGTACTGGACCAGGTTGAAAGTGAAGGAATCGTAGTTGTCGATGACCAGCAGCACAATCGGGTAATAATCGACGCCGCCCGCCGGGTCAAGTTCAGGGACTTGCCATGAATACAGTTTATCGAAAAGGTTTTCGACACAGCATGTTAACGCCGTCCTCCCCGTCTGCCGTCGCTGCCTGGCGAAGCCCGCACGGGCGGTCGCTGCCTGTGCCGGAAGGAAGGACGCTGATCATGGGAATCCTCAACGTGACGCCAGACTCCTTTTCCGACGGCAGCCAGTTGCCTACTCCGCAGGCGGTGCAGGACCGGGCCGGACGGATGATTGCCGAAGGGGCGGATGTGCTCGATATCGGCGGCGAATCCACCCGACCCGGCGCCGCGGCGGTGACCATCGAAGAGGAGCTGGCCCGGGTCCTGCCGGCCATCGATACCGTGAGGCGGGCCTGGCCGGAGATACCGATTTCCATCGATACCTACAAACCTGAGGTGGCGTCGGCGGCCGTCGGGGCCGGGGCGGACATCGTAAACGACATCTGGGGTCTGACCTTGGGTCTGCCCGCGCCCGAACGCCGGGCCTGGCTGGATTGGGGCAAGCACAAATTCAGCGCTGAGGGCTCCCCGGTAGCGCCGGCTTGCCGGCCGTCTGACCCCGGCCGGCCGGAAGCCAGCGCTACTCGGGCCGCCTCATCCGCAGATGCGCCTCCGCAGTCCAAAAACGTGGCGGAGTCCGCCGAGCCTTCGTCTGAACCGCCACTGCGACCGACGCCCATGGCGGCGTGCGTGGCCTCCCTTGCCTGCCCGGTGATCGTGATGCACAACCGGCCGGATCGAAACTACGGCGAATTCTGGACCGAGCTGTTGCTCGACATGAAACTGAGCCTGGCGTTGGCGGAGGCGGCGGGGGTTGCCCGGCGCCAGATCTGGCTCGACCCGGGATTCGGCTTCGCCAAGGACGTGCCGCAAAATCTGGCCGTGGTGCGCGACCTCCGGCGGCTGGTCGGGCTGGGATACCCGGTGCTGCTCGGCACCTCGCGCAAATCCACGATCGGCCGGGTCCTCAACACCGCGGTTGACGACCGCCTGGACGGGACCGGAGCCACCCTCGTGTGGGGCATCCAACAAGGCTGTCGCATGGTGCGCGTGCACGACGTGGCCGCGATGCGCCGTTATGTCGCCATGGCCGACGCCCTCAACCGCGGCCTCGCGTTTCACTCATGAAAAATTCGGACAAGCTGATCCTCGCGGACATGTCGTTTCGCGCCTGTCACGGTGTGCTGCCGCAGGAAAAACGGCGCCGGCAGGAATTTCGAGTCACGGTGGAACTTGATGTTCCGCTGGTTCGCGCTGGACGCGGCGACCGCCTCGCGGACGCGATCGACTACCGGGCGGTCCAGGCGACGGTGCGTTCGGTGGTGGAGGGGGCGCACCGGCATCTGATCGAGGCCCTGGCGGAGGATATTGCGGGGCAGTTGCTGGCGGCGTTTCCCGCGGCGCGGGCGGTGGTGGTGGACGTGCTCAAACCCAGTCCGCCGGTGGACTTCAAATTCGCCGGGGTTCGGGTGCGAATCCGCCGGGCGCGGCCCCGGCGAGGGCGTTGATGTCGTGGAACCGGCGCGACAGGCTTTCATTGGCGTAGGCGCCAACGTGCGCGATCGCTGGGCCGCGATCCGGAATGCACTCGGCCAACTGGCCGCGATGCCGGGACTCACCGTGGTTGTGCCGTCGCCGGTTTTTGAAACCGAACCCGTCGGCGTGCTCGAACAACCCCGGTTCCTGAATCTGGTCGTGGGCGTTGAGTCGTCGCTGACACCGGAACAGCTGTTGCGACGACTCTTGGAAATCGAAGCCGGACTGGGCCGGCAGCGGACCGTGCGCTGGGGACCGCGCACGCTCGATCTCGACCTGCTTCTTTTCGAGGGGGAGACACGCCACGGGGCCGAGCTCGAGCTGCCGCACCCGCGGATGTGGGAGCGGGCCTTTGTGCTGGCGCCGTTGCGCGAACTGCTGCGCGATCCGCGGTTTGCCGGGCCGGTGTGGAACGATCTGCGCAATCGGCTGGCGGGGTTGTCGCTGGACGAAGGCGTGAGGCGATGGTCGCCGCCCTGATCGCAGCTTGACCTGGAGGAGCCCGACCTCCGGGCGGGCTGATGCGGTCGCGCAAAGCAAACCGGCCACGGAGGTCCGGTTCCACCTCATTTCAATGGCATGATCCCGGGTGAGCGACCGGCCGTCCTGAAACCGGTTGCATTTCCCAAACGGCTTCGCGAGCTTCGGTGAAATGCCCGGTGCTTTTGAACTTCTATCCACTGATGCGCGCACTTCCGCCCGGCGCGGCCGGCTGCAGACATTGCATGGTGCCGTGGAAACCCCGATTTTCATGCCGGTGGGCACGCAGGGCACCGTCAAGGCTGTCACGCCGGCGCATTTGCACGAGGTCGGCGCCCAGATCATCCTCGGCAACACCTACCACCTCAACCTCCGGCCCGGCTCCGCGCTGGTGCGGGAGCTCGGCGGCCTGCACAAGTTCATGGGCTGGGACGGCCCCATCCTCACCGACAGCGGCGGATTCCAGGTTTTCAGCCTGGCGAAGCTGCGCGACATCCGCGACGACGGCATCGCCTTCCAGTCGCACCTCGACGGCGCGAAACTTTTCCTCGGCCCGCGCGAGGTCATGACGATCCAGGCCGATCTGGGCTCGGACATCGCGATGGTGCTCGACGAGTGTCCGCCCTGGCCGTGCTCGCGCGAGGAGTGCCGGGCCGCGGTCGACCGGAGTTACCGCTGGGCGAAGGAATGCCGGCAGATCGCGGCGGACAACGGGTTTTTGGCGAGCGGGCGTCATGTTTTCGCCATCGCACAAGGCTCGACGTTTGACGATCTGCGGCGCGAGGCGGCGGAGTCGCTGGCGGCGCTGGATTTTCCCGGCTACGCGGTCGGCGGGGTCAGCGTGGGCGAGCCCGAGCCGGAGATGTTGAAGCAGGTGGCGGCGACGGCGCCGTTTTTGCCGGCGCACAAGCCGCGCTACACGATGGGCCTGGGCACCCCGCCGCAGATTCTGAAGATGGTGGCGCTGGGTATCGACATGTTTGATTGCGTGCACCCGACCCGCGTGGCGCGCAACGGTGCGGCCTTCACGCCGGACGGACTCATCAATCTCCGCAACGAGCGCCATCGGACGGATCCGGCGCCGCTGGTTGGGGGACTGGAAAATTACACGGCCCGCTTTTCCCGGGCCTACCTGCGGCATCTCGTCATGGCCAACGAGATTCTGGCCAGCACGCTGCTGACGATCCACAATCTCCATTTCTACCTCGACCTCATGGCGCAGACCCGGGCGCACATCGCGGCCGGCGATTTCGACCCCTGGCACCGGGCGTGGATCGAGCGGTACGAGGCAGGGGAAAGAAAGGCGGAAGGTGGAGGGTGGAAGGCGGATTGATCTCAAGTCGCGCGTTTGGCGCACCGCATGCTTGCCAATCCGCCATCCACGACCTGCAATCCCACTCATGAGAATTCTCGTCACCGGCGGGGCCGGCTTTCTGGGCAGTCATCTGTGCGACCGGCTGCTGGCGGACGGCCACGAGGTGATCTGCATCGACAATCTTTTCACCGGCAGCAAGGCCAACATCGCCCACTTGGCGGGCAATCCGAACTTCGAATTCGTCCGCCACGACATCATCGATCCGTTCAAGTACGAGGTGGACCAGATCTACAACCTGGCTTGCCCGGCCTCGCCGCCACACTACCAGTACAATCCGATCAAGACCATCAAGACCTCGGTCATCGGCGCGATCAATTGTCTTGGCCTGGCCAAGCGCGTGAAGGCGCGGGTGTTTCAGGCGAGCACGTCCGAAGTTTACGGCGACCCGGCGGTGCATCCGCAGCCCGAGAGCTACTGGGGCAACGTCAATCCGATCGGCAAGCGTTCCTGCTACGACGAGGGCAAGCGCTGCGCCGAGACACTGTTCTTCGACTACCACCGCGAGAACAAGGTCGATATCCGTGTCGTGCGCATCTTCAATACCTACGGCCCGCGCATGCATCCGAACGACGGCCGTGTCGTCTCCAATTTCATCGTCCAGGCGCTGAAGGGCGAGAATCTCACGATCTACGGCGAAGGCACGCAGACGCGCTCGTTCTGCTATGTCGACGACCTCATCGAGGGTTTCGTCCGGCTGATGAACCAGACCGAGACCGTCGGACCGGTGAATCTCGGCAATCCCGGTGAGTTCACCATGCTCGGGCTTGCGGAGCAGGTGCTCAAGCTGACGAAGAGCAAGTCGAAGATCATCCACAAGCCGCTGCCGTCGGACGACCCGAAGCAGCGCCGGCCGGACATCACGCTCGCGAAGAAGATCCTGAAATGGGAACCGAAGGTGGAGCTGGCCGAGGGGCTCAAGAAGACCATCGCATATTTCAAGACGAAGGTGTGAGGTGCGAAACGGTCGGAGATGTAGGCGGGGTGCCCTCATCCCGCTTGATTGAGGTATCTCAGCTCTCGCCGCGCGGGGTGAGGGCACCCCGCCCACAATGTTTGCTCAGGGATGACTCAGCCGGGCATAGCCGAGCGGCGTAGAAAGGCAGTGGACGGAACTCAAGCCGGAGCCGCGACCGGGTCTTCGGCCAGCTCGACGAGGACCTCGACGTGCATCGTGCGGTTGCCGGTGCCGCGGTAGGTGCCCTTGACAGGCACGACGTCGGCGTAGTCGCGGCCGTGCGCGGCCTTCACGTGCTGGCCGGCCACGATGTGCGCATTGGTCGGGTCGAGGCCCACCCAACCGGTGCCAGAGACAAAAACCTCCACCCAGGCATGGCTGGCTTGCGCGCCCTTCAGCTGGTCGGCCGGGCCGTTGTAGAGGTAACCGCTGACGTAGCGCGCGGGCAGCTGCAGCGAGCGGCACAGTCCCAGCATCACGTGGGCGAAATCCTGACAGACCCCGGTCCGCGTCTGCAGCACCTCGCGCATATGCGTGTGGGAGGTGGTGGTGGCGGGCTTGTAGGTGAACTCACGGTGCACGTACGCCATGATCGCCTGGGCAACCTGCCAGGTTTCGGTCTGGCCGGCGGCGGCGGCGGCGGCGAGGCCGGCGAGCTCGGCGTTGGTATCCACGTAGGTGCTGGGCTGAAGATAATCGAAACAGCGTTCGACGCCCGCTTTCGGGTCGGACGCGCCGAGGGCGGCCGAGGGCGCGCCGGCCTTGAGCGCGGGCGTGTTTCTCGTGGTGACGAGGGACACGGCCTCGACCAGCAGCTCGTTGTGCGGCGGCAGGACTTCGAACTGTTGCACGCGATTGCCGTAGAAATCCGTATAGGTCAGCACCCGCGGCGCCGGGTAAACCTTCAGGTTGAAGCTCTGGCAGGTCTGCCGCGGGCCGTCGAAGGGATGCAGGCGCGCCTCGTTAAAACTGTCCCGGACCGGTGCGGCGTAGGTGAACCGGGTGCGGTGGACGACGTGCAGTTTCATGCCGTCCGCTGTTGTTGCTGCTCTTCCTGCTGACGGAGCTGGTCATCGTCCAGGGTCTGAAACGACTGGGAGATGTAAGCTTGAAACATGGCTTCGCCGACCGCGTTGAGCTTGAATTGCAGGGTGTCGATGTAGGTGTGCAGGCCGACGTCGAAGACCTCGTCGACGCTGGTGAAGCTCAATTCGGCCAGGAGGCGGCCGGCGAGTTTCTCGGCATTGTTGCTGAACTTGTCCACCGCCACGCCGGAAATCCTCCGGAGTGCGGTGTCAACTTCACGGACGCAGAATCGCACCGAGCGCGGAAAGTCGTCCGAGAGCATCAGCAGTTCCGCCACATGCACCGGCAGCACCTCCGCCCCGTGGCCGGCCTTGTAGGCGTCCCAGGCGCTGCAGGAGCGGAGGACGGCGGACCAGCCGAGCACGTCTTCCTGGGTGGAAGCCGCGGGCACGCCGCGTTCGGGCAGGGAGGCGTGGCGGACGTCGAGGATGCGGGAGATTTTGTCGGCGCGCTCGAGGTAGCGGCCGCACTGGACGAAGTACCACCCTTCGTTGCGGACGACGGTGCCGTCGGTCAGGCCCTGAAGCAGGAGGGCGCAATTCTTGATCTCCTGGAAAAACTCGTGGGGGCTGTTGCGCCACAGGGCGCGCGCGGGGGTCGAGTGCAGGAAGAGGTAAAGGCGGTTGAGTTCCTCCCACAACTCGGAGGTGATCTGGTCGCGGATCATCCGGGCGTTTTCCCGGGCCTGGGAGATGGAGCCGAGGATCGAGTTGGTGTTTTCCGGCTGGAAGACGAGAAATTCGGTCACGTTCTTTCCGGTGGCGCGCGAGTGCAGCGAATTGAAGAGCTCGTCGTCACCGGTGCTCTGGACGATCGGCATCCAGAGGCCGGACAGGGTCTTGTCGTCGAGCTTGCGGTAGTCGAGGAGGAGCTGGAGGTTGACGTCGACGAGCCGGGCCGTGTTTTCGGCGCGGCCGATGTAACGGCTCATCCAGTAGAGGGAATTGGCGACGCGACTGAGCATTGAGGAGGAAGTGAGAGTGAGGGTGAAAGGGAAGCGCGGGCCGGACCAGAAGATATTCCGTTAACGACTCATTTTTGGCGGCGCGACGAGTCGGGATGCAGGCGGGGTGCCCTCACCCCGCGAGGCGGTGCCTGCGGAAACGACAATCCGCGGGGTGGGGGCACCCCGCCCACAGGGAAGGCCGGCTGCACTGGCGGCGTTCATTCGTTGCCGTAGAGCACCCAGGTTTCCTTGCTGCCGCCGCCCTGCGAGGAATTGACGACGAGCGACCCTTTGCGCAACGCGACGCGCGTCAGGCCGCCGGGGATGACGACGGGTTTTTCGCCGTACAGGATGAACGGGCGCAGGTCGATGTGCCGGCCCTCGAAGGCGTCGCCGTCACAGCACGTCGGGTGGCGCGAGAGGGAGATCATGGGCTGGCCGATGTAGTTGCGCGGGTCGGCCAGGATTTTCTGGCGGAACTCGGACCGTTCCTCCTTGGTGGCCTTCGGACCCATCAGCATGCCGTAACCCCCGGCTTCGTTGGCGGCCTTGACGACCAGCTTGTCGAGATTTTCGACCATGTATTTGCGATCCGCCTCCTCACTGGCGAGGTAGGTCGTGACGTTCGGGATCAGCGGTTCCTGGTTGAGATAATATTTGATGATGCGCGGGACGAAATAATAGATGACCTTGTCGTCCGCCGCCCCGGTGCCGATGGAATTGGCGAGGGAGACGTTGCCGGCGCGGTAGGCGTTGATCAGGCCGGGCACGCCCAGGGCGGAGTCGCGCCGGAAGACCGTCGGGTCGAGGAAATCGTCGTCGATACGACGGTAAATCACGTGAACGGGCTGCAGCCCCTTGGTGGTCCGCATGAAAACCCGCTGATCGCGCACGACCAGGTCGCGGCCCTCGACGATTTCGATGCCCATCTGGCGGGCCAAGTAGGTGTGTTCGAAATAGGCCGAATTGTAGGCGCCCGGGGTGAGCAGGACGACCGTGGGGTCGGCCACGCCGTTCGGGGCGACGTACTGGAGGAGCTTGAGCAGTTCGTTCGGATAGTGTTCCACCGGACGGACGCCGCAGGTCTCGTAGATTTCCGGGAAGGTGCGTTTCAACGCCCGACGGTTCTCCAGCACGTAGCTGACGCCCGACGGACACCGACCGTTGTCCTCGAGCACGAGATAGTTGCCCTTGTCGTCGCGGATGATGTCCGTGCCGCAGACGTGGATGTAGATATCGCGCGGCACCTGAAAGTTCACAAACTCGCGGCGGAAATGTTTTGCCGACAGGATGTAGTGGGCCGGGATCGTGCCATCGTTGATGATGTGCTGCTCGTGATAGATGTCGTGCAGGAAAAGGTTGAGCGCGGTGATGCGCTGGATCAGGCCGGCCTCGAGTTTCTCCCACTCATGCGCGGGGATGATTCGCGGCACGAGGTCGAAGGGGAACACCCGCTCCGTGCCCTGCGCGTCGCCGTAGACGTTGAAGGTAACGCCCTGGCGCAGGAAGGCCAGGTCCACCGCGCGCCGCTTGGCGGCGAAGTCCTCCGTGCTCACCTTCCCAAAAGGCTCGGCAAACCGCTGGTAGTGCGGACGCACGGTCCCGTCGGCGGCGATCATCTCGTCAAAGAAGTCGTCGAGCGCGTAGTGCGGGAAAGGAGAAGGAAAGGGGCTGGCCAAAGGGGGCTCGGGTAGCGAACGGGCGGAAGGCATACGTTATCCAACAAAGCAGGTGGTGTGCAAACTATGAACTTTTCTCATCAAAGGCATGCATTGGCTATCAGCCACTTGTAAGATTGCGGCTCGGCTGCATTTGCCATTTGCCAAGCCGCCGGCCCCGGCTAATCGTCAACGTCTTTCATGCTAAGTTTCCTTTTTCAGAAATTCGCCGGCCGCCATCACCGCAAGTATGTCGAGAAGTGCCGGCCCCTCGTCGCCCGCATCAACGAACATGAGCAAGCCTATCAGTCTCTGACCGATGAGCAGCTCCGGGCGAAGACCGACGAATTCCGCGCCCGTTTCAAACAGGGCGAGACCCTCGACCAGCTCCTCCCCGAAGCGTTTGCCGCGGTCAAAAACGCCGCCCGCCGCATGGTCGGCCGCACCGTCATCGTATGCGAACACGAGCTGACCTGGGACATGGTGCATTTTGACGTCCAGCTCATCGGCGGCATCTGCCTGCACGAAGGCCGCATCGCGGAAATGGCCACCGGCGAAGGCAAGACCCTCGTCGCCACCCTCCCGCTCTACCTGAATGCCCTCGTGGGCAAGAATTCCCAGCTCGTCACCGTCAACGACTACCTCGCCCGCCGCGACTCCGAATGGATGGGCCACCTTTACAGCTTCCTGGGGCTGACCACCGGTTGCATCCAGCAGCAGATGACCTCCGAGCTGCGCCGCGAGATGTACAACCGCGACATCACCTACGGCACGGCCTCCGAGTTCGGCTTCGACTACCTGCGCGACAATGGCATGGCCACGCGCAAGGACGACCAGGTCCAGCGCGACCACTGGTATTGCATCGTCGACGAAATCGACTCGATCCTCATCGACGAGGCGCGCACCCCGCTGATCATCTCCGGCCCGGCGCCGATCGAGCGCGAGCAGCCCTTCACCCGGCTCAAGCCTCCGGTCGAGGACCTCGTCCGCGAACAGCTGCGGCTCGTCAACCGCTTCGTCAAGGAAGCCACGGACCTGCTCGAGAAAAAAGACGCCACGCCCGATGACCGTCAGACGGCCGCGATGAAGATGTTGCAGGTGAAGCTCGGCATGCCGAAGAACAAGCTGCTCCTGCGCCTGATGGAAACCCCGGAATGGCGCAAACTCCTCGACAAAACCGATGTCGAGATGCACTCGGATTTCAACAAGGAGGAGGTCTACAAGCTGAAGGAAGAGCTGCTCTTCACGATCGATGAGAAAAACCATCAGGCCGACCTATCTGAGATCGGCCGCACGAAGCTCCGGCCTGACGATCGCGATGCCTTCGTCCTGCCCGACCTCGCGAGCGAATTCATCGAGATCGAAAAACGTAACGACACACCCGAGCAGAAGGAACAGGCCAAACTGACCGCGCAGCAGCGGTACGAGGTCGTCTCCGAGGACATCCACGCGATTTCCCAGCTCCTCCGCGCCTACGCCCTGTACGAGCGCGACGTCGAGTACGTGATCCAGGATGGCAAAGTTCTCATCGTTGACGAGAACACCGGCCGCGTCATGCCGGGCCGGCGCTGGTCGGACGGCCTGCACCAAGCGGTCGAGGCCAAGGAGGGTGTCACGATCGAACGCGAAACCCGCACCTACGCCACGGTCACCATCCAGAATTATTTCCGCATGTACGAAAAGCTTGCGGGCATGACCGGCACCGCCGAGACCGAGGCCACCGAGTTCCACGAGATCTACAAGCTGGCCGTCACGCAGATTCCGACCAACAAGCCGTGCATCCGCATCGACCGGAACGACTCCATTTTCAAGACCCGGCGCGACAAATACAACGCGGTCGTGAAACAGATCCAGGAGGCCAACGGCCGCGGCCAGCCGGTGCTGCTCGGCACGGTGACCGTGGAACAGTCCGAGGTGCTGAGCCGTATGCTCAAACGCGGCGGCATCATCCACACCGTTCTCAACGCCAAGTTCCACCAACAGGAGGCCGAGATCGTCACCCGCGCCGGCCAGCGCAACGCCGTCACCATCGCCACCAACATGGCGGGCCGTGGCACCGACATCAAACTCGGCGAAGGCGTGCGCGAA
Source organism: uncultured Opitutaceae bacterium (assembly GCA_964477955.1). GTDB lineage: Bacteria > Verrucomicrobiota > Verrucomicrobiia > Opitutales > Opitutaceae > Didemnitutus. The sequence goes on from CAYZGG010000028.1 coordinate 42,996, forward strand.
CTCGGCGGGCTTTTCGTCGTCGGCACCGAGCGCCACGAGTCGCGACGCATCGACCGCCAGCTCCGCGGCCGGTGCTCGCGCCAGGGCGATCCGGGCGGCACGAAGTTTTTCCTTTCGCTCGAAGACGACCTCATGCGGCTCTTCCTCCAGGGCAACCTCGCCTCGAAGATCATGGAGGGCTCGATGAAGGAGGGCGAGGAGCTCGAGCATCCCTGGCTCAACCGCTCCATCGAGTCGGCGCAAAAGAAGGTCGAGCAGCAGAATTTCGCCGTCCGCAAGCGCCTGCTTCAGTACGACGACGTGCTCAACAAGCAGCGCGAGGTCATCTACGGCATCCGCAAC
>CAYZGG010000029.1:0-42218 GCA_964477955.1 uncultured Opitutaceae bacterium
AGCTCATGTCGGAGGACAAGGCCAAGACGCACATCCTGCCCATCTCGCAGCTCGGGATCATGCAGATGACCCGCCAGCGCCAGCAGGAATCGCTCTCGGCCAACCTTTACACCAGCTGCCCGTATTGCCACGGCCGCGGCACGGTCAAGTCGGCGACGACGATGTCGGTCGAGCTCCAGCGCCGGCTTTCATCCGTCGCCCGCCGCCTCCAGACCCGCAAGGACGGCAAGGAATATTCCCTCCGTGTGCACGTGCACCCGAGCATCCTCGAACGCCTCCGCGCGGAGGACGCCGACCTGCTCGTGCGCATGGAAAAAATGTTCGGCGTGAAACTGGCCTTCCGCGCCGACCCGAACTATCACGTCGAAAACTTCAAGATCATCAACGCGATCACGAACGAGGAGTACCGGTGATTTTGTACGGTGAAATTAAATCCGTGTGGCTGACACCAATTCCGAGTTGCCTGCACTAATTCAATGTGATGCTGACAGTAATTCCGTGAGACGCTGACGCTAGTTCAGTAGCACCGCCTCTTTCAGCCCGCCGCGAGCCCTCTGGCCCGGCGGGCTGTTTTCTACAATGGAGACGACCTAGGCGGCTGGGTTGCGGCTTAGTGCGTGCCAGTCAGCTTGTCGCCCAAATGCCAGCTAGGCAACTGCGGCCTGCGCGGTGCCCCGCCGACGTTCTCAGTGAACCGCGCCTGGCGCCGGTTCCGGCGAGTTAGGTTCATGTGCGGGTTAGCACGATGTGGGTGGCTCGCTGCGATGCGACATGCTGGGTGCAGGCGTATCCCAAATCCGCGAGGTTGATGCCGTCGAATAACCGCTCACCCGCGCCCAGCAAGACGGGTGCGATAGCGATATGTAGTTCATCGATCAGTCGCTCTCGAAGGTATTGCCTGATTGTGGCCGCTCCACCTCCGATTCGGACATCCTTTCCGTTGGCGGCATCGCGAGCTCGCTCAAGCGCGACGCGAATCCCGTCAGTAACAAAATGAAAGGTCGTGCCGCCCTCCATTACGAGTGGCGCACGAGGATGACGCGTGAGCACGAAAACCGGCTTATGATACACAGGGTTGTCACCCCACCAACCTCTCCAGCTCTCATCGACCCAAGGACCTCGCACCGGCCCGAACATATTTCTGCCCAGAATCCAGGCACCCACATTGTGGAAGCCCCGAGCGGCAAAGTCGTCGTCGATCCCGGTCTCTCCGCCTTGGGCACCGAACAGTTGCGCCTGAAACGTGCGAGTAGCGAACGCCCATCCATGCAGGGCCGTTCCCCCGACGCCAAGCGGGTTCTCCAGGCTCTGATTCGGGCCGGCGCCGAAGCCATCAATCGAAATGGTGAAGCTTTCTACACGGAGTTTGGTCATTTGTTAATTTTGCAGCTGGAGCGTTTTGACAAGGGCGCTCAGTCGCCCAGACGTTGAAGTCATGAGCGCTGGGTCTTGTCCAGCGCGGATGCGAAAAGTAGTTAGCCACCTCGCGCAACGATCTTGTAGTTTGATATGGACTCGAAAAAAATCGTTCCGTCCGCCGGTAACATCCCGTCATAGTCGAACGAAACCTTGTCCCCGGCCCGGCCATAAGCCCGAGGCGAATAGTCGTCGAGGAGTTGAATCTCGAACATTTCACTCCCGATTCCCGGCCGAGGATTTTCGACAGAAATGTATAGGCTGAAGAGAGGCTTGTGGCCTTTTTCGACAGAGTAGAACTCACCAGGGTTATCTCGCACATCAATGATCTTGGCCGAATAGCTACGGTGCTCTCGGATGCCGAGCGTGCAGCCAGAGCTGATCGCAAAGATTGCCAGAATAACTTTGATAAAGACGCCTCGCATTCTGAAACCGCTCCACCGGAATACAGACAACCAGCCGGACCAGACCCGCTACCCAAGGCGTCGCATTTTCTCATATTGGGGCCTGGGTTGTCTCCGCGGCCAACGTTCAGTGATGAGCCATGGCGGTGCGCAACACCGACATTGGCTCTCGCCGCTTGGTAGGCATTATCTTTCATCCGGCGCCGCCTGCGCCATTTCCCGAAGGGAGACCCAGCCAGTTGGTCTAGATGACGATCGAACATACACCACCATCGCTCTCCCACGGGAAACAACCGGCGGCCGCCCGTCCTCAAAGGTCACCCTAATCGCAAAAATACTGGTCTCTACCGCAGTGTCCCCGTGAAACAACGTACTTTCGACCTTGTTCTCGATAAATTCCATCTTTGAGGATTTAAAAGTCTCGCTGAGACCTTTGATCAAATTGTCTCTACCCAGTACGACGTTCGAGCCGCCAAAATACTTTATAACCGCTGGATCATGCAAAGCTGCGATCGCGCCAACATTCCCGCGTGCAAACGCACCTCGGATCGCCGCTGTCGTTTTGAGAAGTGAGGCGCGATCTTCTGCCGTTTGAGCCCACCCGACAGCGACCAAGAAGAGTAAAAGCACCGTCCGTGCGAGAGTTTTCATTTTTTTGTGTCTCCATCGTGAACGCAGCAAAACAAATCCACCGAACGTTAATGTCAGCCACGCGGGCCAAGGGGCTGCGGTGGCTGCGAGGACTGGTTCGGCTTTGGGCTCGATGTGTCTCCACCTGGCGCTGCGACCAAAATCTTCCACGGCACGCTCTTGTCCATCAGGTAACTGATGATGAGCTTGCCGGTTTCCTTTCCGACGTTCCGGACTTCGTGAGGCGTATCACGCAAGATACGAAACGAATCGCCTGCAGAAACGAGCCGAGTTTGTGCGCCGGCAATTCGCAGCTCAAACGTGCCAGCCAATACATAGGCAAGCTCGTCCCCGTGATGAATGTGCCACCCTGAACTGTCTCCCGGTTGGAAATCGTGTTCCACCAGCATCATTTCCTGCGGTACCGTGCTTGGATGCACATCCGTGCGGATATCAAGCTCGCCGGCTTTGGATGCAGGTTGCACGATCAGACCAGTGACGAAGATCAGACTGACTACACGCGATGCGAAGGGCAGGTTTTTCATGCTGTTTTGGCAGTGCGTGCCGGCTGATCGTTCACCGTTGAAATTAACCGCTCTGGCGCCCAGCCAGAGTCGGTTTCGGTGATTGGTTAGGCTTTGGGTTTCGGTTTGTCGCCAAGCTCGACGATTTCGAATTGAATCAAATCTTCCCAATGCTGGGTCCATGCATCGAACAGCGATCGCTCTCGGGCCTCCATCAACTGAAAGCATCGATCACCATCGCATTCGAGCCAACTATCGACATAGGCGAAGCCGGTGGGAAGCATGCGGCCCTTCGCTTGAAAGCGATCGTAGATCGCAGCCTTTGCGCCCGGCTTAAATTGCTCGATAACCATGAACTTCTTCATGCGACTTTTTGCCGAACGTTTGGTGAACCAGCTCGGCTTGGCGAGACTGGTTCCGCCGTGTGGTTAGCCATTTTTACTTTTTCAGTAATACCCATTTTTTCTCGATCTCGGCTTTGATGCGAATCGCGCCGACAACTTGCCGAATATAGCTGTCGGCACAAGGAACCCAGATCTCGCGACGACCTGATTCGCCTGCGACGTAGAATATCCCCGCAAAACTGACGTTCGTTCGCGCGGTGCGAAGCTCATCCCAGCCAAGTTGCACACGCTTGCGAAGTGTCCGGTAGGTCAGGCCATCGGAATCGAGTGAAACGGTGGCACTCGCGCGGCCTAATCCGTGGAATCCGAGAAATAGGAACCCAGCAAGAATAAGAACCAAGCAGGCCGCATTACCGGGGCTAGATGCAAACCTCTGCACCACGAGCGGGAGTATGGTGCCAATGGCAAGAAGAGCCACAAGCACCCCCAACACACCGAGGAGGCGCTGAACCGTACTGAAGGCCTTACCGCTGATCCTGCTCACTTCCATTTGGGCCAACGTTTCAGTCATCAGCGCTGGCCTTGGGCCAGCGTCGGATGCGGGGATTGGTTGGCCGCTTCTTCTCGCTCGATGGAAATCAGGCGTGGGCGCCAATACAAATAGTAGCCGATAGCGATAAGAATCCATAGACTGAAAAAGGGAATCAAAACCACCCACTCTTGCCAAAGATACCAGCGATCAAGGATGACACCGTCACCGATTTTCACTTCTTGGCCTATGTGGAAGTAACCGGGCAGCGCCCCTAAACTCGGCATCAATGACCTCTTGATTCCGTGGTTGTCCACATAGGCCACGACGGGATATTCCAGGCCGAAGCTGTCTCGACGGTCAGGGTCAGCATAGGGGCGACGATCATTCAAACCGACGACGCGTCCCGGAATGGGTTTCGCGTACATGATAGTTCGCGAGTTATTTATCGTGTCCGAGAGTCCAAAAATTAACACAAAACTCGAGATAATCGCAAGCACGGTAATGTAACCATCGAGCTTTTGGCGACTGCTGTACCAAGGCGCGCTCATTTTTGGCCAACGTTAAGGTGAACCAGCTCGGCTTGGCGAGACTGGTTCCGCCTTATGGTTCGGCAACTGTGCTTTTTCAAAAAGATCACGTAAGCGATCCGGGGCAACGTTGTCGGGAGAAACGAGAACAACCGTCCCACCCGCTTTCAAATTCAGAGTAATTATCACGTTCTTCTTCTCGGAAACGATGTCGATTGATCGGATATTTGCATAATACACGTTCTTCCCGGAGAGAGACCGACCCGCTCTCGTAATAATCACCTTGTCTTCAAACAGCCGAATCAGGCGAGGAAAGAATGTATTCAACCACACATATACCATGAACACCGCTGAGACGCCCCCAAGCCAGGCCACGGACTCAAGCGAGAACCCCAAATGGCAAAACCCAGCCACACTAAAGATTGTAAGCGGGATAAGTCCGAGCGTCAGAAACCGCCATGGGTCTCCTCGCCAATCGAGGCGACTGCCGAGCGAAGGCTCGGACCAAGAATAAACTCCCTGCCACGAGTACCTATTTGGATCTTCCGCAGCCATGGTTACGTTCTTGCAATGAATTGGGGCCGAACGTTCTCAGTGAACCGCTCCCCGCGCCGGTTCCGGCGAGTGGTTCGGCTTTTCTTTCTGGGAAGCAACCGGCGGGAAGCTGGGCACTTCGACAATGTAGGGATTCGAGCCTTCGCCGATGACGACTTTCTTCTTTAAGCGCCCAAACCACCACCCGTGTCTGCGAGCGTAGTCTTCATCGACGGCAAAAGTGACCTCCACGGTCTTCTCCTCTCTTCGTGTCACGTGTACTAGCGGCAGCTCCGCACTTTCGCCTGGCTGCAAAGTAACCGGAAAGAAGCGTAGCGGCGACGGCACGAGCTTATGGTCGCCAACTGACCCGAACCCGATGGAAAAAATGATCCCTACCTTTCCTTCGCCCTCGACCCAGCCATCAACACCATCGCTGTATGAGTGCGTTGGAATGGTAACGGGGGCATCGCCCAAGTTAGTGACGATAGAATGTACCTCCATCGGCTGCATGCTTCCGACAGGATAGACATCCAACTGCAGGACATCTTTCTTTTCCGCCGCGAATCCGTAGCTCGCGATCAAGGCGGCTAGGATGCTGAAAGTACGTCGCATGATGCTTGGCCGAACGTTTAATGAACCATCCCTCGAGATGGTTTAATCAAAATCATAATTATTTATCTGCTATGCACATCCCAAAATCAAGGTTTTCAATTGAGCGGTAAAAGACGGGTAGGAAATTATTACCCAGCCACGCATTGAGCCACGTAAAAAATCCAAATGCTTGCGATGAAAGCGCCGATTTTTGCGGAGGAGTTACCCAGTGATTTGGCCTCGGAGCAAAAAGGAAACTTTCTTTCGGCCCTTGCCATCCAATACCGCGTAGCGGGCCCGAACCGTGCGCTTTGTGTCCGACCCCGGCCCGAAGGGGTCTTGTCCGGCGGCCCCTCCATCTTCATGCCCTTTGATCGCACACGCGACGGATTGAAACGCCAAAGCCCGGCGCTTTTCTTTGCCTGGGCCCGCCTCCCGCGAAGGTCACGTTGAAGAAAATTTTGACTGGCGGCTTCAACCCGCTCTCCACTATCACCGCCTGGCCCTCATTCCACCCTTCTCCTCATGCCCCGGAGCAAAAAAACCCCCAAAGTCGACGCCTTTCTCGAGGACGAAGAAGAAGCCCAGTGGAAGGACGCCTTCACCAAGCTGCGGCAGATTGCGCTCGGCTGTCCGGTCACCGAGGAGTTGAAATGGGGCAAACCCTGCTACGAATTCGAAGGCCGCAACATCGTGCTCATGCATGGGTTCAAGGAATACTGCGCCCTCCTGTTCACGAAAGGCGCCCTGCTGAACGATCCCAAGGGACTCCTCGTCCAGCAGACCAAGAACGTGCAGGCCGCGCGCCAGATCCGGTTCACGAGCGCAAAGGAAGTCACCGCCCTCGCCAGCGACATCAAGGCCTACATCGTGGCGGCGGTCGAACTGGAGAGATCCGGCGCGAAGGTGGAGTACAAGCAGACCGAGGACTTCGAAGTCCCTCCGGAATTTCAGGCCCGGCTCGACAGCACGCCGTCGCTCAAGGCCGCTTTTGAAGCGCTGACCCCCGGTCGCCAGCGCGGCTATCTCCTCTATTTTGCCGGCGCCAAGCAATCCGCCACCCGCGCCGCCCGCGTCGAGAAATACGTCCGCCACATCTACAACGGGAAGGGCCTGCAGGACTGAACGGCGCGAACCGCCCCGTCGCCTGCCGCGGGCATGGCCGGACCCGACACCAACACTTCGGTGTGACCCAGCTTTCTGGGACTTCTGAGCTCATCCCATGCCTCCTCCAACGTTACCAGCGCCTCCCACTAGAGAGTTCTACAATCCACGGAGCCGGACCTTAGACATCGCACGCCAGACTGGTTGAGCCGGCAGCAATTCACTTCGGGCTGTCTGCCATGGCTTCTTCCGCCACCGCTTTGAGGATGGGCCTCATCTCTTCCGCGGTATCAATCTCCCGAACGTGAATTTCCGCTAACTTCACTTTCAGCACAACCTTCCCTGCTTCGCGAAAGGTTGCGACCGCGGGCTGTGGGCCCGGGCCAAATCTTTCCTCCTTCACGGTCACGCGATATCGTTTTCCTGCTTCGGCGGTGAAATTCACGACGCCGTAAGCCTTGAGTCCAGAAAAGAGCGAGGCGTAGACAAGCACCTTGTGGGGTCCGGGAGACAAACGAACGTCATCGGTCCATTTTTCCCGCTTCACTCCGTCCAGGTAGGGAACGCACGAATATGTGGCCAGAAAGGGAAAGGTGAAGGTGTTGCCGGGAGTCAATATCGCGTCTGGTTCCGTCTCGGCGCGAGTCACGGACGGAATCGAGAATAGTGCCAACAGGACAAACAAGACCGTTGCTAAAGAATATGGCTTTTTCATTGCTGATTCTGAAGGTTTTCGTCGCAGCTGTGAAAGGATTGAAATGTGAAGGCCCAGCTCGGAGGTCTCCTCGGAGACGAACGGTGGCGCGACGGCCGAGGATGACAACCGAAATTCAGTTGAAAACCCATGCGGCATTTCCCCGGAATTCCTGTCAGCAGCACACGAATTGCTGTCACCGTGCCACGGAATTTGTGTCAGCATCTCGCACGGAATTCATGTCAGCGTCCGTCGGGAGGGATCACCCGGATTTAATGTCGCCGCACAGGGGATCTCGCCCGATCTTGATCTGCGAAGCGGTTGGCAACATACTTTTGCCTTACCCCACCCCAATCCCTCTATGCGTGTCTTGTTTCTTCTCGCCACCCTCGCCCTGGCTGGCTGCGTCACCCGCAACATCGGCAATGTTGACACCGAGCCCGGCCCCGTTGCGACGCTAAGAGGCACTCTGGCCGACCCCATTTCGTACCTGGTGACGGGCGAGGCCCATTGTAATGTCTTTTCCGTCGACGATTCAAAGATGGGCAGCTTTTACCGGCTGCGTCCAGGCAAGCACACCGTGTTGGTCACCCTGATCCACATTTCGGACCGCTACACCGGGCACATCGAGCTGACCCTGCCGGAAGCGAAGGATTACCTGCTCCACGCTCACCTCAAGGCCGACACTTTTCACATTACCCTGACAGAAAACGGAAGCTCGAAGGTTATTGCCGCGGACGACGAGCCGGTGAACGGACACATCGAAATCTTCTTCATGCTGCCCGTCCCAAAGTAAGGCACGAAGGGCAGGGTCGCCTTAAGATAGAGCGGATGCCCCGGGGATCCGTCCTCATTTAAGACGAGCCGCACCATTGGTATCCCCTTGAGCATTTCGCCCAGATGTTGTTCGTAGCGCGTCGAATCGCCCGGGTCCGATGACTTCAACTATCGGTTCCGCGGAACATCAGACCATCCGGCGAGCCTTCAACGCTCGCTACCAGTGCAAGGCAGGTTCGCGTAGCGTTACGATGAGTCGGCTCGGCTTGGCGAGCCTGGTTCCGTCGGGTTTGACCCTTTTGCGGAAAGCGCCATTCGCTCCATCAGCCGATTGAAGCCTAGCTTAATGAACACCTCCCTCGCTTCGTCGTTGAAGGCCCAAACGTCTAACTCGATGGAAGCCACGCCGCGCGCATCAGCTTCCTGCTTCAGCGCAGCAAGCAAGGTCCGAGCAATTCCCCTACCACGAAAACCCGGCGCGACTACTATCCCCGCAAGGTAACACACTCGACGAGATACCGAATACCAGGTTTCTTCTCGCTCGCGAAAATCTGCGCTCAAAAACGCGATTGGCTGCTCTTCATCCGCCACAAGCCAATAAGATGCCGAAGATTGAATCATCTCGGCGAAGGCGTCGGACACAACCTGTTCAGGAGCGTCCCGCCTAAATCTCTCAGGGAAAGCATTCGCATGCAGGTCTTGCGCAATGCGATTTAGCGCCACCAAATTTGGGACATCAGAAACTGTCGCTTGCCGAATCTTCATTGGGATCGCGCCGAACTATGAATATGCCAACCCGAGCCTGTCCATCAAAGACGACAAAACGCTGCGGTTGAATTCGTGACTTGGGTTCACGCGGACCAAAGAGTCAGGGTTGGTTAAATTGACAATCAGCCGTTCGGCTTATTGCACCAATTGTTGGGTTTAGTTTCAGGAAAGCACACTAAAATAGGTTCGTTTAAACCTATTTGAGTGAGTGAGGGAAGGCAGCCCGGAACCACACCCGGTTCAAAACCGCCGCGTGACATTTAAGCGCATTTCCCGCGGTTCTGCCGGATGGAGATGAACGTCGCTAACGCCCGTGACCGGCTCACCCGGCAGTCGAGAAGCGTAATAATAGGCGATGTCGACGTTCGCCCGGTTGAAAATATTCAAAACATCCAGTGCAATTTCCCAGTCCCGCGAGCGCCAGCCGAGTCGACCGTTGAACGTCAGCGATGAGGGCTCGCGGACGGAGTTGTCCTCGACAATTGGCTGCGACCCAAAAAATCGCGTTCGCATGGAGCCAAACCACCCCGCGGTTTGGCCGATCATCAATCCGCCGGCAAAGACCGTGCCGATCGAGTTCGGGATGTATCGTCCGCCATTGGTCTGGTCGCGATAGCGGGCGTGGGTAAATGCGAGATCGGCGTCCAAAGTCAGCCACGGTACCGGGCGATAAAAATTCGCGAACTCCACGCCATACCGGCGGGTCGGTCCATTGGCCTCGGTGTCGCCGCCATCACCGGAAAACACCAATTCGGAGTCGAGATCCAGAGCCCAAATGGAAACAGTGCTGACCAGACCCGGGATCGTCGATGTGCGCATCCCGAGTTCGGCACCCTTGGTGCGGACAAGCGGATTGTCCGCTTGAACCGGTGAACCGTCCTGTGGGCTCACCTTGATCACGGTTCCGCGAGCGTCGTTGCTGTGAAAGCCGTAGCCTGCGTCGACATAAAGCTCCGTTTTGTTCCAAGGGCCAAAAACGAGCTCGAGCTTTGGGCTGACGATACTGGCGGTGCGGTTGCCTGAATTGAGCGGGTTGCTGCTCGTCACGTCGAAGCTGTAGAGATCATCCCGGATGCCGGTTTCGGCGCGGAACCAGTCGTTCAAGTGCATCGTGCCCTTGGTGTAGATTCCCACGCTGGCTTCGTTGACGTCGTCGTCGCGGATCACCTCGATCAGCTCGCGCGCTTCGGTGTGGTGCAAGCCAAGGCGGACAACGTCTTCACGAACCTGAAGCCCAACGGCCGCGTCGATTTTGCGATTCGCGAAGTCTCCCGTCCAGGTCCGTTCCGCGCTGCCTCCGAAAACACCCCGTCGGTCCAGCTGGTTGAACTGGTCGCCGTGAACCGGGTCGTCGAGAAAGTAGGTGAAGTCGGAGAACAGGCTCAGGTGATAGTAAACCGCGTAGAGGTTGACGTGCGTCGTGCCACCCCCGGCGCTTGAGGTCCAATCGAACGAGAGACTGGCCCGGTCGCTCATCCCGCCGTCGGTGGGATCGATGGTGCCGAATCGCGAAATGGTTCCCTCAGTGATCGCCCGCTCGGGAACCTGATCCGTCGATTGCCAGCGCCCATGGTAGCCCAACGCGGTCAGGGCAAAATTGTTTGTGCCGCTGCTCCAGGTCTGCCGCACGTATCCGTTGAAGCGCTCGGAATGCTCGGGCAGCACCCAGGGGCCGTCTTCATAAGACGCCTCAATCCCGAATACCGTCGCGGCGTGGTCTGCCTCCCTGATCGTATCCGCGGCGACGAAACGGAAGAAATCGTGTTCGCCGGCTTCGACCTTGACGAACCCGCGCGGCACCTCGTCGACCAGATGAAACTGGGCGGCGCCCGCGGCGGAAAAGTCACCGTTCTCCGCGGCGTACGGACCTTTTTGATAGGCGATGTTCTGCACCAATTCGGGAATGATGAAATTCAGGTCCGAATAGCCCTCGCCGTGCGCATGGGAGCGCATGTTGACCGGCATCCCGTCGACGGTCGTCGCAAAGTCGGTGCCGTGATCGAGATTGAAGCCGCGGAGAAAATACTGGTTGGCCTTGCCGCTGCCAGAATGCTGCGTGACCACCACGCCGGGGATAACCTCCAGCAATTCGCCGCGCCGCAGGAATGGTCGTTCGGAAAGTTCAACCTGGCCCACGAAACCTTCGGAGGGTGTTGTCGCTTCGCCCACCAGGTCGGTGGTGCGCCCCTCCACTGTAAACTGGTCCAGGGGGACCACCTGCGCGGCGATCGCGTCAGCGTTTCCGGCATCCCCAGCCAGCAAACGGAGTCCCGACAAAGCGATGAGGGTGAACCAAAGGATCCTGCGAAGGGGCATCGTTCGTGATGTGTACTGCGAGCGTTGACGAGGATTTGGGCATCTACCGAGACTCGCGTACCAGACTGACGCACTGGCCGGATGGAGGGTCCGTCTCCGGACGGACCGCGGCCCGTCGGAAGACGGGTCCTCCAAATTTCGCGGCGGCGACGGAAACCGTGTCAGGCTGTTATGCGAGTCTCAATAAGTGAGCCTTTGAATTACGCATCTCCCTCGCGCATGGATGCATTCGACCAGCAGAAAAGACGTCCTAATCAGGTTTCCGCCGATTCGAGCAGCGGCCGGGTTGGTTACCCGCGAAGACGCTCCCGCAACCGGCCTGGAAGCATTGCCTCATCTCGGAAATTGCGGGCCCTCGGGTTCAGGACTGCGTGACGCATGGCGTCTTGAGTGCGAGTTCGAAGCAAATTACAATATATCCCGCCCTTGTTCGTCTCAACAGAGGAATGGACGAAGTCCAACAGATTCCGAATTTCATGGGCACCGACCAGAAAAAGCGCATCTCCCAGGCCGTTCATGACATGGGACAGCGGCTCATGCGGTTTATCCGGCCGCGCGTGCCGACCGACGCCGATGCGGAGGACGTTGCCCAGGAGGTTTGGCAGCAGCTCATCGTTACTCTCGAGGCCGGGCCCATCCAGCAGGTGAGCGCATGGCTCTACACTGTCGCCCGCAACCGGATCATCGACCGCTATCGGAAGCCGCCGATGGCCTCGCTGGAGGCGATGGCCGCCGACGCCGGGGAGGACGGATTCGATTTTGCGGGGTTCTTGTTGCGCGATGACCGGACGCCGCGAACGGAGCATCTGCACCACCAGTTTTGGGAACAATTGCACGCCGCGCTCGCCGAGCTGCCGGAGGAACAGCGGCAGGTTTTCGTGTGGCACGAGTTCGACGCGATGTCGTTTCAGGACATCGCCGCTCTCACCGGCGAAAACGCGAACACCCTGCTCGCCCGCAAACGCTACGCCGTCCTGCACCTGCGCGATCGCCTCGAACCGCTGCGCGCCGAATTCCTTTCCCCCTCCAACCACTGATCCCTTTCCACCATGAATACCGACTCCCATTGCCGCCGTCTTCGCCTGCTGATCCCGCTGGCCGTGCTCGCCTTCCTGACCGTTCTCACCTTCGTGGTTCACGCGCTCTGGAATGACGTGCTGGCCGATGTGCTCGCGGTGAAAACCATCACTTACTGGCAGGCGCTCGGCCTGTTGTTGCTGGCCAGAATCCTCTTCGGCAGCTGGCCTTGCGGCGGCCGGCGCCTGGGCGGACACTTCCGCGAGCGCATGATGACCAGGCACTGGGAATCACTCGACCCCGAGCAGCGCGTCAAGATGCGCGAGGAAATGCGCCGCCGCTTTGGCGACTGGCCCCGTCCACCTTGGTGCGACACCGAAGGCAAGGGACCGGACAGCTCCGCCAAATCACCCGGCAGTCAAGGCTGACCTCTCGGCCGATTTTGCAAATGGCCCAACGGCCGGGCGATTCCCTTGTCGCCCCCAAGACGCGGGATCGCACCGCACTCCCGCAGGCACCCGTCTCGCGAACTCCGCCCGGCACGCCAACCTCCCCACCATGATTCCCGTAACGCTCATTCTTTTTCTGCTCACGATCTTCGTGGCGACCGATGATCCCGATCCACGGGAGCGAGATGATGACCGATCGTCATCATGATCTGGGGCGGTCTGCGCAGCGGCATTTCGGTCGCCCTGGCACTGTCGCCCCCCGCCAGCCCGCAGCGTGAAGTAGTGCCGGCCATGACCTATGTGCTGGTCGTGTTTTCGATTCTGGTCCAAGGCCTGACCATCGGGCGGCTGGTCACACGGATCACCTCGACCAGGCCGGCCACCTCACCGGCGTGATCACCCGGCCCGATCTTCTGCGAGCCCGGATGAGTTTTGCCAACGGCCTGCAGGATTGGCGCTCGTTGCCCCCGTGCGGGAAAACCTGGTCGTGGGACCCGGCGCTTTTTGTGACAGGCGGTCTGCCAAAGCTGTGGGAATAGTTGGGCACCTCCCGGCCGCAAACCTGTCCATTTCTTGGGGTCGCGCATGTTCGCGCCCTGCGCTTTAGCTTCACTGCACCTGCAACAGGACGCTGTGGGCGGCGTCAGTCGCGCTGGCCTCCCCGGCGCACCACGCCAACTGCGCCCCGGCAAAACCGGGCCCGGATGCACAACCCGTCACCGCCATGCCCAAGCCCAGTCTTTTTTCCCGCTGGTTCGGCTACCTGAAACAATCCCTCCGGTCGCGCCCCGCGCAGCAGCTCAACCTCGACTCCTCCCTCCAGCGCATCGGGATGGTCTCGACCCATGGCTACGTTGCCGCCCAGCCGCCGCTCGGAGCGGCCGACACCGGCGGCCAGGTCGTCTATGTCCTCGAACTCTCCCGGAAACTCTCTCAGCTCGGCTACGAGGTGGACATCTGGACGCGCCGTTTCGAGGACCAGCCCGAGGTGGAGACGGTCAGCGAACATGTGCGCATCATCCGCATGCCCTGCGGCGGGAGAAAGTTCATCGGCAAGGAGTATCTCCACCTGCATCTCGACGAATGGGCGGAGCACGCGTTGCGCTTCATCCAGCGCCACGGCTTGAAATACCAGTTTTTCGACAGCCACTACTGGGACGCCGGCTACGCCACGCAGCGGCTGGCCGAGGCACTGGACGTGCCGCATGTGCACACGCCGCATTCGCTCGGACTCTGGAAAAAACAACTCATGGAACACGACGCCCCGGAGGACGCGGCCAATTTCGAAAAGAAATACAACTTCACCGAACGCATCCGGCACGAACGGGATCTCTACCACGCCTGCCGGCAGGTCGTCGCGACCACTCCGGACCAGCTCGACATGATCGTGCGGGACTACGGCGTGCCGGAGCCGCAGGTGAGCATGATTCCGCCGGGTTACGACGACAACCGCTTCTTCCCGGTCAGCTCGGCCTCGCGCCAGACCATCCGCCCGCGCCTCGACTTCGCCGGCAAGGTCGTGCTCGCCCTCGGCCGGCTCGCCCAGAACAAGGGCTACGACCTGCTCATCGACGCCTTCACGCTCGTCGCCTCGCGCATCGAGGACGCCATGCTGTACCTCGCGGTCGGGGGCACCGAGATGAAGGCCGACGAGAAAAAACTTCTCGCTGAACTCAAGGCCCGGGTCGCGGAATTAAACCTGACCGAGCGGGTGAAATTCGGGAGCTACGTGGCGGATGCCGATCTCGCGGACTACTATCGCGCTGCCGATGTGTTTGTGCTCAGCAGCCGCTATGAGCCGTTTGGCATGACGGCCATCGAGGCCATGGCTTGCGGCACCCCGACCGTCGTCACCACCCATGGCGGCCTCTACCGGGCCGTCACCTTCGGCCGGCACGCCCTTTATGCCGACTCGTTCGACAAGGAGGACCTGGGCATCTCCATCGTCAAGGTGCTCCGGCATCCCCGGCTTTCCCAGCGTCTGGCGCGCATGGGGGCGCACAAGGCGCGCAGTCTCTTCACCTGGACCGGCATCGCCCAGCAGCTCATCAGTCTCATCGAGGAGCGCGCGACCGCGCTCGCTTTTTCGGAAAACGAGTGGGACGAACCGTGGAACGATGGGGACTGAACCGGTTGAAATTTCTTTTCGGTGATCCCGCCGCCACCAGCTCCCGCCATGAGTTCGAACCCGCCGCTGCCCGCTCCCGTCCGGCTGTTCAGCGCCGATCTTGACGGGACCCTGCTCGGCAATCCCGAGTCGACCCAACGGTTCAAGACCGCCTGGGAAGCCCTGCCGCGCGAGACGCGCCCGCTCCTGGTCTACAACAGCGGCCGGTTGTTGGACGATCTGCGGCGCTTCGTCGACGACGGAACCTTGCCGGCCGCCGACTACTATATCGGAGGCGTCGGCACCCAGGTCTACGATGTCCAGGCCGGACGCGTGCTCGAGGAACTGCGGGAGCACCTCGCCGCCGGCTGGGACCTGGCCCGGGTGCGCGAGGTCGTCGGCAAATTCCCCGGCGTCCGGCCGCAACCCGACGAGTTTCAGCTCGAATTCAAGTCCAGCTGGTTTCTCGAGCGCGCCACCCCGGAAACGATTCGGGAGCTCCGGCGCCAGCTCGCCGAGGCCCGCCTCGGCGTGAAACTCGTCTACTCCAGCGCCCGCGATCTCGACGTGCTGCCGCGCCACGCGACGAAGGGCGGAGCGCTGCGCTGGCTGTGCGCGCGCCTGGACGTGCCGTTCGATACCGTGCTCGTCGCCGGCGACACCGCCAACGACGCCAGCATGTTCCGGCTGCCCGGCGTCCGCGGGATCGTGGTCGAAAACGCGCTGCCCGAACTCTACGAAGCCACGGTCGACACGCCCACCTACAGCTCGCGCAACATTCTGGCCGACGGCGTGCTCGACGGGCTCTGCCACTTCGGGGTGGTTTCAGTGGTACCGACCAAGGAAAAAACGCGGGTCAAGCGGGCCGACATGACGCCAGGTTTCCGCATGCTTTTCAGTGGCACCAAGCTCGGCTCGCTCAGCGACAAGGAAAAGGTCTTCGTCACCACCGCCTACGAAAAGGCGCTCTTCGCCCTGCAAAAAAACATCACCCCGCGGGGTTTCTCCGCCTGTTCAGCCGGCGACAACACCGTGACCGGCACCGACGCCAACTACCGCGGCGTGTGGGCGCGCGACGGTGCGTTCACCGTCTGGAGCACCCTGCACATCGATGATGAGGAGGTGCGCGCGGCCGGATTGCGCACGCTGGAGACGCTCCTGGCGGCGACCTCGCCGACCGGACAGATTCCGGCGAGCGTTCGGCTCGAGGACGGCCAGCCGGACTACTCCGGGGTCGGCAGCATCGCCTCCATCGACAGCGGCCTCTGGCTGATCATCGCCGTGCACAGCTACGCCGTGCGGACGGGTGACCACTCGCTTCTCTACCGGCATGCCGCCCGGCTTCAGTCCGTGATGAACTGGCTCAGCGCCCACGACAGCAACAACGACGGCCTGCTCGAAATTCCCGAGGCCGGTGACTGGACCGACCTTTTCGGCCGGAGCTACAACGTGCTCTACGACGAGGTCCTGTGGTTCCGCGCCAACGTCTGTTACGGCCGCATGCTCGAATTCATGGATCAGACGGCCCGGGCCGCGGACTACCTGCGCTGGTCGCAGCGCATTCGCAGCCGCGTGCTCGACATTTTCTGGCCCACCACAAAATCCGATCCGGGTGCCCAGCCCGTCGAGCAGAACCGATTTGCCGACCGGCAGACCGGCCTGGGCGACACCCAGTACCTGCTCGCGGAGATCACGCCGTTTGCGTTCAACTGGCGCTGCGACACCTACGGCAACATTCTCGCTTTCCTCCTGAACGTGCTCGATCTGGAACGCGCGCGCACCGCCTTCCGGTTCATGTGGGGCGTCGGGATCAATCAGCCCTGGCCCGTGGCCAACCTCTATCCCGTCGTGCAAGCCGGCGATCCCGACTGGCGCGCCTATTACACGGTCAATCTGCTTAACCTCCCGCATCACTACCACAACGGCGGCATCTGGCCCTTCATCGGCGGCCTGTGGGTGCGCTTCATCCACCGCCTCGGGTTTCACGAGGTCGCCTGTCGCGAACTCGTCCGTCTCGCGCAGCTCAACGAACTCGGCCGCGATCAGGAATGGGAGTTCAACGAATGGGCGCACGGCCAGACCGGCCGGCCGATGGGCAAGGCGTTCCAGGCGTGGAGCGCCGCCTCGTTCCTCTGCGCCTGCAACGAGCTCGAAGCCGACCCGCGCAGCCTTGGCGAGGCCTGACGCGCGCCGGGGCGGGTCCGCCAGCTCTGACCCAGGATCATGCACGTGAACTGAGGTGGAACCGGACCTCCGTCACCGGTTTTCCCGGCGTGACCGCCTCAGCCCGCCCGGAGGTCGGGCTCCACCTTCCAACAGAGCAAGTTCGCAGGGAAATCATTCCCAAATGCATGATCCTGGCTGCGCCCGACGAAAGAGCCGACCCGCTTCGAACGGTATGCGACGCGCGGCAGACAGGGCCGACGCCGCCCCGCGGCAGAATGACCGGGCCGGCAACGAGCCCAAGGCCCGTTCCCTTGCATCAAAATCCGCTCAATATTCGGACAGCATGGGCTGCAGATTCGGCACCACCGAGGCCGGCTCCCACTCGATCACCAGCTGCCAGAGCGGACGGACTTCATTGCAAAAGACCTGCCACAAACCGATCCCCGCGTGGACCGGCGACATGACCGCGAGCCACAACGCGCTGGTGTTCGCGCCATCCAGGCCATGGGGTTGAAAAAAATCGGGCCAGACTCCGGGCGCCAGATACATCACCAGCCCGGTGACGACAAAAGCGAAGGCATTCGACGTAGTCATGAAGCTCAGTTGACCAACACCTCCGCCGCAGGTGCCGTTTTAAAAAGCGCAAATCCAAAAAAAATACACCGGGGGAACTTTTTCCCGCATCGGCGATCCAAGCGCCCGTTCCCGCCCCGTCGGCGAAATCAGACATCGCCCAGCTGCGGGCGAAGCAGGATTTCCTCGACCACCGTGCGCCGGCTCATCCGGTACGCCGCCAGCATCGCATGGGCAATATCCTCGGCCGGCATCAGACGCCCGGGCGTCTGCCCGGACCTTTCCCAAGACGGCGTCCAGGTCGCCCCGGGAAAAACCCCACACACGCGCACGCCCCGGCCTTTCAACTCGTGCCGCATCACGGCGGTCAGGCCGGTGACGCCGAATTTCGCGACACAGTACGCCGCTCCCTCCGGATAGACCTGCCGCCCCGCGATGGAACTCATGTTGAACACATCGCCTCGCCCCCGCCGCACCATGGCGGGCACGAACGCCTTCGAGACCAGAAACATGCTCCGCAAATTGGCGGCATGCTGCGCGTCGAAGTTGGCAGTGCTGGTCCCGAGAAAGGTCGCGAAAAGAAACTTGCCCGCATTGTTGATCAGCACGTCCACCGTCCCGAACCGGGTTTTCACCTCCCTGGCCAGAGCCGCCACGGGTCCGGCGAGGCTCACGTCACAGGGAAAGGCCTCAGCCACGGCCCCGAGTTGCCGGCAGCGGCGCGCCACCGCCGTCAGATTCCTCCGACTGCGGGCGACCAGCACCAGGCGCACACCCGGCAACTCCGCGGCAAAGACGGTGGCGATCACCGCTCCGATTCCCTGCGAGGCGCCGGTGACGAGCACCAGTGGCGATTTTGAATGCGAGAGGCCCGATTTTTGTTTGATCATGGAGCGCGGCGAGGGGTGATTCCCCCGGGAAGGCGAGGAATCCCCCCGGCGGGCCCGCTGGGGCCTCGGTCCGGATCCTTCGCCTCGCGTGGGGAGGCCGCACGAAGATTCTCCGGAGATTCCGGGTAAGATCAAGTCAGCACAGCAACGAACCGAAGTCCATGAAGTCCGCGGTGAAGCCGCCCGGCACGCCCTTGCAGATCACGCTCACGGCGTCGTGCGAATGCAGCGATTCGAGGTGCGAGCACGCGATCCGGAAATCGACGATCCGCTTTTCCGCGTCGAACACGCGGTACAACAACCGCGCCGCGTCCTCGACGAACTTCAGATACGCACCGTTGAGCTCGGCGAAGGCCTGCTCGTCCTCGCGCTTAACCATCACCTGGGTCTCGGTCTGCAGGGCCTTGAGGCAGAGCGCATGGATGTCCTCGATCCAGATTTTGCGGCCTTCGGCCTCCTCCAGGGTCACGCGCGCCTTGCTGCGCTGCGAGTGCGGCACGCCGTAGGCCCCGCGCAGGTCGCGCGCGTGCTCGGCCAGCTCGGCGGAGCACGGGCAGGCCGAGGAATAGACGAAATCGAAATGGACGAAACGCCGGTAACGCCCGTCGCGCGTCATCACGCCCTCGAAGGCGACATCGTAGAACTGCCAGCCCTCCAGCCCGCTGCGCAGACTCTGTCGGAGCATGGGATAGGAGAATGCGAGCTTCAGCCGCGCGTCCTTGCTGTCGACGTTGCGCAGGTAGCTCTTGAGAATCTTGCCCATCCATTCGCCGGTGGTGACGCCGTTCTTGTGGTCGTAGAACGAGCGCATGATGCGGCTCATGTTGATGCCCTTGAGCTCGGCTTCGAGGGAAACGGTGCCGGTCACGCTGGTTTCGAGGGTCAGGATCTTGCCGGCTTTCGTGCGGTACTTGAGGGGCAGCTTGAAATTGTGGATTCCCACCTGCTGGATGGGCACGTTGGCCCCCTGGATGGCCTCGTGCGCCACCTCCATCATGTCCGGCAGCGTGGCCCGGTAGGCCGCGGACGGTTTGAACTTCTTGTCGTAGCTGCGTTTGATCGGTGGCTGCTGGCCGCAGCTCGAACGGTGGAGATACATTGGTTTCATGGATGCGCCTTGGATGCGGAAGCGGTCGCCGGGGTTACAGAACCGTCAGGCAAATTTCAGGTGACGTCCGGGCCGAAGAATTCGGCGAAGTTGCGCGGCGTCTCGTACAGCCGCACACAATGCAGCCGCCCCGGGGCCGGGATCAACGGGGCGATCTCGCGCCAGAACGCGATGACCAGGTTTTCGGTGGAGGGAATAACGCCGCGGAGGAAATCCACCTCGTCGTTCAGATTGTGATGATCGCATTTGTCCACCACGGCCTTGTGCAGGATGCGCTTGAGCCGGCCGAGATCTATAATGTAACCGGTCTGTAGGTCGGGCTGGCCGCGAACAGTCACCTCCAGCACGTAGTTGTGGCCGTGCCAGTGCGGATTGGTGCAGAGCCCGTACTGCTTCTGGTTCCAAGCGAGGCTTTTGGTCGGGTTGTAAAGCCGGTGGGCCGAGTTGAAATGCACCTGCCGGGTGATGAACACCGTGCCTGCCAGCACGCGCACGGGCCGGGCCTTTTTCTTCCGACTGGAGGCAGCTTTCGACATGGGGGGTCAAGCGAATCCACTTTGCGGTTTGCGTCAATCCTTGCCCGGGATCGCGTTCCCCGGGGATTTCCGATTGAATCGGTCCGCTTCCTTGCAACGATCTCCGCGTCGCTCCATGAAAATCCGCAAAGCCCTCGTCACGGCCGCCAATCCCCGCCAGCGCACCCTGCCCCTCCAAACCCTGGTGGACCGCGACGGCGAACCGAAACCCGCGCTCCAGATCATCCTGGCCGAGGCGGCCGAGGCCGGCATCGAGGAATTCGGCCTGGTGGTCTGCCCCGGCGACGAGGTCAGCTACGGCGCGGCCTGCGGACCTTTCCGCGCCCGCGTGCGCTTCCTGCCGCAGGCCGAAGCCCGGGGCTACGGCCACGCCATCCTCCTGGGTCGCGAATTCTGCGGCGACGAATCATTTCTGCATCTCGTCGGCGACCATTTGCACATCAGCCAGTCCGCCACCGGCTGCGCCCGGCAGCTCCTCGAAACCGCGGCGGCGGAAAACGCCCCGGTCTCCGCCGTCCAACCCACGCACGAAAGCCAGCTCACCTCCTACGGCACGGTGGGTGGAAAACTTGTTCCCGGCAACCAGCAGCTCTACCAGATCGAATCCGTCCTGGAAAAACCCACCCCCACGATCGCCGAACAGGAGCTGATCGTCCCCGGCCTGCGCGCGGGCCACTACCTGTGTTTCTTCGGGTTGCACGCCTTCGATACCGAGGTTTTCGATCTCCTCGAGGCTCAGCGGGCCGCCGCCCCGGACGCCGGTCTCGGGCTTTCTCCCGCCCTCCACGCCATGGCCGTGCGCCGGCGCTATCTGGCGCTCACGATTGCCGGTCGCCGTTACGACATCGGCTCGCGCTACGGCCTCCTGCTGGCCCAGCTCGCCCTCTCGCTGGCCGGCCGCGATCGCGATCTCGTGCTGACCCAGATCGTTGAACTCCTCGCCCACCCCGGCAGCGGCCAGTCATGAGCCTGCGCCTGACCGACCTCATCACTTCCACGGAGCCGGAGCAGCGCGACGTCGCCCTGGAAGCCTGGTGCGCCGGCCGTTCCGCCGCCGAACTCCTCGCCGCCTGCGCCGAACTCGAGGTCTTTCGCCGGAGCGAGGCCAACCTCTACCGCCGCGTGCGGGCGCTGTTCTTCCTCAGCGCCATCCATCGCTTCCACTTGCCGGCGCTTCCCGTCTACCCGCGCGAAGGCCGCGTGCCCTACGCCGGCCACCGCTTTCTGCTCGAACGCCGTTTCGAGGAGGCCATCTCGCATTTTCAACGCGAACTCGACCAGACCGGCGCCAACGAAACCATCTCGAGCGCCCTCGCCGCCGCCTACTACGCCCTGGCTTTCCAGACCCTCGCCGACCAGGTCCGCCGCACCGTGCGCTCCACCCGCGGCAACGCCTGGATGTTCCGCCTCGGCCACCCGCTCGACCAGGCGCTGCGCATCCGCCCCGAGCTCCTCGCCCGCGACGGAGTGAACGCCCCATTCCCGGTCCTGCGCGAACTCACCCCCGTCCGCATGGACCTCACCCACTGCGGCTGGAGCGACATCTTTTTCCTCGGCATGGATTTTCCGGAAGGCGCCCGGGTGCTCAACATTTCGGTGGACCTGGGCCTCCACGGCCGCGATCCCGCACCCCGCCCGCCCGTGGAGGCGTACCTGCGCGTCATCGACGAACCGGTGATCCGGCTCACGAGCGTGGATCTCGGCGCCAGCGCCGTGCTGGCGCAGCTCGACGATGTTTTCGACTTCGCCCGGGACTATCTCGGCCTGCTCAAGGCCGCGATCATCGCCGCAGGCATCGTGCCGCCGGGCATCGAGCGCTCGGGCACCTCGCTCGCCGACCTGCTGGCCCGGGTGTTCGGTCCCGGCCGCGGATTCGAGCTGGTCAGCAACGTCAACCGCATCCCCAAGGGCTCGCGCCTCGCGGTCTCGACCAATCTCCTCGGCGCGCTCATCGGCGCCTGCATGCGCGCCACCGGACAGATCGCCGCTCTCGAAGGACCCATGCAGGAAAGTGAGCGGCGTGTCGTCGCCGCCCGCGCGATTCTCGGCGAGTGGATCGGGGGCTCCGGCGGCGGCTGGCAGGATTCCGGCGGACTCTGGCCGGGCATCAAGCTGATCGAGGGCACCGTCGCCGGCCCCGGCGACCCCGAGCACGGCCTCAGCCGCGGACGCCTGCTGCCGCGCCACACGCTGCTTGGGCTGGACCGGATTTCGTCGGCCGCCCGCGCCCGGCTGCAGGAGTCGCTGCTGCTGGTCCACGGCGGCATGGCGCAAAACGTCGGCCCGATCCTCGAGATGGCCACCGAGAAATACCTGCTGCGCAGCGCCCCCGAATGGCAGGCGCGGCGGCAGGCCGTCGCCACCCTCGACACCATCCTGGGCCTGCTCGCCGCCGGCGACGTGCGCGGACTGGGCCGCGCTCTGGAGGCCAACTTCACCGGCCCGCTGCAAACGATGATTCCCTGGGTGAGCAACCTCTACACCGAGCGGCTCGTCGCCCGCGCCCGCGAAGCCTTCGGGGCGGATTTCTGGGGCTTCTGGATGTTGGGCGGCATGTCGGGCGGTGGCATGGGATTTATTTTCGCCCCGGAACGCAAACGCGAGGCGCAGCAGCGTTTGCAGGAGATCATGCTCACCACGAAACGCGAACTCGAGCCGGCCCTGCCCTTCGCGATGGATCCCGTGGTCTACGATTTCGCCATCAATGAAAATGGCTCCGTCGCGGATCTCCTGCGCGGCGCGCGCGCGCTGCTTCCGGTCGGATTCTACGAGGCCGTCCTGCCCGCCAGTCTGCGGCGCGACCCGGCCGCGCTCACCCCGCGCGAACAGGCCGACGTGCAGCAGTTCAAGATCGCCGCGGCCACCGAAGCGCGCTTCACCGCCGTCTTTACCTCGCTGCTCGACCAGCCCGCGGCCTCCGCTCAGGCCGCCCCCGACGCCCGGTCGCGCCTGCCCCAGCTCCTCGCCGAAAACGGCTTCGACTCCGCCCAGCACGAACAGATCCGGGCCGACCTGCGCACCGGCCGCCTCGGCCTCGCCCTCAACCGCCTGCCCGCCGACACCCGGATCGAGGACGCTCCGCGCGACGCGTTGACCGACGCCAGCCGGCTCGACCCGCGGCTCCGTGCCGCCGGCGAGGAAGCCCTGCGCCGGGGCGAGGTCGCCATCGTCACCTACGCCGCGGGGGTCGGCAGCCGCTGGACGCAGGGCGCCGGGGTCGTGAAGGGCCTCCACCCGTTCGCCAAGTTCGCCGGCCATCACCGCAGCTTCATCGAGATGCACCTCGCCAAGACGCGCCGCACCGGCCGTCTGGCCGGCCAGCCCGTCCCCCACGTCTTTACCACCAGTCATCTCACGCACGCCCCCATCGTGCAGATGCTGCGCGCGGTCGCCGCCGACTCCTTCGACCGCGACGTCCTGGTTTCCCCGGGGAAATCCATCGGCCTGCGGCTGGTCCCGACCGTGCGCGACCTGCAGTTCGCCTGGGAGGAGACGGCCCAGCAAAAACTCGACGAACAGAAACAAAAGATGCGCGACAGCGTGCGCGCGGCCCTGACCAACTGGGCGCGCCAGACCGGCGAGGGCTCCGACTACACCGACAATCTGCCCGAACAATGCCTCCACCCGGTCGGGCATTGGTTCGAAATTCCCAACCTGCTCAAGAACGGCGTGCTCGCGCGGCTGCTCGCCACCCGTCCGCAGTTGCGCACGCTCCTGGTCCACAACATCGACACGCTCGGCGCGACCGCCGATCCCGCCACGATCGGCTGGTTCCAGGACACCGGCGCCGCCCTGGGCTGGGAGGTCATCACCCGCCGCATCGAGGATCACGGCGGCGGCCTGGCGCGCGTCAACGGCCGCCTGCGCCTCGTCGAGGGCCTCGCCCTGCCCCGCGAGTCGGACGAGTTTGCCCTGACCTATTACAACACGAACACCTGCTGGCTGGATATCGACCGTCTCCTCGCTCTGTTCGGCCTGCAGCGTGGCGACCTCGCCGACCCGACCCGCTGCGCCGACGCCGTGCGCCGGCTCGCCGCCCGCCTGCCCACCTATGTGACCTTGAAGGATGTGAAGAAACGGTGGGGCCACGGCCAGGAGGACGTGTACCCGGTTACGCAATTCGAAAAGCTCTGGGGCGACATGACCGCCCTGCCCGAGTGCCAGAGCGCCTTCGCCGTCGTAACCCGCGGCCGCGGCCAGCAGCTCAAGGACCAGGCCCAGCTCGACGGCTGGCAGCGCGAAGGCTCCGCGGCCGGCCTCGCCGCGCTCTGCGATTTTGTCTGAGCCAAAAGCTGAGTTGAAATGATCTGGGGTGGGACCGGTCGCTCCGGGCCGGGCCCGGTCAGGCTCTGCCTTCCAAAAGCGCAAGTTCGCAGGGAAATCCGTCTCGAGTGCATAAGTCTTGCCGAGTTCACCTGGAACCGTTCCTGCACTGGGGCGGCGGAGAGGACCCGGCAGCATTGTTTTGCGCCGCCGTCAGCCCCGGGTTCAAGGCGGACCGGTGGGAAATTCGGCTTGCTAGCCCCCTGTGGCCTGCAATTTTCCCCGACATGGACACCCCTACCCATCGCTTGTGCCCGGGTTTTGCTAGCGTCCTGGTTGGGGGTTTTATGCTAACATGACCCGCGGGACCGTATCCACCCCGGCAGCCTGCGCGGTGGTCTTCGGCAGCTCCTCCACCGGCCCGGCCCGGAACGGCGGCCTGCAGACGGTGTTGGGCGTTTCCCTGCCGCTCCTGGCCGGGCCCGCCGACGAACTTCTGCTCGCGAACGCGGAAGCTCCGCGCACCGTCGGCGAATTCATCCTGTTCGAGGCGCCCGGCCGGCGGGCCGGCTTTGCGGTCGCCCCGGAAGGCCGCGAACTCGAGGCGGCCACGAGAGAGCTCTATGCCGGCCTCTTTGCGGCCACCCGCGGACTCCACCTGTATCGGATTTGGAATTATGTGCCGCTGATCAACGCGCAGAACCGCAATCTGGAAAATTACCGGCTTTTCTGCCGCGGACGTTCGCTCGCGTTCGAACAGCGGTTCGGGCCCGGCTTCAAGAAATTGCTGCCCGCGGCGTCGGCCGTCGGAACCGCCTCCGGACCGCTGGCCCTCGGTTTTCTGGCCGGCGAAACCGCGCCGCTGCATTTCGAGAATCCCCGGCAGGTGCCAGCCTTTGAATACCCGCCGCAATACGGTCCGCGCTCCCCCAGTTTCGCCCGCGCCACCAGCGTCGCCGGCGACGGCGGCCGGCAGATCTTCATCTCCGGCACGGCCGCCATCACCGGCCACCAAACGATGGCTGCCGGTGATTGCGATGGCCAGCTGACCCTCGCGTTCGAGAATTTGCAGACCATCGCCGCGACCGCCGGGGCCGGCCCGAACCTGGGCGCGGGATCCACCCACCGCGCCTTTAAAGTCTACCTGCGCCGCGCGACCGACCTGGCTCCGGTCCAGCGCCGCCTGCAGCGCGAATTGCTGCAACCGGGCGATACGATCCAGATTTTGCAGGCGGACGTCTGCCGCGCCGATCTCCTCGTCGAGATCGAGGCGGTGTTGACCGATCGCTGAAGCGGCGTCCCCATCCGGACTCAGGCAGTTCACACTTTGGTTTGGTCTTGGAGAGTTCGGAGCGGACAGGCGGAAGTAGATTGCGCGCTTTCCGCACATCAATAAGTGAGGGGACCAGCCCGCCACCTACCGGGTTTACGAACCGGCAACCGCATGCATCCGTATCAGCCGCCAAAAACCATCGCCTGCAGGGCCCGCGTGTCGGTCTTGCCGCGAGCGGTCACCGGAAACGCCGCCAGGGCCACCAGTTTGCGCGGGATCTTCCACGCCGCGTGCCCGGTCAACAATTCCGCCCGAAGTTCCGCCGGCACGCGCTCGGCCGCGACCGCTGCGCCGAGCACGGGTTCTCCTCTTCCGCCCACTCCCACCCATACGTCGCGCACTCCGGCCAGACGCTTCAGCGCCGCCTCCACCTCGCCCAGATCGAGTCGCCGGCCGCCAACTTTGACTGTCCGGCCCCGTCGTCCCAACAGGGTGAGCGCCCCCTTCGCTTCAATCCTCACGCGGTCAGGCATCACCCAGCAGCCCTGTCGGCCGGCCCGCTTCGAATTGTCCCGGGTGAACACGGCCGCACTCCGCACCTGCAGCCTCTGCCCGCCCAGCGGCGTAAGTTTTACCCCGCGCAACGCCCGGCCTACGCCGCCGGCGAGGGTCATCGCACCACTCGCATCGTAGGAAATCCCCCCCGTCTCACTCGAGCCGTAGAAACTGTGCAGCCGGCGACCGAATCGCGCCGCAAAATCGCGCGCCACCTCCGGCGGCAATGGCGCGCCGGCGGAAATCGCCAGCCGCAAACTGTCCAGCCTGACCTCCGATCCGGCCAGCGCGCGCCATACCGGCGGCACGCCGGGAAACACCGTCGGCCGCCACCGGACAAAATCCGCCTCAATCGCCGCGGGCAGCGCGGCCGACGCGCACACCACCGGCACCCCCTGCACGATCAGCGGCAACGCGAGGTTGCCCAGGCCGTAGGAATGACCGAAAGGAATGAGCGCGTAGTTCAAGTCCCGCGCCCGAATGCCCATCGTGGACGCGATCTGCCGGGCGTCCGCCAGCAGCTGCGGGGCCGTGAAAACCAGCGGCCGCGGCTGGCCCGTCGTGCCCGAGGTCACCTTGACGAGGCTGATTTCCGCGCCGCGATAGCGCCGGGCGCCAGCCAGCGGGATCAGCCGGTCCCCGCTCCACCAAAATCCCGCGCGGAGCGACTCGGCGAGCCGGCGCTGCGCCAAGGGAGGCTCGGCGGAGTCCATTGGCACCGCCACCGCGCCGGCTTTGAGCAGGCCGAGGAAAATTTCGAGCCACCGGAGGCCGTTCGGGACCGCGAACACAACGCCACGCCCCCGCAGCTCTCGCGGGGCGGTCCCGAGGCGGTTCAGCCAGGACGTGGCCAGGGCATCGAGTTCCGCGAAAGTGACCTCGCGGCCGTCCGCAGCCTGCACCATGGCCCGCCCGCGGCCCCGGCGGGCGACCGTCCTGAGCCAGGCGTCGTGCAGCCCGTGACTCATGTTTTTTTTCCCAGACCCGACAGATGCTCGAACTCGATCACCAGCAGCGCCGCGATCACCATCAGGGCCACGACCGATCCCAGGGCCCGCACGACCGGGATGCCGCTGAGCGCCAGGACGCCGAATGACGACGCGGCCGTCAGCGCGGACATCCGCACCGAAACCGGTGGCGGCTCCAGACGGTAGGCGGAAGTGGCGGTGAAGATCGAATAATTGTGCGTCAGGCAAACGCCGAGAAAGGCACCGAGCAAATGAAACAGGTTGAGCGGCTGCCCCAGCCAGCCGTAAAGGCCGAAAATCCCGAGGCAGGCCCCGCAGGGAATGGCAAAAATCCGCGCGCCGTCGCGCCAGCCGTAGGTGAGGAACACGCCGGAGCCCACAATCGCCAGACCGGTGGCGCTCAGCCACAACGCGGACTGACGGTAGCGGCTGAAAACCCGGTTCAATGTCTGCAGCTGACCAGCCCCCACGGTCTGCGTCGTGTCCGGCGGCGGATTCGCCGGGGCATCACTCGCGATCGTCACGAACCAGCTCAAAGGCTGGCCGCTGTGCAGGAGCAGCCCCAACGGCCCGGCCAGCTTGCCCTGCAAGGAACCCACGGCGGCACGCCACCCAGCCTCGCCAAGATCGGTCCCGGCCCGCCCGAAATCCGTCCAGAACGTCTCGAACCCGCCCGGATCGAACCCGGCGTTGGCCAGCGCGGTCTTCAACTGTCCGGCAAACTCCGGATGTTCGTGGACAATAGCCGCGGCCCGGATGGACTCTGCTCGGGTCGGAATCACGTCCCCCAAACCGATCGTCCGGGTGCGGCCTCCGCCGGCTTGCGCCAGCCACTCCTGCAAGCGCCCCAGGGCTTCGCGCGCTTCCGCCAGGTCGGCGCCATAAGTCAGATAAACCGTGCGCTCGTCCTTTTCGCCGAACAAGGCGCGGATCCGCGCGTCCTCGGTTTTCAATCCCTCCGAGGGAATCTCCAGTTCGCGGATGTCGTCGCGCCACTGCAACCGGGCAAGTCCGGGCAGCGCGGCCAGCCAGAGCACGATCAGGCCGCGGCGCGCCCACAAGCGCACGCCGGTGGGCAACCCCTGGCCGCCCCGAAAGGCCCGGGTCTCCAGAAAGGGATGGCGCAGCGTTGAAAAATAAACGACCGCCGCAGCCAAGGCGCAGAGCAGACCCGCCCCCACAAACATGCCCAACTGGCGGATCAGCGGCAGTTCGGAAAAAAGGAGCAGGGCAAAACCGGCGACCGTGGTAAAACAACTCGCGAGCAGGGGTTTTGCCAGCCGGCGGACTTTTTCCCAGTAATCTTCGTCCGGTCGCGCGGGAGCCTGCATGAAAAGATAAAACCCATAGTCGATGGCCACGCCGGACAGCAGAGACCCGACCACGAACACGAGGACATGCACCCGCTCGAACGCGAACGTGGTGCAGACCCAGGCGCCGAGCACCGCCAGGAGCACCACCGGTACCAGATGCAGCCCGCGATGCACACCGCGGATGAAGACGAAGGCCACCGTCAGCACCGCGGCCAGCGACAGGGCGTTCAACCAGGTCACTTCCGCCTCGATCCGCGCCCGGCTGGCCGCCGCGAACCGGTTGACGCCGGTATAGGCGATTTCCAACCCGGGAAAATCGATTTGGGCCGACGTCGTGGCGCGGGCAATCGCGGCAAAGGCGGGCGCCTGCCCCGCTTCACTCAAGGGCGAGGCCGCCAGCTTCGCCCAGACCAAGCCCGGCCCCGGCGTTTCCGCAGCAGCAGCGGGCGTCACCAGCGCGAGACCGTCCTTGAGCCGGTCCATCAGCCCGGGCATCAGCAGCAACGGGTCTGAGGGAATCGTCTCTTGAAACGCAAGAGCTTCCGGCGTGCCCAGGAAGCGGTTCAGCGCCGCGGCGGTGTCTGTCGCCAGCCAGTTGGAAAAGCCGCCCGGGGCGCCGCCGGTGGCGGCATACGCCGCTTCCCGCTCATGCAGCCAGCGCGGAAACAGCAGGGCGAAACGGCCGATGAACAACTCCCGCCCGAGCGCATCGCGAGCGGTCGCGTCCGTCAGGGGCAGGGCCTCGGCGAACGCCGCCTCGCGCGCGAGCGCGGCGGAGAACGCGCGGGCCGCGCCCACCGGAGCCGGCGCGCCGCCCGCCGACGTCAGGACAAAAAACATCGTGCGGGCCTCGGCCTCGCTGGCTAGTTGCCGGACCAGCGCCAGCTCGGGCGCGGTTTCGCCGGCCGGAATCAGATCGAGCACGTCGTGGGAAATCTTTTTGGCATAGTCCAACCGCCCCAGCCAGGTTGCGCCCAACACGGCAAACAGGAGCAGCACGCCCCAGCCGATGAACTGCCGGCGGCGGTTCATTGGCCGGCCCGCGAGATTGCGGCCCCCGCTGGAAAAAGATTTTGCGGCGGACGAGTCCGCCCCCGCGCCCTTCTGCGGTTGAAATGAAGTGGAACCGGACCTCCGGGCCGGTTTTTCTTGCGTGAGCGCATCAGCCCGCCCGGAGGTCGGGCTCCACCTTCAAGAGAGCAAGTCCGCAGGGAAATCGTCTTCAACTGCATGGGTCCGGGTAAGCGCTCGGCTTCATCGGAAATATTTTTTCAACTCCTCTGCGGTGAAGGCAACCGCGGGCCGCGGCGGTTCGATCTGGATCTCAATCTGCTGCCGGGAGCTGCGCCGGATTTCGATGTGCCGCACGGAATCGCCCACCCCGGCCACGGTGATCCGGCCGAGGATTCGCGCCAGTTCCGCGGCTCGCGGCACGAGCACCAGTGTCCAGCCGGCGTTTTCCCGCTGCCCGTACAGATCGAAACTTCCCGACAGGGCCGCGAAATCGAACTGCAGAATGTGCAGCAGCGCATCGTTGACCACCCGGCCGCGGGGATCGTCCGGCGCCTTCTTCTCCCCGCCGGGCTGGCGCAGCAGCAGGCCCTGCCGGTCGATGACGACCACGCGTTCTTCCGGTTCGGTGTAATGCAGACTGAGCCCGTGTTCGGTCGAAACCCGCACTTCGCCCTTCAGGCTGACCGGTTCCTTCTTGAAGGGGAAAAAACGCTGCTCGACAAATTCGGCGGAGACATCCGGCTTGTGCGCAAAAGCCGCCACCAGATCGGCCCAGCCGGGCGCCCCGGACGCGAGCCGGTGAGCAGGGTCGACCAGAGATTCGGACTCGCCACCCGAGACCGACGGGACACCGGCCAGCCCGAGCAGCACGCCGAGCACCACGGCCGGCCGCAGCCAGCCCGCCGTCCGCCACCGTCGGCGGTGGCGCAGCACCACCGGCCAGCGCCAGAACAGCAGCTCGGTGAGGAGACGGACGTGCATCCCGACCAGCGTGAGATTGTCGCGCAAATAGTGAAAATGCGACACCCCGCCCTCCGCCCGAGAGAAATAGCGCACCGGAGCGGAGACATTCACGGGCGGAACCCCGGCCCAGGCGAGCCGGACGGCGGCTTCCGTGTCGAAATCGTAGCGGCGGCCCCCGTGCTGCTTCCCGAGCACCGCAAGCAATGGCGCCAGGGGATAAACCCGGAAGCCAAAGAGCGGATCGTCGATGCCTGCGCCTAATAGCTCAACATGTACGATCCAGATGCTGAGCTTCCGACCCTGTCGGCGCGCCGCGGGCGTGTTGGCCGGAAAAACCGGCCGGCCGAGCACGAGCGCTTCCGGCTGCCGCTGCGAAGCCGCCATGAATTCCACGATGCTGGCCGCGGGATGCTGGCCGTCGGCATCCATCACCAAGGCATGGGTGAAACCGCGCGCGACCGCCGCCTGCGCCCCGGCCAGCACCGCCGCCCCCTTGCCCGAATTGTGCGGCAAGACCAGCACGGTCAGCCGGGCATCGGCCTGCGCGAGCTCGCGCAGGAACTCTGCGCTTCCGTCGGTGCTGCCGTCGACCACCACCAGGACCGGCGCCCAGTGCCGCCGCACCTCGGTCACCACCTCGCGGAGCCGCGGCCCGGTGTTGTAGGTCGGCAGGATGACCAGATGTGTCGGGGAAGCCGTCATGACGCGGCGGACAGAGGCCGGGCCGGCGAAAACGGCGCCGCGTGGCCGGCGGCATCCGCCACCGGAGGCTGGGCGCGGTACCAGGCTTCGATCTCCGCCGCGAATCTGGTCGCGTCCGCCTCTGGCGGCACGCGCAGGGCGGGTCCGACGGACACATTCACCCGCGCGGGCAGTTGCGGCAATTTCCACCAGGCCCGACCCTTGACGAGAATGTTGGAATTCCAGCTGATCCGTATCAACTGGATCGGGCGGTCGGCCCGGCGCGCGATCAGGACAAAGCCCGGCTTGAGCGGGAGCAGGCTTTCGCCCGGCGGAGTGCGCGTGCCCTCCGGGAAAACCACGAGGATGTGTCCGGCCGCGACCTTGGCCCCGGCCTCGCGCACCAAGTCGGAGCCGCCGTCGCTCGCCAGATATCCGGCGCGCCGCGCCGCCGCCCCGAGCACCGGATTCCGGCGGATCGCGGGCTTGAAAATGCACACCGCCTCCGGTACCCGCGCCAGCAGATAGGTGATGTCCATCAGACCGGGATGATTGGCCACGAGCACCGCGCCGCCGGACGGAATCCGCTCCAGCCCGTGATAGTGCACCCGGCACAGGCGGCCGAACCCCAGCCACCAGACAAACAGCGCGAAGTGCCCGCGAATGAGCCGCCGGTGGAAACGCTCGGTCGATTCCGTCGCCGGCAACCAGCCCGTGCACAACCCGAACAGGTTCAGCCCCAGTCCGAACGCGCCGAAAAAAAACAGCGTGACGTAATAGTTCAGGAAAAGATAGGCGGAAAGCAAGGACATGACAGCATTGCGACGTCGGCGCCATTATCCGGCGGGGGCCGCCTCGGGGTTCAACGGCAGAAAGTTGAACCATAGCATCGGA
Source organism: uncultured Opitutaceae bacterium (assembly GCA_964477955.1). Taxonomy (GTDB): domain Bacteria; phylum Verrucomicrobiota; class Verrucomicrobiia; order Opitutales; family Opitutaceae; genus Didemnitutus. The sequence continues at coordinate 31,935 of CAYZGG010000029.1, forward strand.
TGCTGTCGAACCAATGTTTCCAACCGGGCGAGCACCGTCTGAAAATGCATCCGCGCCGCCGCCAGGTTTTCGTCCGTTCCCCGCGCCGGATCGGGCACAAAAACCGGCGAGGCGAGCACGCGGATCGTCGCGGGGTCCGACCCCGGCCAGGCTGTGCAAAAAACCACCGGGCGGTTGAAAAGCACGGCCAGGTGGTAGATGGTGAAGGGGAAAAGCCGCCGGGCGCCGAGAAAACGGAACCCCTCGGCCCGGGCACTGAATTCCAGCCGGTCGCATTTCAGGGCCAGGGAAGCTTCGCTTTGGAGCACCGCCTTCAAATCGAAAAGCAGGTTGGCGGGATCGTTGACCCAGAGGAAGGAAACGTTGGCGGAAAACCGGCGCTCGAGGAGCCGCGTGTCGTCCGAATTGCCGACCTTGAGCCGGAGAATGGAGACCTTGCGCCCGCGCTCGCCGAGGAGGTAGCCCAGCAGGTCGGAACAGCCGAAATGAAAGGTGCCGAACAACGCCGGCCGGTCCGAGCGCAGAAAATCCTCGAACGCCGCCCCGTTCTCCGCCTCCAGCTGGTGGTACACCGGCTGACCGCGCCCGGCGCAAAGCTTGCGCATCAAAAATTCCGCGAAACAGAAAAAGTGCCGCCAGATCTCCACGAGTCGCGGCGGCCGGCCGAGCACGACCGTCAGGTAGGCCCGCGAATGCTCCCTTTGCACCGGCATGCAGGCAAGGCCGATCCAGGTGCCGGCCATCAAACCCGGCCGGAAAATCCATCGCGGCCACCAGCGCTCCGCCCAAAGCAGGAAACCATAACCCCAACCGGGGCCGGGATTCCGCGGCGCTGGCCTCCCCGGCTTCATCGCCATTCCAGCCTCCAAGCTCCTCCCGCCCCGTTCCACGCCAGCGCCTGCCGTCGGGCCAGGGCCAAAGCAAAGGATTCCAGCAAAGGACAGGGATCGTCCGGGCCCGGACCAGGCACATATGTGACCCGTCCGGCAGACCCGGCCGGTTCGCGAGTGCACACCGTGGCGAAAGCAAAAGCCCGCGCGCTGGCCATTTCGTTTTCCAGCATCCACGTGCCGCGCTCCTCCCCCCCCGCCAGCACCACCCGGTCCGCCGGCTCGAGCAGGACCGTCAGCAGCGACTGCTCGACCAGCCGGGTCCTCCCCGCCAGCGGCCAGAGGCGGGCCAGCGGCCGCTGCCGACCGATCAGCACCTGCTGCACCCCGCCGGGATGGATGGAAGTCTGGAACAGCAGCGGACTCGCCGCCGGGAAGCTCGTGAGAAAATCCTCCAGGGCGCGGGTTTCGGCGAAGGTCGTCGTATACACCAGCGCATCCTCAGCTTCCAGGGCGACATGGTCCAACGCGGCCCCGACCAGGAGCCCGAGATGCGTCATGCGTCGCAGCGCCGCGCGAGGAAACTTGTCCGCTAGGCGTACCCGTGCCTCCGCGGCCGTCTCGGCGGGCGCGGGCCATTCGACCTGCACATGATGGAGGTAACGCTCAATCATGGGTGAGCAGCATCGCGGCATGGGCGCCGCCGAAGGCATTGGCGGTCAGGACCACCCCGTCGAAGGCGGCGCCGGAAAACGGGGCGAGTGCGACCGCGGAGGAAAAACAGGGTCCGGTGCTTCCGACCGTGCCGGGAATCCGGCCGCTGCGCAGCGCCGCCAGGGCGATGGCCAGTTCCACGATGCCGCAGCTGCCGAGGGTGTGGCCCAGGCTGCCCTTCCACGAAACGAGCGGCGCGCCGGGAAATTGCGTCGCGATGGCCTCCGCCTCCAGCCGGCCGGCTTCGAGCGTGCCGGTGCCATGGCCTTTGACCCACACCCGGCGGCCCGCCGCCGCCGCCCCGATGGCCGAGGCACAGACCGCGAAGCCCGCACCCGACGGCTCGTTCCCGGTGAAATGAAACAGCTCGTTGTGCAGGGCGTGGGCCTCGATCCGAAACGGCCCGGCGCCAGCCGCCAGCACGACGAATCCCGCGCCGTCGCCCAGCCCGATCGCGCCCGCCTCGCGCACGGCGTAGGGGGCGGGCATCTGGGCGTTGAGGATTTTCAGGCTGTGAAAACCCCCGGCGACAAACGGACTGACAAAATCGAAGGAAAAGACCAGGACGCGACGCGCCAGGCCGGCGTGCAACAACCGGGCCGCATGCGCGAGCCCGAGGTGGGCGGTGACACAGGCGTGCGAGAAAACATGCACATGTTCACCCCAGCCAAATTCGCGCCGCAACAGTTCGACAGACGCGAACGGCGTACCGTGCGCCATGTGTCGGGCATCGCGATCCCGGGTGAACGCGTAGAGACTGCCGACCCCGAAGTTGCTGCTCGTGACGATCACCGGTTCGTGCGCCGTGCCCCATTTCCCGGCGGGAATGCGCCGCGCCAGGCCGTGCAGCGCCGGCAACCAGCGCGGCGGCAGGGTTTCATCCATCGCCTCCAGCAATGCCAGCGGCACCCGGTCCCCTCCGTCGCGACCCAGGACCGGCACCGGTTGGAGAGCGCATTGCCCGGCCAGCAGGGCTCCGGCCGTGGCCACCGCGTCGCCCAGCGGCGTGAGACATTCGCACGCCTCAATCCCCGCGGGAAACCGGTCGGCCGGCGTGCTCATGCTCTCGGCGGGCTCAGGTTCCGGGCCGGCGGGCGCGGAGGAAGGCCGCCAGCGCGCTCACACTGGCCAGCGCCTGGCGCGATTCCTCACTGCTGCCGATCTTCACGCCGAATTCCTTCTCGAGCGTCAGCACGAGTTCGAGGGCATCGATGGAATCCAAGCCGAAGCGCGGCGAGCCGATGAGCGGCTCGTGGTCAGGAATGTCCTCGGGAACCACGCCCTCGAGCTTGAGGGTCGTCACAATCAGGACTTTGAGACGGTTGACAAGCGGATCAGCCATGGCGGAAGGCGATCACTTTGGTGGCTCGGCCCCGGTGGGCCCGCCAACCGCCGTGGTATAGTTGGCAGCGACGTAGTCCGTAAGACGGCCGGCAATACGTGTCAGCATGAGGTTATCCGTGGCACCAAAGGTCCAAGCTCCGCCCATGGCGGCCGCCCGCGCATAAAACATCGGCTCAGCAATCACCCGGCCGGTCTCTTTTTCCGTGAATCTCGCTGTCAGGATGACTGCTGAGCTGCCGGCGAGAGCGCCCGCCCAAGCCCGCTCGCCGCCGCTAATGAATTTGATCTCCGTGATGACCGGCGTGATCACGAGCGTGCGAACCGGCACGGCCGAGGCCCCGGTGGCATTCCACTGCTGCAGCAAAGGGTCGGCCCGGCCGGAAACGTTCTCTTGGATCTTCGCCAGGGCCCGCTCGTTGGACTCCTGCCCCGCATACGGGGCTGCAAGAGCGACCTTCGCCAGCTCAAACCGGGTGAAGGCGGAAAACTTCTCCGCCGGTGCCGGGTTTTGGATAGTCGTGGTGGTGATATGGGTCACGCAACCGCCGAGGAGCAGGGCGGCCGCGGTGACGCCCAGGGCGATCAGGATCCTGATGGACTTCATTTTTTGGGGGTAGGGTTGGGTTATGCTTGGCCCGTGGAAATATTTCAGGCGGGACGGCGGAGCACGTGGCAGACGTTGCTGCCGCCGAAGCCGCTGCTGTTGTTGAGCACGAAGCCGGGAGCCTCGTCAAGCGAGGTGCGCGGCAGGTCGAGTCCTTCGCAGACCGGATCGGGCTCCTCCAGGTGCGCCGCCCCGGGAATGAACCCCTCGGCGAGCGCCAGGGCGCAGAACCCCGCCTCCATCGCGCCGGCGAGGGACAGGCCGTGTCCGGTGAGCGCCTTTGTGCTGCTCACGCGCGGCCGCGCGCCGGCAGCGGTGAACACCTCGTGCAACGCCAGCGCCTCGGAGCGGTCGCCTGCCGGCGTGGAAGTCGCATGGGCGTTGACGTAACCGATGTCGCCCGGGCCCACGCATGCATCGGCCAGCGCCCGCCGCATGGCGTCGCGCAGGCCGGCGCCCGCGGGATGCGACACGGCCACGCTGTGTCCGTCTCCCGCCTGACCCCAGCCGGCCAGTTCGGCGTGAATTCCCGCGCCGCGACTCCGCGCGAGGGCGGCTTCCTCCACGACCAGCGCGACGGCCCCGCCGGTGCCGACGAAGCCGTCGCGCCGCCGGTCAAACGGCCGCGAGGCCGTGGCCGGATCGGGATTGGTGGACAGGGCGCGCAGACTCGCGAAAGGCAGTATGCTCTCGTCCGTCATGTCCTCGGCCCCGACCACGAGCATGCGCTGCTGCCGGCCCAGCCTGATTTCATCCATCGCATAGCCCAGGGCATGACTGGAGGAAGCGCAGGCCGAGACGAAGCCGCAGACGGCCCCGGAAATTTTGTAGTGGGCGGCGAGGTTGAAATTCAGCGTGCCGGCGATGGACGAGACGATGCCCATCGGATTGCCGCGTTCGCCGCGCGCCGCCCGCATCTGGTTGAGAAAATGGCCGAGCAAAAACGGCGACCCGGCCGAGGCGCAGAAAAGGCCGGTGGCCCCGCCCGCCAGTTCGCCGGCGTTGAGCCCGGCATCCGCCAGGGCCTGCTCGACGGCGCACAGCGCGTAGACGCCGTGCGGGGCCAGACCGCGCAGCAGTTCGCGATCGACGGCGAATTGCTCCGGCCAGCGCCAGTCGCGCCAGTTCGGCGTGGGAAAAGAAAAGCCCTTGACGGTCCCGGCGACCTTCACCGGCAGGGCGGGATTGTCCAGAAACACGACCGGTTCGAACCCATGGCGGAGCTCCCGGAGACTGCGCAGGACGGTGGCGCGGTCCTGCCCGATGCTGGTGACGAACCCCAGGCCGGTGATGACAGGCAGGCGCGGCATGCGACGCGATGCCCGGTTCAGGCCGCCGGGCGCTCGGTCACCTTGCGCCGGACAAAACTGCGCAGGTCGTCAAGCGTACGCACCTGAAGAATCTCCTCGTTGGCAATGCTGATGAGAAAGAGATCCTCGGTGAAAAAGACGATTTCCGTGATGGCCAGGGAGTCGAAGCCCAAATCATCCATCAGGCGCGTGTCACCCGGCATTTCGGCCAGGGGCCGCCCGGGGGCCCGGGGAATGAAATCCTCCAGGATGGCATGGATGACCGGATCGAGCGCCGTGACATCTCCGTCCTTCTGGAAACGGAGGAAAGCGGCGCGGGCTTCGGGGGGAAGATGGCGGAGTTTTTCCTCCTGGTCGGCGACCGTCGGGCCGGTCTTGAGCGAGGAAGAGGGGGAGGACGGTTGCATGGGAGACACAGGGGCGGTGCGGAAATTCGGTCAGGCTTTGACGGCGGTGTATTCGCTGAAAAGACCCAGCACGGCGTGGCGTTTGACTTCGGTCAGGCCGGCGGCGCGCAACGCAGCGAGCACCGAGTCCGGCGGCACGCAGGCGTCCATGGTCTCCCAGTAGTAATGCATCATGTCGCGCGCATCCGCGCTGCGGGTGAACAGGCGGGTAAGCGCGGGATAGATCCGCCCGAAATACAGCCGGAAGAGAAAGCCGGAGATCCGGCCCGCCGGCTTGGTGACCTCCAGAATGAGCAGTTTCCCGCCGGGCTTCAGCACCCGGCCGTATTCCCGGAAGGTCTGCTCGAGGTCCGTGACATGCCGGAGCGCGTAGCCCATCGTGAGAAAATCGAAGGAGTCGTCGGCGAGCGGCATCGCCTCGGCGCGCCCCACCACAAACCGGGCGGGAAGCTTCGTGCGGGCCACCGCCAGCATGCCCTCGCTCGGATCGAGACAGGTGATGTTTTCCGCCGTGCCGAGAATTTTCGCCGCCTCGACGGCCACCAGGCCGGTGCCGCACGCCACATCGAGGACGTGCTGCCCCTTTTTCAAGCCGTGCCGCTGCTGCACCCAACGACGGTAGCCGGCCCCGCTGCGCAGAAAGCCCCAGTCGACCACCGCATCGTAGTGCCGGGCACCCTTGTCGAAGAGGCGGTTGACAAATTCCGGCTTGGCCTCCGGGGTGGCGTAGCGATCGATCAGGGTAGGATGCGGAAGCACTGGAATTGCTTGTTCGCTTCTGCCCCCAAAAGCCAGCCGAAATCATCGCTTTTGCGTGCAGGCTTGCGCTTACCCGCCGCGTGGTCTTGGAAAGGGGAATGCCGTCCCAAGCCCCCGCCTCCCTCTCGACGCCGGCGCCCCGGCCGGCCTCGGTTTCTGCCGCCGAGCGGTTCCGCTGGGTGCCGGAAACCCGCTTCGGCCATTGGTTTCTGGGCACGAACGTCTGGTCCCGCTATGTGGTCGAGGTCGCGATCAAGGAACTCGCGCAATTGCTGCCGGCGACTGCGCGCCAACCACGACGGATTCTCGACGCGGGTTGCGGCCCCGGCGTTTCGCTACCCCTGCTCGATCGATTTTTCCGGCCGGAACTGATCATCGGCCTTGATATCAACCCCCAAGAGGTCGCCCGCTCCCGGCGGCAGGCGCCCTTGTGCCGGTGCCGCGTCGAAATCGCCCGCGGCGACGCCGCCCACCTTCCCCTGCCCGATGCCTCTGTGGACCTGGTGCTCTGCCACCAATTGCTGCACCACGTCGTGCCGCAACGTGCGGTGTTGCGCGAGCTGCACCGGGTGCTCGCGCCCGGCGGCGCCCTCCTTCTCGCCGAATCGTGCCGCGAATTCATCCACTCCACCCCGGTGCGCCTGCTCTTCCGCCACCCCAACGAGGTGCAACGGACCGCCGCCGAATACCAGCAGCTGGTGCGCGACGCCGGATTCGAGTTCGGGCCGGAGCAGGTCGTCACCTCCATTCCCTTCTGGTCCCTGCCCGACTGGGGTCTCAGACAAAAACTTGGCTGGAAGCTGCCCTCCGACACCGAGCCGACGGAAATAACCCTGGCCGCGTTGAAACCGGTAGCCGCCCCGGCCTGAAACCCGCCCACCCGATGTCCCTGCGTTTTCGCATCCTCGGCAGCGGCAGCTCCGGCAACGCCGCCCTCCTCCAGTCGGACGATACCCGGGTGTTGGTCGACGCCGGTTTTTCCGCGAAAAGGCTCGGTGAACTGCTCGCCGCGGTCGGGGAGTCGCTGGCCCGGATCGACGCGATCTTCCTCACCCACGAGCATGGCGACCACGCCGCGGCCCTCACCGGCCTGGCGCGACACCCGCACATCCGGGTGTTCGCCAACCGGGCCACCGCCCAGGCCGTGCAGACCCAGCTCCGCCACCGCATCAACTGGCAGCTTTTCGAAACCGGCGCGACCTTCCATTTTCGCGACTTCGAGGTGCGCAGCTTCGCCGTGCCCCACGATGCCCAGGACCCGGTCGGTTTCCTCATCGCCCACGGCCACGGCGACCTGCTCTCGCCCCGGCACAGCGTGGCCTGGCTCACCGATCTCGGCCACGCGCCCGCCCACGTGCGCGAACACATCCGGGAGGCGGACATCCTGGTGGTCGAGGCCAACCACTGCTCGCAATTGCTCCAGGCGGACACCAAGCGCCCCTGGAGCACAAAGCAACGCATCAGCGGGCGCCACGGGCATCTTTCCAACGCGGCCGTGCGCGAACTGCTCGAGTCCGCGGTGAATCCGCGTTGGCGGCATGTCTTTCTGACCCATCTGTCGCGCGACTGCAATTCGTCGGCGGCGGTGGAGGCTTCCTGCGGCCCGGTCCTAACTGCGCTCGGCTGCGGGTTTTCCGTCGTCGTCCCGGGCGGAGGCACCGCCTGCTTCGAGTGCTGAAAGCGCCGGGTGTTCCGCCAGATTTTCTTGGGAGGGAAACATTTCCCCTACTGCCCTGTTGCGTGACAAGGTTTTGCTTTGCGGGGCGGCGGAGTAAATGATTCGGTCGCCCCCTATGTCCGTTCCCTCTTTCCGCCGCACCAAGATCATCGCCACCCTCGGCCCTGCCACCGAAAGCGAGGAAATGCTCGTCAAACTGATCCGCGCCGGCGTCGACGTGGTCCGCCTTAACATGGCCCACGCCAAGCATGACTGGACCCGCCAGATCATCCGGCGCATCCGCACCGCGTCGCAGAAGGCCGGAATCGAAGTCGCCATCATGATGGACATCAAGGGACCCGAAATCCGCACCGGCGATGTCGCGGCCCCGATCGAGTTGAAGGTCGGGGAAATCTTCGACTTCACCGTCAAACCCGGCGCCGATCGCGAAAACGCCGTCGAAATCCGCTCGGTCGACGTCAACTACCGCAATCTCGTCAACGACATCCATGTCGGGGATACGGTGCTCGTGGACAATGGCTTGATCCGTCTTGAGGTGCTCGAGAAACACAACGCGCACATCCGTTGCCGCGTCCTCACCCCCGGTTCCCTCAGCTCACGGCGCCACATCAACCTGCCGGGCGTCAATGTCGACCTGCCCTCCTTCACCGAAAAGGACCGCGGTGACACCCTCGTGGGCATCGAGGAGGGGATCGATTTTGTCGCGCTGTCCTTTGTCCGCGCCGCTTCCGACATCGTGCAGCTGCGCGGTTTCCTCAAGGAGCACAAGTCTCCGGCCCGGATCGTGGCGAAGATCGAGGACCAGACGGCCATTGCCCACCTCGACGAGATCATCCGCGCCACCGATGTGTTGATGATCGCCCGCGGCGACCTCGGCATCGAGGTGCCGTTGCAGGAACTGCCGGTGATCCAGCGGCGGGCCGTGCGCACCTGCCTTTCCGTCGGCCGCCCGGTCATCATCGCCACCCACATGCTGGAATCGATGATCAGCCAGCCGATGCCGACCCGCGCCGAGATCACCGACGTGGCCAACGCCGTCTACGAGCAGGCGGACTGCGTGATGCTCTCGGGCGAAACCACCGTGGGCAAGTATCCGCTCGAGGCCATCTCCGTGCTCGACCTGATCTCCCGCCGCGTCGAGGAGGAGATCGCCGCCGATTTTCCCGAACCCGCCGTGTTCCTTGACGAACGCATGAAGGTGCTGCGCTCCGCCGTCGTCATGGCGAACGAAATGCCCAACGCCGCCCTGATGACCTTCACCCGGACGGGCATCAGCGGCAGCGGCCTCGCCGCGCACCGGCCCGCCCGCGCCCCGGTTCTCGCGATCACTGACTCGATCGAAACCCTGCGCCAGCTCAAGATCGTCCGCTCGGTCGAGCCGTTCCTCCTCGAATCGTTCGGCGATCCCGAACGCACCGTCGGCCGCGCCCTCGAACTGCTCCAGCAATTGGGCCGCATCAAGAAGGGCGACAAGCTCGTCATCGTCTCCGACGTCCTCACCGCCAGCAACCTTCGCGTCGACTCGATCCAGCTCCGGACCGTCGACTAGTTGCCGCCTCAATCCGTCGCGCGGGTGTGGGCGGGGTGCCCTCGGCCCGCTAGCTCCTGTTTGCGCCGCGCTGGTTCTGCCGGATGAGGGCATCGCGCCGCGCACCTCCCGGCCGACCGCACTGATTCGCCCAAAGGAAATTTTGCTTTGCCCTTCCTTGTGCTTTTTGTCGCGAGCACTTAGATCAATCGCCATGAAACTTATCCGCGCCATTTTTGCCTCTGCGGTGTTCTGTGCTTCGGTATTCGCAGCCGAGGCAACTTCCGCCACCCACGACTATCTCGCGCCGGACGCCGTCGATTTCCATACCCTGCTGTCCGATCCGCCCGCCGAGAACAGCCTGGCCTCCCGCGGCGAACTCGAAGTGCTGCACCAGCTTGAAATGCGCCGGACCCGCCAGGATGTGGCCGACGCCAAGAGCGTCGAAAAACACACTTTCGTCACCTTCGCCGCGCCCGTGCTCGGCCCCTGGTTCAACGACGAAAAAGACTTCCCGCGCACCGCCGCCGTGATGGCCAAGATCTACGCCGAGGCGCGCCCGGTGATCGTCGCCGCCAAGGCGAACTGGAATCGCCACCGACCCTACATCGCCGACCCCACCCTGCACCCGTGCGTCGCCCGACCCGACAACACCTCCTATCCCAGCGGTCACTCGACCGAGGGCGCGCTGTGGGGGGTGATTTTTTCTTATCTCTATCCCGAGCACGCCGCTGATTTCGAGCGCCGGGTGCATGACACGATGTGGGGCCGCATGATCGGCGGGGCGCATTTTCCCAGCGACACCGTGGCCGGCCGGCAACTCGGCGAAGCCATCGGTCGCGCGATGCTCAAGTCACCCGCTCTGCAAAAAGATCTCGAGGATGTCCGGGCCGAACTCGCCGCGCACCAGCTGAAAAAAGCCGCCTGAGTGAAAATCCGTCTCGAGAAGCGGTGTCTGGCAAAATCTCCCGAGACTTCGGGTCCGGCGGACTGTGGGCGGGGGGGGGGGGCCCCCCCCCGGGGGGGGGGGGGGCGGCGCCGGCCCCGGGGGGGGGGGCCCCCCCCCCCAACAAAAAAAAGGGGGGCCGGGCACACCCGCCCGCGGCAAGC
>CAYZGG010000030.1:0-40488 GCA_964477955.1 uncultured Opitutaceae bacterium
ATGCCGGTGTTGAGTGACTGGCTGTTGGCGGAGCAGCTGGCCGTGCTGGACGATTACCTGCCGGAACGGATCGAGATGCCGAACGGGCGCAAGGCGCGACTCACCTACACCAAGGAGGGTCCCCCCGTGATGAGCGCGCGCATTCAGGAACTGTACGGCATTACCTCCAAATTCGCTCTGGGACACGGCCGGGTGCCCGTCAAAATCGAGGTGCTTGCACCCAATCAGCGGCCGATCCAAGTGACGGACGATCTTAGCGCTTTCTGGCGCGACATGTATCCGCAGATCAAGCCCGAGTTGTCCAGGCGCTACCCGCGACACGAGTGGCGGTGAAACAGACTCTGGCGTCTTTCTATATAGAACGATCACAGAATAAAGTGCCCTGAATTGCTCGAATCGAGGCTGATTTGGGCGGGGAGATTTTACATACCTGACCGCGGGAGCATGGTATTTCGGGGTAAACAAGCGCGCTAATACCGTGTGAAAATGGTGGTGAGGTATCTGCGCCAGAGGGAGAAAGGAGTGCGGATGGGGGCTTCTGCCCAAATCTATCGTTGCAAGCACCTACCCCGCACCCAAAATAGTAACCGTCGGCGAGAGATACGCTTTCGTCTGCTTTTACAAACCTAACGCCCTGAATTCCAACCCCGAAATCGCAAGGTGAACATCCTAGTACCAGTTCATTTTCGACCATTTTCCCACCTCACTCGGGTGGCCATGCTCAAGAGCGTCACCGGCTGGGTTCCTAGCCGTTTCGTCACCTGGGCCGGGGCGGCTTTCCTGGAAGTCGTGTCCAGCATTTCATCCGCTGGACGCGGCCAGAACCGACCGCGGGTCTGCCGGATTCACTCACAATACGAACAATCTGCCCCCGCGACCACGCGCCTCACGGATTCGGTCCGCGGGTGCTGGCGCGACTAACCGCGACCAAACAACCTTTCTTCCCCCCAATAACTATGACTACCCCGAATGATCAGCGTCATTACCTGGAGATCAACCGGCACATTCTCCGCGTCATCACGGTTTCCAACAATGACGTGACGGCGCTTTCCGAGGTGACCCTCATTAATCCCGGCGCGATCCACAAGGCCATGGCGCCATTGCGGGCGGTGGGAGCATCCGACGAGGTCTATGTGGCCGGTGCGGCCATCAATCCCTTTCAAACCTACTGGCATGTCTCGACGCCCGAGGAAGGCCCGCGGTACCGCACCTCAGAGGCGCTCCAGCCTTTTTCCGCCGCGCTCCCGCACGGATTTAGCGGCAGTCTGGCGCTGTCGCACTGCAATGCGGTGGACGGCGAGCCGGTGCATCCCCAGGGAAGCTCCCGGTGGCTCTTGGGCATCACCCCGGTCGAGGCCATGCTGCCTTTGCTGGAACGCGTCAGCGCCGAGGGTAATATCGCGACCGACCGTGTTTTCACCGCAACGGTCGCCCACATTGGCGCCCTCAGGGCGGCGCTCGGCGACGAAGCCAAGAGCCGCGTGGTGCTGTGGGAATGGGCGGAGACGAAATCCCAGCTCATGTTGATTTCGGCGAAGGGCGTCGAAGCGGTTGAGTCCTGTGCCATCGGCAACGAGGAACTGCTCTCGGCGATCCAGAAGGAACTCGGTCTGAATTCGCGCGTGGCGGCGGAAAACCTGTTTGCCAACGAGGCTTACGATTTCAGCGAGTCCCGCAAGCTGGGCGAACGTCTCGCGTCGGCGGTGCGGCCGGTGCTGGCGAAATTCCAGACGGGCGGCACGCCCCCGGCGATCTTCTGCCCCGCGCTCCTGGGTCCGCAACAATGCGTGATCAAGGCCGTGGCCACCGCGTTGGGCACGACCATGTGGAGTTTCGACCGCAACCAGATCCTCCCGCAGCTCGAACTCAGGATTCCCGATGAGAACCTCGCCAAGAAAATGTCGGCGGGTTCCTACGGTTTGCTCTATTTTGCGGCGATGGACCGGAAGTCCAGCCAGCAATGGTGCGCCTCCTGGATGGCGCAGGCGGACAACGAGCTGGCCCGCACGGAGCCCGAGCCGGCGGCGGTTGCCGCGGGCAAATCAAGATCTCCGTTTCCCACGGTGAAATCCACTCCGCCGGTCGAAACCAAGCCGGCCCCCAAGCCCGCTCCGGCGCCAGCCCCGGCTCCCAAGCCTGCACCTGCGCCCGCGCCCGTGCCGGTGGCCAAGCCCGCGCCTGCGCCGGTGGCGAAACCAGCGCCGGCCCCGACGCCGGCCCCCGCGCCGGCGCCAACCCCGGCTCCCAAACCCGCTCCGGCACCCGCGCCGGCCCCGAAGCCCGCTCCGGTGGCGAAACCTGCACCCGCACCCGCGCCGAAGCCCGCGCCGGCTCCGGTGGCCAAGGCTGCAGTCGTCAAACCTGCGACCCCTGCGGCGGCTTCCTCCGGCAGCAATACCAAACTCTATGCCATCATCGGCGCCTGCGTGGTGCTGGTGCTGGCCGTGGCCGGTTGGTTCTATTTTGATGCGCAAGCGACGCAGAAAGCCGCGGCGGAACACGCGGAAAAGGTCCGCCTCGAGCAGGAAGCCAAGCTGCACGATCTGGAGGTCAAGGCCGCCAAGGAAGCCGAACAGCTCAAGCAAAAGGCCGAAGCCGACCGTCAGGCCGCCATTGCCCAGGCCAAGCAGCAGGCCGAGGAAGCCACCCGGGCCCAGCTCAGCCAGCAATTCGACGCCGAACGCCGGCAGAAATTCCCCGGGATGCTGATCGTCACGACCCAGCCCTCCGGCGCCTCCGTTGCGATCGACGGCCAGCTGCCGCAGATTTCACCCGTGACGCTGCGCAATATCGAGCCGGGCAAACACCAGGTCAAAATCACCCTGACGGGTTACGATTCGCAGGAGTTGTCCGCCGACGTGATTGGCGGGCAGACGGCCGATCTGGGACTCGTGCAGCTCGAGAAGTCATTTGGCACTCTGGGCATTTCGAGCGTGCCGGGCGAGGTGTCGTTTGTCGTGAGAAAGGCCGGTGCCGCCCCGGGCGATGCGCCGGTGAAGACCGGCAAGACTCCCGCCCGTTTTGACGACCTGCTGCCGGGCGACTACACGGTCGAATATCAACGTCCGGGTTGGGATTCGAAAACCCTCCCGGCCCAGATCCTCCGGGGCGAGACCTCGACGGCGACCTATGAATATCGGGGCAACACGGTGGTGCTCACCAGCACCCCCTCCGGTGCCCGCGTGATCAAGGACGGGGTGATCGTGGGGTCCACGCCGCTGACCCTGCACGACCTTCCGCCGCAGAAGGTGGACTACACTTTTGTCCTGCCCGGTTATGAAAACATGAGCCTCAGCGGCAATGTCACGGAAGGGGCGTCGCTGAATCTGAACGCGGTGTTGCTCTCCGTCGACCGCCTGGCGGCCGCCCGTGAAATTCGCGACAGTCCGAAAGTGTTGCCCCAATCGCAAGTGGCGCCCTTTGTGCCCCCCACGGCGGCGGTCGGGACGCAGGTCACCATTTCCCTAGTGGTGGAAAAAGACGGCAAGACCCGCGATATTGTGGTCGAAAAAAGCACGGACGCCGGCTTTGCGGAGGAATGCCTCAAGGCGGTCAAGAAATGGAAATTCAGTCCGGCCATCAACAAGGACGGCAAACCCGTCAACCTGAAGATCAGCGTGCCCTTCAACGTCACGCCCAGCACGAAGCGCGCTCTGGTGCCGGAAGACCAGTAAGCTTTCCCCGGATGCCCGGCCTTCCTCAGCCGGGCATTCTTTGGGGCACCGGTAATGTCCGGTTTCAGAATCGATCCGATCGACCGCATCCCGCAGCGGCCTCCTTCTTGCCACCTGCGGCCTGTGGAACGCGAATGGGATGAAGGCGGGGCCGGATTCGGCGAAGCAACGGCCTCTGCTACATTGGCCGCAGGCCGCATCGAGCAACAACCGCGTCAAACGCCAGCCAGGTCTGATCCGCCTTCTCGCTTCCCGGTGAGCAACAGATCTTAGTTCGGGCCGTGTTGAATGAACGGCGGCGCGGCCGGCGGTCCGCCACCCGGCACGGTTTCGACGGTCGAAAGACGTCGCGCCATTTCCGCCCAGTAGGCCGCCTCGCGCTCGCGCCGGAGGAGCATCCGGTATTCAGCGTCCCCGGCGAAGAAGATGAAGGTAAACAGCACGCCGGCCAGGGTGCGCTGCAGATAGAAAAAGCACGCCCCGGCCAGAACCAGGGCCAGGATCTTGCCAATCATCGCGGCCCAATAAGTGGCGAGAAGATAGGGCATCTTGCGAGCGAGCAGCGCACGGAAGATCCGCCCGCCGTCCATGGGAAAGACCGGCAGCAGGTTGAAAAGCCCCATGACCAGATTCCAATTCAGCAGAATCTGAGCCAGCCCTCTCAACGAATCGGGATAGTCGGCATGCCACGGCCACCCGGCCGGAAGGCCGACCACGAGCCAGAGGATGGCGGCAATGGCGAAATTCACCGCGGGGCCCGCCAGGGTGATCAGGAGCTCGGCGGCTGGTTGCCGCGGGATATGATCGAATTCCGCCATGCCGCCGATCGGCATCAGCAGGATGCGCGGCACCCGGACCCCATAGCGGCGGGCGGTGAGCGAATGTCCGAGTTCGTGCAACACGACACAGGCAAAGAAGACGACAATCAGCCCCACATTGAGCAGCAGTCCGGCGGAGCCATCTTCCTTCCAGCCTTCGAAGCCTACATAGGCCAGCAACAGGAAAAAACTGGCGTGAACCGCCAGTTGGATCCCAAAGACGCGAAACAAGTTAATTGACCATCCGAGCATGCGGGGTAAGTAGAACCACGTTTGGCGAAAGCGCTAACCATTTTCACATGACCGTCGAAACCCAGGCCCCCCTCATCCTTGTCATCGATGACGACACGGAAGTGCGCTATTCGCTCAATCGCGTCCTTTCCTCCCAGCACTACCGGGTGCAGGAGGCCGCGAGCGGCGAGGAGGGCGTGGCGTCGGTCAAGAAGCAGGTGCCCGACGTCGTCCTGCTCGACAATCGCATGACCGGCATTTCGGGGGTGGAGACCCTCCAGCATATCCGCGCGGCCAACCCGAAACAGCTGGTGATCTTCATGACCGCCTTCGGCACGGCCCAGACGGCCATCGAGGCGATGAAGTACGGCGCGTACGATTACGTGGTGAAGCCCTTCGACCCGCCGAAGCTCCTGGCCTTGGTGGAAAGCGCCCTGCGCACCCAGGCGGACAGCAAATCCGCCGCCGGCTACCAGCCCGTGATC
The DNA here is from genome assembly GCA_964477955.1 of uncultured Opitutaceae bacterium. GTDB lineage: Bacteria > Verrucomicrobiota > Verrucomicrobiia > Opitutales > Opitutaceae > Didemnitutus. The sequence continues at coordinate 5,209 of CAYZGG010000030.1, forward strand.
AATACCGACGAGCACAAGGAGGGCATCGTCGGCACCTCGCCGGCCATGCAACAGGTGTTCAAGATCATCGGCCAGTTCGCCGCCAGCGACGCCTCCGTCATGATCACCGGCGAAAGCGGCACCGGCAAGGAGCTCGTCGCCCGCAGCCTCCACCGGCACAGCCACCGCTCCGCCAAGCCCTTCGTGGCGGTCAACTGCGCCGCGATCCCGGAGAATCTCATCGAAAGCGAACTTTTCGGCCACGAGCGCGGCTCGTTCACCGGCGCCACCGCCCAGCGGCTCGGCAAATTCGAAATCTGCGACGGGGGCACCATCTTCCTCGACGAAATCGGCGACATGACTCCCACCACCCAGACCAAAATCCTGCGGGTCTTGCAGGAGGGCGAAATCCAGCGGGTCGGCGGCGTCGAGACGATCAAAGTCAACGTGCGCGTGATCGCCGCCACCAACAAGGACCTCGAAGATCTGGTCCGGGAGAAAAAGTTTCGCGAAGATCTTTATTACCGGCTCAACGTGGTCCGGGTGAGACTGCCGCCGCTCCGCGAGCGCGAGGAGGACGTGCCCCAGATCGTCGACTTTTTTGTGCAGAACCTTTCCAAGGCGAAAAAGGTCAAGGCCCGCAAGGTTTCGCCGGAAGCGCTGGAATTGTTCTGCCGCCATCGCTGGCCGGGCAATGTCCGGGAGCTGGAGAACGTGGTCTACCGGAGCGCCGTCGCGGCCACCGGCGACACCATCCTGCCGAAGGACCTGCCCGACGAGGTGCGCGATCCCTCCGGGATGTCCGCCTCCGGTGAGTCACTCGAGGATCTGTTTGACCGGCTCGCCAAGGCCTTGCGGGCGCAACACCCCGGCGAGGAAAAGAAGACGCTGCTCGCGGCCATGGCCGCGCGGCTTCCCGACGGCGAAACCAAACCGGCGCCCCTCGTCAGAAAAACGAAGAAACACTCCTGAGGCCGGGATCATACGGTCGAGACTGCTTTCCCCGCGAGATTGCCTTCCTGAAGGTGGAGCCCGACCTCCGGGTGGGCTGATGCGGTCACGCCAGGGAAAACCGGCCACGGAGGTCCGGTTCCACCTCACTTCAGCTGCACGATTGCAGCTTACGGACGCCGCTCCTACCGGCTCCGCAGATTTTGCGCGAGGCGGAGGATGTCGGCCAGCACTCCGGCTGCGGTGACATCTCCCCCGGCTCCGGCGCCGCGCACCACCAGCGGATATTGCCGGTAGCGGTCGGTGTGGAACGCCACGAAGGCCTCGGCGCCGCGCAACGAGGCGGCGGGATGGCTGGCGTCCACGGCAACCGGGGCCACGGTGATTTTCGGGCCGGTCGCTTCGGGTTCGATCCGGGCGAGATAACGGAGGAATTTGCCCTCGGCCTTCATCGCGTTCACCCGGGCGGCCATCTCGTCGTCGATGCCGGTCAGCGATTGGAGAAATTTTTCCGGATCGTTCTCCGCCAGATGTTCCTTCGGCACAAACGGCTCCAGCGCCACGTCCTCCAGCTCCAGCGCCAGGCCGAGCTCGCGGGCGAGAATCAGCGCCTTGCGCGCGACGTCGAGGCCGGACAGATCGTCCCGCGGGTGCGGTTCGGTGTAGCCCAGTTCCTTGGCCCGGCGGACCGTCGCGGCAAGGCGCTCTCCGGAGACGAGCTGTTCGCAAAGATAGCCCAGCGTGCCCGAGAACGCGCCTTCGATCCGGATGACCCGGTCGCCGGTGCGGACAAGATTCTTCAGGGTTTCGATGATGGGCAGCGCCGCCCCGACGGTGGTCTCGTAATGATAGGCGCGGTAGTGCCGGCGCGCGGCCGCCAGCAGCGCATCGCGTTTGGCCGACGGCAGCGCCAGCGGGATTTTGTTGGCCGAGACGACGTTGATGCCATGGGCGAAGGCCGCGGCGTAAACCTCCTCCATCCCGGGCGATCCGGTGCAATCGACCACGACGGGATTGGGTCGCTGGGCGAGGGCGGGCAGCAGATCCTTGACGTGGGCCAGGGCCTTGCCGTCGGCGAGGGCCTTGTCGAGCTGGCCGGCCGCCTCGGCGGCGGAGAATCCATGCGCGGCGAGGACTCCGCCGCGGCTGCCGGCGAGTCCGACGAGGCGGACCTGCACGTCGTGATGGGCGCGCAGGGCGTTCTCCTGGGCGGCCAGCTGGCGCAGCAGGCTGCCGCCGACGATGCCCTTGCCCAGCAGCAGCACGCTTAGCTCGGCGTGGGCCAGGTTGAACGCGGCATGCACGGTGCGGACGGCGAGGGTGGTGTTGTCGGCATCGACGACGCACGAAATGCTGCGCGCCGAGGCGCCCTGCGCGAGGGCGCGCACCTGGATGCCGACGCTGCCGATCGAGTTGAGCATGCGTCCGGCGACGTTTGGCTTCCGGCCCATGGACTCGGCGACGAGGGTGACGAGGGAGACCGGGGAGAGGATCGGCCCGAGGGAAAGGTCGCCGTGGAGCAATTCCGGGGCGAGCGCTTTTTGCAGGATCTGGTTGGCGCGCTCCTCGTCGGCCAGCGGAATCACCACGGAAAACGTCTGCCCGAGCGTGGACTCGGTGGTGAGCCACACGCGGACGCTGGCGCCGTCCAGGGCGTTGAGGATGCGGCTGGCGATCGGTCGCCCGGGACCGGTGCGGCGGGACTGCACGCCGATCAGGGAAAGCTGTTCCAAGCTCGTCACGCAGGTCGGGCGGCTCGGATCGGGATGGCCGGTGGCATCGATCCGGGTGCCGGGCGCGGAGGGCTGCGTGGTGCTGCGAATGACCAGCGCCGCGCCGCAATCGCGCAGGGGGATGATCGTGCGCGGGTGAAACATCCGCGTGCCGAAATAAGCCAGCTCCAGCGCCTCGTCGTAGGAAAGGCGGTCGACGGGCGCGGCCTCGCGCACCAGCGCGGGATCGGCGGTCATGACGCCCAGCACGTCGGTCCAGACCGTCACCGCCTCCGCCCTGAGCAGGGAGGTGACCAGCGTGGCGGTGTAGTCCGAGCCGTTGCGTCCGAGCGTCGTCGTATGGCCGTCGCGGGTGCGGCCGATGAAACCGGTGATCACCGGAATCGCGGCCGGGCCCCAGCCGGCGGAAAGGGTGGCGAACTTCTCGGCCGTCGGCGCCGGCTCGACCGAGGCGGCGCCATAGTGGGCGTCGGTGACGACAAACTCCCGGGCGTCGATCGCGACCGACGACACGCCTTTTTCCACCAAGGAGCGGGACACCAGGCTGGCGGAGATCCGCTCGCCCGCGCTGATGACGGAGTCGAGGGAGCGCGGCGAGCATTCGCGGGTGAGCTCGATGCCCGAGAGGAGACGCTCGACCGGCATGAGCACCTCGTCCAGGTCGGCCTTGAAGGCGCGGAGGGCGTGGGCGGAAAAAAGCGGACGAGCGGTGTTCATGGCCAGCTCGCGCACCCGCCCGAGCTCGCTGCGAGCGTGGGCGATTTCACCGTCCGCGGCGGCGCGCGCGGCGAGGATGAGCCAGTCGGTCGTGTCGCCGAGGGCGGACACCACGACGGCGAGCGGGCGCGGTCCGGCCGTGATGAGCTCCAGCACGCGCGGCAGGCGCCCGGGCGTGCCCAGCGAGGTGCCGCCAAATTTGTAGACTTGCCAGGAATTACTCATGAACAGGGGCAGGAAGGCGCATGGCCCGGGTCACAATGGCAGAGAGCTGCTCCCATTCAATGAGGAAGGCGTCATGCCCGTGCGGGCTGTGCAGCGTGGCGGAGTGCACGCGGGCGCGGCCGGCCGCCAGCTGGCTGGCCAGCTCGGCGGATTGCCCCGGGGTGAAAAGCTGGTCGGAGTCGACGTGGACGACGAGCGTCGAGGCGCGGATGCGGGCGAGGGCGGGGCCGCGTTGTCCCGCCAGGGGGCGCAGGAGGTCATGATGGTCCATCGCGTCGAGCAGGAGTTCGTAGCAATGGGCGGTGAAGCGGTTCTTGAGTTTGCGGCCGTGATGTTCGAGGTAGCTTTGCACCCGGTAGCCCTTGAAGCGCCGGATGGGCGGCAGGCTGCGGTGCTGGGTGGACTCCAGGCCCGGTTCCGCCCGGTAGGTGAGCATGGCCAGCTGGCGGGCGAGCTCCAAACCGCGGCCAACGTGGTGGGGATACCCCGGATCAAGCCGCAGGATTTCGCGGGCCACGTGGTTCCAGCCCACGACCCACGCGCTGGCGGCGGCACAGGTGGCGATCGGGAGAAGCCGTTCAAAGCGCCTGGGATCGAGCGCGCCGAGGGCCAGCACCACCATGCCGCCCAATGATCCGCCGGCCGACAGATGCACGCGCCGGAGGTCGAGTTGTTCGAGACCCTGAATGATCGAACGGGCGAGATCGAGCGAGGTCAGCGTGATGCGCGCGCCGCGGGGAAATCCCGGCATGCCCGGGGCGCTGCTGCCGTAGAACGACCCGAGATTGTTGAAACACAGGATCCGGCACGAGGCCGGGTCGAGCGCGCGGCCGGGGCCGATCAACGGTTCCCACCAGCCGCCTGGGCCGCCGGCCTGGGCCCCCCCGGTGAGCGCATGCACGAGCAGAACGGTGGGCACGTCCGGTATCTGCGCATGCGGCAAATCCCCCGGGGGGCCCCACCACCAGCCGTGCAACCGGTGGTTGCGCACCGTTCCTCCCCGCTCCAGCGCGAGATCGGAAAGCCGCAGGTCGAAGACATGCGGGTGGGAGACGGTGGAACGAGGACGGGAAGGCGACATGGGACGGACGGAAAAATAGACGGGCCGGAACGACGGCGGCTGGGAAAACCTGCGCAGGCGCACACGCGCCCGCATCGGCCAGCAGACCGACAACCGGCCCGACCGGGCAATCCCACCGCGCGTCATAGCCCGGAGCAAACCCGAACTTCCGTGTCATATTTCGGTGCCAGTTCAATCCCGGGCCGGCGCCCCCGGCGGATCCGGCCCGGGATTCTTTTTTCGCGCGAAGGCGGGTCCGTCAGGCGAGGTCGGGCGGCACGTTCGCGATCGCCTCTTCCATGGTGGTCAGTCCCATTTTGACCTTGAGCATGGAATCTTGGTGGAGGGTCTTCATCCCGGTCTTCATCGCCACGCGCTTGATCTCGGCGGCCTCGGCCTCCCGGTTGATCGTCTCGGTCAGTTCCTCCGAATTGACCATCAATTCGTGGATGCCGACGCGGCCCTTGTAGCCGTTGCCGTTGCAGATGTGGCAGCCGCTGGGGGCGGCCTTGAACACCTCGCCACTCCAGCCGAGAGCCTTTTCCAAAATCAATTTTTCGCGTCCCTCGGGCTCGTACTTGACCTTGCAATTCTTGCAGACGCGGCGCAGCAGGCGCTGGGCGCACACGCACACGAGGCTGGCGGAGAGATTGAACACCTCGATGCCCATCTCCTTGAGGCGGGTCACGGTCGACGGGGCGTCGTTCGTGTGCAGGGTCGAGACGAGCAGGTGCCCCGTGAGCGCGGCCTCGGTGGCGATGCCGGCGGTCTCCTCGTCGCGGATTTCGCCGACGAGAATGACATCGGGATCCATGCGGAGGAAGCAGCGCAGGGCCCGGGCGAAGGTGAGGCCGATCTGCCGGTTCATCTGCATCTGGTTCAAGCCGGGCAGGGTGTACTCGATCGGATCCTCCGCGGTCTGGATGTTCATGTCCGGGGTGTTCACCTCGGCGAGCGCGGAATAGAGCGTCATCGATTTGCCCGAGCCGGTGGGACCGCAGTGCAAGATCATGCCGTACGGCTGGCGGATGCATTCGCGGTATTTGGCCAGGTTTTCCTCTGAAAAACCGAGGGCGGGCAGGGGCAGGGTGGACTTCTGCTTGTCGAGGATGCGCATGACCACCTTCTCGCCGAAATTCATCGGACCGGTGGCCACGCGCAGGTCGATGTCGATGTTCTTCTTCGTGTATTTCTTGAAGACAATGCGTCCGTCCTGCGGCAGGCGACGCTCCGAGATGTCCAGGTTGCACATGATCTTGAGGCGGGAGATCATGGCGTTTGTGACCTGCTTGGGGAGCCGGAGTTTTTCCTGGCATACGCCGTCAATGCGGTACCGGATCAACAGGTCCTTTTCCATCGGCTCAACGTGGATGTCGGACGCGCCGGAGATGTAGGCATCTTCGATGATGCGGTTCGTGAGCTGGATGATCGGCGCGGAATCCTCGTTTTCCAGGTCGGCGGTCTTGACCTCCCCGCCGTGCTCCGTGTACGCGTTGCCGATGAGGTCGGCGACCTCGTCGATGTCGACGTCGCCGGCTTCCGGCAGTTTGGAAACCTGCCTGGCTTCCTTGAAAAACTTCCCCACCAGGACGTCGAGGTAGGTGGAGGGAATGACGCGGACGTCCTCGATGTGCAGTTCGGTGGCCTGTTGAAAGGCCTCGCGCCGGGCGTAGTCCAGCGGATTGACCATCAGGACCGACACGCCGTTGTTGCCGACTTTCTTGACCGGGAAAATACCCTCGCGACGGATCAGGGCGTCGCCGGTCACCTCGACCAGTTTCTCGTCAAACTCCGCCTCGTCCACGGCGGAGACCAGCGGCAGGTCGGTGAATTTGGAGATGAATTTCGCCGTGTCCTCGGGGCTGGGCTGGAATTTCGGATCCAGCATGCGCTGGATGAGCGAGGAGGTGTATTCCGCGACCTCCTGCAGGATCGTCAGATCCTTGGGCGTGAACAGGCCGTTGGTGCCCGCCGACGGATCCTTGTTCAACACCTGGATGGCGCCGATGACGATGCTCGTTTTGAGCGGGACGGTCAGCATCGAATGCACGTCGAAGCCGAGGTTCATCGCCTTGAGCGAAGCCCCCTCGGCGTCCTTGCTGCTGAAGAGCAGCGGTTCGCCCGTCTGGATGACCTTGCCGACGTTCCCGGTGCCGGCGGGAAGTTTGATTCCGAGCAGTTTCTGCGCGGTCTCCTTGAATTGTTTTTCCTTGTCCTTGTCGGAGCCCCAGAGCGCGGGGGCGTAGTAAACGTGTTTGAACGTGATCTCCCCGCCTTCCACGAGGTATACCGTCAGGGACCGGGCCTGCAGCGCCTCGACCACCTTGCTGGCGGTCAGCTCGAGCACCGAGTCGACATCCTCGCGGGTGGGGGTCGGCTTGGAAATGACCTTGATGAGAAGGGAACGTCGCAGCGTGCCGGTGAGGTTGCTTCGGGTGGCCATGAGGATCGAGTGGTGGTCCGCCTCCGTGAAACCGGTCCGCGAGCGGGACGCGCGGCAGGCGGGTATTTCCACTTGCCTGTAATTCAATAATTCGGCGTGGTCGAGGGCGAACTTTCCCGTGTATGATTTCCTGGCTCAAAAAGATCTGGCAGCAGCTCCGGCCGGAGGCCGCCGCGAACGCCGCGGCCGCGGCCGGCTCTCGCGGCGAACAGGCGGCGGCGGATTTTTTGCAGCACCGGCACGGCTTTGTGCTCATCGCCCGGAACTGGCGCAGTCCGCGTGACCACCGGGATGAGATCGATCTCGTGGCGCACGACGCCGACGTGCTGGTTTTCGTGGAGGTCAAGGCGCGCGAAGTCGGGGCGCTGGTCCCCGGCTATTACACGGTCAACGAGCGGAAAAAACGCGTCCTGCGCCGCGCGGTGCACGCGTACCTCACCGCGCTGCCTTCCCCGCCGCTGACGTTCCGTTTCGACGTGGTCGAGGTCTCCTTGAGCGACCGCCTGCCCCCGCAATGCCTGCATTTTGAGAACGTGCCCCTGTTTCCGAAGGGCTATCACGTGGCCCGGCAGACCGGTGCGCTTGGGGCGATGCCCTCGCGCGACTGACGGGCCCGCCGGGATCAGGGCCGGAGTGTGTCACCGGGAATTAATTACTTGCTGACCACTCCGACGTGGGGAATCTATATTCGCCCTATGGCCGACAACTCCCGCCATCCTTTTCTCCACGGCCTCAGCAAGCACCGCGGGTCGCCGCCGACCGTCGTGGTGATCTTTGGCGCGTCGGGCGACCTCACCGCCCGCAAGCTGATCCCCGCCATCTACAACCTGGCCTTCGATGGCCTCCTCCCGGCCGATTTCTATCTGGTCGGTTTCGGCCGCAAGCCGATTCCCGATGCCGAATTCCAGAAGATCGCGGCGGATGCCATCCGGGAGTTCTCCCGCCGCGAACTGCAGGAGGATGTCTGGGCGCGCCTGGCCGCCCGCACGCTCTACGTGAGCGGGGGCTACGACGAAAAGCCCGCCTTCGACCGCCTGGCCGACCGCCTCGCCGGGCTCGAAAAGGAAATCGGCCAGCAGCTGCAAACACTGTTCTACATTTCCACCCCCCCGACGGTGTTTGCCCCGATCATCCAGAACCTCGGCGCCAGCGGCCTCGCCGCGCGCTACCAGGGCCAGGCGATCCAGTCGAAGGTCATCATTGAGAAACCCTTTGGCCGCGACCTCGCCAGCGCGCAGGCCCTGAACCGCGAGCTGACCTCTGTCTTCGAGGAATCGCAGGTTTACCGCATCGACCATTATCTCGGCAAGGAGACCGTGCAGGACCTGCTCGTGCAGCGCTTCGCCAATTCGATCTTCGAGCCGCTCTGGAACCGCAATTACGTCGATCACGTCCAGATCACCGTGGCCGAGGAGGTCGGCGTCGGCACCCGCGCGGGTTACTACGAGCAAAGCGGCTGTCTGCGCGACATGATTCAGAACCACACAATGCAGCTCCTCGCCCTCACCGCGATGGAGCCGCCGGTCTCTCTCGACGCAGAGTCCGTGCGCGATGAGAAGGTGAAGGTCTTGAGCGCGATCCAGCCGCTGCGACTGGGCGGACCGCAGAGCGATGTGGCGCGGGCGCAATACACGGAGGGCGTCATGGGCGGCAAGCCCGTGATCGGTTACCTGCAGGAAAAGGACATCGCCCCGGCGTCCTCCACCGAGGCCTACGCGGCCCTCCGCCTGAGCATCAACAACTGGCGGTGGCACGGCGTGCCGTTCTACCTCCGCTCCGGCAAGCGCATGGCGCGCCGCGTCTCGGAGATCGCCGTCCGTTTCAAAAACGCCCCGGGCAGCCTCTTCGCCGAGTCCGAGCGCTTCCAGCTCGCCGCCAACACGCTGGCATTCCAGATCCAGCCGGACGAGGGCCTGAGCCTCGTCCTGAACGCGAAGATCCCCGGCCTCGAGACGCGCACCCAGCCGGTGAAGATGAATTTCAAATACGCCACCACCTTCGGTTCCAACACCCCGGAGGCTTACGAACGGCTCGTGCTCGATGCCATGATCGGCGACGGCACGCTGTTTATCCGCGGCGACGAAACCGAGCAGTCGTGGAAGCTGATCACGCCGATCCACGAATATTGGGCCACGCAGGGCCGCACCGGCCTCGACACCTACGCCGCCGGTTCCTGGGGCCCCGCCTCGTCCGCCGCCCTGCTCGCCGCCAACGGCCACGCCTGGCGCGAACCCTGAGCGCACCGGAGCCGAAAAATCCAAATCTCAAACCACAAAGAAATTTCAATGAAAGGCATCCTCCCGCAGTCTTTCCGTTCGTTCGAAGCTTCGCCTTCGCTGGTTGGTTATTTTGACTTTCAGGCTTTCTTTGTGATTTGGCCCTTGGCGTTTGAGGTTTCTTCCAGCTATGCCCGCACTCTTTGACGCGTTACCCGGCCTCGAGGTGCCCGTGGGCGGCATCATGGAGGCCTTCAAGAAACTCTGGGACGACTCGCCGGCCCGGGAAAGCCGCGCGGTCCAGCTCAACCTCGTGCTGCATCTCGGGCGCAACTGCACGCCGGCGGATGCGCAGGAGCAGTTTGCCACCACGCTGCGGTTCGCCGAGCGCTACCCCGGACGCGTGGTCGTGCTCTGCCCCGACTACGACCCGAACGCGGCGGCGGAAATGCGCGCCAAAATCTTTGGCGAATGTTTCCCGGGCAAATCGCAGAGCGACACCCGCTGCGTCGAATTTGTCGTCCTCCACTACACCATGCCGGTGCGCCGGAATCTGGAGAACCAGGTGTCCGTCTGCCTGTCGACCGACATGCCGCTCTACTATTGGGCCTACCGCTTCGCAGAGGCCCGGCGCCTGGCGGACTACGGCTATCTGCTCACGCGCTCCCAGCGCATCCTTTTCGACGGGGCCCATGCGCCGCCCGAGACCTTCTCCTACCCGTGGCCGCACCTGTCGGCCGTGCGCGACCTGGCCTATACACGGACTCTGCCCCTGCGCCAGAATCTCGGACAATTTCTCAGCCGTTACGCGCCGCCCTTGATCACCGGCGGATTGCAGAAGGTGACGCTGCACCACAAGCGCGACCTCGGCGCCGAAGCCGGCGCGTTGCTGGGCTGGATCAAAAAAGGCCTCGTCCGCAGCGGGGCCGACCTTGGGCCGATTACCTTTGAACTCATCCCGGAGGACTGCCCGGGCTGCTTCGAGCTGGCCTTTGCGTATGCGGACCCCCGGAAATTGTTCCGGTGGCAGGCCGATCTGGCCCGCAACGAGGCGGAGTTCACCGGCGACCTGGGCACCGGGCGCACCACGCTGACGGTCGGCGCCCACCTGCTCTCCCCGGAAATGACCCTCGCCGAGGCGATGTTTTTTTAGCCATGAAGGAACTGGCCACCAGTTACGGCCGGGTTTTCATCGGAACGAAGGAGGACGGTTTCCGCACCGCCGTGTTTCTGGCCGCGGCCCAGCGCGGGAAAAATACCGGGCGTCCCTATTTCACCTGGGCACTCACCGGGGGCACCACCCCGGCCGAGTGGTACCGGTGGTGCGTCGCGCAGCAGGCGCTGCCGCCGCCGCTGCTGGCCGGCACCCAGTGGTTCACGAGCGACGAACGGCACGTTCCGCTCGACAGCCCCGATAGCAATTTCGGCAACGCCGCGCGCCAGTTGCTCGCTCCTTTGGCGGTGCCCGCGGCCAAAATGCATCCGTGGCCGGTGGCATTGCCCGCGCCCGACGCCGCGAACGAATTCGCGCGCCAGTCCGCGGCCTGGTTCCAGCCCGGAAAAGCCTTTGACCTCTGCTTTCTCGGCCTGGGCCCGGAGGGACATACGGCCTCGTTTTTTCCGGGCAGCCCGCTGCTCGAATCCGATGGCGGAGCCTTCTTCGCGGCGGTCAATGTGCCGGGGAAAGGCTGGCGGCTCACCATCACGCCAACCGGACTGCGCGCCTGCGGGTTGATTGTCGTCATCGTTTCGGGAGCGGCAAAGGCCGAGGCCATGCACCGGGTGCTGGCCGGACCGTACGACCCCGAGACGGTCCCGGCGCAGATTTTGAAATCGTGCAGCAGCCAGGTGGTCTGGTTGCTGGACGAGGCGGCTGCCGCCGGATTCCTCGCCTGAGTCCGAACGTGGCGCGAATTTGAAAAATATAACATTTGCAACCTGACTCCTTCTGCGGTCCCGATCCGTCCGGTCGCGACGCCGCGTGCCGTCTGCCCGGGTTCCGTCCCATCGAGCCTTATCTGCCCGTTGGCTGACCTGCGCCGACCATTCGACCAAGGGTAGGGGGGACCAGTGGGTTCGAAAACGTTGGGTCGATGAGGAGACGGGCCATGAATGGCGCCTCCGAGGACGGCGTGTTCGAAGCGGTGGTCAAATGTACGGTGGCATCAAATCCGCGTGAACCCTCCGCAGGGACGTTGATATGAATTCCGTGAGCGACGCCGACACGAATTCCGTTGTGCGGTGCAGGAATTCCATGCGGTAAGAACGGTCGGCAACGACGCTGGTTTGCTGACGGCGTGGCGGGTGCCGAGCGAAGGTTGCAGTTCGACCTTGAGGATCTGGCCAGCGATATTATCTGTTGAGGCAAATCGGAACCGGCAGATTTGCGGCCCCTATTCTTGGTGCTAAAATCTAACCCCGCAAAACCAGCAACCCCATTACCGCCATCGAGCTGCGAGATTCACTCGTGCAACGAGGGTGGTTCAATCAACGTTCGGCAATAACATGAACGCAGTCTTGAGGCGAAGTAGTCGGAAGAGCGCGAAATGGTGCGCGCTTGCGCTGGCCGGTCTGGCAAGCGTCCATTTTCTCATGTTCTGCTATCGGTTCGATGTGCTTGGCGATCCCGTCATCAGTCGGGAGCACGGATGGATCGGTCCATACATTCGCGGGGATCGGCATACCATCGATGCCGGAAAAGTCGGCGTCTACGAAGGCGCATACAACACCCTTTACGATTCTTATTCGATTCCCTGCCGGGCATGGATTTGGCTCAACGGCCTAAAGTATCATGGAGGCTAAAACAGAATTGCCGAACCACACGACAGAACCACTCTCGCCAAGCCTCGGTGGTTCATCGTAACGTTGGGCAAGCGAACATGACGACCGAAACGAAGATTGCTCTGTTGATGTTTCATTCCGGCGTTCTCGGCACCATCGTGGGAGGGTATTTCGCGGTGACGAATGCGCCGGAGATTTCAACCGGATTGAAGTCGGTCCTGAGGTTTGCAGGGGTTCTCCTGGTTATCGGTTCCGTGTTGTGCTGGCGCGGCGGATGGAAACGATATAACGAGGAATTTTTCGGGAAGGGCTTCGCGAGATTCCTGGTGTGCGTTTGGCTTGCACCCTTTTCTCTGCCGTTTTCCATTCAGTAATGAACGTGCCCAACCAATCCCCGCATCCGACGCTGGCCAGAGGCCAGCGCTGATGACATCAACGTTCGGCCACTCAAGACCTATGCGAGACGACGAGTACCCGGCATATTTGAAGACGCAATCGTATGACGACCTCGTCTCCATCTGCGACTCAATTGATCAGGAGGCTAGCGGAAAACGTTATCAAATAGCCTTGGCAGAGATTGCGGAGAGAGACGCGCGGACGAAGGCGAACGACAAAGAGATCACTCCAATTCTCGAACAAAATGCGTCAGGCGTTAGCGAAACAGACCGCAGCTGGTTCGACAGGGCTTTTTTTGTGAAGGAGCGTAAGCCAAAAATTGTCATCCTGTGGTTTGTGATGACTGCGACGTTTCTCTGCTGGATTTGGCTCCGGGTGACGAATCCTTTCGCAGTTTCCGGTTACGTGACGGGCCTGGTGCTACGGTATGTTATCTGTATCGCTCTAAGTTTGGCTACGATGTTCATCGCAAGCGGTGGGTATAATCTCATGAAATATCTTAAAGCCAAATTTGGTTTCAAGGAGAAGGAATCTTCCCAAGCGCCGAACCACACGACGAAACCAGCCTCGCCAAGCCGAGCTGGTTCACGATAACGTTCGGCAGAAGATGGATCATTTCATTTTTCACGTTTTACTGAAGCCGGTTATTTATCCGATTCTCTATTGGATAGGCTATCTCGTCGTTACGACAGTGTCCATCCGCAGAGCGAACATTCTGCCGTATTCTGAGTTGGGCGAGAGCGACGATTTGGTTTGGTACGAGCTCCGAGTTCATCGCGACGGTTTTACCTATTGGCCTCCAGAAAGCGTAATTCTCGCGGGAACGTGTGCCTTATTTGCGATTGTTGGCGCCTATTGCGTTTGGATACTCAAATGATCAAAGCCGAACCAGCCGACACAGCGCCACGACCGTGGCTGACCCTCAAACGTTCGACCAAGGATATATGTTTCGTCTACTAGTTATAGTCGTTCTCAGTCTGACTTGGCGTTCGCCAGTTGATGCGGCGGACCAAAAGGACACGGTTGTTCAAGTTGGTGCTGACGATCCCGCTATGGCTAGCGCCATCAAAAACGCGCGGCGCACCCTGCCGCATTTTTGGGCCACCTTCGCCGAAAGCAAAAAGGGCGAAAGCGATTTTTGTCCGAAAGTCCGCCTCGAAGATGAGCATGGCATCGAGCATTTCTGGTGTGGCGACATCGAAAGGAAGGGCGCATCGATCACGGGTATTGTGAATAACGACCCGAATGTCGTCCAAAGTGTGAAGATTGGGCAGCGCATCCCGATCAAAGATGAGCAGATCAGCGACTGGCTCTACATGAGGGACGGAAAGATGATCGGAAATTACACGTTGCGAGCCTCAATGCCGTCACTGACTCCGGAGCAGCTCGATCAGCTGAGCAAACTGCTCGGAGAATTGCCAAAGTGAAAAGAAAGCCGAATCACTTTCCGGAACCGGCGCCCGGCATGGTTCACGGATTTAATGTCAGCATACATCAAAATGGCAGACTCAGCAGGGCAGGGCGGTGGCTGACTTTGAAATCTGCCCGATAGCGGACCGGCGCCGCGCCGACCGGCAAAACCGAGCTCGCCAAACCGGCGGGTTCGGGTTATCCTCAAACTGCAAATCACCGTTGGAGGCCGCCCAATGAACATTCCCGCCATCATCAAAAAGCCGAGCGCTTTCCTTCCCGTGTTGATGTCGTTCGGCGCCCTGCTCGTGTTGCTGGGCCATGTCGCCTTGTCCGGCGCCGCCCGCGAGTCCGACGAAGGCGCCGCGGCCCACGTGTTTCAGCTGCTGATGGCGGCGCAGGTGCCGCTCATCGTTTATTTCGCGATCCGGTGGTTTGCGCGCACGCCGCGGGCCGGATGGCCGGTGCTGGCGCTGCAGGTCGCCGCCGCGCTCGCCGCCCTCGCTCCCGTCTATTTTCTCCACCTCTGATTTTGTCCGGCGCATTTCCGCCGCCCGTCCGGGTGTTTCGCCTTCGAGGCGGCCGGCGATGCCGGACCACGAACCTCCGATGAAAAACGACCCTCCCTTGGGCGAAGAGCAGGAGACCCGCTACCGAAAACTGGATGCGATCGACGCGAAATGCGGCTCGCTGCTGGCTGTCACCTCCGTTCTGCTGGTGTTCATCTCGCTGCCTCCGATCTTCGAAGTCGTGCGGCCAAAACACGAATCGTGGTTCAAGTTCGTTTTCATCGCCCTGCTCTCTTCCTGCATGATCGCCCTGCTGGTCCTGTTCTTCAAAGAGCGCCCCTCGGACGGTTTCGTGGAGATGCGAAAGCGTGCGCTCAACACCGCGGTCTTTATCACCGCGACCTGCTGCCTGGTGGTAATGGTCATCGTCGCTTCCAGCCTTTGAAAAACAGGACTGCGCAACACCCGCCCGCCGCCCTCGCTTTGTCCACCTTCTCCCTTTCTAATCTTTTGGACCCGAAACGCGCACGGACAAGAAACGGAAGGAAACAAATACGCGGGCGGACTGCCATTCGCGTTTCCGTCGCCCTCGGGCTCGTCTTCCTGTTTCTAGCGGGCTGTGCGACCCGGTCCGGAATGGGAGCGAGACCGGGCCGTCCAGCCGCGACGCCGTCGGCGACGGGGACCAGCCGGCCGTACCTTGCCGCCGAGGGTTCGGGTTCCGCCGAAATTCGAAAAATGACCGGCCAGGAAATTCGCGCGTGGCAGGACCAGGTGCGCCGCCAATTCGATTTTCCGTCTCTCACGGAGTTTTTGACGAAGACCATCCAGGCCTATCCGGTTCGCGGCGATGTCGATCTGCGCAAATCGATGGTCGGAAGAGAATGGGCCACGAACCTCAATCGCATGAGAAACGGGGACTGGGAGTTCTCCTGCGATGTTCACAACGACACCTTTCAGTTGACGTATGCACCAAATAAAACGGAATCCGTCGTGCTAAACTGTCGCAGGTTCAATCCGCAGCGCTACGAGTTGAAGAGCATCGAAAATCTTTTTCCGGTAACGCCAATAGTCGGCGGTGCCGGGCCGTAAAAATCTCCAGCGCAAGCCCGGGGCCCCGCGATCCGCTGCGGGTCCGGGGTCTCACAGTGGTCCCGCCGGCACATTTCGACGGTGGCCTGCACGGCGTCGGCGCAAGTCGGAAAACTGCAGTTGCAAATCAATGCCGGGTCCGCGGTGGCGTGCAAAATAGCGGCTGGGTCGACACTGTTTCTCACTGGCATGTGTAACGGTCCTGTTACCATTTTGAACGCGAACCAGCGCGGTTTTGGGTGGTCACTCTTTGTTGCCATTTCTGCGATCGCCGGCTCCAGCCTCCCCGGGATGCCGACACCGGGCGTTGCCCGGCGATTCTTCCAACCGCGCCTCACGAGAGTTTCCCGCTCCAATTTCTTTTCCCCTACGCTCCGGATGACGACTCCCTTTCTCGTCAGCTATCTGTGCACCTCGCTGTTGGCCGGCGTGGCCGGCGGCTTGGCGATGGTCGGCGGCATGTGGCTCGTTTCCCATGCCGGACTTCCGAAGGGCGACATGATTTTGGCGCTCGGCAGCCTGGTCACGAAATCACGGGTCAACGCCTATCGCACGGGATTGTTCATCCACGGGATTTCGGCGCTGGGCTTTGCCCTCGTCTACACCCTGCTGCTGGTGACGCTCGGTTACACGCATCTGCCGCTGTCGCTGATGCTCGGTCTCGGGGTGGGCGTGCTGCACGGCCTGCTCGTCAGCCTGATGCTGGTCTGGGTGGTGTCCGACCACCATCCGCTGGAAGAATTCAAGGAAGCGGACCTGCTCGTGGGTTTGAGTCATTTTGCCGGACACGTGGCGTATGGCGGCGCGGTCGGCTTGATCGTCGGGCTGTCGCCCCTGCTCTGACCGGCAGCACTCGGGCGGCCCGGCACTGACGGTCCGGAACAGGACGCCGCCCGCGGGTGGGGAGCGGACGGTCTCGGGAGGGAAATCGCGGTGCGGACAGGATCGGCTTAATTTTTTCCGAAACTGGCCGATGAGAAGACACCAGAGTGTTCTTCGCCCTGCGCGAGAACTCCGGTCGTCATCGCTGTCGATCGCCCACGCCTGGCATTCGATTTCACAGATGAAAACTCGCATCGGAATCCTGACCGGCGGGGGCGACTGCCCCGGCCTCAACGCCGTAATTCGTGCCGTGGTGATCGCCGCGGCCAAACATGAGTGGACCACGTTCGGGTTCCTCGGCGGCTTCGAAGGCCTGCTCAATCCGGTGCGCACGCGCGTGCTGGACCCGGATGACATGGACGGCCTCTTGTTCCTCGGTGGCACCATCCTCGGCACGAGCAATTCCGGACGGTTCGCGGCCAAGGTGGGTCACGGGGAGACCCGCGAGATCGACCCCGGCATCATCGCGGAGGCCAAGGGCAACTTCGACCGCCTCGGGCTGCGCGCCCTCGTGGTCGTGGGCGGCGACGGCTCGCTGTCCATCGCGCAGCAACTCCACGACGGCGGCGTGCCCGTGGTCGGCGTCCCGAAGACGATCGACAACGACATCGCCGGCACGACGGTGACCTTCGGTTTCGACACCGCCGTTTCGTTCGCGACCGACGCGCTGGACCGCCTGCGGTGCACGGCGGCGAGCCACGAGCGGGTTTTGATCTGCGAGATGATGGGCCGTTACGCCGGATGGATCGCGGCGCACAGCGGCATCGCCGGCGGGGCCGATGCGATCTTGATTCCCGAAATTCCCTTCAGCATCGACCGCGTGTGCGAAAAGATCCGCGAGCGCGAGCAGAACGGAAAACACCATTCGCTCGTCGTCGTGGCCGAAGGCGCCCGGCAGCGGGGCGGGGACTTTGTCACCAAGGAAGCGCCCTCGGCCGGCAGCGGCCCGGGCGGCGGCGCTTTTCGCGAGGCGCGGCTGGGTGGCGTGGCCACGATGGTGGCCGAGGAAATCCAGAAACGCACCGGCAAGGAAACCCGGGTATGCGTGCTCGGTCACCTGCAGCGCGGCGGCGTGCCGACGACCTTTGACCGCATGCTCTGCACGCGTTTCGGCGTCGGAGCGGTGCGTCTGATTTCCGAAAACAAATTCGGCGTGATGGTCGCCTACATTCCGCCGGATACCGTCGGCATTCCCCTTCCGGAAGCGATCGGCCGCCTTAGCACGGTGCCGCCCAACGGCGATATTGTGCTCACTGGCCGCGCGCTGGGAATCAGCTTCGGGGACTGACGCGGGGATCATGCGGCGGAATTTACTGAGGATCGCACCGTCACTTGACGGGACCCTCATGGTCGTCGAAAAATTTGGAGGGCCCCGTCTCCCGACGGGCCGCGGTCCGTCGGGAGACGGACCCTCCATCCGATCAATGCGTCAGCCAAATACACCAGCTTCAACAGGACGAGTCTGGTTCACGCAGCGGTCCGCGCACTAATGCCGGGCTCCGGCCGGCGTCTCAGGACGGGAACCACGGTTTCGCCAACGCCGTCTGGATCGCATGGTACATCTGCTCGGGACTGTATGGTTTCGGCAGCACCGCGCAAAAACCATGAGCCTGATAATTGGCCATCACCGGGTCGCGGGAGTAGCCGCTGGAGACAATGGCCCGGACGGACGGGTGCAGAGCCCGAATCTGCTGCATCGCCTCGTCGCCGCCCATCGCTCCGGGGACGGTCAGGTCCATGATGAGCAGGTCGAAGGGCCGCCCCGCCTGAAGGGCGTCGCGGAAGCGGCTGACGGCTTCACCTCCGTCTCTGGCGACGATAAAATCCACGCCGAACTTGGTCAGCAGCTTGCCCGCCATTTCACAGATCGGCAGTTCGTCATCCATGAAAAGGATCCGACCCCGCAGTACGGATTCGATCGGGGCGGCGCCGCCGGCCTCCACTTCACCGTCAGGCGCGGCGGGCAGCCAGACGGTGAACCGGGTTCCGGCGCCCGGTTTGGATTCGACGTCGATATAGCCTCCATGTTTGCGGACAATGGAATAGACGGTCGCCAAGCCCAGGCCGCTGCCCTGGGGTTTGGTCGTGAAATACGGGTCGAAGATCCTCCCGAGGTGTTCGGGGGTGATTCCGACCCCGGTATCCGCGAACGAGAGGCGGACGTAGAATCCGGCCGGCAGATCGCCGAGCGCGTCGTGGCCCAGCACGAAGTTGTCGGCGCGAACAGTGACGGTGCCTACGTCAGGCATGGACTGCACGGCATTGATGGCCAGATTTTGCACCACCTGGCCGATCTGGCCTCGGTCCACGTGGGCCGACCAGAGGTTGTCGGCGAGGTCGAACACCGCGCGCGACTTGGCGCCATGCATGGCAAACCCGACGCTTTCCCGCAGCACCTCGGACAGATTGATGACGGTGCGCACGGGGTCGCCGCCCTTGGCAAAAGTCAGAAGCTGCAAGGTCAGGTCACGGGCCCGCACCGCCGCCAGCTTGGCATCCCGCACCAACGAATAGCCCGGCGCCTTCGGATCGGTATCCATCAGCAGCATGGAGAGGTTGCCCAGCACCACCGTCAGGATGTTGTTGAAATCATGGGCGATGCCTCCGGCGAGGATTCCGACCGCCTCCAGCTTCGAGGCCCGGATCAGCTCGGTTTCCAACCGGCGATGGGCAGTCAGGTCGGTGACGAAGCCCTCGAAGAACTGGACCCGGCCGGCTTCATCCCGCACCACGCGCGTGTTCGCGGAAGTCCAAACCGTGTCGCCCGCGAATCGCCGCAATTCGATCTCGTAATTTTTCACACGGTCGGTCGTTTGGATGAGCTTGGTGAACTCGGCGCGCTGCTTGGGGTCCACCCAAAGTGCGGCGGCGTTGTTCTGCCGGGCAAAATCCATGAACTCCCGCAGGCTGGGCCACCCGAGCAGTTCGGCAAAGGCAGGGTTGGCCTCGAGAATTTCGCCCGCAGGCGTGGAACGGAAAATGCCGCCGGCGGCGTTTTCAAACAATTCCCGGTAGCGGGTTTCAGTCGTCTTCAATGCCACCGCCCTCTTTTCGGCAATCCGGCGGAGGCGTTCGTTGGCGAGCAAAGCCAGCAGGAACAGCACCAGCAGGGTGCCGAGGGACCAGCCAAGCCAGCGGACCCAATGGGGCAGCTGATATTGTTGGTCCGCGAAGAAAAGGAACTCGTCCAGGTTGGCGTTGGCGAAGGCGGGACGCTGACGGCGGAGCGTGTCGGCCATCGACTGCCACCGGCCCGGGTTGGTGTGTCCCAGTTCAACCAATTGGGCGTCGATCAGGTCCGCCGTGGCAAGCGCTTCATAGGCCATGCGCTCGCGGGTCACCTTGGCCGGGCGGTCGGGCAGGTGCGCGACGATCCAGTCGCCCACCTCGTCCGGATGTTGCAGCGCATAAGTCCATCCGCGCAGCGAGGCGCGGCGGAAGGCCTTGGCCTCCTCGGAATGGGAGCGCAAATACGTCGCGGTGGAAAAAAGACAGTCGCCATAAAAATCCACGCCATAGTCGCGGGGCCGGATCAGGCGGACCGGAAAGCCCTCGGTCCGCAGGTCGTAGGGCTCGTCCGTCAGGAAACCGTCCATGGCATCGGCCGCGCCGACGGCGACTTCATTCACATTCCAGTGATTGGGCACGACGATCAATTTTTTTGCGTCCAGTCCCTCCCGCTCCAGCATGAGTTGGACCTCCGTGACGGACAGGTTTGAATCCAGGGCGACGCGCCGGCCCAGCAGATCCTTGGGGGTGTAAATTTTTGAGTCGGCGGAGACGAGCAGGGCGAATGGGGAATGCTGCATCACCGTGGCCACCAGCGCAAAATCCTGTCCTTGCATCCAGCTTTCCAACAGAGCCGAGCCTTGGAAAACGCCGTACTGGGCCCGGCCTTCCGCTACTTCGGCGATGGCGGGCCGGTCGGACTTGTTCGGCCGCAGCTCAACCGCCAGGCCTTCCTCAGCATAGTATCCCTTGTACTGGGCGACGTAATAGCCCGCGAACTGGAATTGATGCGTGAAGGGGAGTTGGAGTACGACAGTGCGCTCCGCCGCGGTCCCGCTGGCGACCGTCGCTGCGATCAGAAATCCGATCACCGACCACCTTCCGATCGAACGCACCGGGACCGGATTCATGATTTCCTGGCGTCGGGGCATGAGGCGTTGGTTCAGCTCGCAGGGGACGATGGAATGTCCTCCGCGAAATCGGAGAAAAGATGCCTCTCGGCCCAAGTGAGGCAAGATTCATCGGGCTTTTCCGGATCGTTTTCGCCTGAGTGGCCCGGGCGTGGAAAAGCGCGGCGACGCGCCAGCGCCGGGTGCCCGCAAAACTCGGCCCAAGCCGGTGTCTTTCTCTCCGATCGCGCGGGATTGAGTGTGTTCGCGGGGATCGATGCCGCAACCGGACGCGTCAGCTGGTTCTCTCTCGACCTGCTTTCAGCTTCTGACTCGATGGTGGGGATGTGATGAAACCTTTGATTCTTGCTCTCTTTTTTATTTTTGCTGGGGGCCGTCTAGGAGCACAGGCGCCGGCCTGGCAGCCCTCGCCGGGCCACGCGCAGGCGCCGATCTGGCCCGGGGCGGTGCCTGATGCGCAGCCGGTCGCGGGGCCGGAGAGCATGAAGCCAGGGGACACGCTGGTCGCCGGCCGGCCGTGGCTGGTGGTGGAAAGGGTCTCGCAGCCCACGATAACCGTCTATTCGCCCACGGGAAAGAACACCGGCGCGGCGGTGGTCGTATTTCCCGGCGGAGGCTACAACATTCTGGCGATCGATCTGGAAGGCACGGAGGTCTGCGACTGGCTGACTTCCCGGGGAATCACGGCGGTTCTGTTGAAATACCGTGTGCCGCATTCCGGACAATATTGGGACGAGCAACTCAAGCGCGAGGTCGACGTCAAAGTACAGAGGGCACTCCAGGATGCGCAGAGGGCGGTGGGGCTGGTGCGTTTTCACGCCGCGGAGTGGGGGATTGATCCGCACAAGATCGGCGTGCTCGGGTTTTCGGCCGGCGGGCACATGGTGGCCGCGATGAGCACTCATTTTGCGCAACGCTTGTATCCGGCCGTCGATGCAGCCGACCGGGAAAGCTGCCGCCCGGATTTTGCCGTGGCGATTTATCCGGGACATCTGTCACTGGCCGACAACAGCTTAGGGTTGAATCCGGATATTGAGAGTCATATCACCGGCCAGACGCCGCCGACGTTTTTGCTGCAGGATGAGGACGACCACGTCGACCGGGTGGAGGACTCGCTATCCTACTATGCGGCCTTGAAAAAGGCCGGAGTGTCCGTCGAGATGCATTTGTACGCGGAGGGCGGCCATGCGTTCGGCCTGCGACGCACGAAGTTTCCGGTGACGGGATGGCCTCAGCTGGTCGAGACATGGCTGCGGACGATCGGGATGGTTGCGGAGTAGGGCTCTGGGATTCGCCTCGGAACAGGCAGGTTGCCGCCCCGGTGCGATCGTCCTTCTCATCAATTCCCGCTGGCCGTCCGGATTCTGCGGCAGGCAGCCGGAGGGATTTATTTTATTGGGATCCGGGGCGTTGAACGATATGCCTCGCCGGGAAGCCAAACGACCGCAGACCGAATTTGGGGCGAGAACGAAACGCCGGACCACGAGAAGCCTATGCCGCGCCGATCGGCACGGAACGCCGGACGTCCGCAAGGAGAGGCGAGCTCCGGTTCATTCGTCGAAAACACCCGGACTCAACCTTCAGGAAGCGGTTTCCGAGGGTTTGAGGGCGGCGGTTTTCAGAATGTCCGCTTTGGAAAGGGTCACGAACACCTTCGATTCCTCATAACTGATCCGGTCGACGTTTTCGGGAGCAAGGGGGATTTCCTTGCCGGCGTACCAGTGCCCGGTCTCCACGACCAGCTCATCGATCACCCAGCTTTTGTCGTCCACCAGGAAACCTGTCACGGTACCGAGGGTCCCGTCGGTCGCCTCAATGGCGTAACCAGTCAAGGACTTCATGCTGCGGAGATGTTTGTCGTCCCGATGGTGATGCTGCAGATGCACCTGCATCTAGGCCTTCGACGGCGGGAGGACCATCGGATAGCCGCCGAAACCCCACATTCCGCCGCCATCCCAATAGGCCGGCCAGCCGTAGTACCGATAGTATTCGACTTCATATTGACGCGAAACGGGACGATGGGTCTCGATCGAAGGGCTGTTTTCGATCTGAGCTTTGCGCAGCTTTACGTGGAAAATCTTCTCATAGGGGTCCAGTTTCCCGAAGGCGTGCGGAGAGAGCAGGACGAGGCGTCCCGTCAGCCATGATCCCGTGTCGGCGACCAGGTAGCGGATCACCCAGCTTTTGTCGTCGAAGTAAAAATCCTTCACGTGCCCGATGTCACCGTCCAGAGCGGAGAGTTTATGGCCGTAGAATTCGGTTATATTTTGAAGCATAAAGCGTCCCTTTTAAGTTGTCTGGGGAGGATCCGCCGTTGGTGCCGCGGTCCCCTGCGGTTGAATGAGGGGAAGATAGGCCGGCCGGCTTCGGGCGGCTATGGGGTGTTACCCGGAGACCGAAGACCACTTCATGGTTTCCGGCACTGCGTTGAAGGCTTCCTCGCCGGGAGAGAAGTGGCTCAGTTTGATCCAAGCCATGAGGCATTTGGCCTGATGCATCAATCCGTCGAGGTTGCCCGGTTTGACCAGATATGATTTGGCGCCCAAGTCGTAGGCGCGTTGGATATCCTCGGGCTGACCTGAAGCGCTCAGGACGTAGACGTGCAGCTGCTTGAACGCCGGTTGCTGGCGAATCCAAGCCAGCACCTCAAAGCCGTCTTTCCGCGGCATGTTGAGATCGAGCATCAAAACTGCGGGCAACGGAAACCGCTGGCGGTCGGCGTACGCCCCGTCGCCGCTCAGGTAGGCGATCGCCTCGACGCCATCGCGGGCGAACTGCAGCGGTTGGCCAAACCCGGCGCGTTCAAAAACGGTGGACATGAGGAGGGAGGCGCACTCGTCGTCGTCTGCGACCAAAATGGTGGGATTTTCAATGATCATAAATGGGCTTCCTTGTCCGCGCTAAGAGGCGGTTGCCGCCGGTTCGGCGTTGGAAAGTTCGAACCAGAATCTGCTGCCCTCGCCAGGGGCGGAAACCAGGCCCACGCGTCCGCCCATCCGCTCCACCCCTTTCTGGACGATGGCCAGGCCGATGCCGGTGCCCGGGTAAGCGGTGGTATGCAGACGCTTGAAGACCTGAAAGATCTGCTCATGAAATTCCGCCGGCACGCCGATGCCATTGTCCTCGACCCAGATCCGGACAACGTTGCCGGGCCGCGCCTCGCTGCGAAGCCGAACTTGGGGCGCCTTTTGGTCGACAAATTTCACCGCATTGCCGATCAGGTTGACCAGCACCTGCTGCAAGGTGGCTTGGTGCGCCAGCACCGTGGGCCACGGGGAGGTGCTGTCGATGGTGGCCTCACTTTTGAAAATCTCCGCGTCGCAGCCGGACAGAGCGCTCTCCACGATCCTTTCCATTGGCACGGGCACCAGTTCGATCTTCTGCTGGTTGATGCGGCTGAAGGCCAGCAGATCGATGAGCAACCGGTCCATCATCTGCGCCGCCGTGTTGATGTAGTTGGCATAGTCTCGGCCCTGCTGATTCAGCTTGTCCGAGTGCTCCTGCACGAGGAGCTGCGCAAATCCCTGCATGCTGCGCAGCGGTGCCCGCAGATCGTGCGCGATGGAATTGACGAATGTTTCGAGCTGCAAGTTGCTCCGGCGGAGCTCGGCCGTGCGCTGGGTTACGGCCTCCTCCAGTTCTGATGCATACCGTGACAACCTTGCCTCGGCCTCACGCAGGGCGTTTTCATTCTTCTTCCGGGCGGCGATGTCGCGAATGTTGCATTGGATGATCTGCTGATCGCCTTCCTGATAAAGGTTGCTGACAAATTCCACCTCCACGCGGTGGCCGTCCTTGGCCTGCAGCGGCAGGTCTTCGTAGCGGATGCAGCCGGCTGTCTGCAGTTCCTGGAAGGCGGCCTGGCTGGCGGCCTCATCCTTAAGCAGGCCGATTTCGAACAGCTCCTTGCCGAGGAACTCCTCGCGGGTGTAGCCGAGGAACTTCATCAGAAAGGGATTCACATCGACGATCTTGCGCGTTCTCGGATCAACAATGAGTATGCCGTCGTGCGCCGCCTCGAAGAGGCGTCGGTAACGTAATTCCGAGGCGGATAGACTGGCGGTCATATTGTTGATTTTCCGGGCGAAGTTCTTTGCGCCCTGAAACTACACAAGTTTGAATCCGACAACGATTAGGTAACCACCCCATAGACCGGCATCGGGCGACGGAAGTGGGCCGCTGGTCCGTCTGGTCCCCCCGGGCGCAGCATGGCGGGCCTGGGCCGACTGGCCTGCCGCTTGGCGCCATCCATTCCGAGAGGGCTTTTTCCGGAAACGCGGGGGCGCCCGGACGTTGAGGCTGCTGCGGTGGGCTGGACACCCCATTGTCAAGCACCGGGCCGCTGCTCATCGTCCGTCATGACGAATCACATTGAACCTGAATCGCGCCCCGGCGGTTTTCGCGCCGGCACCAACGGGTGAAAAACGATTTTCGCAATCCCAGTGTCCTCGTGCTTAACGGCGGCTCGTCGAGCCTCCGGTTTGCCCTCTACGAGACCGGTCGGCCACTGCGAAAGCGGCTCGAGGGGAAAATCGACCGCATCGGTTTGCGCGGCACGAAATTTTCCGCCAGCGAGCCGGACGCAAAACGGCCGGTCTCGCGCGACCTGGTGGCCGCCGACCACGGCACGGCGGTGGGTTTTTTGCTGGACTGGCTGGAGGCCCAACCGGCCTTCCAATCGGTTCAGGCACTCGGCCACCGCGTGGTGCACGGCATGCACCATTCCGAGCCGGAGCGCATCACGCCGGGGTTGCTCAGGGAACTGCGCCGCATCACGCCGTTTGACCCCGATCACCTGCCCCGGGAACTTGCCCTGATTGAAGCCTTCCGCCGGCGCCATCCCCGGCTCCCTCAGATCGCCTGCTTTGACACCGCGTTTCACCGCACGATGCCGCGCGTCGCCCGGCTGCTGCCGATCCCGCGGCGTTTTGCGGCCAAGGGAGTCGAGCGCTACGGCTTCCACGGTCTGTCGTACGCCTATTTGCTCGAGGAACTCGGGCGCCTTGATCGAGCGGCGGCGAACAGACGGGTGATTCTCGCGCACCTGGGCAATGGAGCGAGTCTGGCCGCGGTGCGGGCCGGTCGGAGCATCGACACCAGCATGGGCTTTACCCCCGCCGCCGGCCTGGTCATGAGCACGCGCTCGGGCGACCTGGATCCCGGCCTGCTCTCGTTTCTGGTCCGACGGGAACGCATGACCCCGGCGCAATTTGACCGGATGGTGAATCACGAATCGGGACTGCTCGGCGTCTCCGGGATCAGCTCCGACATGCGCGACTTGCTCGCGCGGGAGGCCCGGCACGCGCCGGCGGCGGAAGCCGTGGACTTGTTTTGCTATCAGGCGAAAAAATGGATCGGCGCCTATGCCGCCGCCCTCGGAGGGCTGGACACGCTCGTCTTCGCCGGCGGCATCGGCGAGAACGCCGCGGTCGTCCGCGCGCGTATCTGCAACGGCCTGGGATTTCTGGGCCTCAAACTGAGCGGACCGCGCAACGCGAAAAATGCAGCGGTGATCTCCACTCCGCGCAGCCGGGTTGTGGTCCGCATGATCCGGACCGACGAAGAACTTGTGATTGCGCGCTCGGTCTGCCGCACGCTTGGCCTGGCGGTTTGAAGAACACCGCGTGGGACGAGGGAAAGCATCCTTGCGGAACCCGCTTCGGTGTCGCCTGGCGGGAGAGCCGTAGGGTTATGCCCCATGGCTCGGCGCCGGCCCGTGGTGTAGCTTCCGTCCTCACCCCGATCGCGGGAAAATCACATTTCGTGACCGCACGGTGACACCCAAAAAAACAGCAACGAATCATCATGAACACACTGGAAATCAAAGGCGACTGGAACATCACCAAAGGCAAGCTCAAGCAAAAGTGGGCCAAGCTTACGGACAACGATCTCACGTACATCGACGGCCAGCAGCAGGAACTGGTGGGTCGCATTCAAAAGCGCACCGGCGAGACCCGGGAAGCGGTCGAGAAGGCGCTCAAGGAATTCTCCGACAGCGGCGGCATGTAAGGGCCCGTGGTCTGCCCGCAAATATTGAACGACGGAGCACCGATCATGAAGGACCGCGTCTACAAACTCATTGAACTCACCGGCACCTCGACCTCATCGATCGAGGAGGCTGTGGCGGGGGCGATCAAGCGGGCGCACGAGACCGTCAAGAAACTCTGCTGGTTCGAGGTCGTTGAAGCGCGCGGCGACATCGACCGGGGGAAAGTGAAACACTGGCAGGTGACCATCAAGGTCGGCTTCATCGTGGAGAGCTGACCGCAACCGGACCGGGTTCAGCCGCGGGCCAACCAGAGTCAGCGGCAAACGAGAGCCGGTCACCGTTGAGAAAGAGAGCATCGCACAGGAATCCAAAAATGAAAACAGAACTGAACATCACTCGCGAGGAGATGATCCGACTCCTGAATGAGGATTTGGCCGGGGAATACCAGGCGATCATCGCCTACACGGTCTACAGCCAGGTACTGAAGGGTGCGGCTTATACCGACATTGCCCGGGAGCTGGAGGCGCATGCCGGCGAGGAACTGGCGCACGCCATCAAGATCGCCAAGCAGATCGACTATTTGGGCGGCATGCCGGGTACGGTGCCCAAACCGGTCAAAACCACGACCAATCCGGTCGAGATGTTATGGGCGGACCTTGAGAATGAACGCGAAACCGTGGGACGTTATCGCGAACGGATCCGCCAGGCCGAGGCGATGGGGGAATTCGCCCTCAGCGAGACCTTGCGCACCATCATCGCGCAGGAGCAGGACCATGAGATCGACTTGAGTGCGGCCCTGGGCATCGACGTGCCTCTCCCCAAAAAGCCCGCGGCTGAACCTTCGAGAAACGGAACGAAGGGACCCCATGTTTCCGCCAGGACCATTCCCAGCAAAAAATTGCCGGGCCGCGGGCAGCCCCGGCTCCGGACCCGAGCGAAAAGCCGTCGAGCATGAGCCCACTTTGGGATCACGCCAAAGCCATCCGGAAACAGCCCCTCGCTCCCGGCTCATTTTCGCTCGGCAGGAGTTCGCGCCAAAAAGAACGGGACGCAGCAGGCGGAGAGGAGGACGACGCTTGACTCGGGCTGCCGGCCGCACGCCAGGTCGCGGTCCAGGCGCAGGGATGGACCGATTCCGACCCATGAAAACCAACGCCCTCACCCCGGAACTGCTGCACCGCATCGACGCCTACTGGCGCGCCGCGAATTATCTCTCGGTGGGCCAGATTTATCTCTTCGACAACCCGCTGCTCAAACGGCCGCTCGCGCTCACCGATGTGAAGCACATGTTGCTCGGACACTGGGGCACGACGCCCGGACAGAACTTCATCTACGCCCACCTGAACCGGGTCATCAAAAAATACGACCTGGACATGATCTATGTCTCTGGTCCCGGGCACGGCGGTCCGGCTGTGGTTGGGAACACCTACCTCGAGGGCACCTACAGCGAAATCTATCCGGACATCAGCCAGGACGAGGCCGGACTGCGGAAGCTCTTCCTGCAGTTTTCGTTTCCCGGCGGGATCCCCAGCCACGCCTCGCCGGAAACGCCCGGGTCGATCCACGAGGGCGGGGAACTGGGTTACTCTCTCAGCCATTCGTTCGGGGCGGTGTTCGACAATCCAGGTCTTGTGGTCGCGTGCGTCGTCGGCGACGGCGAGGCGGAGACCGGTCCGCTGGCCACGGCGTGGCATTCCAACAAGTTTCTCGACCCGGTCACCGACGGGGCGGTCCTGCCGATCCTGCATCTAAACGGTTACAAGATTTCCAATCCGACGGTGCTGGCCCGCATCACGCGCGAAGAACTGGACCAGCTGCTTCGCGGCTACGGTTGGACGCCCCGGTTCGTCGAGTATCACGACGATCGCGACACCATGCACGAAGCCATGGCCGCGACGCTCGATGACGTGGTCGCGGAGATCAAGCGTATCCAGCACGCGGCCCGGGTGCTCGGCAATCTCACGCGGCCCCGCTGGCCGATGATTGTCCTCGATTCACCGAAAGGCTGGACGGGGCCGAAGTTCGTCGACGGCTTGCAGGTGGAGGGAACCTTCCGCGCTCATCAGGTGCCACTCTCCGATCCGGCCACCCATCCCGGGCATCTCAAACTGTTGGAAGACTGGCTCCGGAGCTATCGGCCCGAGGAACTTTTCGACGGGCGCGGGCGCCTGAAGCCGGAGCTGGCTGAGCTTGCGCCGAAGGGCGAGCGGCGTATGGGCGCGAATCCACACGCCAACGGCGGAATATTGCTTCGCGACCTGCGGATGCCGGATTTCCGCGCTTACGCCGTCGACGTGCCCACGCCGGGCGTGCAGGGCACCGGCGACACCCATGTGCTCGGGCGTTTCCTGCGCGATGTGGTCAGGTTCAACGAGGCACAGAAAAACTTCCGGGTCTTCGGTCCGGACGAAACGCTCTCCAACGGACTCGAAGCCCTCTTCGAGACGACCCGACGCCAGTGGGACGCGGCGTCTTTGCCGAACGACGAATGGCTCGCCCGCACCGGACGTGTGGTGGAGATGCTCAGCGAGCACCAATGCGAGGGCTGGCTCGAGGGCTACCTGCTGACCGGGCGCCACGGCCTGTTCAACTGCTACGAGGCCTTCATTCACATTGTCGACTCGATGTTCAACCAGCACGCCAAGTGGCTGAAGGTGACCTCGCATCTGCCCTGGCGGCGGAAGATTGCCTCATTGAACTACCTGCTCGCCTCGCATGTCTGGCGCCAGGATCACAATGGCTTCACTCACCAGGATCCGGGCTTCATCGACCACGTTGTGAACAAAAAGGCCGAGATCGTGCGGGTTTACCTGCCGCCAGATGCCAACTGCCTCCTGTCGGTGATGGACCACTGTCTGCGCAGCCGCCACTACGTCAACGTCGTGATCGCCGGCAAGCACCCGGCCCCGCAGTGGCTGAGCATGGACGCTGCCGTGAAACACTGCGCCGAGGGCATCGGCATCTGGCCGTGGGCCAGCAACGACCAGGGCGTCGCGCCCGACGTGGTCATGGCCTGCTGCGGCGACGTGCCCACGCTGGAGACGCTCGCCGCCGTCTCCATCATGCGCGAGCATCTGCCCGCGCTGAAAATCCGGGTGGTCAACGTGGTCGACCTCATGAAGCTGGAGCCCCAGACCGAGCACCCGCACGGCTTGAGCGACGCGGATTTCGACGAACTGTTCACGAAGGACAAGCCGGTCATCTTTGCCTTCCATGCCTATCCGTGGCTGATCCACCGGCTGACCTACCGCCGCACCAACCACCACAACATCCACGTGCGTGGCTACAAGGAGGAGGGCACCATCACCACCCCCTTCGACATGACGGTGCTGAATGACCTGGACCGTTTTCACCTCGTGATGGACACCATCGACCGCCTGCCGCAGACCGGCGAACCGGGCATCTATCTGAAGCAGCAGCTCAAGGACAAGTTGGTCGAGCACAAGCAATACATCGACAAAAACGGCGAGGACCTGCCGGAGATCCGGAACTGGAAATGGGGCCTGCCGGTCTCATCCGTTCCAACCAAATGATCCGCGACAATGGAGATCAACCCGACATTCCAGCCGGATGCTGCCGAGACTGACTTCCCGGTGGAGCCGGCGAATCAACCGGCTGGACAAAGTCTCGCGACCGGCGCCAAAACGAACCGCGGGCAGATCGCTCTGGTTGTGCTCGGTGTGATTGCCTTTCTCTACTTTGCCCGGCCCGTTCTTCTGCCTGTCTTGCTGGCCTGTATCGCGGGAATGACCTTGAAACCGCTGGTCGGCTGGTTGTCCGGCTGCCACCTGCCGAGAGCACTCGCCGCTGCGGTCGTGTTGTGCTTTTTGATGGCGGCGATCGGGATTGGCTTCGTCCAGCTGGGCCGTCCGGCGTTGCGGTGGATGAATGACGCGCCGGAACACATGACCGAATTGCGGCAGCGGGTGCGGAAATTAATCCCACCGATCGGAGCTTTCAAAGACGCAGCCGCAGCGGTGACCGATCTGGGAGCAACCGAGGAGGAAAAGCTGGCCGCGCAAATGAAAACGCCCACGGTCGAGGTCAAAGTCAACCGCGGCACCGGCTCCATCCTTGACTGGACCGGCACCTTCCTTGTCGGCCTCGGCGAGACTTTGGTGCTGCTTTATCTGATGCTGGCCTCGGGCGATCTGTTCACGCAAAAGCTCGTTCACGTGATGCCAACCTGGCGCGACAAAAAGCGCGCCGTGGAGATCAACCGGGAGATTCAGCAGAACATCTCCCATTACCTCTTTTCGGTTTCGTTCATCAATCTTGGCCTCGGTGTCGTCGTGGGCGGGGGCCTTTACTGCCTGGGCATACCCAATGCCGCGATGTGGGGCATGGTCGTGGCGGTGCTGAATTATGTTCCGTATTTTGGCCCTGTCGTGGGCGTCGCGTTGCTCGCCGCGGTCGGGCTGCTCGCTTTTGACACGCTGCCGCGGGGACTGCTTCCCGCCGGGTGGTATCTGCTGTTCCATCTGCTGGAAGCAAATCTCATCACGCCGGTCCTGCTGGGCCGGCGCTTCACGCTCAATCCGGTGGTCATTTTCATTTCATTGATCTTCTGGACCTGGCTCTGGGGTGTGCCGGGGGCATTGTTATCGGTGCCGATCCTGGTCTCGCTCAAAGTCATCAGCGATCGCCTGCCCAAGCTCTCCCCTCTCAGCGAACTGCTCGCGAGTTGAACCAGACGACCCAAATTTTATGAACCCGATCCAATTCGAATGCCCTTACTGTCATGCCATCATTGCGGGCGATGAATCGCAGTACGGCCGGCAGGTGAAGTGCGGAAAATGCCAGTGTACCCTTCTCGTCCCTCCGGCGCCCGTCGGTACCGGACCGCAAATGGCCCAATTGATTCCGCGAGCCGACGGGCGCGCCCCGGTGGCTCCGGACATGCCGAATGTGGAAACCGACATCTTCAACCTTGCCCCGGCTGCGCGGGCGTTTTCCGGTCGGATTCTGCTCGGCGTGATCTGCATCGGTCTCGGCATCGGTCTGGCCCTGAGCGTGCGCGATTATCCCTGGGCGCCGCGGGCGGCGTTGCTGCCGGTCGCTCTCGGCGTGATCCTGTTCCTCCTGGTCTGGACCAAGGTGAAATCATGCAGCTATCGCCTGACCACCCAACGGCTCTTCGTCCGGCGGGGCTGGCTGGCCAAGCACGTGGAGGAACTTGAACTGTATCGGGTCAAGGACGTGGTGGTGGATCAGGGCGTCCTGCCTCGATTGCTGGGCTACGGCACCATCACGGTGCTGGCGGACGACGACAGCACGCCCACCTTGCAGCTGATCCGCATTTCCAGTCCGATCAAGGTCAAAGAGATGATCAGAACCCAGTATCGCGCCGCCCGCCAGCGCGAGGGGGTCCGGCCCACTGAATTCATGCGATCACCCTGAAACGTCACGATGCGTGAGAGGGTGGGGCGCATTGACCCCTGTGCGCTGGTTCCTGAGTCTTGCGAACCCATGCAGGTTGAAGTCGACCTCTTCCGCCTCTTGGCCTTTGCTTGGAACACACGGCCCCGTCGTCCCCCAAGCCGCATTCAATTTCCAACCCGATGAACGTTCCCAATGGCAGCCAGTCGCGAACCCTCCTGCAAGATATCGCCCGGCGCGCCATGGTGGCGCGAGGACTCGCGCCGGAGTTTTCCCCGGCGGCCCTCGCCGAGCTCGATACAATCCGCGGCCCCGCGACCGCCCCCGCGGCCGCCACGCGCGATTTGCGACCGCTGCTCTGGTGCTCGATCGACAATGACGACTCCCGGGATCTCGACCAGCTTTCCGTGGCCGAGGCCATGCCCAATGGCGCGACCAAAATTCTCGTCGCCATCGCCGATGTCTCCGCCGTCGTGCCGCGGGGTTCGGCCCTCGACGCTCACGCCCGTCAGAACACCACGTCGGTCTACACGGCCGCCCGGATTTTTCCGATGTTGCCGGAGAAACTTTCCACCGATCTCACTTCCCTCAACTTCGCCGCCGACCGCCTCGCTGTGGTTGTGGAAATGGTTTTTACGTCCGACGGTTCGCTCGCCACCTCGGCGGTCTACCCGGCCTTGGTGCGCAATCGCGCGAAACTCGCGTACAACAGCGTGGCGGCCTGGTTCGACGGCACCGGGCCCGTGCCGCCGGCCGTCAGCGCCGCCGCCGGCCTCGCCGACAACCTCCAGCTCCAGCATCGGCTCGCCGCCCAGCTGGCGGCGTTGCGCCACCTCCACGGCGCCCTCTCGCTCGAGACGCTCCAGGCCCGCCCGGTGT
Organism: uncultured Opitutaceae bacterium; assembly: GCA_964477955.1. Taxonomy (GTDB): domain Bacteria; phylum Verrucomicrobiota; class Verrucomicrobiia; order Opitutales; family Opitutaceae; genus Didemnitutus. The sequence goes on from CAYZGG010000030.1 coordinate 37,989, forward strand.
TTGACGGCGCCGTCCTCACCGGTTTGGAGGCGGATCCGAGCAACTCGGCCAAGCAGCTCATCGAGGACCTGATGATCGCCTCGAATGGCGTGACCGCCCGCTTTCTGGCGGCCAGGAAATTCCCGTCGATCCGGCGGGTCGTCCGCACCCCCAAGAACTGGAGCCGCCTCGTCGAGCTGGCGGCGGCCCACCGCGGCACCCTTCCGCCGGAACCCGACGGCCGGGCGCTCGAGCAATTCCTGATCGCCGCGAAGGCCGCCAATCCGGCGGGTTTTCCGGATCTCTCGCTCAGCGTGATCAAGCTCATGGGTGCCGGAGAATATGTTTTCGAGCCGCCCGGCGGCGCAGTGGCCGGCCACTTCGGACTCGCCGTCCGCGACTACGCGCACTCGACGGCGCCGAACCGGCGCTTTCCCGATGTGATCACGCAGCGGTTGCTCAAGGCGGCGTTGGGCGGGCTTCCGCCGCCGTATGCCGACGACGAGTTGAGCGCGCTGGCCAAGCATTGCACCGAACAGGAGGACGCCGCCAAGAAAGTGGAGCGACAGGTCGGCAAGTCCGCGGCCGCCATGCTGCTGGGCTCGAGCATCGGCCGGCGGTTCGAAGCGATCGTCACAGGCGCAGCCGACAAAGGCATCTGGGTCCGCATCGCCCAGCCGCCCGTGGAGGGAAAACTGGAGAGCGGCCCCTCCGGCCTGCGCGTCGGCGACCGCCTGCTTGTACAGTTGGTGCGCACGGACGTGGAACGCGGTTTCATTGATTTTCGAGGAGTCGAGGAACCCGGCGCAATCAAACCGGGTCGCTAACCGCCGGTTGCCTTCCCCTTTCCGCATGAAAATCAGGACGAAAAACTTTCGCATGAACGGCGGGAAAAAAGTCAGCCTGAAAAAATGGGCGACCCGGATCAAACCGTTCTACAAGTCGGAAAAGCAATACAAACAGTTCCTCGCCGCCGACGTCGAGGACCTGCGGGCGCTGCAACGCCTGCTCTACGCGTCCAACCGTCATTCGTTGCTCCTCATCTTCCAGGCGATGGACGCAGCCGGCAAGGACGGTGCGATCAGCCACGTGCTGTCCGGTGTCAATCCCCAGGGCTGCGAGGTCTACAGCTTCAAGCAGCCGAGCGCGGAGGAAACGGAGCACGATTTTTTGTGGCGCACGACCTGCCGCCTCCCGGCCCGCGGGCGGATCGGGGTCTTCAACCGGTCCTACTACGAGGAGGTGCTCGTCGTTCGCGTGCACCCGGAACTTTTGCGCGAGGAGGGACGGGCAGACGAACCGGGCGGTGAAAAAACGGTTTGGAAGCAGCGCTACCGTTCCATCGCGGATCTCGAAAAACATCTCCATCGCAACGGCACGCGGATCATCAAGATTTTTCTGCACCTGTCCAAGGCGGAGCAGCGCCGGCGGTTTCTGGAACGCATCGATGAACCGGACAAGAATTGGAAATTCGGCCAGGCTGACGTGGCTGAGCGAAAATTCTGGAACCAATACATGGCGGCTTACGAGGACTGTCTGGACGCCACGAGCACGAAGGCCACGCCCTGGTATGTGGTGCCGGCCGACGACAAGCTTAACGCCCGGCTGATCATTTCGCGGATCGTCATCGAAGTGCTGCAAGGCCTCAAGATGAGCTATCCCAAGACCACCCGGGCCCGCCGGGCCGAACTGCGGATCATCCGCAAACAGCTGATCAGGTGAAATCGGGCTGAGATCATGAGACCACAAGCGGGGGAGAAGACGGAGCCCGAATCCGGGCCACGGTCCGCAGACGCCGCGAAGGCCAAGCCTCCCGACCTCGCGACCGCGTCGGTTCCCGATGCGCTGGCGAAACTCCAGGTCAATCCCGATAGCGGATTGGCCGCCGCAGAAGTCGAAACCCGCCGGAAGGAGCACGGCTACAACGAAGTGGCGGTGCAAAAAGAGCACCCCGTCCGGCAATTTCTGCGAAAGTTTTGGGGCATTTCGGCCTGGATGCTCGAATTGATCATGATTCTGTCCGCGGTGCTGGGGAATTATTCAGACCTGATTGTCGTGAGCTCGCTGCTGGTGCTCAATGCCGTGCTGGGCTTCGTCCAGGAGCATCGGGCGGAAGGAGTCGTGGCCGCCCTGCGAAAACGGCTCCAGGTCAATGCCCGCGTCCGGCGCAATTCCAGCTGGCAGGTCGTGCCCGCGCGCGAGCTGGTTCCTGGCGACATCGTGCGCGTGCGTCCCGGCGACATCGTCCCGGCTGACGTAAAGCTCATCGCCGGAGCGACGACCATCGACCAGTCAGCGCTCACCGGCGAATCGAAGGACGCCGACAAGGCAGCCGGCGAAGTGCTTTCCTCGGGCGCCATCGTCCGTCGGGGCGAGGGCACCGGCGTCGTGCTGTTGACCGGGGCGAAAACCTATTTTGGTCGCACCACGGAACTGGTGCAAGAGGCGCGGCCCAAGCTTCATATCGAAGCGGTGGTGGCCAAGGTCGTCCGCTGGCTCTTTGTCATCGTCGGCGCGCTGC
>CAYZGG010000031.1:0-40076 GCA_964477955.1 uncultured Opitutaceae bacterium
AGGTGAGGAACTGCTCGAACTGGTGGCTGCCGATGTCGCAGAGGATGCCGCCGAATTTGTCGCGTTGGAAAAACCACGCGGGGCGACCCGTGCCGAGGCGGTGCGGGCCGAGGCCGATGACCTGGAGCACCCGGCCAATCGCGCCCTGCTGCACAAGATCGGTGGCGTACATCGCGGATTCGTTGTGCAGGCGCTCGCTGAAATAAACCATGTACTTGCGGCCCGTTTGTGTGACGACCCGCCGGGCCTCGGCGAGTTGGTCGAGCGTGGTGAACGGAGCCTTGTCGGTGAAGTAGTCCTTGCCCGCCTGCATCACGCGGCACCCGAGCGGGCCGCGTTCGCTGGTCACCGCGGCGGCGGCCACCAGACGAACGGCGGGGTCGGCGAAAATTTCGTCGAGGGAGCGCGCAACCTGCACGGCGGGGAACTTCTCTCGGAAGGCGGCGACTTTTTTCGGATCCGGATCGTAGACCCATTTCAAGGTGGCTCCGGCCTCGGTCAGACCGTTGCACTGGCCGTAGATGTGCCCGTGGTCGAGATGAGCGGCGGCGAAGGTGAAGTCGCCGGGCTGGACCACCGGCCGGGGCTTGCCTTGGGGAGCGTAGTTTTGTCCGTCGGACGAGGGGGTCACCGGGGGAGAATTCGGGCTGGCGGCGGAGGCGGCCACGGTGGCAACCCCGGCTGCGAGAGTCTTGAGGAAGTGGCGTCGGTGCAAGGTAGACCTAAGGTTGGGGTGGCTGGGAAACGACACAGGAAAAAGGCGGATCGGCCGATCCTCTCACTCTACTCCGAATGGAGCGCGAGTCAGGAAGAATTTTGTGGGGAGGCGATGCGGTGGCCCGTCAGGGCAGCAAGTCCGCATTGCGGTAGACGAACCAGTCCCAGCCGGAGAGAGCGGCATGGGGGAAGACACCGGCCAGACGGAAGTGATGACCGCCCATGCGCAAATCGGTCGCGCCGCCGCCGGGCGCGGTTTCGCCGTCGAGCCGGTGCAACAGCAGCCACTGCGGACCTTCGGCGGACCAGCGGTTGTGCGGGTAGTAGCGAAGGCTGCGTCCGGGGCCGGCCGCGCGGCTGTAGTAATCGAGCACCGGGAAATTCCGAAAATCGTTGTCGCTCGCGACCGTGATCACCGGTGTCGGTGTCTGTTCGGCGATGGACCGCAGGGCCGCCTGATACTGTCCGCGGCCATCGTGCAGCAGGCGCCGGGTATGAAGGCCGTTGCCAATCAAAAACAGGGCGAGGATTGCCGATATGGCCCAGCGGGCCGACGGACCCCGGCTCCACATCCAGGCCAGGCCGTATCCCGCGAGCAGCAAGGCACCCGCGGCGCTCACGATGAAGAAGCGGGGATGGAATAGAGTGAAATGGCTCGCGAACAGTCCGAGGGCCGGGGAAAGAAAAACCAAGGTGAGGTAGAACGCCGCCAGAGCGCGCTTTCCGCTGCGCCAGAGCAGGACCAGCCCGCCTGCGGTGACGAGCAGCAGGAGTGGGAGCGCGAGGGAAAGTCCGGCCCCGACCGGCAGCCCCACCGTGTAGGCCGCCAGATCGCCCAGCGCGGTCAAAAGCGAGACTTCGGGGCCTCCGCCGGTTTCCAGCTTGCGGACAAACCCCAGGTAATAGAGGCAAAAAAACATGGCCGGCGGCAGATGCCAAAAGGCCAGACGCATGCCGCGGGCGCGCCAAGCCGCCGTCTCCGGGAGCAGTGTGCCGAAAGAAAAAACCAGCCCGGCCAGCAGCACCTGCACCGCCACCAGATGCGAAAGCAACGCCAGCATACAGGCGAGCCAGTAGAGAACCGGCCAGCGTACCCTAGCGTTGTCGTCTCCGCGCAACAGCGCATAGAAAGCCAGCAAGCTGAAGCACGTTACCGGGGCATAGCCGCGCGCCTCGCTGGAATAATGGATCAACAAATAGGAGCCGCCAACGAGAACCGCGCCGAAGAGTTCCGCCACCCCGGCTGCCTCGGTCGCGCGGTCCGGGTCAGCCGGTCGAAACTGCAGGCGCCCGATTTTTGCCGCCAGCCAGACCGTGCACGAGCCGGTGAACCAGGGAAAGAGCCGGTAAAGCCAGTCGGCTTTGGCCGGCACCAAAAGGTAGAGGAAAAACGAATTGAGCGGATGATTGTTGTCGTGCCGCCAGTGCGTCAGGATTTGCCCCGGTGAACCCAGCGTTGCGACCTGCGACAGCGACCAGATTTCGTCGAGCCACAAATCGTTGAACAGACAGGCCAGCCGCACCGAGGCGAAGACGGCCACCACCAGGCCCAGGGCCAGCGCCGGGTGGCGGGCCAGCCACGGAGACGAGGGGCAAAGCGGACGGGCGGCGACATTTCCGGATTGCGAGTTTTCAGGCATGACTGGTTCCTCCGTTAGCCGCGACGCACGATGGCAAAAGTGGTGGCGCGCCCGGACCATTAGGCGAATCTATTTTCTCCATCGTCCTGGCGCGCCCGGCGGTCGCGGGCTTCGGTTGGTGGAGCGCCGCCGGATCAGGCCGGCCGCTTTCCGAGGGTATAGCCGAACCGGACATTTTCCGTGTAGCGCCCGTCCGGGCTGTACGGATGCAACGCCGCGGCGACTTCCGCGGCGAAGGCGGCGGTCTCGTCGCCCAGCAACCGGCGCGAGCAGACGGAGGTTGAATACAGATTTCCCAGGATCGTTTCGACGGTCCATTGGTGCGGTTCGACGAAAGTATGATTGGCGACCTCGACGAAGCCGGCGTTCCACAACACGCGGATGAAATGTTCCGGACTACTCCCGGGCACCGGCCGGCTTGCGGCCGCCGCGTTGCGATCGGTGCGCCGGCGCACCACGTCGGCGATCGCTTTTTGCCAGGGCTCCTCTCCGGAAAAAACCCCGTGCGATCCCAACAAGGCCAGGCAGCCGCCGGGACGCAGCCACTCGAACGCCTGCCGGGCGACCACTTCCTGGTCGAGGCGGTGGAAGGCTTCACCGATCGTGATCAAGTCAAACCACGCCGGAGGGAAGCGCACCTCTTCAGCGCGGCCGTGCAGCCAGGCGATATGATGCAGCCCTTGCCGAGCGGCTTCCTGTTTTCCTGTGGCGAGCATCTCGGGCTCCAAATCGACCGCGCTGACCTCGCGGAAATGCGGAGCCAGAGGCAGAGTGACGCGTCCCGGGCCGCACGCCAGATCCAGAAGCCGGGCCCCGCTTCGGGCGCCCGACCGGTCGAGCAGATCCCGCAGCATGGCCCCCGGGTAGGGCAGTCGGAAGCGCACATAGTCGGCGGCGGTGCCGGCGAACGCGTTGCGGGGAAAGTCCGGCTTAACATATTCAACGGATTCCATGGCGATTGATCCGGGGATGCGTCGGGGTCGCCAGTGGCGGTGGTGCGAGTGCCGGGAGTCGAACCCGGATCAATGGCTTCGGAGGCCACTACACTATCCATTGTGCTACACTCGCAAAAAACAAGGCCATCAGCTTTCGCCGACGCGGCGGAAATTCAAGCAGGATATGCGGATCGCGGGCGCGTCGGACCTCAGCGCTTTTCCGCCTGCATGTGCCGGTGGACGAAAAACCAGTAGATCGTGCCCAGCACGGCCAGCAGACCGGCGGCCCATAAGGTGATGGATTTCAATTCGCCGCGCATGAGGGCCTCGTCCTGGCCGGCCTTGATGCCGAGCCAGCAGAGGACGGTGCACCAGAGACCGGAGCCGGCGAGCGTCCAGAAAGAAAATTTCCCATAGCTCATCTGCACGATCCCGGCAGGGATGCCGACGAGATGCCGCACGACAGGCAGGAGGCGCGAGGCGAAGATGCCGAAATTACCGTAGGCGGCGGCCCAGCGCTCGGCTTTTTCCACCTTGGCCGGCGGCACGAGAAAATAGCGGCCGAATTTCAACACCAGAGGGCGGCCGGCGACGCGCGCGACCCAGTACATTGCCGTGGCCCCGAGCCAGGAACCGAGCATGCCGGCGAGAACGATGCCGGTCAGGCTGAGGTTCCCCTTGGTCGCGGCCAGGTAGGCGGCGGGTGGGATCACCAGCTCGCTGGGCAGGGGCAGGATCGTGCTCTCGATGAACATGAGCAGCACGATCAGCGGATAGCCGCCGGTTTCGAGCGAACGCGTGTACCAGTCGATCAACTCCTTGAAGAGTTCGTGCATGAATGAAAAAGGCGGGCGCAACGGCCCGCCTGCAATCAGAATGTCAGGATGCGCGGCAGACGAGCGGGAAAATCCATGGAATCATCCAGTCCGGTGTCCGCGCGATTTCGGGCGGAAATTTCTCAGACGTCGGGCTTGGTCTTGCGCAGGCCCTGAACCCGGTCGCCGTCCTTCCACTGGCCGCGTTTCTTGAGAATTTCGACGCGCTCAAAGCGCTTCAGAACATTGCGTTTGCTGACGAGACCGCCGCCGGTGGACTTCAAGCTGTTGTGCTGGGACATGGAAAGGAGTCGGAATTAGGGTTGTTGCGAGCTGGTAAAGGGTGCGGATGTAGAGTTCGCGATAGCCCATGACAAGTATTTTTCGCCCACGCTTTCCGCGCTGACCTCGATCCACTGGGGAATTTCGTAAGGATGATGGGCATGAACCCAGTTGCTGAGCGCCGGGGCGTTGGCAGGCAGGCATTTAAACCAGATCCGGTATTCCTGCGATTGTTCCAAGCGACCCTCCCAGTGAAAATACGAGGAAATCGGGCCGTCGATCTGGGCGCAGGCGGCAAGGCGCAATTCGACCGCGCTGCGGGCCAGGCGCTCCGCGTCGGCGCGATTGCCGGTAGTGGTCCAGGCGACAACCATGGCGGGAGTGTTGCTGGAACCCCGCCAACCGCAAAGGCAAAAGACCGCCCGTCCGGGGCCAGATTTCGCCCTTGACGCACCTCGGGCCCGACCTAGGGGTATCCCTTCCAATTTACGAACCCATGAGAGACGAATACATCAAGGAAGCCCAGAAAGTCATCCAGGACCCCAACGTGATGATCAACGTGGTCTCGCGCCGTGTGAAACAGCTCCGCCGGGGCAGCCGTCCCTTGGTGGAATCGCTCGAGAAGCTCAGCCCCGAGGATATCGCCCTCCGCGAGATCATCGAAGGCAAGATCAGCTACGAACTGCTGACCACCGCCTGAGCGGACTCAGGAGCGTTCCGCTCTGACGAGGCGCGGCATCCAGGCCGCGCTTCTTTTGTTTGCGGCCCGGCCTTGACCGCGGCATGATTTTTCCGTCCGTCCCACCATGGCCGCCAAGGAACATGATCCCGTCCGTTTCACCGAGATGCGCAACCCCAAGGCGCTGCGGGACTACTTCATTCACGACAAGTTCGAGGCGGGCGTGAAGCTGGTCGGCACGGAGGTGAAGTCCATCCGGGCGGGCAAGGCGCAGATCACCGATGCCTTCGCCCGTCTGGAAAAAAGCGGGCTGTGGCTTTACGGCGCGTACATCGAGGAGTATTCGCACGGCGGGCTCTCACAACACGCGCCCCGCCGCCCCCGCCAGCTGCTGCTGCACGCGAGCGAGATTCGCAAACTCCAGCAGGCGGTCGAGACCGGCGGCCGGGCCATCGTCGCCCTCCGCCTTTATTTCAAGGACGCCCTCGTGAAGGTTGAAATTGCCACCGCCTCCGGCAAGAAACAGTACGACAAGCGCGAAGACATCAAGAAACGCGAACAAAACCTCGAAGCCCGCAAAGCCCTCAAATATCGCAGCCGATGAAGAAACCCGTCCGCCGCCTTCTCTCGTCCGTCACGGTCCGCGTGCCCGGCAGCACGTCCAATTGCGGGGCGGGTTTCGACACGCTCGGTCTGGCGCTGACCGTGTACAATTTTGTGACCCTCACGCGGGGCGACTGGCGCGGTGCGCGTCCCGTCCGGCAGAGCGACGCCGCCGGGCTCGACATGGCGGACGAGGCGGCGCGGTTGTTTTTCGTGCGCGCCGGCGTCGAGGAATTTGGTTTTAGTTTCCACATCGAGGGCGATGTGCCCATGTCGCGCGGACTCGGGTCCAGTGTCACCTTGCGCGCGGGGATCGTCGCCGCGTTGAACGAACTGACCGGAGCCAAGCTGACGAAGGAAGACCTTTGTTCGCTGGTGACGCAGCTCGAGGGGCATCCGGACAACGCCACGCCGGCGGTGATCGGCGGTTTTGTCGTGGCGCGCTGCGATCCGCACACCGGCGAGCTGGCCGGCGTGGTGCGCAAGCCCATCGGCCGCGAGCTGTGTTTTGTGGTCGTTTCGCCCGAGCAGGAGCTCGAGACGAAGAAGGCGCGCGGGATCCTGCCGAAGGAGCTGCCGTATTTCGACGCGGTCAAGAGCGTGAACAGCGCGGCCTACCTGGTGGCCGCCATCCTGTCCGGCGAGTACGACCGGCTGCGCCACGCCGTCTGCGATTTTCTGCACGAACCCTACCGGCTGCCGCTGATCCCCGGCGCGCATGCGGCCATCCAGGCGGGCGTGGCGGCCGGTGCGCTCACCGGCTGGCTGAGCGGCAGCGGTTCGAGCGTGCTCTGCGTGGCGGAAAATCCGCGTGCGGCCCGTATCGGTCGCGCCATGGCCGCGGCCTTCGCGGCGCATAAAATCAAGAGCCGGATATTCCTGCTCCACGCCGACAATGCCGGCTTGAAAATCACGCGGCGCAAAAACTGACGCGATTTTATACCAACCGCCCGTAGCATTTAGACTTTGGCGCGGCAGCGGCGGTAGGGGCTGTTGCCCTCAACAGCCCAAGGACGCTTGAGGGCAAGCGCCCCTACCGGATTAAGGTAGGTGACGGACCGCGAAGGCGATGGCATCTCGCGCCAGGCCGTCCGAGAATGTTAGCACAGCGCACCCGCCGATTGCGCTCGGCCCGACGACTTGGGCCCTGAAATTCCCGGCCACGGGGAATCCGGCCTCACTCCGCCTGGCCGGCGAGCATGAAGGGCGGCGTCGAGCCCGACCAGTAACGCGAAATGTGCTCGGCCAGCGCCGTCCACTTGAAGGGCTTGCGCACGATCACCTTCAAATTGGGGACCTTGGACATCTGCTGTTCGGTGAAATTCACCTGATAGCCGGTGATCATCACGGCCGGGGTGGTCGGCAGGCGGCGCTGCACTTCGGCGAGAAACTGCAGGCCGTCGATCTCGGGCATGTTGTAGTCCGTGACGATCAGGCCGACATCGAGGTCGGGCAACGCGCGCAACGCATCCATGGCGTTGTTAAAACAGTGCACCGGGCAGGCCAGATGCTCCGCGAGCAGTTGCTCGAGCAGATCAATGTAAACAGCTTCGTCATCGACCAGCATGACACACTTTCCCAAGTTCTGCTGCAAATGACGCTGCAAGGTCGGAGACGTGGAGCCGTTTGGCGTCATTGCGGTGTGTGCCGTGTTCAGGTAATGCGTGTATTGACCCGAGGAGGGAAATTTCTCCAAGTTGCCCTGCCCGGCGAGTCAAAACTCGCGCAGGTATTGCTTTTACAACGAATGGACATCCACTCCGGCCATGCTTCACGTCGTGCTGTTTTGCCCCCAAATCGCCCCAAATACCGGAAATATCGGGCGGATGTGCGCGGTGGCGCGTACCCGGCTGCACCTGATCCATCCGCTGGGTTTTCGCATTACTGACAAACACTTGAAACGAGCCGGCATGGACTACTGGCATTCGCTGGATGTCCACGAACACGCCGATTGGGCGGCGTTCAAGGCCAGTCCGGCCGCCCCGGCCCGGCTATGGCTTTTTACAACGCACGCGGAGAAGAGTTTCTGGGCAGCGCGTTTTGCCGACGGTGACGGGCTGGTGTTCGGCAACGAAGAAGCCGGCGCTCCGGACTGGCTGCACGCCGAACTGGGCGAGCCGCGGCGCTTGAAAATTCCACATGCAAACGGCGCGTTGCGCTCCCTGAATCTCTCCACCGCGGCCGGCATCGCGACTTACGAAGCGCTCCGGCAGATCGGATTGCCGGCCAATCTGGCGTGAGAAGGACCTCCTGCGGGCTCGGCCGCAAAACGCGGGTTTGCTCTCGCCGGAAGAAAATTGGCGACGGTTTCCTGGAAGTTGCGGCAAGCATCTCCCGTAGGTGGCGGGCTGGTCGCGCCACGTTTTGTTGGGCGGCCGGCGAGCAACCTATTTCAGATTTGTCTCCTTGCCCCGAGTCAGCTCACGGGCAAGACGCGCAATCAAACAAGGCAGACTGTTAGTGCGCCGCCCCTCGGGAAAACCAAACCCGCGGCCGGTTCAGACCTGCGTGCTGGGAATCTCGGGCGCAGTATTGCGCGCCGGCGCCTGAGCCTGGGAGCAGGTCGGACACACGCCGAAAAATTCGATGATGTGGGTGAGCTGCGTGTAGCCGCGCTCGGTCAGCATCCGCTCCATGCCCTCGACGGAAAAATAGTCGACCGGCTCGGATTTGCCGCAGGACTTGCACAAAATATGATAGCGCCGGGTCCGGTCCGCATGGGCAAACTCGTAGAGGCTGGTTCCGTTGTGCAGGAACGTGCGGCGGACCAGGCCAAGCTCTTCGAACGCGGCGAGACAGCGGTACACCGTCACCAGATCGCAGGAGCGCTTGTCGAGCATCTGATGGAGGTTCTCGATGGAAACCGGCTCTTCGCGGCGGATCAGCGCCTCAAGCAAAGCGATGCGCGGCTTGGTCACACGCATCTGCGCCTGGCGCAGACGCGCACAAGCAGCACTGATCGTGTTTTCATCCGGCCGAGCCGCCACATGCGCCAGCGGATGATTGGACTGTGTAGCGGCAATCATGCGTGGAAATTAGATTGAAAGTCTTTCGGTAAAAAGCGAGGCAAAGTTTTCTGGAAATTACCCTATACCAGTACGGGGTTTGCGCAAGTCGCAACTTCGCTACAGCGGAGTTGCGGAGCCGCATCCAGTGTGCTAGCACTGACCTTCTACACGCATGCAAGACTTGGAATTCAGCGAGATTGTGGACCTCATCTGCAAGGAGGACGACCGTTTCGACCGCAAAGCGTACACTTTTGTCCGCCTGGCCCTCGACAGCACCGTCAAGGAGTTGAAGAAAAAGCAGCCGGAGCGGACCCAAAAGTCGCAACACGTCAGCGGCGCCGAGCTCCTGCAGGGCATCCGCGCCCACGCCCTCGAACAGTATGGCCCGCTGGCCAAGACTGTGCTCAACGCCTGGGGCGTCAAACGATGCACCGATTTCGGGGACATCGTCTTCAATCTGATCGAGTACAATGTCTTTAGCAAAACCGAGAACGACCGCCGCGAGGATTTTGCCGACATCTACGATTTCGAGGAGGCCTTCGTAAAACCGTTCGTGCCCTCCCGGAAGCCGCGCACCTCCCTGGGCGCCGCCTGAGGTTCCGCTGCCCTTCAATTTCACTAAATGGCCCAACCGACCTCCTCCCGTTCCCGCGACCGCAAATTGCTCGAGAGTCTCTGGCGCGAACCCATCGAACGCTACTCCCTCGCCAACGGGCTGACCGTGATCCTCAAAAAGGACGCCTCTGCGCCCGTCGCCTCCGTGCAGGTCTGGGTCAAGACCGGCAGCATGCATGAGAGCGCGCACCTCGGGGCCGGGCTCTCGCACTTTCTGGAGCACATGCTCTTCAAGGGCACCGCCCGCCGCGCCGGCCGCGAAATCTCCGCCACGGTGCAGGCCCACGGCGGCTACATCAACGCCTACACGACCTTCGACCGCACCGTTTACTACATCGACATTCCCGCCGAGCATGCCGCGGTCGCGATCGATCTGCTCGCCGACGCCACCCTCCGCTCGCAGCTGCCCGCCGGCGAGGTGACCAAGGAGAAGGAAGTCATTTTGCGGGAGATCGACATGTGCCTCGACGATCCCGACCAGCGGCTCGCGCAGGCCTTGTTCGAGACGGCGTTTCGCACCCATCCTTACCGCCAGCCCATCATCGGCCATCGCGATGTCTTTGCGGCGAACACTCGCGAGGATCTGGTCGGCTACTACCGCGAACGCTACGCGCCCAACAATCTCGTGGTCGTGATCGCAGGCGACTTCGACCCCGCCGCCACGCGCACGGCGATCGCGGAACACTTCGGCTCCGAACCGCGCCGCCGGCTCGCGCCCGTGCTTGTGCCCGACGAGCCGGCCCAACTGGCCCGGCGCGACCGGCACCTGTTCGAAGACGTGCAGGTCTCGCGCAGCGGACTGGGCTGGCAGATCCCGGGCCTCTCGCATCCCGACGCGCCCGCCCTTGATGTCCTGGCCATGGTTCTGGGCCACGGCGAGAGCTCCCTTCTCTGGCAGGCCATCCGCGAAAAAGCGCAGCTCGTCCACTCGATCGATGCGATGACCTGGAACCCCGGCACGAACGGCCTGCTCTACGTTTCCTTCCTCGCCGATCCGGACAAGCGCGTCGGCGCCGAGGCCGCCATTTTGCGCGAACTCGAACGCGTTGCCACCAAGGGCATCGCCCCGGCCGCGCTCGCCAAGGCCATCCGCCAGGCCGTCACCTCCGAGGTGAACATGCGCAAAACGATGTCCGGCCAGGCGTCGCGCCTCGGTGCGGGCGAGGTCGTCGTGGGCGACATCAATTACACCGCGCAATATTTCGACCGCCTGTTTGCCCTCACTCCCGCCGACTTGAAGCGGGTGCTCCGGACCTATCTCGTGCCGGAGCGTCTGACGGTCGTGTCGAGCAATCCGACGGCGTCGGCGGCTTCCGCCGCCGTGTCGGCGCCGGCGGCCCGGTCCTCCCTCGACTTCCAGGAGATCAAGCTGGCCAATGGCGCCCGCTTGCTGCTGCAGCCGAACCGGCAGCTGCCCAACCTGCACCTGCGCCTGGCGTTTGCCGGCGGCCCGTTGTACGAACCCGCGGGCCGCCGCGGCGTCAACGCCCTGCTGGCCACGCTCCTCACGAAGGATACCGCCCGACGCTCCGCCGAGGAAGTAGCGGGCGCCATCGAGGCGGCCGGCGGCACGTTTTCCGAGTTCGCGGGCAACAACAGCTTCGGCCTCGCCGCCGAGGTGCTGCCGTCCGATGCCGGACTCGCCCTCGAATTGTTGCGCGATGCCGTGCTGACGCCGGCGTTCAAACCGGCGCGGCTGGAAATCGAACGCGAGTCGGCCCTGGCCGGCCTGCGCGAATCGCTCGACGACGTCGTCACCGTCGGACGGAAAAAGCTCCGCGAAAAATTCTTCGGCACGCATCCTTTCGCCGTCGAAAGCGGTGGCGACGAACCCGGGCTGAGCGCCGTGGCCGTCGGCGATCTCCGGGCGTTGCAGAAGAAATTGATCGTCTCCGGCAACGCGGTTCTGGCGGTCGCGGGTGATTTCGATCCGGCCGTTCTCGGGCCGAAGCTGAAGGCGTTTCTGGCCAAACTTCCCTCGGGTGCGGTCAAGGCGCCCGCGCCGCCGGCGCCGGTCAATCCGGGCGCGTTTGTGGAAATTCAGCCGCGGCAGCAGGCGGTGGTGTTCCAAGCCTTTCCGGGGCCGGGACTGCTGGCGCCGGATTATTACACCAGCGAAGTGGCCGAGGAGCTGTTCAGCGGCATGTCGTCGAATCTCTTCGAGCGGGTGCGCGAGCAGAAGAGCCTGGCGTATTTCGTGCGCTCGAGCCGCGTGGCCGGCCTGCGCACGGGCATGTTTTATTTCTATGCGGGCACCAATCCGCAGCGCTACGGCGAGGTGCTCGAGGAATTCGCCCTCGAGATCACGCGCGTGCAGTCGGGCGGAGTGAGCGAGGAGGAGCTGCGCCGCTGCCGGACCCGGCTCAAGGCGGGGAAACGCATGGCCATGCAGACCAATTCCTCGCGCGCCATGCAGGCCGCCCTGAACGCGATCTGCAGCCTGCCGGTCAACGACTGGCGCAACTACCCGGCGCAGATCGACGCGGTGACGCCGGCCGTGCTCCAGGCGTTTGCGCTGAAATATTTCCAGCCGGGCAGCCGGACGCAGCTGGTCGTCAAGCCCTGAATCGGCCTGCATCCAGGCCTTCGCGCCGGTTGTGCCGTCCGTCTCGCCGCGCAAATTCGGTGGCGTATGACCACAAAATCATCCCCCCGTCTGTTCGTGCCGGCCGTCCTCGCGCTGGCGCTTTTGTCTGTTGTCCCGGCGTTGCGCGCCGATCAGCCCGCCCCCGATAAACCGCTGTCCAAGGCGAAGGCGAAATACGATGCCGACAAGGACGGCAAGCTGAGCGACGACGAAAGGGCCCGCATGGCGGACGACGCGGCGGAAAAACAGGAGGAGAAGGCGGAAAAGATCCTCGAGAAGTACGACCTCAACAAGAACGGCAAACTCGACCCCGAGGAGAAGGCCGCGTGGGAGGCCGACCGCAAAGCCGCCCGCGAAGCCCGGAAGGCCGCACATGAAAAACGGCAGGCGGAGAAGGAAGCCCGCCAGGCGGCCGCCGACGCGAAGAAAACGGAAAAAGACGCCGGCACCGACGCGCAGAAATAGATTCGTTGCTTGAGCAAGCCATTGTTGTAGGCGGGGTGCCCTCACCCCGCGGGTTTCAGCCTTCGCAGCGCATGCCTCGCGGGGTGAGGGCACCCCATAGCAGTCAGGCCGAGGTAAGAACCTCATTCGACCCATGGAGGGACGGTCTCCCGACCGTCCTTGTTCCTACGCTGATCAACATTCGCGGCCCCGCTGGAGACGGGCTCTCCGATTTCCAGAGCATTGCCTGGGGTAGGGCGCGACCGCCGGGCGCGCCGCGAAACTTTCGCGAACCACACAACCACCGATTTCTACTTCTTATCCGAAAACCCGCCGCTCCATTTGAGCTTGGCGCGCATGACGCCGAAATGGGCATAGTCGCGCGGCTGCACCAACGCCAACCGGCGCTTTGAAATCGTGACCTCGATGGGCGAACCCTCGGTGACCACGCGGTTGCGCTGGCCGTCCATCGCCACGAGCAGCCGCGACTCCTCGGACCGGTTGAAAATCTTCAGCTTCACTCCGTCCGGGAAAACGATGGTGCGGTTGCTCAGCGTGTGCGGGCAGATGGGCGTCATCGCGATGACGCGGGCCGCCGGATGGATGATCGGTCCGCCGGCGGAAAGATTGTAGGCGGTGGAACCGGTGGGCGTGGAGAAAACCAAGCCGTCGCAAAGGTAGTCGGTCACGAGCTGGCCGTCGGCGTGCACCTCGAGCCGGACGAGCCGGGAGTTGATCTCGGCCTTCATCAGCACGTCGTTCAGCGCGAGGTCGTGGCGGTGCGGGCCGGTCTTGCATTCCAGCAGCGTGCGCTCGGCGATGTGATAGGCACCCTGGACCAGCGCGCCGAAATGCGCGCGCGCCTCGTCGGGGGAGAAGGTGGTGAGGTAGCCGAGGCTGCCTTGGTTCACGCCGATGATCGGCACCCGCGCCCGCGCGGCCTCGCGCACGACTCCGAGCAGCGTGCCGTCGCCGCCGATGACGCAGCAGGCATCGCACCCCTTGAAACAATCCGGCGGGAGCCTCTGCGCCTGGGCCCGCTTGATGCGCCGGACGCCGGCGACGCGGGCCAGGGCGATCAATTCCTTGGCCAGCCGGGCGGCGCCGTCCTTCTGCGAATTGACGACAAAGGCGATCTTACGAAATGGCTGCATGATGATTCTCCCCGCCGATTACGCCGATAAACCCCGATATTGGAATCCCAATCTGTCCCCGCGCCGGGGTCGGTCCGCGCCTACCGCGATCATTCAAGCGATAGATTTTGGCGCGGCAGCGCCGGTAGGGGCTGTTGCCCTCAACAGCCCAAAGGCGCTTGAGGGCAAGCGCCCCTACCTGATCGAGGTAGGGACGGACCGCCGGGCCGTCCGCTCGCCGCACCCTCCGAATGTGGGAGCGTCTTTACGCCGCGACCTTCCGCGCCGCGAATGGCAATGCCGCCCTTCCCGCCGCGCAGTTCCAGGCGGCCTCGTTTTCCTCTTCACCCATCAAGCGTTCGCAGAGGCCTTCCTCAATCCCAGCAAATACTCTCGATTCCCATCCGCCCCGTGCACCGGGCATTCCCGCTCGCCGTGCAGCGTGGCGCCGGGGAGGTCGCGGAGGGCGAAGGTGCGGACTTCGGCCAGGACTCTCTCCCGCACGGCGTCATCACGAATCACGCCCTGGCCCCGGTCGACCTCGGCCTTGCCGGCTTCGAATTGCGGCTTCACCAGCGCAATCAGCACGCCGCCGGGACGCAGAAACGGCCAGACAGCCGGCAAAACCGTCGTCAGCGAAATGAACGACAGATCCATGACTACGACATCATATTCGCTCCGCGGCAGGCTGCCGGGGGCCAGATGCCGCGCGTTGACCTTTTCGAGATTGGTGACGCGCGGATCGCGCCGGAGCCGGTCGTGCAGTTGCGCGGTGCCGACGTCGACGCACGTGGCGGAAACGGCGCCGGCCTGCAGCGCGCAGTCGGTGAATCCGCCGGTGGAGGCGCCGACGTCGAGCACATGCGCGCCCTTGAGATCGACTGGAAATTGTTCGAGGTAGGCCGCCAGTTTTTCGCCGCCGCGGCTGACGAAACGCGGGGGTTGGTCGACGTTGACCACGAACTCCGCGGGATATTCCTTGCCGGGCTTGTCGAGCCGCTCGGTGCCGTGGCGGACGCGGCCGGCCATGACCAAGGCCTTGGCCTGCGAACGGGTTTCGCAGAGGCCGCGGGCGACCAGCAGTTCGTCGAGACGGAGTTTGGCGGGCATGGCGTCAGCGTAGCTTCTGCCGCGCCGGTGACCAGCAGGTAGTGCGTCCGCCGATTTCCGCGCGCAAGAGCTTTACTCCCGTGCGCGGACAACGCCCGCCATCCTCCCAGCGATGGAGAAACAGCCACGATCTCGGAATGTTGACGTTGAGATCGGGCGGCAAGGCGCGGCCTTTGCCGGCGATCGTGTCGAGAGCCAGCTGGCAGACCTTGCGGCACTCGCGATGCAGCGTGCGGACTTCCGCCGGAGTGAGCGAACCCGCTGCGCGTTTTGGGTGAATCGCAGCCCGCCAGAGAATCTCGTCGGCCATCCAGTTGCCGACGCCGGGGAAGCGCTCCTGCATGAGCAACACGGCCTTGATCGGCGCCCGGGCCCGGCGGCGCAGGAACTCCGCGACGGCGTCGACGGAAAACGCCGGCGAAAGGATGGCTGGGGCGATTTTCGTCCACCAATCCGGGGCGTCCGGCCCAATGGCGAACTGGACCGCGCCGAACATCCGCGGGTCGGTGAACACGAGTGAGCGCTTCTCTTGTTTGAGCACGAGGTGGTCGTGCTTGCGGGACTGGTAGTCGGGCGGCTCCACGCGGAGTTCGCCGCTCATGCCAAGATGCAGGCCCAGCCAGCCGACCGATTCAACCGGCGAAAGTTTGCCTTCGGAAAACCGGAAGAGCATCTGCTTCGCGGCGGTCTCGGAGTCGAGCAACGTGGCTCCGGTGAGCTTGCTTTTCAGCGCGGCTGCATCGCAGTCGCGAAAGACCCGGGCGCGGGGATGCACGAGTACGGCCGCGATGCGGTCGCCGTGGCCGGCGCTCCAGCGTTTGCGGTAGAACTCGACTTCGGCCAGCTCGGGCATGAGTCAGGTCAGCGTGGCGACGAAGGCGGCGAAGTCGGGGAAAATACGCAGGCCAGGATAGGTCCGGGCTTCCCACGCGGCCCGATCCAGTTTTCCGGTGCAGACCGCCGCGAGGTTGACCCCGGCGTTTCGTCCGGTTTCGACATCGCTTTCGCGGTCGCCGACCATCCACGAGAGCTCCGGCGAGAGCGAATGCGCCGCAATCTTTTCCTGAAGATAACGAGGCGAAGGTTTGCGGTAAAGCGAGGGCTGGCCCGGCGCTTCCGGCGCGATGCAGACACCCGCAAAAAGCGGGCGCGGCAGTCCGAGGAGCTCTTCCATGCGCACATTCACCTGCAGGGCGTCGTCGAGCGTGTGCAGGCCGCGGCCGATGCCCGACTGGTTGGTGACCAGGAAAAGCAGATAACCGAGATCGCGCGCGCGCCAGAGCGCCTCCCGGGCGCCCGGGATCAATTCGACGCCGGCGGGGTCGGCGAGATAGTCCTTGTCGATGATGATCGTGCCGTCGCGATCGAGGAAGAGGGCCTTGGCCATGGGGCGGAATTACAGCTCGCCCTCGAACTGCGCAAGAACCTCGTCGGGGGTGACGGTGGCCGTGCCGATCTTGCCGACCACCACGCCGGCGGCGGCATTCGCAAATTCGGCGGCCTCCTCGAGGAGCGCGCCGGCGGCAAGCGCGAGGGTTAGGGCGGCGATCGAGGTGTCGCCCGCGCCGGAGACGTCGAAAACTTCGCGCGCCACGGTCGGGATGACGCGCCCGGCCTTGCCGTTTTGGGAGAGGAGCATGCCATCCTCGCTCAGCGTGATGACGAGGTTCTTCGCCTGGTATTGTTCGTTGATGCGAGCGCAGACCTCGGCGGCGGGGAAAGGCTGGTGCGGTTCGGCTTCGAGGCCGGCCAGCTGCAGCGATTCCTTGCGGTTGGGCGTAAGCAAATCGGGCTCGTAGAACTTGAGCTTGCGGCGCGGTTTTGGATCGATCGCAAGGAATTTCTTGTGTTCGCGGGCGAGCGCCGAGACGCGTGCGACCAGCTCGTCGGTCAGCAGTCCCTTGGCATAGTCGGAAAGGATGATCGCATCGACCTTCGGGATGACCTTGGTGAAGAGCGCATCAATCCGGGAGCCGTCGACCTGATAGCTGTGCTGGGGCGATTCGCGGTCGAGCCGGCAGAGCTGCTGGCGGCGGACGATGAGGCGCGTCTTGACGATGGTCGATCCGTTCCCGGGCGTGGCGATGGTGGCGACGCCCTTCTGCGTGATGATGCCGCTGAGGAGCTTGCCGCCGTCGTCGCGGCCGAAGAATCCCGCCACGGTGGCCTTGGCGCCGAGCGAGGTGATGTTGAGCGCGACATTCGCGGCGCCGCCGGCGCTATAAGTGTCCTTCGTCACATCGATGACCGGCACGGGTGCTTCGGGCGAGATGCGGTTGGTGTCGCCCCAGATGTAGTGGTCGAGCATCACGTCGCCGATAACGAGGACGTGCAGGCGGGAAATTTTATTGAGCAGGGATTTCATGCAGAAAAATCAGCGGAGCTCCCACTGGTACGGATGGTGGGAGAGCAGGCGCGGTGCCAGTGCGGTAACCTGCACGACGTCCTCCCAGCGGCAGCCACCGAGCCCCGGATAATAGAGACCGGGTTCAACCGTCACGACGGAACCGGCTTTCAACTTGCAGGCGACAGAGGAGAGGCGGGGCGGTTCGTGCACCGCCAGCCCGAGCCCGTGACCGGTGCCGTGGATGAAGCCGACCGAACCGGCCCGGCCGCGGCGCGTTTCGTAGCCGGCGCGGCTGAAGACGAAATTGACGAGTTCGTGAACGTCCTGGCCGTCGATCCCGGCGCGAATCATCCGGATCGCGGCGCGCTGGGCGTCGCGCACCGTCGCGACGAGCTTGCGCTGCGCCTCGCTGGCGCGGCCCTTGAGGTAGGTCCGCGTCATGTCGCCGTAGTAACCGGTTTTCAACACGCGCGGAAAGATATCGACGATGATCAGCTGGTGCGGGCGCAGCGGTCCGGTGCCGCGCTCGTGCGGGTCGCAGGCCTGGTCGCCGCCGGCGACGATGGTGTCGCGTGCCTCGCCGCCCTGCTCCTTGATCGCCACCTCGAGGGCGAACCGCAGGGCTTCCGAGGTGAGCACCTGCCCGCGGTGGAGGAGGGTGCGGCCCTTGATTGTGGCGGCGCGGAGGATTTTCTCGGTTGTGACATAGCCCACGGCGGCGAGCCGGTTGCCTTCGCGGATCGCCGCGGCTTCCACGGCGGTCTTGATTTCGCGCTCCGGAAACAGCGGTCCGTTGGCGAAGTCGAGTCGGAGTCCGGCTTTCTTCAGTTTGAGATAGAGTCCGGCGGGAAAATCGTCGGCGATGCGAAACCGGCGGATTTTGTGCGCGCGGGCCAGGCAGGCGATGATTCCGGCCACGCCGGCGTCGGCTCCGAAGCGGGCGCGGGCCTGCTCGCGCCAGGTTTCGAGCGGCAGGACCGTGTCAAAACTGCCGGTGCGCTTGACGCGGCCGAATTCCAGGGCGCTTTGCGCCGTGATTTTTTTCCCGCGCGCACCGAAGGCGATGAAGGGGTCGTGGACCTCGACCCGGCCGAAGTAGAGCATGTCGGAGTTCGACTGGGTGTCGGCATAGAGCAGGGGAGGCGGGAGGGAAGGCACGGTGAGACGGGGATTGAATTTTCTGGGGCGGTGTCTAGCGGTCAGGTCCATCCAACGCAAAGATGTTTTCCCGCTATTCCGTCTTGTTCACCATCAGTCTGGTCGCCGCCCTCGCTGTTTTCGGCGGCTGCGACCGGGGCCCCGATCTCAAACCGGTGGCCGCGGCCGTCAAAACCATCGACGAACGGTTCGCTGTCAGCGTGGGCGACCGCACGGTGCAGATGCAGGTGGCGGTGACCCCGGAGGAGATGGAGCGCGGTCTGATGTTCCGCAAGACCATGGGGCCGGACGAGGGCATGTTGTTCATTTACGCGACGCCGACGCAGATGAATTTCTGGATGCGCAATTGCGACATCCCGCTCGACATCGGGTTTTTCGATGGGGCGGCCGAACTGAAGGAAATCTACCCGATGTATCCGCACGACGAGAAAACAGTGTCGTCGCATTCCCACAACCTCCGGTTTGCGCTTGAGATGAACCAGGGCTGGTATGAGCGCTCCGGCGTGCGCGCGGGGGCGAAGCTCGATCTCAAGGCCGTCGCGGAGGCCGTGCGCGCCCGCGGGATCAAACCCGACACGCTGGGGTTGGCTCCGTGATCGCTGGGCGTTGTTAGAGCGAGGGCTGGTGCGGATCGCATCAATGGCTGACAGGTAGGGCGCACCGGCCCGGTGCGCCGATTCGACCGGCTAACGACCTACACAATTTTCGCATTGCACAGCAAACTGACGATCCAGGCCGGCACGGTATTTTGGTAGGGACCGTTGCCCTCAACGGTCCTTTCGGTCCGAAACTCCTGAGGAGACGGTTGAGGGCAACCGCCCCTACCGACGATCCCTGGCATGGGAGCCCAATAGCTTACGGAAACAGCCCCCGTTTGGCCTTGGCGTCGGCGACGCGGCCGATGCCGAGGACGAGCGCGGCCATGCGTCGCGAGCAGCGGTACTTTTTCATGGTCTCGTCCACGGACGTCTTGGCCAGGGCGAGTTGCTTGTGCAGTTTCTCGAAGACCTCCTCCTTGCTCCAGTAGTAGTTCTGGAGGTTCTGCAGCCATTCAAAGTAAGAGACGATCACCCCGCCGGAATTGCAGAGGACGTCGGGGATGAGTTCGATGTCGCCACGCTCCTCGATGATTTTATCCGCCTCGTTGGTGGTGGGGCCGTTGGCGCCCTCGGCGAGCACGCGGCACCGGAGTTTGCCGGCGTTCTTTTCGGTGATGACGCGCTCCAGTGCGGCGGGAATGAGGGCGGTGCAGGGCAGCTCGAGCAGCTGTTCGTTGGTCACGGCGGTGCCGCCGGGATAGCCGCGCAACGACCGGTTTTTGGCCGCGTAGGCCAGGGCGTCGCGCAGGGCGATGCCGCGGGGATTGGCGATGCCGCCGGTAAAGTCGGAGAGGCCGGTGATCTTCGCGCCCGCGGCTTCCAGCGCCAGCGCGGCCTCGCTGCCGACGTTGCCGAAACCCTGGATGACCACCGTGGCGTCGGCGACCTGGATGCCGAGATCGGCCAGATACATCTTGGTGAACCAGGCGACGCCCTCGCCCGTGGCCTCGCGACGGCCCAGCGAGCCGCCGATGGCGACGGGTTTGCCGGTGATGACGCCGGGGTTGTAGTGGCCGACGTGATTGGAATAGGTATCCATCATCCACGCCATCACCTGCTCATTCGTGCCGACGTCGGGAGCGGGGATGTCGAGGTTCGGGCCGATGAAGGTGGCGATTTCCTGCATGTAGCGCCGCGACAGACGCTCGAGTTCGCCCTGGGACATGTCGCGGGCGTTGACGACCACGCCGCCCTTGGCGCCGCCGAAAGGCAGGCCGACGAGCGAAGTTTTCCAGCTCATCCACATGGCGAGCGCGGCAACTTCGCCCAGGGTCACGTCGTGGTGGAAGCGGATACCGCCCTTGGCCGGGCCGGTGGACAGGTTGTGCTGCACGCGGTAACCCTCGAAAGTCTCGACCTTGCCGCTGTCCATGCGGACGGGCAGGCTGACGATGAGGCAGCGGCGGGGCTGCTTGGTGCGTTCGCGGACTTCCTCGTCGAGTCCGAGGATGTCGGCGGCCTGGTCGAATTGCCGGCAGGCTTGGTCGAAAACGGGCGACTGGTAGATCGTATGGGACAAAGACATGGGCGGAGGGGTTGTCCGGGCTGGAGCGTCCGGGGTCTTTTGTTGGCGGGAGTTTGCGCGTCGAGGAGATTTTAGCAACCGGGTTCGGGCGCTGAGGGAGGGCCTGCGCCTCCATCACCAAAGAAGCTATTCCTCGGAGTTGGCTGGCTCGCCGGCGATCGTCAGGACGTGGCACGGGTCTCCCGACCTGTGATGGAATGCGGGCCGCGGGTTGGGAGACGAGTGCTAAGGGAAATTGCGCGACCGCACTTCTCCGTTGCACGGCTTACGCATCGTGTCCTGATCCGAGGCGTGCATGAACTTGGAGTGATTTTCGATTGGGACGGCGTCATCGTCGATTCGTCGCGGGCGCACGAAACGGCCTGGGAGCTGCTGGCGGCCGAGACGAGTCGCCCGCTGCCCGAAGGTCATTTCAAGGCCTCGTTTGGACAAAAAAACGAGGCCATCATTCCCACGATTCTGGGTTGGGACGTATCGCCGGCGGAGGTCACCCGCCTGAGTCGCCGGAAGGAGGAGCTGTACCGGCAGGTGTTGCGCGAGCGGGGCATCGCATCGCTGCCGGGGGCGCGGGAATTTCTCGCGACGCTCCGGGCTGCGGCCATCCCGTGCGCGGTGGGCTCGTCGACCGAGCGGTTGAACATCGACACGATTCTGGGGGTGATCGGCCTCGCGGGGTTTTTTCAGGAAATCGTTTCGGCCGACGACGTGACGCGCGGCAAGCCCGATCCGCAGGTGTTTTTGCTCGGCGCGCAGCGGCTGGGAGTGCCCCCGGGCCACTGCGTGGTTTTCGAGGACGCCTTTGTCGGACTGGAAGCGGCGCGGGCCGGTGGCATGAAGGCAGTGGCCGTGGCGACCACGCATCCCGCGGAGGCGTTGCGATCGCATGCGGCGCGGGTCGTCCGGCGCCTCGACGAGGTCACGGTTGCGGACTTGCGGGCGATGGTTAATCATTGAGCCGATGTTTCAGCTCCGCTCCGACTATCAGCCGACCGGCGACCAGCCCCAAGCCATCGAAACGCTCGTCCGTTCGCTCCAGGCCGGTCACCGCCACCAGACGCTGCTCGGCGTCACCGGCTCGGGCAAGACCTTCACGATGGCGAACCTGATCGCGCGCCTGCAGCGGCCGGCGCTGATCGTTTCGCACAACAAGACGCTTGCGGCGCAGCTCTATTCGGAGTTCAAGAATTTCTTTCCCGAGAACGCCGTCGAGTACTTCGTCAGCTACTACGACTACTACCAGCCCGAAGCCTACGTGCCGTCGAGCGACACGTTCATCGAGAAGGATTCGTCGATCAACGAGGAGATCGAGCGGTTGCGCATCTCGACCACCAGCTCGCTGGTCAGCCGGCGCGATGTCATCGTGGTCGCGAGCGTGTCGTGCATCTACGGCCTGGGCTCGCCCGAGGAATTCTCCGGGATGCGCATCCAGATCCGGCAGGGCGAGAGTTTCGGCCGCAACCGATTGCTGGAGCGGCTGGTGGACAATCTCTATGAACGGAACGACTACGAGCCGAAGCGCGGCTGCTTCCGGGTGCGCGGTGACGTGGTCGACGTGATGCCCGCCTACCTCGAACACGGGCTGCGGGTGGAGTTTTTCGGCGACGAGATCGAGGCGCTGACCGAATTCGAGCCGGTGAGCGGCAAGGTCCTGCGCAAGCTCGAGCAGTTCGACCTTTATCCGGCCAACCAATACGTCACCTCGCGCGGCAAGCTCGAAGGCGCCATCGCCGGCATCAAGGCCGAGCTGGAGGAGCGGGTGGGGTATTTCGAGCGCGGCCAGAAATACCTTGAAGCGCAGCGCATCCGGATGCGCACGTCTTACGACCTTGAGATGCTACAGGAAATGGGTTTCTGCAGCGGGATCGAAAACTATTCGCTGCATCTGACTGGACGCAAGCCGGGGGACCGGCCGTTTTGCCTGCTCGATTTCTTCCCGAAGGATTTCCTGGTGTTCATTGACGAGAGCCACGTGACCGTGCCGCAGATCGGCGGCATGTACAACGGCGACATCGCCCGGAAGAAGACGCTGGTGGATTTCGGTTTCCGGCTCCCCTCGGCCCTCGACAACCGGCCGCAGAGTTTTCCCGAGTTCGAACAGATCACCGGCCAGACGCTGTACGTGTCGGCCACGCCGGCAAAATTCGAGATCGCGCGTTCTGCCGTCGTGGCCGAGCAGGTCATCCGCCCGACCGGACTCCTGGACCCCGAGATCACTTTGCGTTCGACCAAGAACCAGGTGGAAAATCTCATCGGGGAAATCCGGGCGGCGACGGCGAAAGGCGAGCGCGTGCTGGTGACCACGCTGACGAAACGGCTCTCCGAGGACATCACGAGCTACCTCCGCGAGGCGAAGATCAAGGTCGAGTACCTGCACTCCGACATCGACGCCCTGGAGCGGGTCGAGATTCTGCGCAATCTTCGCCAAGGGAACTTTGACGTGCTGGTCGGGATCAACCTGCTGCGCGAGGGGCTCGATCTGCCCGAAGTGGCGCTCGTGGCGATTTTGGATGCGGACAAGGAAGGGTTTCTGCGCAGCGAGACCAGCCTGCTGCAGACCGCAGGTCGCGCCGCGCGGCACGAGAACGGGCGCGTGATTTTTTATGCGGACGTGATGACGGAGTCGATCCGCCGCACGATCGAGGAGACCAAGCGCCGGCGCGAAAAGCAGATGGCTTACAACCTTGAGCACGGCATCACCCCGCGGAGCGTGAAGCGGTCGGCCCAGTCGAGTCTGCACGTCTATGATGGCACCGGCCGGGAGCAGACTGACGGCGTGGTGGCGGAGGCGATCGACGACGTGGCGGCGGTCATCGCGGAATTGGAGGAGGACATGCAGGAGGCTTCCGACAAGCTCGAGTTCGAGCGCGCCGCGCTGCTGCGCGACCAGATCAAGGCCTTGAAATCCGGCGATTATAAAAAATCCGGCAAGTCCGCCAGCTACCGCCAGCCGGCCAAGAAAGCCCGGCGGAGCTGAATGGGCCGGGCTTTCCGCGCGATGTGGCCGCGAGTAGCGCCCAGCGCAAGCAGCGCGAGGGCAAACCAGCCTCCCATCGAACCTCCGCCACCACCACCACCACTGCCACTGGAAGGAGCCGGAGCGGCGGAAACGGTCAGGCTGGCGGCGTTGCTGGTGACGAGGCCGAGCTGATTGGCCACGGTGACGGTGTAGCTGCCGGCGTTGGCCGAGGTGACGCCGGGCAGGCTGAGTAAGCTCCCGGTAGCACCGGCGATCTGGCTGGCGTTGAAAAACCACTGATAGGTGAGCGGCAGCACGCTGGTCGCGGTGACCGAGAACTGGGTTCCGCCGCCGCTTGTTGTCGTCGACGCCTGCGGTTGGACGGTGATCACCGGTGGTCCGGCCAGCAGCCCTTTGCGGATGGAATGATTGTCATAGTCGGCAATGTACAAATTTCCCGCAGGGTCGATAGCGATGCCCGTCGGACGGTTGAAATCTGCCGCAGTACCCAAGCCATCCGCGCTGCCAATGACGCTGGCCTTGCCACCGACGGTCGTGACTACGCCGGTTGGAGAGATTTCGCGAATGATGTGATTGCCTCCGTCAGCAACGTAGAGATTGCCATTGTTATCGACGGCCAGTCCGTTCGGATTGTAAAATTGCGCAGACGGACCGGTCCCGTCCTCACTGCCGTAAACCCCCGGCGTACCCGCCAGCGTCGTCACAGTACCTGCGGGAGTGATTTTGCGGATGGTGCGGTTGATCGTATCCGTGACGTAGAGACTGTTTGCTGCATCAATCGCGACGTATTCGGGCCCATAAAACTGCGCAGCGGCTCCGGTTCCATCGGCGGAGCCACCGCTGCCAGCGGTGCCCGCAACTGTTGTCACGACGCCACTCGTTGTGATCTTGCGAATGGTGTTGTTACTAAAATCGGCAACAAAGAGATTGTTGGTGCTGTCGACAGTCAGACCGGAGGGATTGCGGAATGCGGCCGAGGCACCTGCTCCATCGGTGCTGCCGTAGTTTCCGGCCGTACCCGCAAAAGTTGTCACTACGCCGGCAGGCGTGATTTTGCGGATGGTCGAATTGCCGTCGTCAGAAACGTACACGTTATCCGCACTGTCGACCGCCACGCCAAACGGGCCGCTGAACAGCGCGGCACTGCCCACTCCGTCCGCGCTGCCGGCCACGTTGGCGGTACCAGCAATGGTGGTCACTACTCCGGCCGGGGTAATCTTGCGAATGGTGTCGTTGGCGGAATCGCACACGTAAACATTGCCGGCGTGGTCAATCGCTGTTCCAATTGGGAAATTAAATCGCGCAGTGGTTCCCGTGCCGTCCGCATCCCCGTTGCTCCAGGCCGAACCCGCGACGGTCGTCACAACCCCTGCATAAGTGACCTTTCTGATCAAATCGTTGGACCCGTCGGTAACGAAGATGTTTCCCGACCCATCCACGGCAACGCCCGCAGGAAAATAGAACTGCGCGGCTGAACCGATGCCATCGGCGAATCCCTGGTTGCCGGGGCTTCCCTGAGCACCGGGGGTTCCTGCCAAAGTGGAGACGGCCCCGGCCGGGGTGATCTTACGGATCGTGTCATTCCATTGGTCGGCGACAAAAACGTTGCCTGCACCATCGACGGCGAGGCCATTGAGAGAGCCGAACCGTGCCGCGGAGCCGACTCCGTCGGCGCTCCCGGAAAGACCGGCGGTTCCGGCCAACGTGGTCACGACCCCGTTTGAGAGTATCTTCCGGACGATATCGTTGCCTGCATCCGCAACATACACAGTACCGGCGATATCGACGGCTACTCCGGAAGGATAAGAGAACGACGCGGCAGTACCCGTTGCATCGGCGCTGCCAGAGACTCCCGCCATGCCTGCCAAGGTGGTCGTCACCCCGCCGGGAGTGATTTTTCGAATAGTGAAATTCTTATAGTCAGCGACATAGACATTTCCGCCGCTGTCCACGGCCACTCCGCTCGGACTATCAAAGAGGGCGCCCGACCCCGTTCCATCGACGCTACCAGTTTGGCCCGCCGTTCCGGCCAAGGTTGTAACCAAACCGGCGGTCGTGATTTTGCGAATAGTATCATTTTCCGAATCTGCCACGTAGACGCTGCCCGTGCTGTCAACTGCGACCTCAGTGGGATGAAAAAACAAGGCGGCTGAGCCAGATCCGTCCGCACTCCCAATTTGACCAGCAGTCCCGGCTAGAGTGGTCACGATTCCGTTTGGCGAGATTTTGCGAATGGTGGAATTCCATTCATCGGCAACGTAGATATTTCCTGCCAGGTCCAAAGCAACGCCGCTTGGTGCATAAAAACGAGCATCCTGCGCGGGGCCGTCAGCATTCCCAAATCCCCCAACCGGGCCTGCGAAGTGCGTGAACACATAGCTGGCGTTGCCGGACTGAGCCAAGGCTCCGGAGGCCAGACTGGCCAGCAACAATCCGGCGAGAAGAATTC
Source organism: uncultured Opitutaceae bacterium (assembly GCA_964477955.1). Taxonomy (GTDB): domain Bacteria; phylum Verrucomicrobiota; class Verrucomicrobiia; order Opitutales; family Opitutaceae; genus Didemnitutus. The sequence continues at coordinate 25,624 of CAYZGG010000031.1, forward strand.
GGCGGAACAGTCTCTCCGAAAATCTAAGAATTGAATCTGCAGAAGTAGGGCGCATTGGCGTTTGAATAAAATGGGCCGCGAAAATCCACGACGCGGCGCTTTTATGCACCTTTGATGCCGATTCCGTCAAAACAAACCACCGGTGGCCTCGGCCGGTTTTTTTCCAGCATGACACAAAAAAGCCCGAGCCAATTGACTCAGGCTTGATCGAGGTGCTTTTGGCTTGGTCGGATCTTTACTCTCCGCCCTGCGCTTCGCGGCATTCGGACATCACGCGCAGCCAGATTTCGCGGAGATCGAACAGGCGCGGCAATGCATAGTCGCGGAAGCGGGAGAGCAAGCGGCCGTCCCCCGCATCGGGCGTGTCCAGCCGGGCCAGCGTGTCGTTGAGTTCGCGCAGCGCCCGCTTGAAAAAGCAGATCGCGAGCGAATAGTCGCCGAGGTCGAGGGCCTGCACCGCCTGCAGCGCGCTTTCGCGGCCGCGGTAGAGCGAACCCAGCATCGTCAGGCCGAGGGCCGGCGACACCCGGCCGGGCTGCGCGGCAATTCGCTCCCAGTTTGCGATCAGGCTGAGATAAAGCGCCTTCGTGGAGATGAAAATTGGATTGCGGTGCAGCGTGTACGGCTCCCAGTCGGAATCGAATCCGCTCTCCAAGTCATCGGCCTCGGCGAGATCAACCGGTTCATCCGAAGCTTCAAATTCCCAGCCGAGCCGGCGGGCCACTTCATCGATCCGGTCGGGCACCGACGCGAGCTGGTCGTAATGCTTCAGGTAGTCGCGCACGCTGTCCTCGTGTTCCGCGAGATACTTTTCCCACTCGGTCTCGGTCCACGACAGCTCCCTGGGTTCTTCACCGTCGCCGTCGAACAAACCGTCGGAATCTTGGTTGATCATGTTGGCCGCGCGGGTGCGCTGACCGAGACAGTGCGCGACAATTTCGTTTGCGCAATTAAAATTCCGGCTGGTCAAGGCAGGTCGAAGTTGCGCAATTACTTCCGGGCCGCTCTCATGATCATCATGTCCGACGTGCACCACGAAATCGTCCATTTTTCCGGCCGCGTGCAGGGAGTGGGCTTCCGGTACCAGACGTTGCAAGTGGCGAAGGAGTTTGAGGTCAGCGGGTTTGTGCAAAACCTGCCCGACGGCCGCGTGCACCTGGAAATCGAGGGCGAGGCGGACGAGATCGAGGCGTTCCTCGTTTCGGTCGGCGAACGCCTCGAAGGCTACATCCGGAAGGTGGAGCGCAGCGCGACCCACCGGCCACCCCAATTCAAAGGCTTCATGATCAGATGAACCCGGCCCCCTCGCTGGCGATCCGGGCCGAGTCGCTGGTCAAAAATTATCGCACCGACTGGCGCAGCCATCCGTGGCGCGCCCTCGACGGCGTGAGCCTAGCGGTTCCGCGCGGGACCGTCTGCGGCCTGATCGGGTCGAACGGGTCGGGCAAGACCACCACGTTGAAAGTTCTGGCGGGACTCGTCCGCGCGGATTCCGGGCGGTGCGAAATCGACGGCGGGTCCGTGGCCGCGGCGCAGGCGGCGGGGAAGGTGGGTTTCTTGTCGGAGACTGCGGGGTGGTCCGCGCACCTTTCCGGCCGGGAGTTTTTGCGCGGGCTGGCCTTGGTTTCCGGGCTGGCCCGGGAGCCGGCCGAGGAAGCGGTGGTGACCGCGCTCCGACGGGTTGGACTGGACGGCGCCGCGGACCGGCGGCTCGGCGGCTATTCGAAAGGCATGCGGCAGAAGCTCGGCCTGGCCCAGGCGGTGCTCGGCGATCCGGCGGTCGTGTTGCTCGACGAGCCCGCGGCGGGGCTGGACCCGCGCGCCTCGGCGCAACTCGGCGGCGTGATCGAACGGTTGCGCGCCCGGGGGCGGACCGTGCTGCTCACGTCCCATTTTTTGCCGCAGGCCGCGGAGTGGTGCGACCGGATTGTCCTTTTGGAGCGCGGGCGCGTCCTGTTTGCCGGTGATCGCGCCGCGGTGGCCGCTGCGGGCGGACTGGACCGTTTGTATTTGGAAAGGACGCTGGGATGAACGCGGGCCGGATGAACCGCGGGTGGTGGCTGATCCAGCAGGCGCTGGGCGAGGCGTGGCATCTTCGCGCGGGCCGGGTGATTGTGTTTGCGGCGCTGGTGGTGGCGGCGGGAGCGTCGGTTTTGCGCGAGTTCAACTTTGGCGCGGAGGAGCCCCGCTTCCTGTGCGATTTTGCCGAAGGGACGATCGCGCTGTTCGGAACCGTTCTGGCGATTGCGACGGGCGTGGTGCTCGTGCAGGGCGGACTCGCGGACGGCGTTGCGGCGCTCGTGCTGGTGCGCGGCGTGCGGCGGCACGAATGGCTGCTGGCGCGGTGGGTCGCGCTCTGCGTGACGCTCGGCTGGCTGGTGCTTCCGGGATATTTTCTCCTCGGCCTGCTGCTGGCCTGGCACGGGCATGGTTTTCCGGTGGCGGCGCTGGTGCATGCCGGGGCCCTGATGTTTTTGCGACTGACGGTGGTGGCCGGTTTCGCGCTGCTGGCCTGTGTGGTCGCGCGCGGACTGTTGCTCGCGGCGATCCTGGCGCTGGCGCTGACCCTGGCTGCGCAGCTGGCGCCGGTCCTGCACTGGGCGCAACAGCACGCGAGCCCCGCCGCCCGGGTGGGCTGGACGATGCTGGAATGGCTGGTTCCGAGTTTTGTCGGGTTCGAGTCCGGCCACGGGCTGCTCCGGGCGGCGGGCTATGCGATGGGTTGCGCGGCGATTTATCTGGCCGCGGCGTGTGTGATTTTTTCCCGGCGTGAACTCTGAAAACCGAGCGAAGTTGGCGGGGCTTGCGCTTCTCGTTCTGGGCGGGGCGGTGCTCGGGCTTTGGAGAGACAAATCGGAGCCGGAGCCGCCGTCCGTGGCGGGCAGTTTCCGGACGGTGGCGGCCGACTGGCTCTGGCTGCAAACCAATCTCGCTTGGGAGGCGCGCGACCCGACGCGGGTGCGCCGGCTGATCGATCTCACGCTGCGCGCCGATCCGGGGTCGCGCTATTTCCGGCTGAACAGCGCGCGGATGCTGGCCTACGATCTGCCGGCCTGGCAGCGCGAGGCGGAGCCGGGGGTGCCGGTGGCTGTGCGGGCACGCCGTCGGGTCGCGGCGGCGGAGGAAGCCTTGCGCCTCCTCGAATTCGGCCTGCGCTCACCGGGAGATGCGGCGCTGCACGTGGAAATGGGGAGCATCTGTCTTTACGCGTTGGGCGATCGCGCCCGGGCGGCGGAGTGTTTTCGTCAGGCCGCGGCGCTACCGGATGCGCCGGATTATGCCGGAAGGATTTTCGAAAGACTGCAGACGGGGAAGCGGTGAGATGCCTTTGACACCACGCGGAAGGCGGACTGGATGGTGTTTGTCGAACCCGCGATGTCTGCGAATTTCAAGATCTGGCGCGAAGCCGCCCGTCCCAAGACCCTGCCCGCGGCGGTCATTCCGGTGATGGTGGGGACGGCCTTGGCGGCGGGGCATCGGTCGGCCAACTACGGGCGCGCCGCGATCTGTCTGGTGTTCGCGCTGTTGGTGCAAATCGGGACCAATTTTGCCAACGACTATTTCGACTTTGTGCAAGGGGCGGACACCGCGGCGCGCGTCGGGCCGCGCCGGGCAGTGGCGGCCGGGCTGGTCACCCCGCGGCAGATGCTGGCGGCAACCTGGCTGGTGCTGGGGGTGGCATTCGTTGCGGGGCTGCTCTTGGTGCGTGGGGGTGGATGGGTTTTGTTGCCGGTCGGCGTGGTGAGCATTCTCTGCGCGGTGGCGTACACCGGGGGGCCGTTTCCGCTCGGGTACAACGGACTGGGAGACGTTTTTGTTTTCGTTTTTTTCGGGCTGGTGGCGGTTTGCACCACGTTTTACGTGCAGACGGGTCACGTCGCTCCGGATGTCGTCCCCTGTGCGGCTGCCGTCGGGTTGCTGGCGGCCAATATTCTGGTGGCAAACAATTACCGTGATGCGGAAACTGATGCCGTGGCCGGCAAGAAAACCCTGGTGGTGCGGTTGGGCAAAAAATTCGCGGTCTGGCAGTATGCCGGGTCGAACCTGGTGGCACTCCTCTGTCCGCCGGCGCTCATGCTGGCGGGGCATCGCTGGCCGGTGCTGCTTCCATTGCTGCTGGCGCCGTGGGCGGGCACGCTTACCGCCCAGCTGGCGAAGTCGCAGGAGCCGGGGCGGCAGATTGCCCTGCTTGGCGCCACCGCCCGCTACCTGGCGGCCTACGGCATCTTGTTGAGTGCCGGGGTGGTGTGGAGTGCAAGCCGGGCGGCGGGCTGAGCGAGACCCGGACAGTTGCCGGGAGGTAAACCTGGTAGGTGGCGGGCTGGTCCCGCCACCTTTGGTTGCGCGGCCAGCGGGCAACCAGCTTCCGATTGTTCGCTCCGAACGCTCCCAGACGACACCCAAACGCGAACGGAATGAGTCCGGCTGGGTTTTCGGTCAAGGAAGGGCGGGACGAGGTTTGCTTTTTCAGCCGTTTCCGGCAAAACTCCGGTCATGAAAATCGGAATTCTTGGATCGGGTGATGTGGCGCAGACTTTGGGCACCGGCTTTCTGAAACACGGGCACGAAGTCGTGCTGGGTACGCGCGAGTCTTCCAAGCTGGCGGAATGGGCCGGGAAAAACCCCGACGCCCACGTGGTCGGAATGGCGGATGCGGCCCGTTTTGCCGAAGTCGTGGTGCTGGCGGTAAAAGGCACGGCGGCGCCGGTGGTGCTGCGGGCGGTCGGCGCGGCCGCCCTCGCGGGCAAGGTCGTGATCGATGCCACCAACCCGATCGCGGATGCGCCGGCGATCAACGGCGTGCTCAGTTACTTCACCACGCATGACGAGTCGCTGATGGAACGGCTCCAGCGCGAATTCCCCGCGGCCCGTTTTGTGAAGGCGTTCAATTCCGTCGGCGCGGCGTGCATGGTGAATCCCCGGTTCCACGGCGGGACTCCGACGATGTTCATTGCGGGGAACGATGCGGACGCGAAGAAGGCGGTGACGGCGATTCTGGACCAGTTCGGTTGGGAGACGGCCGACATGGGCTACGTCGAGGCCGCCCGGGCCATCGAGCCGCTGTGCATGCTCTGGTGCATTCCCGGTTTCCGGAACAACGACTGGGTGCACGCCTTCAAACTCCTGAAGTGAGTTCGGCGCCGCGGTTGCGGAGCGCGAGTCTGATCTAAAAGGACGTTGGTATAACTTGGAAAAGCAATTGAAACGCGAAGTTCGCGGAGAGCGCGGAGGAAACACCTCGTTGCCCGGCTGATTAGATGGTGACGTCGCGACCAGGCCGCTGCGGCATCGCTCCTTGCCAAGCGGGCCCGCGCCGTGTTCGGTAACGGGGCAGCCATGGAAGTCATTTTTCTCGGAACCGGCACGTCGCAGGGTGTGCCGATGATCGCGTGCGATTGCGCGGTCTGCCGCTCGCCCGATCCGCGCGACAAACGCACCCGGGCCAGCATTCACGTCGTCATGGACGGCCTGCACGTGCAGGTGGATGCGGCCCCGGAGTTCCGGCTGCAATGCGTGCGGGAAAATGTGCGGCAGCTGGATTTTTTCATCCTCACGCACGGCCACGCCGATCACATCGTCGGCATGGATGATCTCCGCCGGTTTTGCGATCTGCACGGAGGCACCGCGCTGACGGTATATACCACCGCGGAGGGCATGACGCGGGTGCAGGCGATCTACCCGTACGCGATGGTGGAGCGCCCCGTGGCGGCTGGATATGCAGCGTTCAAAGTGCTGCCGATGCCACCAATCATCGATCTGCCGCAGGGGACAATCCGCGCGACACTCCTGCCTCACGGGGCGGTCAACACCCTCGGACTCGTCTTTGAAGAGAAATCGTCGGGCCGGAAATTCGCATACTACAACGACTGCAAACGCATCCCGCCCGCAGCCGTCGCGCTCGCGCGCGGGGCCGACGTGGTTGTCCTCGACGGCCTCCGTCCGGAGCCGCACTACAGCCACATGAACATCGAGGAAGCCTGTGCCGCGGCGGCGGAGATCGGTTGTACGACAACCTATCTCACCCATCTGACCCACGCCGTTCTGCATGAAGAGTGGGATCGGAAGTTGGCGCCGACAGGAGTGCGTCTGGCCTACGACGGACTCAGGGTGAAGCTTTGACGGCAGCTGAGCGCGCCGACCGTCATTTGGAGACGGGGTGCCCGAACCCCGCTTTTTGTTTAGTTCATTCCCTGTGGGTCCGATACCCCGAAGCGTGCTTCGGCTAGTTTGAGATGTAGGAGCCTGCTTGCAGGGGACCCTCAGGACTTGGCACGGGTCTCCCGACCCGTGTTCCGATCATCACGGGTCGGGTGCCCGTGCCTCAAAGAGTCGCCTGCAAGCAGGCTCCTGCAAAAACTGGAAGCAATGGGTGGGTTGGTTCGCGTTGATTTGGGCGAATGCCGCCGGGCTTGGCCGCGATCTTCACTCGAGGGCGCCTGGGGGCAATCGCCCGTACCGAAACGATTGATACAGAGGCCTCTGTAATGGGCGCTCCAATACAGCTTTGTCATACAAGCAAATTTCCTTGCAGTATTCATACTAAGTTAATGTAGATTCGTTAGGTATCCTAAAAATGAAACTCTCCAAACGTGGCGAATATGCCCTCCGCTCGCTGATCAACCTTGGCATTGCCGACAAGGTGGGCCGGCGGTTGGTGCGCGTGACGGAACTGGCCAAGGCGGAGGATCTGCCGATCAAATTCCTTGAGCAGGTGATGCAGCAGCTCCGCGAAGCGGGCTATGTGGAGAGTGAACGGGGCAAACACGGCGGCTACCGGCTGGCCCGGCCCGCCGCCCAGATCACCATCGGGGGCATCGTGCGCCTCATTGACGGTCCGTTGGCCCCGATCGGGTGCGTCAGCCAGACCGCGTACGAACCCTGCAACTGCCCGGACGAAGCGCACTGCGGATTGCGCATGCTGATGCTCGATGTCCGCAACGCCATCGCGGCGATTCTCGACCGCTACACGCTGGGCGATGTGGTCGAGGTCACCACGCGCAAACTGGCCAGCAGTGGGCGGCCGCTGCCCTTCAGCACCTCTGTTATTTCCCCGCCGGCCTCATCCCGCGCCAAAGGGCTGCGGCCACGGGTTCCCGTCACCAGCCCCACCGAGGGCGTCATTCATCAACTCCTGGGAGATTACGCCATATGAGCCAGACCCTGGCCACGCCACCTTCCGACGTCCCGCCCGAATGGCTGCGCGTCGTGCAACAAAAAGTCGAATCCCTCCGCTTCGGAGTCGTCCAGCTGGTCGTCCACGACGGCCGGGTGACGCAGATCGAGCGGACGGAAAAAACCCGGCTCAACCCCGGCACCCGCGACACCGCGGCCGACTGATTCTTTCCCCGCCCTCCGCCACCCGCGGCGGCGATCACCACGAAACTACACCTGCGACCCTGACCCGACCACGGGAAGTTCAACCCAGACCATCACACCAACTCCCATGAGGAATTCCCTCTCCCGCAAATTCGCGCCCGCGTTCACCGCGCTGCTGGCGCTCCTGCCCGCCGTCAAGGCTGACGAGCTCTCGGACCTCCGCGACCAGCTCCACGCCCTCGAACAGAAAATACTCGTGCTTGAACGCAAGCAAGAGATCAAGGACGAGGCCGCCACCGCGGCGGCCAAGACGGCCCCGAAGATCACCGTCAACGACAAAGGCTTCACGATCGCCTCCGCCGACGCGGCGAACTCCGTCCGCATTCGCGCGCTGGTCCAGTTCGACAGCCGCCTGTTCTTCGGCGACGGAGGCCAGGGCGTCACCAACAATTCCTTCCTGCTGCGCCGCGCCCGGCTCATTTCCGAGGGGACCTTCGACAACATCTATTCGTTCCAACTGGTGCCGGAGTTCGGCGGCGGCAGCGGGAGCGCGGCCAGTGCGGTGAGCATCCTCGACGCCAACTTCGGCGTCGCTCCGAGCAAGGAGCTGCAGTTCAAGTTCGGCAAGTTCAAGTCGCCGGTCGGCCTGGAGCTGCTGCAATCCGATTCGTGGACGTTCTTCAACGAGCGCTCGCTGGTCACCAACCTCGTGCCGAACCGCGACGTCGGGGCCCAGGTTTCCGGAGACCTGTTCGGCGGCACGGTGAATTACACCGGCGGCGTCTTCGGCGGCATCGCCGACGGGGCGACCTCGACCAACGCGGATTTCGACAACGACAAGGACGTCGTCGGGCGCGTTTTCGCCACTCCGTTCAAGAACGAGGCCGGTTCGCCGCTTCAGGGTCTTGGGTTTGGCGTTTCGGCCAGTCTCGGCCGGGAAAAAACGACCTCCGGCCGCACGGCCGGCTACAAGACCGACGGGCAGCAGACCTTCTTCAGCTATGCCGCCACCACCATCGCCGACGGCCAGAACTGGCGGATTTCCCCGCAGCTCGATTACCGCAACGGGCCTCTCGGCGTGCTCGGCGAATACGTGGTCTCGACCGTGAATGTGCGGCCCAGCGCGACCGGCCGCAAACAAGAGCTGCAAAACAAGGCCTGGCAGCTGGCTGCCGGGTATGTGCTGACCGGGGAGGATTCCTCCTACTCGGGCGTCACCCCGCGGGTGAACTTCGATCCCGCGAACGGCAACTGGGGTGCTTTCGAGGTCGTGGCGCGCTATTCCGACCTGAAGATCGACGACGCGGCATTCCCGCTTTATGCGTCCGCCTCCGCCAATGCCGACGAGGCGAAGGCGCTCGGCCTCGGGTTCAACTGGTACCTCAGCAAGGTCGTCGCGGTCAAAGCCGACTTTTACCAGACCAAATTCGGCTTCGCGGCCACGGCCCCGGCGATTTCTGCCACGCCTATCCTCCGCCAGGATGAAAAGGCCTTCATCACCCGGTTCCAGCTCTCCTTCTAAAATCGAACCCGTGTTTTCCATGAAAAAGAATTCCCTGCTCTTCGCCCTCCTCGTCCTGTTCGGGGCCGGGCTGGGTCCGGCCAAAACCATCGAGCTGCTCAACGTTTCGTACGACCCGACGCGCGAACTCTACGTCGATTTCAACCAGGCCTTCGCCACCTATTGGAAGGCCAAGACGGGCGACGACGTCGTCGTGAAGCAGTCGCACGGTGGTTCGGGCAAACAGGCCCGTTCGATCATCGACGGCCTGCCGGCCGATGTGGCCACGCTTGGCCTCGGGGCCGACGTCAACGCCCTCTATGAATTCGGCAAACTCATCCCGCCGGACTGGCAGAAACGCCTGCCGAACAACTCCACCCCCTACACGAGCACGATCGTCCTGCTGGTTCGCAAGGGCAATCCGAAGGGAATCAAGGACTGGGATGACGTGGTAAAGCCGGGCGTTTCGGTCATCACGCCGAATCCGAAGACGTCGGGCGGAGCACGGTGGAACTACCTCGCCGCCTGGGCCTACGCCAAGCACAAGCTCGGCAGCGACGACGCGGCGAAGGCGTTCGTCACTGCGCTCTACAAGAACGTGCCGGTGCTGGACAGCGGGGCCCGCGGCTCCACCACGACCTTCGTGCAGCGCGGCATCGGCGACGTGCTTCTCGCATGGGAAAACGAAGCCTTCCTGGCGCTCAAGGAATTCGGGGCCGACAAATTCGAGATCGTCGTGCCCTCCCTCAGCATCCTGGCCGAACCGCCGGTCACGGTCGTGGACAAGGTGGCAAAAAGAAAAGGCACGGCCGAAGTGGCGCAGGCCTATTTGGAATATCTCTATTCCGACGAGGGTCAGGAGATCGCCGCGCGCAACTTCTACCGTCCGCGCAATCCCGCCGTGGCGGCCAAGTACGCCAAGGTTTTTCCCCAGCTCGAGCTCGTGACCATCGACAGCGACTTCGGTGGCTGGACGACGGCCCAGAAAACGCATTTCGCCGACGGCGGCGTGTTCGACCAGATCTACCAGCAATAAAAGTCAACCGGTTCCGCCGCCGGCGTCCGCTACCGGGCGACGGCGCGCCCGCTGTGCGGCGGAACCCTTCTACCGATGCCAGCCATCATGAATCCAACCTCCTCCCCCCGTTCCGCGACGGTCGCCCGCGCGCATTCCGTCGCGTCTCCGCTTTCGCTATCCGCCGCTTTGGGCGACCAGCTTTCCACCGTCTATGCCCTCGCGCAGAGTTCGCAACACGTGTTCGGTTCGCCGCTCGGGCCGTTTCACCACGAAGGCCGGCCCTACCAGCTGCCGCGGTTCGTTTACTTCGGGCCACACACTTCCGACGTCTCGGTACGGCTCGCTTTCCTTGGCGGGCTCGATAGCCGGGACCTGCGCCCGACGCTCGCCTTGCTGCACCTGGTCGAGGGATTGGCCCGCGAGCCTTCCATCGGCCAGAGTCTGCACCTGGCCTTTTATCCGCTCGTCGACGTGCTCGGCCAGCTCAGCGAGTCACCGGATCGCGACCTGGCCTCGGCCATCTGGGGCGAATCGACCGCGCCCGAGATCGCGCTGCTGTCCCAAGATGCACGCCACCGGTCCTATCACGGTTTTGTGCGGGTCGAATCCGCGCCCACGGACGACGTGGTCACGCTCCGGCTGCGCGGGCCGCGGATCCACTCTCCCGGGACGGAGCTGATCACTTCGGAGGAAACCGAGCCGTTTGCCGTGCGCTGGGAGGCGTGGTCGGAAAAGGCTGCGACCACCGGTCCACTGGCGCTCGGGGACGATCTGCCGTTCCAGCCGTTCGAGTTGACGTTGCTCGTGCCGTTCAATTGGAAGCTCGAGACCTACCGCGCGGCCGTGGCGACGATTCTCCGGCGTTTTATCGTCCGGTACCGCGGTTTTCTGGCCTACGGGCAGCATCTCTGAACCTCAACCGGCCATGGTTATGCTCAACCCCAGTGAACCGGTGTATCCGCACAAACTGCGGAGGATGTACTGGCCCTTTCTAGCCTTGGCCGAGGCCTGCCCGGAGGTCGTGGGCACCGTGGCCGGGTCCTTTGAGGTCGGCGAGCGGCGTTATACGATCCCCCGCTTTGTTTTCTTGGGGCCGGATCCGGGCGGACCGGTGATCCGAATCGGACTTTTCGCCCTGGTCCACGGCGATGAGCCGGCGGGAGCCCTGGCCCTGCAGCGCCTGCTCAATGTGCTTGTCGACACCCCGTCTCTCGCGCGAGGCTACGAACTGGTGTTTTATCCCGTTTGCAATCCCACCGGTTACGAAGACGACTCGCGGCACAATCGCGCGGGGCTGGACCTCAATCGCGAGTTCTGGCGCGGCTCGGTCCAGCCGGAAGTCGCGATCCTTGAGGAGGAGCTGCGTCGGCAGCGCTTCGACGGGATCGTGGCGTTGCATGCCGACGACACCAGCGAGGGGCTTTACGGCTACGCCCACGGCCGTCTCCTCAACGAGCAGCTGCTGGCTCCCGCCTTGCGCGCCTCCGCGGACGTGCTGCCGCTCAATCCGGCCGGGGTCATCGACGGCTTCGCTGCGGAGGACGGCATCATCTGCGACTGTTTTCCGGGGGTGCTCGCTCCGCCACCGGAGCAAAGTCCCCGTCCGTTCGAGATCATTTTTGAAACCCCCGCGCGGGCGCCGCTGCCGCTGCAGGTAGAGGCGACCTGCCAGGCCCTGCGTTCGGTCCTGGCGGAGTATCGCGGATTCATCGCCCACGGAGGGGAGATATGAGCACGGCGACCGCCGCCAACCGCCGCATTCTGCCCGGGTTCGGACTGTCGCTCGGCTTCACGCTGTTCTATCTCGGGCTCATCGTCCTGCTGCCGCTGTCGGCGACGTTTTTGAAAACCGCGGGCATGACCTGGCACGCCTTCTGGACGACGGTCACGGCGCCGCGCGTCCTGGCCTCGTACCGGCTGAGTTTCGGGGCGTCGCTGGCGGCCGGGGCGATCAACTCATTTTTCGGGCTGATCGTGGCCTGGGTGCTGGCGCGCTACAGTTTTCCCGGCAAGCGGGTGGTTGATGCGCTGGTCGACCTGCCGTTTGCGCTGCCGACGGCGGTGGCGGGCATCGCCCTGGCGGCGGTTTATGCGGAAAACGGCTGGATCGGCGCGCTTTTCAAACCCTACGGCATCAAGATCGCGTACACCGGCTGGGGCGTGCTGGTGGCGCTCACCTTCATCGGGCTGCCCTTCGTGGTGCGCACCTTGCAGCCGGTCATCGAGAGCCTCGAGCCGGAGCTGGAGGAGGCGGCGTCCACCCTCGGCGCCACGCGGTTGCAAACGCTGCGCCGGGTCATCTTCCCGGAGCTGCTGCCGCCGTTGATGACAGGGTTCGCCCTAGCGTTTGCGCGGGCACTGGGCGAATATGGCTCGGTGGTCTTCATCTCCGGAAACATGCCGATGCACACAGAGATCATCCCTCTGCTGATCATCACCAAGCTCGAACAATATGACTACCGCGGGGCGACGGCCCTCGCCGTCGTCATGCTCGTGACCTCGTTCGCGCTGCTGCTCCTCATCAACACGCTCCAGAAATGGAGCAACTGGAGGACCCGGACCTGACATGGCCGGCCCCGCCGCCAGTTTTGTCGCCCGGCAGGGCGCCTCGGCCGTCCCGCGCGGGCAGGCGGATCCGGCCTGGCTCAAATGGTCGCTGCTGAGCGTGGCGCTGGCCTTTCTGGGTCTTTTTCTGGTGGTGCCCCTGGCGGTCGTGTTCTCCGAGGCGTTGCGCCACGGGTTCCGGGCCTATTTCGCGGCGTTTCAGGACCGCGACGCGTTGTCTGCGATCAGGCTCACTTTCATCGCGGCCGGCATTGCGGTGCCGTGCAATCTCGTGTTCGGCGTCGCGGCCGCCTGGGCGATCGTCAAATTCGATTTTCCCGGCAAAAACATTTTGCTCACGCTCATCGATCTGCCGTTTGCCGTGTCGCCGGTCATTTCCGGACTCATTTACGTGCTGCTCTTCGGTGCCCAGGGCTGGTTCGGGCCGTACCTTGCCGCGGGCGACCACCCCTGGCTCGGCTCGTGGTTGAACGCGCGCGACATCCAGATCATCTTCGCCGTGCCGGGCATCGTGCTGGCGACGACGTTCGTGACCTTCCCGTTCGTCGCGCGCGAACTCATCCCGCTGATGCAGACGCAGGGCAACGATGAGGAGATGGCCGCGATTTCGCTCGGCGCCAACGGCTGGCAGACCTTCTGGCGCGTCACCCTTCCGAACATCAAGTGGGGTCTCTTCTACGGCGTCATCCTCTGCAACGCCCGCGCGATGGGCGAATTCGGCGCGGTGTCGGTCGTGAGCGGACACATTCGCGGCGAGACCAACACGATCCCGCTGCACGTCGAAATTCTCTACAACGAGTATAATTTTGTCGGCGCGTTTGCCGTCGCCTCGCTCCTGGCCATTCTCGCCGTGATCACTTTGATCCTGAAAACCTTTGTCGAATGGCGCGCGCACCGCGCGACCGCCTGAGCCATGAGCGTGGAAGTCGAAAACATCCGCAAGGTCTTTGGCGCCTACACGGCCCTGAACGGCGTGAGCGTGCGCGTACCCAGCGGGCGGCTGACCGCGCTGCTGGGTCCGTCGGGCTCGGGCAAGACCACGCTGTTGCGCATCATCGCGGGCTTGGAGATGGCCGATCCGGGCTCGGGCGCCATCCGGTTCCACGGGGAGGATGTCACCGGCACGCCGGCGGGGCAGCGGAAGGTGGGTTTCGTCTTCCAGCATTACGCCCTGTTCCGGCACATGTCGGTTTTTGAAAACATCGCGTTCGGCCTGAAGGTGCGCAAACGGAGCGAACGGCCGGATCGCAAGGAGATCAGCGCTCGGGTGCACCGCCTGCTCAAGCTGGTGCAGCTCGAGGGCTACGAGGCCCGGCTGCCGTCGCAGCTGTCGGGTGGCCAGCGTCAGCGCGTGGCCTTGGCGCGGGCGCTTGCCGTCGAGCCCAAGGTGCTCCTGCTCGACGAGCCGTTCGGCGCGCTCGACGCCAAGGTGCGCAAGGAGCTGCGCCGCTGGCTGCGGCAGCTCCACGACGAGGTGCACCTGACGACCCTGTTCGTGACGCATGACCAGGAGGAAGCGTTGGAAATTGCCGACGAGGTGGTGATCATGAACCAGGCGCGGGTCGAGCAGCACGGCACCCCGCAGGAAGTCTACGACCATCCGGCGTCGCCGTTCATCTACGAATTTCTCGGCAACGTGAATCGGGTCTCGCTGCCGCTGCTGGGTTTCAGCCTGGCGGACAGCTTCCAGGAACGGGGCTCGCGCGTGGCCTATGTGCGGCCTCATGACGTGGATGTTTTGCCGGCGAACACCGCCGTCGACGCCGAGCCGGCGATCCTGCGGAGTCTTCACACCGCGGGCCCGCTCGCCCGGCTTACCTGCGCCCGCCTGAACGGTGGCCGGGAAATCATCGAGGCGGAAATGTCCCGGCAGCGCCTCCGGGAACTCGATTTTGTCGAGGGCGACACGGTGCTGCTCCGGATGCGCCGCGCCCGGCGCTTCGCCGAAGATTTTGCAATTTGACCAGGCCGGCTTTGATTCATCCCCAACCCACGATTAACATGGCAAACATCAAAAACGACATCACCGAAACCATCGGCAACACCCCCCTC
>CAYZGG010000032.1:0-40058 GCA_964477955.1 uncultured Opitutaceae bacterium
ACTCGACGAAATCACCGGCGGCGGATTGCCGCAGGGCCGGCCGACGTTGGTCTGCGGCAGCGCCGGATGCGGCAAGACATTGCTGGCCGCGGAATTCCTCGTGCGCGGTGCGATGCAGTTCGGCGAACCGGGCGTCTTGATGGCCTTCGAGGAAACGGAGGCCGAGTTGAAGGCCAACGTCGCTTCACTCGGCTTTGATCTGGAAGGGCTGGTCCGGCGAAAAAAAATCCTGCTCGACTACGTCCACCTCGAACGCAGCGAGGTCCAGGAGAGCGGCGAGTACGACCTGGAAGGGCTGTTCGTCCGACTCAATCACGCGATCGATTCCATCGGGGCCAGGCGCGTGGTGCTGGACAGCCTGGAAGCATTGTTCGCCAGTCTGCCCAACGAGGCCATCCTGCGCGCCGAGCTGCGCCGGCTTTTCCGCTGGCTCAAGGTCAAGGGCGTGACCGCGGTCATCACCGCCGAACGCGGACGCGAGAATCTGACGCGCCACGGGTTGGAGGAGTACGTGTCCGATTGCGTCGTCTTGCTCGACCACCGGGTCCAGGACCAGATCGCCACCCGCCATCTGCGCGTGGTGAAATATCGCGGCGCGTTGCACGGCACCAATGAATTTCCCTTTCTCATCGGCGACGAGGGCATCAGCGTGCTGCCCGTCACCTCGCTGGGATTGAATCACAAGGTTTCGACCGAGCGGATTGCCACCGGCATCCCCCGGCTCGACGCGATGCTGGGCGGGCGCGGATTTTTCCGCGGCAGCAGCATCCTGCTCACGGGCACGCCCGGCACGGGCAAGACCATCGTCTCGGCCAACTTTGCCCAGGCCGCGGCCCGGCGCGGGGAACGGGTGCTCTTCTTCTCGTTCGAGGAATCGCCCAATCAAATCATCCGCAACATGCACTCCATCGGGTTGCGCCTCGAGCCGCTGGTCAAGCGCGACCTCCTCCGGTTTCACTCGGCACGGCCTTCGCTCTACGGCTTGGAAATGCACCTCGCCACCATGTTCAAGGAGATCGCCGCGTTCCAACCCCACGTCGTCATCGTGGATCCCATCACCAGCCTGATGGACGCCGGCAGCGACTTCGAATGCAAGGGGATGGTAACGCGGCTGATCGACTATCTGAAGGGGGGACAGGTCACCTCGCTTTTCACCAGCTTGACGCAGGGCGGGCACGCGCTGCAACAAAGCGAAATGGCCATGTCCTCGCTCATGGACTCCTGGCTGTTGCTGCAGGACTTCGAAGGCAACGGCGAACGCAATCGCGTGCTCTACGTGCTCAAGGCGCGCGGCATGGCGCACTCGAACCAGATCCGCGAGTTCCTGATTTCGGACCGGGGCATCGATCTGGTGGACGCCTACATCGGGGCCAGCGGCGTGCTGACCGGTTCGGCGCGGGCGGCGCAAAATTCACTCGAAAAAGCCGCCGTGCTGGCCACCCAGCAGGAAGCCGCCCGCCGCAAGCGCGAACTGGAGCGCAAGCGCGAGGCGATCGAGCGGCAGATCAGCGGGCTGCGCTCCGACTACGAAAGCGAAACCATGGAACTCCGGCGCATCGACGAACAGGTCGGAACCCGCACGCTGATGCTGACCACCGAGCGGGCCGCCTCCGGCATCCTGCGTCAGGCGGATGCCAAGGCGACCCCCGGCCCCCGGAACAAACACCGAAACGGGACCAGAATTTCATGAAAACCAAGAAGGCCCGAAAGCCGGCCGCCGGCCCCCCCGGGCGGTCCGCCAAGCTCTGGCAACTGCGCCTTTACGTGATGGATTCGACGCCCACCTCGCAGACGGCGTTCGCGAACCTCAAGAAGATGTGCGAATACCACCTCAAAGGCCGCTATCGCATCACGGTGGTTGATTTGTTGAAACAGCCGCACCTGGCCAAAGGGGACCAAATCCTCGCCGTTCCCACGGTGGTGCGTCGCTTGCCGAAACCCGTCAGAATCATCCTGGGCAACCTCTCTGATACCGAGCGCGTGCTCGTCGGCCTGGACTTGCGCGCGGCCAGCTAACCGGAACGACCCCCCTTTGAAAAAAAACCCACCCCCACTCCCCACGCGGGCCCTGAAGCCCCCCCCGGCCCGCCGCCCCGCGCGCCCATGCGTCCTGCGCTTGTTCGTCGCCGGAGCCTCGACCCGCTCCCGCCAAGCCGTCCTGCGGATCCGTCACCTGTGCGAAGCCGAGCTGAAGGACGGCTGCAAACTGGAGGTGATCGACATTTATCAGCAACCCGGCCTCGCGCGCACCAACCAGATCGTGGCGACCCCGACCCTCATCAAGGAATTTCCCAAACCGATGCGTCGGTTCATCGGCAACCTGGCGAACATCGCCGGCCAGTTCGCCGAACTGGATTTGATTGCAAAAGCTAAAATCGCCGTTTGAAAACCGCCCGCCACAGCCCAACCCGCAAGCTCGCCCGGCTCCGTGTGCGCCTGGCCGAGGCGGACGAAATGCTCCGCGCCCTCCGCAGCGGCGAGGTGGACGCGGTGGTGGGCACGGGACAACAGGGCTTGCAAGTGTACTCGCTGGAAGGGGCCGAACACGCCTACCGCGTGCTCATCGAATCGATGAACGAAGGCGCGTTGATGCTGACCGCGGGCAACACGATTCTCTACGCCAACCGGTGCTTTGCCCGGATGGTGAAATTGCCGCTGGAAAAGGTCATGGGGAGTTCGTTCCGCCGGTTTCTCGCGGGGGAGGACCAGACCTCGCTTCGTTCGCTCCTGAAACGGCCCGGCAGATCCGGCGCCAAAATCCAGTTGACCCTCAAGATCGGCGACCGCTCGCATCTGGCGGTGCAAATCTCCCTCCGCTCTCTGGCCCGGAATGGTTTCGCCCAGGCCACCTTCGGCATGGTGGTGACGGACGTGACGGAGGTCCGGCGCAATGAGGAGAGGCTGCGGGCCCTGACGCACCGCGTGGTGCAGGTGCAGGAGGCGGAACGCGGCCGCGTGGCCTTGGAATTGCACGACAACATCACGCAGTTGCTCTGCGGGGTGCTCTTTCGCAGCCAGGCCTTGGCAGACGGTCTTTCGGCCGACCACGGGCCCTTGAAGGCCGGGGCGGAAGAACTCCGCGAGATGCTCGGACAGACGGCGGCGGAGGTGGAGCGCATTTCGCGGGATCTCCGGCCGGGGGTCCTGGATCAGCTCGGCTTGGTTGCGATCCTGCGCGGCACCAGCTCCGAGTTTTCGGATCGGACGGGAATCGCGGTCAAATTGGCCTGCCCGCCCTGGGCCGCACGCTTGCCGGCCGATACCGAGCTGGCGCTTTATCGTATTTTCCAGGAAGCTTTGAAAAACGTCGAGAGGCACGCCCGGGCCCGCCTGGTGTCCGTGACCCTGAAGCTGCACCGCAGCTTCGTCCAGCTGGCGATCAACGACGACGGGGTCGGTTTCGATCCCGACCGGTCCCCGGACCGGCGGGGTCGCAAGGCGGGCCTTGGTTTGCTCGGCATGCGCGAGCGGGCGACCTACGTGGGCGGCACCCTCAAGATCAAATCCGCCCCTCGCACCGGCACGAAAATCGAGGCGCGCATTCCCCTGCCGCCGCCGGTCGCAGCCGCCGCCTGAAGCGGAGTCATGCAGTTGAAACGAGGTGGAACCGGACCTCCGTGCCGGTTTTCCGTGCGTAACGGCAACAGCCTTATAGGATTTCCATTACTGTCGCGAAATTTGGAGGGCCCGTCTCCCGACGGGCCGCGGTCCGCCAGAAGACGGACCCTCCAATCGGCCAATGCCTCAGTCTGGTACGCGAGCCTCGATGAGTTAATGACAGTGTCGGGCTTCGTTCACTGCTGATCTAAGGTGAAGTCACTCTCCAACCAAACCGAGTAGGTCTTCCCCCCATAGCGGCGGGGATAGAAACCGCGTACCTTTGTTCTCCAGCCATGAAAACAAAAAATCTGTCAGCACTGCTCGTCTTACTCGCCGGCCCGATCGCCGTCTTCGGCTCCTCTTCCACCGACCGAAAAATCGAGGACGCCGCGAAAGCTTCCTACAATTACCGCACCGTTCTCGAGGACCATGTGAAGGTGAAGGCCAACGACGGCGTGGTCACTCTCACCGGCACCGTCCAGGACGCGGACGACAAGGCCCTCGCCGCCGACACGGTGGAAAACCTTCCGGGCGTTCTGAGCGTGAACAACCAGATCACCGTCAAGTCCAGCTATCCGGAGCATTCCGACGCTTGGATCGCGTTCAAGATTCGCAGCGAGCTTCTCGTGAAGGCCAATGTCAGCGTCGCCAACACCAAGGTCGCGGTTTCCGACGGAGTCGTGAGCCTCACCGGCACGGCGGACAACACCGCGCAAAAGGATCTCACCGGGGTCTACGCCGCGGAGATCGATGGCGTGAAGACGGTCAGGAACGACATCGTTATCCGGGACCAGCCCGCCAGGGGCGATACGATGAACGAAAAGATCGACGACGCTTCGATCACCAGCCAGGTGAAGTACGCGCTCCTCAGCCACAAATCCACCAGCGCGCTCAAAACCAAGGTCACGACGGTCGACGGTGTGGTCACCCTGACCGGTGTCGCCAGTTCCGATGCCGAGAAGTCTCTCGTCACGAAGCTCGCCCAGGATGTTCGCGGCACCGTGAGTGTGACGAACGAAATGACCGTCAGGAGCTGAGCCGGGCCCATCCGCCCAATCAACGGTGCGGCCGCCCCCAGGCGGTCGCACACCGTTTGCCACCGGAGCCGTGGCCCTTCTCTCCAGACCCGGACCCTCAGAACCATTCACCGTGAAAACACTCCTTGGCTTAACCGACGAAGCCCGCTTGGAAGTCGGCCAGATCCTCAATCTCTTGCTCGCGGACGAGTACGTGCTCTACGTCACCACGCGGGATTATCACTGGAATGTGACCGGGCCGGAATTTTCCAGCCTGCACCTCCAGTTCGAGGCGCAGTATGAAAAGATCGCCGGCTGGATCGACCAGGTCGCGGAACGAGCCCGCGCCATCGGCGTCGGCGCCCGCGGCAATCTGGCCGAGCTGACCAAGGCCGCCCGTTCCTTCGCCGACCCGGGCATCGGCCTGTCCGCGGACCACATGCTCTCCGAGCTGCTGGCCTTGCACGAAGACTTGGTCGTCCAGATTCGCACGGACGCCGGCAGCGCCGGTCGTTTTGGGGACATCGGCACCGTTGACTTTCTCACCGGCCTGCTGGAGGAGCACGAGAAGACCGCGTGGATGCTCCGGGCCCAGCTCGAAACCGAGGAAGAGGAAGCGGAGCAAGACCAGCCGTCCGAACTGATGGAGGCAAAATCATGAGAAGGCTCGTCTCCCTCGCCCTCTTGGTCGGCGGGATCATCCTGATCATTTATGGCATCAGCGCCTCCAATTCGGTGGGCTCCGACTTCTCGCGCCTGTTCACCGGTTCACCGACCGACAAAACGATCTGGCTGATCATCGGCGGCGCCGCTGCCACCATCGTCGGCGCCGCCGGCCTGTTCCGCGAGCCCAAGTCATCCTGAGTCCATCTCTCCCATGCTTTACTACACCCTCGTTTTTCTGCTCATCGCGATCATCGCGGGCGCCCTCGGCTTCGGCGGCGTGGCCGGCACGGCCGCCATGATTGCCAAGATCTTCTTCGTCGTCTTCCTCGTTCTCTTCCTCGCCTCGCTTTTCCGCGGCCGGAGAACCTGAGCCGACGGATTCATTTTTCCCTTCCGACCTTTCAACAATTTCCCTATGAAAAACAACCGCGAAACCACGGCCCAGACTCCTGAGGCCATCCTTACCGATCTCCGCGCCCTCGTCACCGAGGCCGAGCAAATGATCAGCGGCGCTCCGCAGGCCGACGGCGCGGAAGCCGTCACCACGTTGCGCGCACGCTTCGACGCCGCGCAGGAACGCTTCTCCGAGCTCTACACCAGCGCCAAGAAAAACGTCACCGCCGGCGCGAAATACACCGACGAGACCATCCGCGCCAATCCTTATCAATCCCTGGCGATCGCACTCGGCGCCGGCCTGCTCGTCGGCGTCCTGTTGGGCCGCCGCAGCAAGTAGTCCGTCGCTTCGCATGGCCTCTTCTCCGCCCACTGTCCCGGGGTTCATGGAGTCGCTGCGTGTGCTCGGCGACGGTCTGATGGCTGGCTTGCAAGACCGTCTTGAGCTGTTCTCCCTCGAATTGCGCGAGGAGAAATTCCGCCTGATCCGCACCTTCTTCTGGGTCAGCGCGGCCATTTTCACCGCCATGATGGCGATCATTTTCGCCAGCCTGACCGTCGTCTATCTTTTCTGGGCCAATGCCCGCCTCGCCGTGCTGGGCGGACTGACGGCCCTGTACGCGGCGGCGCTGGTCGCGATCATCATCGCCTTTCGCCGACACCTGGCCCGCCAGCCGGGACTGTTCGACGCCACCCTGCAGGAAATCGGAGAGGACCGGGCATGTATCCGGACCGACAGCTGACGCTGCTCGCGGCCCGCAAGGACGAACTGCGGCGAAGCATCGCCCTCGGCCGCGCCGAGTGCGCCGCGGCCGCGGTCCAGGTGGTCCGGCCCTTGGAGTTGCTGGACCGCATGCTTGCCCTCTGGCGGAGATTTTCGCCTCTCGTCAAAATCACCGCGGTGCCGCTGGGCTGGCTGCTCAAACGATCGCCCGCGCCCCGCACCCGCGTCTTGGGCACGCTCCTCCGCTGGGGACCGCTCGTGCTCGGCGCCGTGCGCCGTCTCGCCAGCCGACGCCCGCGGGCCCGCGGCTGACCCGGACCGCCGTAGGGCGGAATGAGTTGCCGCATGAAAATCCTGCTGCTCGTCTGCTATTTTTCGACCTGGGCGTTCATCCCACACCTGCTGCTGCTTAAAAAGCGCCCCTCGGCGACGGTCGCCTGGCTTTGGGCCATCGTTTTCATCCCGCTGCTGGGCGCAGCCTTCTATTTCGCCTTCGGCACGGACCGGTTGAAACGCCGGCGGCTCAAGCGGCGGAATCTCTTTTCCGCCCGGGCCTCGCGCCGTCGCGTTCCCGCCACTGCCACGGATGAGGCCACCGCCGCCCTCGTCCAGGACCTCCCGGGCCGCGACCGCCAGTTCATCCAACTGCTTTCCCGCATCAACCAGCTGCCGGTGAGCTCGGCCGAGAGCCTTCGCCTTCTCTGCAACGCGGAGGAATTCTATCCCGCGCTCCAACGCCGGATCCAGGAGGCGGTCCACCATGTCCACCTTGAATTCTACATCTGGCAGGACGACGAAACGGGCGCCGGATTCCTGCGGCTTCTGACGGAGGCGGCCCGCCGCGGAGTGGTCGTGCGACTGCTGCTCGACGGCGTGGGCTCGCACGGCCTGAGGGAGGGACAGCTGGCGGAATTCCGGCGGGCCGGCGGACATTTTTCCTGGTTCCAAAGTCTCGATCCCAGGCGTCTGCGTTTTTTCCTGAACCTGCGGAACCACCGCAAGCTGCAGATCGTCGACGGTACCGTCGCGTTCGTCGGCGGCATGAACGTCGGGCGCGAATACGAGGGCCGCGACTCCGCGCTCGGTTCCTGGCGCGACGTGCAGGCCGAGGTGACAGGCTCGGTGGCATGCGAATTGCAGGAGGTGTTCGCCGACGACTGGTTCTTCGCCACCGGCGAAAAGATCTCCGACCCCGGCTTCTACCCCGCACAATCCGGGACACCCCGGGAGCCCGTGCACATCGTGCTGGGCGGGCCGGACCGCCGCAACGAGCCCATCAGCAAGTCCCTCGTCAGCCTCCTCAACGAAGCGGGGGCGCGGGTCTGGATTGCCACCGGCTATTTCGTGCCGGACGACGTTGTGCTCACCGCGCTGGAACTGGCGGCCAGCCGGGGGGTGGACGTGCGACTGCTGATTTCCGCCAAGCACGAACATCCGTGGCTCGTGACCGTCGGTCGCTCGTACTATGATGACCTGCTCGCCGCGGGCGTGAGGATCTTCGAATACTCGGCCGGTGTCCATCACGCGAAGATCGCGCTGGCGGACGATCGCTGGGCGATGGTCGGCTCGGCCAACCTCGACTACCGGTCGATGCGACTGAACTTCGAGCTCAATCTGCTCATTCACTCGCGGGAACACAACGCCGGGCTGGCCCGGATTCTCGGGCAGGATTTTGACCGTTGTCGGGAACTGGACCCAGGGATTTTTTCGCAGCGCCCGTTCCGGCGGAAATTCGCCGAAGCCGCGTTGCGGCCGCTCTCGCCTTTCTTGTGAACCCGGCGGGCGGGCAAATTCGGTAGCACAAGACCCCATTTCTTCCGCCCCTTCAACCGTCTAGGCTCGGCATCGTCATGGTCGCTTCATTTCTTCCTTCCGCCCCCGCCCCGTTTGCCCGCCCCGCCGCCCCGCAAGCGCGCCATCCCCGCGGCGTCAGCCCGGCTACGATTCACGACGCCGAGCTGGTGCGCCGTTTCAACGCCGGGGACGAAGCCGCCTTTGTCGAGATCGTCGCCCGCCACCGGGCCAACCTCTACGCGCTGGCGTTCCGGCATCTCCGCGACCGCGGCGACGCCGAGGAAGTGACGCAGGACACCTTCATCCGCGCCCATCGGGCCCTCGCCCGGTTCCGGGGCGACGCCTCGCTCGCCACCTGGCTCTGCCGCATCGCCTTCAATCTTTCCCGCAACCGCTACTGGTATTTTTTTCGGCGGCATCGCCATAACTCCTACCCCTTCGATGTGACCTCCGACCCGGGTGGCAAGATTCCTCCCTCCGATCTCGTGGCATCCGAGGCTCCGGATCCGGCACGGGAGGCGACCAATCGCGAATTTTCCGAATTGGTCGACGCGTGCATTGAGCGGCTCCGCCCGCCGCAGCGCAAAATGTTCACGCTCCACAACGGATCCAACCAATCCTACGTCCGCATGGCCCGGTCACTCGGGGTCAGTGTCGGCACGGTGAAAGGACGCGTCATTCGCGCCCGCAAGAATCTCCGGGCGTTGCTCGCCCACGCCTATGCTGGCAACGGACCGGAGGCTACGCTTTCGTCCGAATGGTTTGAGCCCAACCGGTCCTTCCAGCCGCCCCATGGCTTCCACAACCGAGTGTGAGCTTCCGGTTGGGCCGTTCATCGGTGGGAGGATAGCTTCAAGAAACCTGTAACCGCTAGTTCCCCGCGAAGAAACGAAGGCCGGGGCGCCGAAGCTCATCACGCCAACCCCAAGCGGAATACCGGACCGCCGCATGCGCCAAGTCGAATCCTGCGCGCATCGGTCGGACGATTGCCGGACGATCCTATTTCTTGGCCGGAGGTTTCTGCAGTTGGACAATTTTTGCCTCGGCGGTACGCAGCTTTTCCTGCAAATCGGCTGTCAGGACTTTGGACGCATCCAGCTGCGTCTGCAGTTGGACCGCAGCGGCCTTGGCCTCGTTCGCTTGCGTCTGCATCACGGCTGTCTGGGCCTGGGCCAGCTCCACTTCCCCCTGATGTTTGAGGGAGGCGACCTTGGCCTCCTCCATCTGGGTTTGGAAATCGGCCGACGTCGCCCTCGTCTTTTCCAGCTGAGCCTGAAGGACCGCGGCACCGGCCCGGGTCTTGTCGAGATCCGCCTTAACCTGGATCGATTCAGCCTTGGTCTCATCCATTTTCTTTTGCAGCAGGACCGTGGCGGCCTTGGCCCCATCCACCTGCGCCTGCAATACAACCGTGTCGGCGAGAACCTGGTCAACCCGGTTCTGTTTTTGGATCATGGTTCGGTCCCGGGCGCCCACTTGGATCCACAATACGATGGCGACGATCAAAAGAACGGCGGAGCAGACGCCAAAGACCAAGGTCAAAACCGGGGTTTTCGCCGGGCTGGCAACCGGAGCGCTGTTGTCCGCGGGAGGAGAGTCAGGCGCCTCGGTCTTGGCGGGAGTTGCAACGGGGGCGGTCGTTTTGACCGGAGTGAGGGCAGGAGTATCAGGCATGGTAAAGCGAAGCTACACCGTGCTCCGATCCGCTGATATGGGGTGTTACCCGGCACGTAAAAATGGATTCCAGAAACCGGAGGCACACCTCCGAAGCGGAGTTGTCGGGCAACGGCTCGCCGGCTTGTTCAATCGAGACTGTTAGTCGGACGGATGGGCGAGATTGAATCTCCCTCTTCTCCCGCCCGCAGCGGATGGACGAAAAACCGCACCGGGAGGCCAACACCCCATGGCGACGATCGCCTGCCCCGTATATTCTCGCTCTGTTTCAACTTGGTTTCCCGCTCTTGGGAAGCCCGATTGCGCACCTTGGCGACCCGCGCCCTCGTTTCACTCCCGCCGCAAAAAGAACCGTTATGTCTCTTGGAACGATACTCTTGATTCTTCTCGTCCTGCTTTTGATTGGGGCGCTTCCCACCTGGCCGCACAGCCGGAACTGGGGCTATTATCCCAGCGGGGGCCTGACCTTGTTACTCGTGATTCTGGTCGTGCTGGTGCTCACGAATCGGATCTGAACGAAACCTTCCTCCCATGGCTCAACTCTTTCTCGCCCTGTTTCTCCTCGTTTTCGGCCTAAATCTTCTGTTCGGGCTTTCGATCCCGATCTGGATCACCGGCGCCCTTGCCCTGGTCGCCGGCGTTCTGCTTGCCCTCGAGCACTTCAGCATCCGCATCGATCGAAAGTAACCGCATGACCCCGACCATTTGCCACCCAATCTGCTCTTTGCGAATTTGGACCCTGTCCGCCGCTGTCCTGCTTGGCGCCGGCCTTCATCTCGGGGCGCAGGAGCTCACTGTCCTGGGCGGGGTCCTGCCCAAGACCGACTCCCAAAAATCAAGCTACACCTGGCAGGTCGACTATCGTCAGGATTTCTACCGCAACCTGGCCGGCTCGATCGCCTACATCAACGAAGGCCACCTGCCGGCCCACCACCGGGATGGCACCGCTTGGGAGCTTTGGGGCCGCCTGCCTTTCGACGGGGACCGTTTCTCGGTTTCGCTCGGACTCGGCGCCTACTATTATTTCGATACGCAGCCCTTGCCGGGCGGCGATACGGCCGACGTCCACGGCACTGCGCTCATCACCAGCCTTGCCCTCAACGGCTATCTTTCGAACCGCTGGTTCTACCGTTTCAACTACAATCGCATCAGCCCGACCGGTCAGATCAAGGTGAACACCTTGATGGCCGGCGCGGGTTTCTGGTTCGGCCGGGATAAAAAACCAACGCCGGGGAAACTCGGAGACGCACCGGACGAGAAGGCTTATGTGAGCGAACGCGAACTCACCATTTACGGCGGTCAGAGCGTCGTGAACACCTTCCTCAGCCCGAAGGCTCGCGCCTACGCCGGGGAATATCGCCAGGGCGTCATTTCGCACCTCGACTGGACCGCCTCGGCGATTTATGAAGGCGATCCGCAGATCGTCCGGCGCAGCGGCGTCGCCACTCAACTGTGGGCGGTCAACACCTTCTTCGACGACCGGATCACGGTCGGCGCCGGGCTCGGCCCCTATGTTTACCTCGACCACAAACATCCGGCCAGCCCGGGGAGCAGAACGCCGGCCGCAGTCGCCCCGCTGGCTTCCCTCACGCTATCCACCAAAATCTCCGACCACTGGATCGTGCGGCTGATTTTTGACCGCGTGGCCAGCAACTATAACCGCGACTCCGATATTTTCCTGGCGGGGCTCGGTTATCGCTGGGGCCGGTGACCCGGCTGGGGCGGCGGCGCTGACGGTCAGGCCCGTAAAGATCCCGGAAGCGGGCTCCGGGGGTGTTGTCCAAACCGGCTCCAACTCTCCCTGCCCGCTGCTTCTCCTCATTTTTGTAGGAGCCTGCTTGCAGGCGATCCATCGTGGCACGGGTCTCCCGACCCGTGATGGCCGGACACAACGGGACGGAAGACCCGCGCCCTTCTGAAGATCGCCTGCAAGCAGGCTCCTACACAACACAGGTAGACTGTAGCGCAGAATTCCAGCCTCCAAGAGCTAAGAGCTGAAAAAAAAGCTGCGCCGACGCACCTCCCGTTGCACAAACCGATTCGTCCGGCGCCAGGAATGGCAGCATGGCACAAGCCGGTTCAGTGACGCCTTCCGCCACGCTTCCGATCGTCTTTCTTGTTTTCCTTGCAAATGTCCTACTCGTCGCGGGCCTTCGCCGGCTGCTTCCAGCTTTTCGGGTAGGTTTTTGCCACCGCGTTGTTGTGCTGTTCCGGAGAGTCGTGAAAACCCAGATGTACCAACGGTGCCCTCAGGAGAACCTCCATCGCCACTCCCCGCGGCTCCGATCTTCGCACCCAGACATTGCCATCGCGATAGACGTACTCATGCCGGCTGCGATTGTAGTACGTCTCGTAGCCCGGATAGTAGTCGTAGGTGTCCTGCAGGGCGGCCACGGTTTGCACTGGAGAGCTGGAGTTCTGCCGATAGCCGCTATGCGGATAAGTTCCGCATCCCGTCAGGACGACGAGCAGCACGGCACCGGCGCCAAGGCCAATCTTTTCCGTGGCGCGGAGATTTTGGGTTGTCATGGCCCGAGGGTACTCCGGGCGCGCCGCGACCACCATGGGGTGATGCCCTCCCGGAACCTGGGAAAAACGGCGCGCCGAAAGGTGGTCGGCGGGTTCGCCTGCCGCCGCGGCGCGGGAGATTTTCCTGAGAACGCCGCAACTGAAACGGGAAAATGGTGAACGATTGCGGCGCCGGATTCGGCGGGAGAGGAATCCGAAAAATGCCGGCCCAGCAGCGTCCCCGGCCCAACGCCAGTGCCTTGCCGGTAGGACATCGCCCCATAGTCGCTCGGGCGATTGGCGCGTATGGTGCCCCTCGCCGCATGCACCCATCGAAAATTCTCTCCTCAATCGTATCAGTCATCAGGCCCGCGGGCGCCTGCCGTTTCAGGAATGGTCCGTCGGTCTCACGCACAGAAAGCCAGACACCGGATTGTCCGGTATTTTCGCCGTGAAGCAGCTCCCCGTTCCTGCGGCCGCCGCGCGCCGCCTCCGTGTGCAGAGGGCCTTCGTCGCCCTGGCCTCCGCCATTTTGCACGGTCGCAAACAGCCGTCCCGTCGGTCTCTCTTCCCGCGGGCGAGGCAGCCGGATTTTTTTGCCCTATGAAACACCCGATCTACGAACTTTTTCCGCACCAGAAGGCGGGCGAGAGCGCCCGCCCGGTTCCCAGTTGGAAGCGCGGACTCGACCTTCTTTGCTGCGCGATGGCCCTGCCGTTGCTCCTCCTCTGCGCCCTCTTCATGATGCTCGTGACCCGGCTCGTCTCCCCGGGACCGGTTCTGTTCTGCCAGGAACGCGTCGGGCATCGGGGACGCCGTTTTCGGATCTACAAGTTCCGGACGATGTCCGTCGGCGCCGACACGCGGGGCCACCAGAGCCATTTCAAGGAACTGATGAGATCGAACGCGCCGATGGTGAAGCTGGATGCGCGGCGCGATGCCCGTCTGATTCCCGGCGGCTGGTTGCTGCGCGCCTCCGGGCTCGACGAACTTCCCCAGATGATCAACGTCCTGCGCGGCGAAATGAGCGTGGTCGGCCCGCGCCCGTGCATTCCGAGCGAGTACGAAGATTATCTTCCGCATCAGCACGAACGTTTCAATGCCCTGCCGGGTCTGACCGGCCTGTGGCAGGTGTCGGGCAAAAACCGCACCACCTTCGATGAGATGATCCGGCTGGACATCCACTATTCGCGACAGGTGTCCGCCGTCCTGGATTTGCGGATCATCCTGCAAACCCTGCCCGCCCTTCTCGTCCAGATCGGCGATACGCGCCGGCAGCGCCAAGCCGCCGGAGCGGCCTCCGGCGCGACGCCCGGAACGCACCGCTTCCCCCACTTGGGAGCGCCCGGAACGCTGGCTTTTTCGCTGGTTGGAGCGAGCGGCCGGCAAACGCTCCAGCCTGTTCCCGACCGGCGCAAAACCGGTTGAGCGCCCGGCTTGAACAGACCACCCACCTTCTCACGGAGATTTCATTTATGAACGATGCCTCTCAACAGACGAAGATCCTGCGCAGTCGGATGCTCGAGCTGGTCGGTCAACTGCGCGCCGACGTGCCCACGGTCGCGGAACCCCAGGCCCGGGCCATGTTCGAGACCTCCGCGGAGGTGCTCGCGGGCCTCGTCAAAGCCTTCGACGACTACGGAAAAAAGACCGGGTCGCCGTGGAGCGAGCACCCGGGCTTTGGTTATGAAAAGCCGCGGCCCCAAAGTGCCGCGTTCCTGAAGCATTTCGGCCACTGATTTCTCCATGAAAAACCATCATCACAACGGCCCCATCCATCCCACCTCGCGAAATGTCATCCATGAAACCATCGCCACCCGGGCGTACGAATTGTGGGTCGAGGAAGGAAAGCCGGACAACCAATCCGACGCCATCTGGCTGGAAGCCGAACGCGAGTTGTTGACCGGGCGAAAAGTCCCCCACGCCGGTCCCGCCCTGCCAATCTCGTTTTGACGTCCGGACCGGTGCGACCCCAGAGGGCCGGCGCACCCTACCCGAGGCCGCCAACGGTAGGGCAACACCCCATGGTTTGCGCCTCAGGTGCAGGTGTAGTCTGGCTGGATGGCCCGTGAGCTCCGTGACAACAAGGAACGGAAAGGGGGGTGCCTCCAGTCAGGGATAGCGGACGATTTTTGGGCAACGGACCCGAGCGGCCGGGTTTACTTTTCAGTCACCAATCAATTCAGCCTGTCGCGGATGAAAACGGGCGATCATCAGGTTTGGAAACAGGCGGGCAAAAGCCGGCAGATCAGAGTGGCAAGTTCAGAAAATACCTCATGACAACAACCGCTCAAACCGCCTCCACGGCCCTGCTCCTTTTTGAGCCGGGAGTGAACGAAATTTACCCGATCGAATCGGTGGTCCACATCACCCAGACGCCGCGCCATCAGATTGCGGTGTATTGTCTCCACGGCCTGATCGCGCCGGTCACGGCGCCCGACCGCGACGGCTGGTGGTTCGACCACACCGCGATCCGTGTGCTGCGTCGGATCGAAATCCTGCGGGTGGACCTCGACATCAACCTCGCCGGCCTGCGCATCATTTCGGAATTGTCGCATGAGGTTGAAGAATTGCGCCGGGAAGTGCGCGCGCACCGTTCCTGAATCGCCCGGCACCGACGCCGCCTTCGCGCTCCCCGACCCGCCTCCGCACCAATTTCCCGAAAACCGACCGCCATGAAAACCACGCCCATCATCCCGCTTTTGAAAAAGGCCTACGCGAGCGAACTGCAAACGGTGCAGAACTACCTGGCCTACCTGGTCTGGCTTGACAGCCTGCACGCGCAGCAAGTCTTCGACGCCGTCGCCAAGGATGTCGCCGACGAACTCGAGCATGCAAAAAGACTGGCCCAGCGTCTCGTGGAGCTCGGCGTCCCCCCATCCGGGTCGCAAGCCGTGCCCCGCAACCTGGAGGCGCTGCAAATGGCCGACGACCCGGGCAGCCTGCGGCGTGTCGTGGCCGGCGCGCTCACCACGGAATCCGATGCGATCGCCACCTACCAGGAAATCATCGCCACCTCCCGCGGCACGGATCCGGTGACCGCTGATCTCGCCGCCCGCATCCTGGCGGATGAAAAGGCTCATCGCGGCCGGTTCACGGGATTGCTCAGGGACATGAACAAGGCCCTTGCGGCCTGACGACACGGCCCGAAACAAAATCAGCAAACCGCCTCATTCCTCCCGCTCATGACCCAATTATCCAGTCCCTTGAACCCGCCCCCGTCTCTTTCCGGCGCCCACCAGCGCACCTACCGGACGATCTTCCAGCACCCGGTTTCGCACAACCTGGAGTGGCGCGCCGTCCGTGCCTTGCTGGCGGAACTCGGCCAAATCGCCGAGGAGCCCAACGGGAACCTGAAGGTGACACGCAACGGACAGACTCTCGTCGTGTTTCAGCCCCAGACGAAGAAAGTCGCCGAAACGGAGGAGCTCATGGCCCTCCGACACTTTCTCGAGCGATCGGACACACCGGTGCCCGAAACGCCCGGCCCGGAGACGCACTGGCTGCTGGTGATCGACCATCACGAGGCCCGCATCTTCCGCTCGGAAATGCACGGCTCCGTCCCGCAACAGATCCTGCCGCATGAGCCCGACGACTATTTCCGCCATGCGCACAACTCCAAGGATTTTTCGCGTGGCCGGGAAAAGCCGGATCCGAACAGCTTCTTCGAACCCGTGGCCAAGGCGCTGCAAGCCGCCGGCCGGATCCTGGTCTTCGGCTGCGGCACCGGCATGAGCAGCGAGATGGACCAGTTCATCACCTGGCTGAAGCGCCATCATCCGGAACTGTCCCGGCGCGTCATCGGTTCCCTGGTGGTCGATGAGCACCATCTGTCCACCGAACAGTTGCTCGCCAAGGCGCGGGAATTCTACGCCAACACCTCCAAGCCCAATTTATGAAGACCATGAAGGCGGTGTGCATCTATGGCTACGGCGGCCCGGAGGTTCTCCGCTACGAAGAAATGCCACGCCCACATCCGGGCGACGGCGAGGTCTTGGTCCGCGTTCACGCCGCCGCGATCAATCCGGTGGACTGGAAAATCCGCGAAGGACACCTCAAGGAGATGCTCAAACACACGCTGCCGCTCGTGCTCGGCTGGGATTTATCGGGGGTGGTTGAGGCCCTGGGCTCCGGCCTGACCCGGTTGAAAGTGGGCGATGAGGTTTTCAGCCGCCCCGACATCTCGCGCGATGGAGCCTATGCCGAATATGTCGTCGTCAAGGAGTCCGAACTGGCCCTGAAGCCCAAATCCCTCGATCACCTTCATGCCGCCGCCCTGCCGCTCTCGGGGCTGACCGCCTGGCAGTCCCTCTTCGACGCGGCCGGTCTCGCGGCCGGGCAGCGGGTGCTGATTCACGCCGCAGCCGGAGGGGTCGGGACCCTCGCCGTGCAGCTGGCCAAGTGGAAGGAGGCGCACGTCATCGGCACGGCGTCCGCCCGCAACCACGACTTCCTGCGTAAACTCGGGGTCGATCAGATCGTCGACCACGAGACGGTTCGTTTCGAGGAGGCCGTGCAGCCCGTCGACGTCGTCTTCGACACGATGGGCGGGGAAATTCAGGAACGCTCCTGGAAGGTGCTCAAGCGGGGCGGCATCCTGGTCTCCATTGTCGGTCCACCTTCGGCCGAACGCGCAGTGGCGCATGGGGTGCGGCAGGCCTTCGTGTTCACCCAGCCCAATCTCGTACAGCTCACCGAGCTTGCGAAACTGGCCGACGCCGATAAGCTGAAAACCATTGTGGAAACCGTCCTCCCCCTCTCCGATGCCACCCGCGGCCAGGAACTCAGCGAACGCGGCCACACCCGCGGCAAAATCGTCCTCCGGGTGGCTTAGCCCCGGCCAAGAACGCGAACGCGCGCCGCATGGCCGTCAAATTCCAGGATTACTATCAGACGCTCGGGGTGAGCCGCACCGCCTCCGCGGAGGAAATCAAGCAGGCCTTCCGCAAACTCGCGCGCCTGTATCATCCCGACGTGGCCAAAAACAAGGTCGCCGGCGAAGCCAAGTTCAAGGAGATCAACGAAGCCTACGAAGTGCTGGGAGACCCGGAGAAACGCAAGCAGTACGACGAGCTCGGCGCCAACTGGCGGGAAGACGGCCGCGCCCCGTCCGCCCGCGGCGGCGGCGACCGGGGACGGACCCGCGCGCCTCGCGGCGAATCCGACTTCGAATTCGGTGGCACCGGTTTCAGCGATTTTTTTGAATCGTTTTTCAGCGGCCGGACCGGAGGGTTCGCCTCCCCCCGTGGCTTCTCCGCCGCGGAGGGCGACGACGAGAGCGGTTTCGTCCATGCCGGCCGCGACATCGAGGCCGATTTGATGGTGACGCTGGAAGAGGGCCTGCGTGGCTCGTCGCGCAAGGTGACGTTGCGGCGGCCGGGATTGGACGGCGAGGACGAGCGGACGAACACCTACCGGGTGCGCGTTCCGCCCGGCATGCGGGAAGGGCAGCGCATCCGCCTCGCCGGCCAGGGCGGGCCCGGCTACGGCGGTGCACCCGCCGGCGATCTCTACCTCCGCGTGCGCTTCGCGCGGCATCCTGACTTCAGTGTCCAGGGCGACGACATTTCCTGTGACCTCGACCTCGCGCCGTGGGAGGCGATCCTGGGAGTGAAGGCGAAAATCCCGACGCTGGCCGGTGCCACGATTCTCCGGGTTCCCCCTGGCACGACGGCCGCCACGCGGCTGCGGGTGCGCGGGCAGGGTCTGCCGCGCGAGGACGGCAGCCGCGGCGATCTCTACGCCGTCGTCCAGCTTCAGGTGCCGACCTCCGTCACCGCGGAGGAACGTGCCCTGTGGGAGAAACTGGCCCAGTCCTCCTCCTTCAGTCCCCGGAAACCTTCCTGACGAATTCCGCCTTGCACGACAAAGCCCGGGTCGCCCTTTCCGGTTCTGGCTTTGCGATTTGCAGATCGTCGGAGAAATAATTTCCAAGAGAATACCTCGTTCGGAGTTTCTGTCGACCGCAGCCCGTGAGGGAGTGCAGTCCGATTTCAAAACCCAGTAGGGTTAGACCTCATGGCGATAGGAAAGCGGTCTGGCTATGCTGCCCATCCCGCATCACCGGCCGGCCGGCTACCGCTCAAACCAGCCTGCGGGATCAAGCCCGACTCCTCCTATGCCAACCGTACCCGCCCTGAAATCAACGGTCACCGCGCTCCTGGCCCCGGGCAAGGGCCTCCTGGCCGCGGACGAAAGCTTCCCGACGATCGGGAAAAGATTTGCCGCGCTCAACATTTCCTCGACCGCAGAGCAGCGCCTGGCCTACCGCGAAATGCTCTTTGCGACGCCCGGCCTCGGCGACTTCATCAGCGGCGCGATCCTGTTCGACGAAACCATCCGGCAACGGACGGGTCGCGATTCAATCCCGGAAGCGCTTGCTCACCGTGGCATTGTGCCGGGCATCAAAGTGGACGCGGGCACCACTGCGTTGCCCGGCTTCACCGGCGAAAAAATCACCCAGGGGCTCGACGGTCTGCGCGAAAGACTCGGCGGGTATCGGGAGCTCGGCGCGCGTTTCACGAAGTGGCGCGCCGTGATCACCATCGGCGCGGGCTTGCCGACCGCCGCCTGCATCGAGGCCAATGCCCACGCGCTGGCCCTTTTCGCCGCTCTGAGCCAGGAAGCGGGATTGGTGCCCGTCGTGGAACCGGAAGTCCTGACAGACGGCAATCACACCCTCGAGCGTTGCGCGGAGGTTACGAGCGCCGTGTTGCATGCCGTTTTCACCACGCTCGGCGAGTACCGGGTCGCGCTGGACACGATTCTGCTCAAGACGGGCATGGTACTGCCCGGCAAGGACTGCCTGCAGCCCGCCGACGCCGAAAAAATTGCCACGGCCACGGTCCGCTGCCTGCGTGAGATCGTACCGGCCGCAGTGCCCGGGGTTGTCTTTCTTTCGGGCGGACAAAGCGACGTGACGGCAACGGAGCGGTTGAATGCCATTTGCCGGATCAGCGGATCGCCATGGACTTTGAGCTTTTCGTTCGGACGCGCGCTCCAGGATGCCGCGTTGAAAACGTGGCACGGCGCGCCGGCTAATGTGGCGGCGGCCCAGGCGGCCCTCCATCACCGCGCCCGGTGCAACGGCCTGGCCGTTCAAGGCAGATATTCGGCACAAACGGAATGCGAGCGTGAGTCCCCGGGAAAAACCCCATGAAAACAAGCCCATTGGCCGGAAAACTGACGCCACTTGGAATCCTGGTCGACGTGTCGCGGCTGATCACCGCCTACTTCGCCGAAACACCCGATCCCGCCGTGCCGGCGGAACGCGTGGCGTTTGGCACCTCGGGACATCGCGGTTCATCGCTCAGCCGGTCTTTCAACGAAGCCCACGTCCTTGCGATCACCCAGGCGATCTGCCGGTACCGGGCGCAGCAACAAATTTCCGGTCCGCTTTTTCTCGGCATCGACACCCACGCGTTGTCGGTCCCGGCCCGCGCCACGGCAATCGAGGTGCTGGCGGCCAACCACGTCGAGGTCATGCTCGCCGAAGGGGACGAGTACACCCCCACCCCCGTGATTTCCCACGCGATCCTGACTTACAATCGCGGGA
Organism: uncultured Opitutaceae bacterium; assembly: GCA_964477955.1. GTDB lineage: Bacteria > Verrucomicrobiota > Verrucomicrobiia > Opitutales > Opitutaceae > Didemnitutus. The sequence goes on from CAYZGG010000032.1 coordinate 19,931, forward strand.
GAAAAACGGGACGGGCGGACGGAATTGTCATCACGCCCTCCCACAATCCGCCCCATGATGGTGGCTTCAAATACAACCCGCCCCACGGCGGCCCGGCGGACACCACCGTGACCGGCTGGATCGAAGCGGAGGCCAACGCGCTGCTCGCCGCCCGGCTCGCCGGCGTCCGGCGGATGACTTACGCGCAGGCTCTGGGCGCGCCGACGACCCATCGGCATGACTACCTCACCCCTTACATCGACGGCCTCGGCAGCGTGGTCGATCTCGAAGTCGTGCGCAGCGGGAAACTCCGGCTCGGTGTCGATCCGCTCGGCGGCGCCGGTGTCCACTACTGGGCCCGGATCGCGGAGCGCTACGGTCTGGACCTGACCGTCGTCAACAAATCGGTCGATCCGACCTTTCGGTTCATGACGGTGGATTGGGACGGTCAGATCCGCATGGATCCCTCCTCGCCCTTTGCCATGGCCGGCCTGATCGGCCTGAAGGACCGCTTTGATCTCTCCTTCGCCTGCGACACCGACCATGACCGGCACGGGATCGTGACGAAAAGCATGGGGCTGCTGCCCCCCAATCACTTCCTGGCGGTCGCCATTTCCCGTCTGTTTCAAAATCGTCCGCAGTGGTCCGGCCTGGCGGCGGTCGGAAAGACCGTGGTCAGCAGCGCCCTGATCGATCGCCTCGCGGCCAGGATGGACCGGAAGCTTTTTGAGGTGCCGGTCGGCTTCAAGTGGTTCGTCGCCGGTTTGCTCGACGGCTCGCTGGGGTTTGCCGGGGAAGAGAGCGCGGGCGCGACTTTTGCCCGGCGGGACGGTCAGGTTTGGACCACCGACAAGGATGGCTTCGTTCCCTGTTTGCTCGCGGCGGAAATCACCGCGCAGACCGGCCGCGATCCCGGCGAAATCTACCGCGCTCTCACCAAGGAGTTTGGCGAGCCGCTTTATGACCGGGTCGAAGCACCCGCCACGCCAGAAGAAAAGACCGCCCTGGCCGGCCTTTCCGCGGAAAAAATCGGTCTCACCGAACTGGCCGGCGAAAAAATCCTGACGATCCTGACCCACGCCCCCGGCAACAACGCGCCGCTCGGCGGGCTGAAGGTGACGACGGCCAGCGGCTGGTTCGCGGCCCGTCCGTCCGGCACCGAGGAGATCTACAAGATTTATGCAGAGAGTTTTCGCGACGATTCCCACCTGCAGCGAATCCTCGAGGAAGCCCGAACTCTGGTCAGTGCGGCCCTGGCGGCGGGGACCCCTGTGCCGGTTCGGCCAACGACCGAGTCGTCCCAGCAGGAGGAAAGCGAAGCGGTGTCCGTCTGGCAGAACGAAGGCGATCCGAACTGAGTCATCTCCCGGACGAACCAAAAACATGACCACGACCACATCGAACAGTCCTTCTCCGCCCGTCCCACCGTCGGGCCTCGACGCCCTGACGGAGCTCGCCATGGACCTGCGCTGGACCTGGAACCACAGCATGGACGAGTTGTGGCGGCGGCTCGATCCCGCGCTCTGGGCGCTCACGTACCATCCCAGCGTGGTGCTCCAGTCGGTCTCTCGAGAAAAAATTGCGGCCGCCCTGGCCGATCCGGATTTTTGCCGGTTGCTCGACCGCTTGGTGCAGGAAAAGCGACAGGCCGCAACGATGCCCCGTTGGTTTCAACAGCAACACCCCGGGGCATCCCTGGCCTGCGTCGCCTATTTTTGTATGGAATTCATGTTGAGCGAGGCGCTCCCCATCTATTCGGGCGGCCTGGGCAACGTGGCCGGAGATCAACTCAAAGCCGCCAGCAACCTTGGAGTGCCGGTGATCGGTGTGGGGCTGCTCTACCAGCACGGTTATTTCCGTCAGGTCATCGACCGGGAAGGCGCCCAACAGGCGCTCTACCCGTACAATGACCCCAATCAATTGCCGGTCACTCCCGTGCGCCGACCGGACGGAGAGCCGCTGCGTCTGGAGATCGCGCTCCCCGGCTGCTCGGTCTGGGTGCGTGCGTGGCAGGTCCAGGTGGGCCGGAGCCAGCTCTATCTGCTCGACACCAACGACGCGGCCAACGTCCCCGTCCATCGGGGCATCACCGGCGACCTTTATGGTGGCGACGTGGAGTTGCGGCTGAAACAGGAGATCGTACTGGGAATCGGCGGCTGGCGATTGCTGGCAACCCTTGGGATCAAGCCGGACGTCTGCCATCTCAACGAAGGGCATGCCGCCTTCGCTTTGCTGGAACGCGCGCGGGCCTTCATGCAGGAGAGCAGGATTCCGTTTGCCGTCGCCCTGGCGGCCACCCGCGCCGGCAACCTCTTCACCACCCACACGGCGGTCGCCGCAGGTTTTGATCTTTTTCCTCCGGCCTTGATGGAGCAATATCTCGGTCGCTATGCCCAGGATAGTCTCGGCGTTTCGCTGCACGACCTGCTGGCCCTCGGACGCCAGAACCCCAACGACGCGAACGAGCCCTTCAACATGGCCTATCTGGCGGTGCGCGGGAGCGGAGCGGTCAATGCGGTGAGCCGGTTGCATGGCCGGGTTAGCCGGCACATCTTCTCCCCTCTTTTCCCGCGATGGCCGGAAGACGAGGTCCCCGTCGGCCATGTCACCAACGGCGTGCACATGCCGACCTGGGATTCGGCCGCGGCGGACGCTCTGTGGACAGAAGCGTGTGGCAAGGGACGATGGTTGGGAACGTCGACGACCCTGGAATCGGATTTCCGCCAGGTTTCCGACGAAAAACTGTGGACGCTGCGCACCACCAGCCGGAAATCCCTGGTGGAATATGCCCGCGAAAGCGTCGGCCGGCAGATGGCCGCGGTCGGTGCGGGACCCGAGGTGATCGCCCGGACCCAGACGCGTCTGGATCCCGGTGTGCTGACCCTCGGCTTTGCCCGCCGCTTTGCGCCTTACAAAAGGCCCAACCTCCTGTTGCACGATCCCGACCGGCTGTTGCGCCTCCTCAAGGACTCGCATCGCCCGGTGCAGCTCATCCTCGCGGGCAAGGCCCATCCCGCCGATCACGGCGGCCAGGCTCTGATTCAGGAATGGACGCGATTCATCCGACACCACGAAGCGAAACCCCCGGTGATTTTCCTGGCCGACTACGACATGCTGATGGCCGAACGCCTCGTTCAGGGAGTCGACGTCTGGATCAACACGCCCCGGCGACCCTGGGAAGCCAGCGGCACGAGCGGGATGAAAGTGCTCGTCAACGGCGGGCTCAACCTTTCCGAACTGGACGGCTGGTGGGCCGAAGCCTTCGCGCCGGATATCGGCTGGGCCCTGGGCGATGGCCAGGAGCACGGTGAGGATCCTGCCTGGGACGCTGCCGAAGCCGACGCGTTGTACACGCGGCTTGAGCAGGAGGTGGTACCCGAATTCTATGCGCGCAACGACCAGGGGATCCCCGTCGCTTGGGTCGCGCGCATCCGGGCAAGCATGGCCCGGTTGACACCCAGGTTTTCCGCCGGCCGTACCGTGCGCGAATATACCGAGCAACACTATCTGCCCGCGGCGGACGCGTTTCGAGCCCGCACCGCCGACCAGGGCGCCGTGGCTCGCCGGCTGGTCGACGGTCGGAACGCGCTGGCCCGCAACTGGCACGCCGTCCGCTTTGGCACCACAACCCTGGAAACCAACAGCAACCAGCACGTCGTCGCAGTGGAGGTCTTTCTGCAGGAAACCAGTCCCGACGCAGTCCGCGTTGAGCTCTATGCCGACGGGACGAAAGGCGGCGCCGCGGTGCGGCAGGAGATGACACGCGGGCAACCACTGGCAGGGGGAACGGGCGGCTACACTTACCACGCCACAGTGTCCTCCGGACGTCCGGCCACGGACTACACCGCGAGAATCATCCCGAAAGGGGACGGCGTGGCCGCGCCGTTGGAGGCGGATCAGATCCTGTGGCAAAAATGAACACCGCGCCCGATACCGAGGAAAAAACCATGAAAAAAAATTCCGCCCCCCCCGCCTGTGAAATCGGCATGGTTGGATTGGGCATCATGGGGCGAAATTTCCTGCTGAACCTGGCCGACCACGGTTTCTCCGTGGCGGGCTATGACCACGATCCGGTCAAGATCGCAACGTTGCGCCAGGAAGCCGGCACGCACGATATCCGCGGGGCCACCGATATCGGGGAGTTCATCGCCTTGCTCCGTCCGCCCCGCGCAATCATGCTGCTCGTGCCTGCCGGGCCGGCGGTGGATGCCGTGATCCACGACCTGCTGGCGCATCTGCAGGCGGGCGATCTCATCATCGACGCCGGCAACTCGCATTTCACAGACACGGACGTACGCGCCGGCAAGCTGGAGGCCGACGGCATTCGATTCCTCGGCGTGGGAGTGTCGGGTGGCGAGGAAGGCGCCCGTCGCGGACCGAGCATCATGCCCGGCGGACCGAAGGAGTCTTACGAGAGGATCCGCCTCGTCTTCGAAGCCGCCGCGGCCCAGGTCAATGGCGAGCCCTGCGTGACCTGGCTGGGGCCCGGATCAGCCGGGCATTACGTGAAGATGGTCCACAACGGCATCGAATACGGCCTGCTGCAGCTCATCGCCGAAACCTACGACCTGATGAAACGGGGCCTGGGCCTGAGCGATGACGAACTGCATGAGTTCTACACCGGTTGGAACCAGGGCGAGTTGGGAAGCTACCTGATTGGGATCACCGGCGATATTTTTTCCAAGAAAGACGAACACACCGGCCGGCGGCTGATCGACGAGGTGCGAGGGGTGGCGGCGCAGCTGGGCACCGGCATGTGGACCTCCCAAAGCGCTTTGGAACTGCAGGTGCCGGTCCCCACGATCGACGCGGCGGTTGCGCTGCGCATTTTCTCCGCACTGGAGAGCGAACGCGCCGCGGCCAGCGCTCTGCTTCCGCGGCCGGTACGCCCCTCTTCCGGCGATCGAGGAATCCTTCTCGGACAACTGAGCCGGGCGTTGCTGGCCGGAACGATCATCACCTACGCCCAGGGACTGGCGCTCCTGCGGGCGGCCTCGGAAAAATACGCCTATGGGCTCGACCTTGCCGTCGTGGCCCGGATCTGGCGCGGGGGCTGCATCATCCGGTCGGCCTTGCTGGAACCTATTCAGGAGGCCTACCGCAACCAACCCCGCCTGCCCAATCTTCTGCTCGATCCCGAACTGGCGAAACGGATGATGGCCCATCAGGAGGATCTGCGCGCCGTCGTCGTTGCGGCCGCCCAACTGGGGCTGCCCACGCCCGGCCTGATGTCGGCTTTGAGCTATCTGGACAGCTACCGCAGCGCCTGGCTCCCGGCGAACCTGATCCAGGCCCAGCGGGACTATTTCGGCGCCCATACCTATGAGCGGAACGACGCCCCGGGCACGTTTCATACGGACTGGGAAGGAAAATCCGGAACATGAAAACGAACGACCAACCCGGACCGACGGTGTTCGTCATCTTCGGCGGCGCCGGCGACCTGACCTGGCGCAAACTGATCCCGGCCCTGTTCGATCTTTCGCAGGACCGCAGCCTGCCCGCGCAGTTCGCCATCATCGCGGTGGACCGGCTCAAGCTCGGAGATGAGGCGCTCCGCCGACGGCTGCACGACGGTGTCAACCAGTTCTCCCGTTTCGGGAAGGCCCGGGCCGCGGCTTGGAATCAGTTCGCGCAACACATCCGCTACCAGCAGGGCGATTTCAAAAAACTCCGAACCTACACCGCCTTGGGCGTCCAATGCGTCCGGCTGGAAAAGACCTGGGGCGACAAGGCCCAGCACATCTTCTACATGGCCACGCCGCCGTCGATGTTCGGCGAGATCCCGAAATATCTCGGCCAGGCCGGTCTCGCGCGGGATCGCGAACGGGTGCGGATCGTGATCGAAAAGCCGATCGGCTACGATTTGGAGTCCGCGCGATCCCTCAACGCCGTCCTCGCCGCCAGTTTCACGGAGTCCCAGATTTTTCGCATCGACCATTACCTCGGCAAGGAAACCGTGCAGAACATCCTGGCGTTCCGCTTCGCCAATCCTCTTTTCGAGCCGCTCTGGAACCGGCGTTACGTCGATTATGTGACCATCACCGTCGCGGAAACGGTGGGAGTCGAGCACCGCGGCGGCTACTACGACCATGCCGGCGCCTTGCGCGACATGGTGCAGAACCACCTGATGCAGCTGCTCTGCCTGGTCGCGATGGAGCCGATGGTCTCCTTCGAGGCCGACGAGATCCGCAACAAAAAGGTGGACGTGCTTCATGCCGTCCGCCCGATCCTGCGCGAGACGGTCCCCCAATGTGCCGTGCGCGGACAGTATGGCGCCGGTAGCACCGGGGGCAAAAAGGCGCCCGGTTATCGCGAGGAGGCGGGTGTGGCGCCCGATTCCCAGACGGAAACGTTCGTGGCCCTGAAGCTGTTTGTCGACAACTGGCGCTGGCAGGGCGTGCCGTTCTACCTGCGCACGGGCAAGCGGCTGCCGCAGCAAGCCTCGGAGATTTCGATCCAATTCAGCGCGGTGGCGCACCGGTCGTTTCCGCCCGAGGCCTCGCTCGGCTGGCAGCCCTCGCGGCTGGTCATGTCGATCCAGCCTGAGGAGGGCATCGTGCTCGGCTTCCAAGCCAAGTATCCGGGATCGAAGATGCAACTGCGCCCGGTCGACATGCGTTTCAGCTACCGCGAGAGCTTCGCCGCGCCCTCGCCGGATGCGTACGAAACGCTGCTGTGGGACGTGATGAAGAACGACGCCACCCTGTTCATGCGTGCCGACCAGGTCGAGGCCGCCTGGCAGCTGCTGACGCCCGTGCTCGACGCGTGGCAGATCACGGCCCCCAGCGATTTCCCCAACTATCCTGCCGGCAGCTGGGGACCGGAAGGCATCCAAGGGCTGCTGGCCCCCGGGCATCGCTGGCCGGCGCCCGCGGAACTGTTGACCCTGGCCGCCAGGAAAACGCCCAAGATCCGATCGGGCTCAAGATGATGGCCAGGGTGACCGGACGCGCAGTGCGCGCACTGCCTTCAACCCGGATCCAATCAATCGAACATGAGCGACTTTTTCTTCGCCCGCTCGCTGATGGCGCTGTCCCTGGGTTTCCACATCGTGTTCGCCGCCCTGGGCATCGGGATGCCCTTGCTCATGGTTCTGGCGGAAGGGGCTTATCTCCGCACCGGACAAACCGTTTATCTCGACCTCAACAAGCGGTGGGCGAAAGGGACTGCCATTCTTTTCGCGGTCGGCGCTGTGTCGGGCACGGTGCTGTCGTTCGAGCTCGGATTGCTCTGGCCGGGTTTCATGGCCCAGGCCGGAGCGATCATTGGCATGCCGTTTTCCCTCGAGGGGTTCGCCTTCTTCACTGAAGCGATCTTCCTCGGGGTCTATCTCTACGGCCGGAGCCGTCTGTCCCCGCTGCTGCATTGGCTGGCGGGGGTGGTGGTCGCCGTCAGCGGCATCCTGTCCGGCATCTTTGTCGTGACCGCCAATGCCTGGATGAACGCACCGGTCGGTTTCAAATTCATCGACGGCCGATTCACCGCGATCGACCCCGTCGCCGCCATGCTGAACCCGGCGAGTCTGCACGAAGTCCTGCACATGACCCTCGCCGCGTTTGTCGCGACAGGTTTCGCGGTGGCCGCGGTGCATGCCTTCCTCCTGCGACGCCATGCGGGCAGCTCGTTCCACCGCCGCGCCCTGGGCCTCGCGCTGGCCGTCGGGTGCCTCAGCATTCCGCTGCAGATCGCCAGCGGCGACTTCAGTGCCCGGGCCGTGGGCCGGCTGCAACCGGTCAAACTTGCGGCGATGGAGGCCCACTATCGCACACTGGAGGGCGCACCCTTGCTCCTCGGGGGAATTCCGGACGATGCCGCGCGCACGACCCGCTACGCGCTGGCCATCCCGCATGGCCTGAGTTTTCTGCTCGCCGACTACGCCAATGCCAGGGTCGTCGGTCTGGAGGAATTCCCGAGCAAAAACTGGCCCAACGTGCGATTGGTGCACTGGTCGTTTGACCTGATGGTTTTCGCCGGTTTCGCACTGCTGGTCCTCGCCGGTTGGTCGGGCTGGCTCTGGTGCCGGGGCCGGAGACCGGCCGACCACCCGTGGCTGCTGCGGTCGCTGGTCGCCGCCGGACCGCTGGGCTTCGTGGCGATCGAGGCGGGCTGGGTCGTGACCGAGGTCGGACGCCAGCCTTGGATCATTTACAACGTGATGCGGACGGCCGACGCCGTCACGCCCATGCCCGGCCTCGCGCTTCCCTTCGTCGCGTTCACCCTTCTGTACCTCTTTCTCGCTTTTATCGTATGCACCCTCTTGCGCCGGCTGTTTTTGGAGACCGCCGGAGTAGTCGCCCAACCGCCGCCTGCCTGATTCCATGCTCGCTCTGGCCGTCACGGTTTCCGTTTTGGTGTCGTTGATTTTGTATGCGCTCATGGGCGGTGCGGACTATGGCGGCGGCCTGTGGGATTTGCTGGCCACCGGGCCTCGCGCCAGTCGGCAGCGGGAAGCAATCGCGAAGGCCCTCGCCCCCATCTGGGAGGCCAACCATGTCTGGCTCATCCTGGTGGTGGTGCTGCTGTTCGCCGGTTTTCCCACTGCCTTTGCCGCGATGATGACCGCGCTGAACATTCCGGTCACGGCGATGCTCATCGGGATCGTGTTGCGCGGCTCGGCCTTCATTTTTCGCACCTATGACGTGCGGTCGGACGCGACCCAAAGGCGTTGGGGCTTGGTGTTCGGTCTCGCCAGTTTCATCACGCCGTTTTCTCAGGGTGCGATTCTCGGCGCGATGGCGACCGGGCGGATTCACCTCGCGGACGGCCACGTGACCACGGGATTTTTCGCGGGCTGGTTGACCCCGTTCGCGATCGGGTGCGGCCTGTTCGCGCTCGGATTGTTTGCGTTTCTGGCCGCCACCTACCTGGCGCTCGCCATGAAGAATAAGATCGATCTGCAAAATGATTTCCGGCGGCGCGCCCTCTGGTCCGGACTCGCCCTCGGGCCGATGGCTGGCGTGGTTTTTTTCACGGCGCGTCGGGGCGCCCCGGAACTCTTTCACGGACTGACCCAGTGGTGGGCGCCCCTGTTGCTCGGTGCGACGAGTCTTTGCGCCATCACTGCATTCGCGGCCCTGTGGTGGCGAAGGTTTGCCGCGGCTCGCATCGCGGCCGCCGGCGAGGTGACCCTTATCCTCGTGGGATGGAGCCTGGCGCAATACCCCAATCTCATCACCCCGGATGTCACGGTCGCCAACGCACAGGCCCCGGAGGCGACGCTCCGCCTGCTCGTCCTGGCCCTCGCGGCCGGCGCCGTCGTGTTGCTCCCCTCGCTCGTTTTTCTGTTCCGTCTTTTCAAGGGCGACGAGCGCCGTTGACGGGAATCCCTCTCGCCGGATAGATCATCGCCATGTCCACGCAGATCTTCCTCATCCGCCACGGAGAAACCGCGTGGTCTCTCTCGGGGCAGCACACCAGCCGCACCGACCTACCGCTCACGGAAGCCGGCGAGAACCGGGCCGCGGATCTCCACGAGCCGCTGCAAAAGATCGGATTTCGTCACGTTCTCACCAGTCCGCTCCGGCGCGCCCGCCGCACCTGCGAACTGGCCGGCTTCGGTGCCGTGGCGCGGATCGAGCCGGACCTCCACGAATGGGACTACGGCGACTATGAGGGACGGACGACCGCGGAGATCCACGCGCAGCAGCCGGGTTGGAATGTATTTCAGGACGGCTGTCCGCACGGTGAATCGGTGGAACAGATTTCGCAACGCGCAGATCGGATGATCGCCGTCGTCCGTCAGTTGGACGGTGCGGTGGCCGTGTTCTCTCATGGACACTTTCTGCGCGCGCTCGGCGCGCGCTGGATCGACCTGCCGGTTAACGCGGGCCGCCGTTTCGACCTGGAGACCGCCTCCATCAGCATTTTGAGCTTCGAGCGTCCGGACACGAAGAATCCGGTCATCTCACTTTGGAACGCTCGCGCGAACGCGGCGTTCGCGCTTTCTGTTCCTGCTGGCGCCGGGCAGACTACCCCCTGAAGATGTCAAACGGTTCGATTTTCAAGACCTTGCGGACCCCGACGTAACTTGAGATTCCGGCGATCAACATGACCATGCCGAAGGCCAGCCCCAGGTTCCAGAATGTGATCATCGCCGCGTAGTTTGGCAGCCGCGCCCGGGCGATCGAGATCATCAGCGTCACCAGACCGACGCCGAGCCCGTAGCCGGTCAGCGCCGTAAAGGTCGCCATGAACAAAATCATGTAGACGAGCTCGCGCCCCTTGGCCCCGATCGCCTTCAGCGCGCCGAATTTTTCCAGGTTTTCAAGGATGAACGTGTAAAAGGTCTGGCCCGAAATCGACAGCCCGACAATGAAGCTGATGACGGTCATCAGCAGGATATTGGTGCCGATTCCAGTCTGGTAAGTATAGAAGTCGGAGATGCGCTTGTTGAATTCGTTCTTGGTGAAGGCGACGTAACCGAGCTTGGCGACCTGCCGCTGGATGCCGGCGATCGCGGCCCCGCTCTTGGGTTCCACCAGGATGTAGGAAATGGTGAAGCGCGTCGACGGGATGAATTCGATCGCGCGGGTATAGGTGGTATAAAGCGTGGGCACGCCGTTCAGGCCGTTGGCCGCAACCCGGGCGATACCCACAATCGTCCCCCGGTGGTCATTGAGTTCGAAAGTTGTGCCGATCGTCGGATTTTCCAGTTTCGAGAACTCCGCGTCGTCGACCGCGAAGAAGGTGTTGTCGTTGTAGATTGCCTGAATGTTTCCCTGTTCGATCTCGGGCCGGCCAAACAAACTGCTGTCGTCGAGGCCGACGACACTGACCGACTGATAGGCACCGTCCCTAAGCCGGACCATGGCTCCGCCGATGAAAAGCGGGACCGCATAGCTGACCCCGTCAATGCTGCGCACCGCATCCAACAGGTAGTTTGGCAGCGGAATGGCGCTCGACGCGGTGTTCACCGCCGGGTCCATGACCCAGATGGATGCGCCGATATTGGTGACCGTCGAATAGGCCCGGTTCAGGATGCCGGCGAACATCGCGGTCATTTGCATCATCAGGAACACCGCGAAGGTGATTCCGATCAACAACGCGGAGAACTTGCCCCGGTCGTTTACCAGCAGTTTGAAACCGATCCGCAGGATGCCGCTGTATTTCATTGCGATCCGTCTTCCCCGGCTGGGCGCGGCTTGTTCCACCAGCCTCCGCCCAGGGCGACAAACAAGGCCACCGTGTCCTGGTGGCGCTGGGCCACCGCCTGCAGATAGGCAATGGTCGCTTCGTGAAACTGCACGTCCGCGGCCAGCACTCCCGGATAGGCGACCAGCCCCGCGCGGTAGTTGACCTGCAGCAGCCCGAGGGCTTCGCCCGCGGCGCGCCGGCCTTCGACCTGCGCCTGCAGCGCTTCAGCGTCGTGTTCGAGCGCCGTCAATGAGTCGGCGACCTGCGCAAAGGCCGCCAGCACGACACGGCGGTAGTTGGCCTGTGCCACCTGGTAGGCGTCGAGCGCCGCTTTCCGTCCGAACCACAAGGTGCCGCCTTGAAACAGGGGAATCGAGGCCGAGGGCCCGATGCTCCAGAATCTGCCGCTGGCCGCCGAAAGATTGCCAAAATTGGAGCCGGCGGCGCCATAAGTGCCGCTCAAACTGAAACTGGGGAACATGGCGGCGGTGGCGACGCCGATATGGGCGCTGGCCACGTGCAGCTGCGCCTCGGCCGACAGGATGTCGGGCCGCTGACGCACTAAATCGGACGGCAGGCTCACCGGAAGGTTAGCCGGCAAGACGAGACCGAACAGGTCGATATCCGGCAGGGCCACTTTCGCTGGCACCACCCCTTCCAGCGTGGCCAGCAAGTCTTCGGCCTGGCTGGTTTTCTGGCGGAGCGGTGCGAGCAAGGCCTGATTGGCGGCCAGCAGGCTGCGGAGGCCGAGCACGTCCGAATACGCGGCGGTGCCGGCGCTAACCTGGACTTCGGTGAGGCGAAGCTGCTCCTGCTCCAGTTCGATCAGCTGCTCGGTCGCGCTGCTCTGGGTCGCATAGGCGGCGCGTGCGATGCAAGCATCGACGACATTGGCGGAGAGCGTCAGGTAGGCAGCCCTGCTCTCGAAAAACTGGAAGTCGGTCTGCGCCCGCAGCCCCTCCAGGGTCCGGCGCTCGCCGCCGAATACATCGAACACATAACTCACGGTGCCGCTCAATGTCACCAGATCAAAGATCGCGTTCTTTGTCGGCAAGCCTTGCTGTAACGGCGCAGTGCGCTCCCGAGCGGCGCCGAACTCTGCGTCAGCACGTGGGTAGAACACACCGTAACCGGCCCGCAGGTTGTCCTGACTCTGCCGCAGGCTGGCCTCAGCTGCCTGGAGGGTCGGATTGTTGGCGATGGCCTTCCGGACCACTGCATCCAGTGGCGGCGAGCCGAAAAGCCTCCACCAATCGGCAGGGAGGGCGGTATCGGCGGTGAAACGTTGCGTTAGACCATCGGCCGCGAGCGTGGCGGCCGGCTGCGCCCCGCGGGTGTAGCGATCCGTCTCCGCCGGCACCGGGCGGACGAAATCGGGTCCCACCGCACAGGCACTGAGCAGCACTAGCAGCAAGCCGAGGCCGGCGCATCGCGGGAAGGAGGATCGAAAGAAGTTCATCGGAGGCACTCGGACAGCGGATCGGTCGGGCCGGGCCGCTACTTTCTCCCGATGTAGACGTCCACCAGCTGCCCCGGGTAGACCGGGATGTCCTGCTTCTGGAAACGGAAAATCACCGGGAGAACCCGCAGGTCAACTTTCTCCTGACGCTCGTTGGACAGCTCGATTTTCGGCGAGACGTAAGGCTGCACCCGGACGAACTCCAGAGGCACCTTGATGTCGGTGCCGGTAATCGACATCTGCGCGGTTATATGCCACTTGGACGGCAGCCGTGAGATCAAGATCTCGTCAACGTAGCAGCGCACGGCCAAATAGTCCTGGGGCGGGCCCATGATCACCACCTGGTCGAAGCCCTGCGTATAAGGGTCAAAGGCTCCCTGCGACGACACATAGCTGCCGACCGCGGCGTAGAGCGACAGGACGACTCCGTCGACTGGCGCTTTGATCTGATGTTTTTGCAGGAGCGCGCTGGCGTCGAGGTACGCCTGTTGCTGGGCGTCGTATTGTTTCTCCTGGCTGGCCATGGCGTAACTCCACGCACCGGCCTTGGTCAGTTCTTCCTGTTTCCGTGCCACATCGAGGGCGGCGGACGCCTGCGTGACGGCATCGTCGGCTGTGTCCAGCGCATCCTTGCTGATCGATTTCGGGTCGAGATCGAAGGCAGCGCGGTCCTTGTCGTATTGATCGCGGATCACCTTCAGGCTGGATTCGGCCAGACTCACCTGCGCTTCGGCAATCGCCAGTGTCTCCGCTCTTGGCTCGGCCTTGAGTTCGTTCAGCAGCGCCAGAGAAGCCTCGGCCTGCAGGCGGAGCTGTTCGGTCGTGGCTTTCTGAACGGAGTCCTCGATGGAGAGGAGCAGCGTGCCGGCCAAAACCGACTGGCCCTCGTGGACGAGCACTTGCGTGATCGGGCCGGAGACTTCAGGATAGATATTGATGTTGGAACCGCTCGACTGGTCGCTCTCGACAATGCCATTGGCGTAGATGGCCGACTCATACGGACTGCTGACCGGGGCAAAGACCGGGGGTTGGGCCTTCCGTTCCCGACCGAAAAGGTAGGCCGCGAACACGGCCGCGAGCACGCCGACGATCGAAAGGCCGAAGATGACCTTGTTTCTGTATTCGGTCTTGGTCCTGGCCGTCTTGGCGTCAGGCGCCGGCGCCTTGGTGCCAGGATCGGGTTCCGGAGCTTTGGAAGGCCCGGCCGGTTCGGCCGCAGGTCCAGCGGCTGACTCTTTGGTGACGGGCTTGGAAGGCGGAGCCGGGAGAGCCGTTTGGCTCGCAGCCGGTTGGTCGGTGCGTTTGGATTCGAGTAATTTGACTTCGGGCGAAGGCTCCGCTGATTTGTCTGCGGGATTGTTCTCGGCGGCGTTCATCAGGCTCCTTGCTCGGTCGCGGTCAGGACGCCGTCTTCCATATGCAGGATCCGGTCCGCATATTCGTTGATGCGCGCATCATGGGTGACGATCAGGATGCAGCGGCTGCGGTTGAGGATTTTCTCTTTGACGAAGGCGATGATCATCCGACCGGTATCCCCGTCCAATGAGGCGGTCGGTTCGTCCAGAATCAGGATCTCCGGGCGACTGATGATCGCGCGGGCGATCGCCACCCGCTGCTGCTCACCGCCCGAAAGCTTCACCGGCAGGATTTCGCCGCGATCCTTCAACCCGACGATGGCGAGGTATTTGTTCGCCTCGACAATCGATTCGTTCCAATCGCGTTGCTGCAGGATCAAGGGAATCGCGACATTCTCCGCGGCGGTCAGCCGGGGAAACAGATGATAGTCTTGGAAGACAAAGCCGACGGTGTTCAACCGGAAGTCAGCCAGTTGGTCGTTGGTCAGCGTCCAGATGTCGGCCCCCTTGACTTCCACCTTGCCTGCGTTTGGTCGCAAAATGCCGGAGATCATGCTGAGCAGGGTGGTTTTGCCGCTGCCCGATGGACCGACGATGAAGAGCATCTCGCCAAAGTGGGCGACGAGACCGACGCCTTTCACGGCAACCATCTTGGTCTCACCTTCACCAAACCATTTGGTCAGGTCGGTGGCGATGATCGCCTGCGGTCCGGTTGATTTTTCGTTGTCCGAGCTCATCAAATTCGATGTCGTCGCGTCGCCGGATAAATGATCCGGCGGTTCTGGACCGCAGTAGGGGCCGCCAAGCGGCTCGGGCCTATGGGATGTTGCCCACCTGACGCCCGGATGATGGCCGCTCGCCGCTCGATCAGTGGCGACCGCCCTCGCGGTGGTCACCGCCGCCCGGATGGACGTAGCCGCGATCATGGCCGCCGTCGTGGCCGCCATACCAACCGCGACCGCCACCATCGACCCAAACATCGTCATGAAACCACGGACCGCCACCATAGGCGACACCTCCGCCGTCCCCGACCACGCCGACGCAACCGGTCCAGATCGCCAGCGAACCGATCAGCAAAAGAGATCCCAAGAGAATTTTTTGTGCGTGTTTCATTGGCTATTGCTTGTTGGCGGGGTTCTCGTTGTTCACGTACTGAACGACTCCGACGGTGCCGCCGGTGGAGTCCAGGATGATGGCAAACCGGCTGCCGTATTCGACCGCATGCGGGGCGACCAGCACTTCGCCGCCGAGCGTTGCAACCTTGGCCAGCGTCTGGTCGAGATCGGCGACACGGATGACACCCAGCCAGCTGGGCTTGGCGTCAGCGCCTTCGGGCATCGGAGCAATGCCACCGCGGTTCTGCCCGCCGCTCGAAAGCACAAAATCGCTTTTCCGGTCGGAATTTGTCTCGGGCGCCACATCGAAACCGATGGTCTCGTGATAGAAATCCGCCGTTTCCTTGGGCGCTCCTACGTAAAGCTCAAACCAGTTCCAGTCGCCGGGCTTCGGCTCACCATCAGGGGAATCGCCGGTACTCGACTGCAGCAGCCCGATGGGAATGCCATTCTTGTCGGCGACAATCGCCTGGGAGCCGCGATCGGGAAAATTGCGGGACGGCGCATGTACCTTCCCCCCTTCCTTGGTTACAGTTTGGAGGACAGCCGCGATATCCGTGACGGCAAAATAGCCGATCCAGCGGGAGGGATGGCCTGCGCCCTTGACGGAGCGCGGCGCGAGTCCGGCCACTGGCCGGCCCTCGTTGCTGAAGACAGTGTAGGTCTTTCCCTTTTGGTCGATCGTCGTCGCCGTCCAGCCGAAGAGTTTGCAATAAAAATTCGTCGCACCCGCCGGGTCGGTGGTGAACAGATCGGCCCAGATGAGCTTGCCGGCGTGATGCTCCGTCGACACGGAGCTGTTGAGCGGCGGAAACACCGCGGCGCCAGCGGACGAGAAAAGTCCGGTTGTGAGCAGCGCGGCAAGGGAGCAGGCTGCAATCTGTTTGGAGCGGGAGGTCATAAGTATGAAATTCGGCGGAGACGCGGGAGAACAAGAACGGCTTGTGGGAAAGGTAGCCGGTAAATTGCCAGCGCGCCATGGGCTGTTACCCTAACAGCGCCGGCGATCAGGGCGTCGTTATTTCCTTCCAGTCCTGGTCGGGATCGAACTCGGTCATCGCCATGGCCAAGTCAGCGCTTTGGGCGCCCAGATTGCATTCGTAGACCTTGCCCCATTGATTGACGATGAAGGTCATGACCCCGGATTCGCCCCAATGGGCGGGATACGCGACCAGCGCGAAGCCGGCGATCAGGTTGCCGTTGATGATATAGTTGAAGGCGCCGCCGGGGGCTGATGCGCCTTGGGCCGTCAGGATCTTGAAGCGATAGCCTTTGAAAGGCTGCGGCTGGCCTTCCGCCGTCTTCCCGCCATAGCCCTCGGCGTGGACTTCCGCGATCAGCGGACCAAACGGGCTCGGATCGTCGTTTTCCGTGTCCGGCCAGTAGAGGCCGTCCTTCTGGCCGGGCGAGCTCCGGAGTTTCTGGGCGAACTTGAACACCCCGTCACCGGCGCGGTCCGCGCCCGCATATTCGCGCTGCGCTTCCACGTAACCGTGGCAGACATCAATCGCGCCCAATTCATCCGCGCCAATGCGGCGGTTGAGAATTTCCTCCTTGCCTGCGGCCGTGTCGAAGAACCAGCTGCCGCCTTGCTTCACGAGTGGAATGGGAAACGGCCAGTTCTGGTTGCCCAGATTGAGCGTGAACCGGTCGTCGGACTTTTTCACCAGTTGGGAAAACTCGCCGACCAGCCTGGCAAACGTTGCAAATTCCAAGGCATCCTGCCGCGCATCGCCGGACAGGAGATCCTTCACCGCGGGGCCAAAAATCGCATCGACCGCCGCGTGATCGCCAGCTTGCGTCGCCGCCACGAGCACCTTCACGGCTTCCTCCGGCGAACCAAACAAACGGGGTGATCCCGCGGGCGTGGGCGCATCGGCCCGAAGCGGGGCAACGATCGCGCCGGCGACCAAGGCCAGGGCCGCGACCATCGCGAGGGCAGAACGAAATAGCTGCTGGACAGGCGTCATGTTTTCGAGGGGGTCAAAATTGGATCAATGCCGGTCGCGGTTGCCGGACGGCGCCGGACCGGAACTGCGAGCCGGAGGTGCGGCCCGGGAAGGAGCCGCTCCCCGGGGCGACGGCGCGGAGCGCACCGGAGCGGATCGGCTGTTTTGCCCCCGGTTGCTGAAGTCACGCGTCTGCGTTCCCCGGTTGTATCCACCGAACATCTGGCTCGATGGCGCCGGGCTGGATGGCCGGGGCGCCGTGACCGCCCGACCACGGTAGTCGGGCCGCGCGGACGGGCGGGAAATCACCGCACGGGGGCCGGGGCCCGGCGAACGGGTGGGTCCGCGATAGCCTGCCCTGATCCCCGGGCTCGGCAGACGGCCCTCCGGCCGGTAGAAATTGCGCACGACGTCGCGGGAGCGGCGCGGATCGGGTCGCCACGCATGCCAGGAATTCCCGTTCCGCCACTCCCGCCGATAGCCCCATCCCGGATGCCAGGGGCCGACCCAGATGCCAAAGTTGTCCCAGTCGAGTTGGTAGCCAAGCCAGAGCCCCACGGGAAATCCCACGCCAAAGGTGATGAACGGCCCGGAGTATCCGAGCGGGGTTTCATAGACGACCGCGGGATCGTACTCCGGCACGTAAATCATGTCTGCCTGCGCCGGCACAATCCGCAGACTGTCCCCTTCCATTTCGACCCGTTGCTGCGGAGTGTCGACCAAAGTTCCCGCCGCCCGGGCCTGAACCCGGAGCTGCTGGATTGATTTCATGACGTCCGCCGGCTGTCGCACAAATGCCGCGCCCAAGGCCTGGGTCCAAGCCAGGTTATCATTCATCCATTTCAACACGTCGGGATAGCGGGCCAGCGCCTTTACGCTCGGATCCCAGGGCTGGCCATCGAGACCGTCCGGGGCGCCATTGCCCGCCAGGTAGGCCGCCGCGAGCGCCAGGTCGGACGGGACGGTCGATGCCGGCAAGATGAGGGCGATCAAGGGATCGGGATAAAGCGCAATCGGACCGAGCATCTGATCCAGCTGATCGGGCGAGTAGGCCGAGTCCGGCGCCTGGGCCTTCACGGAAAGCGCGAGGCCAAGGACGAGGGTCAGCAGAAATAGGACTTTCATGTTAGACGGTGAGGCGGGAGGGAGAAAGGATTGGCGGCGTGTGCTTCGTTTTTTGTCGAAGATAGTCCGTAACCAGAAACGGCGATATGGGGTGTTGCCCGTCTCTCGGCTACGGGTTCGTGATGATGATTTTCAAGGCGTGTTCCCTCGCGGCATTGCCGAAGGTGTCGTAGGCCTTGACGATGTCCTCGAGAGTGAAGTGATGCGTGATGAGCTGGAGCGGCTGAAGCCGGCCGGCCAGGACCGTCTTGAGCAGCATCGGCGTGGTCACCGCATCGACCAGCCGCGTCGTAATGGTGATGTTTTGCGACCAGAGTTTTTCGAGATGCAAGGTCACGCTTGTTCCGTGCACGCCGACGTTGGCGATGTGCCCGCCGGCGCCGACGATTTCCTGGCAGAGTCCGAATGTCGCCGCCATGCCGACCGCTTCGATCGCGACATCCACTCCCTTGCCGCCGGTCAGGGCCATGATTTTATCGACGGCGTTGCCCTCGGTGCTGTTGACCACCGCGGTCGCCCCGAACTGCATGGCGACTCGGAGACGGCGTTCATCGAGATCGACGACGATGATGCTGGCCGGGGCATGGAATTGCGTCGTCAGCAATGCCGACAGCCCGACGGGACCGGCCCCGACGATGGCGACCGTGTCCCCCGGCTTGACGCAACCTTTGAGCACCCCGCATTCATAGCCGGTCGGCAGGATGTCGCTGAGCATCACCATCGCGTCCTCGTCCGCGTTGAGAGGAAACGAGTAGAGACTCGTGTCGGCAAAAGGGATCCGGACAAACTCGGCCTGCGTTCCGTCGATCGTGTTCCCGAGGATCCAGCCGCCCTGGTTGCAGTGGGAGGGCATGTTGCGCCGGCAGTACTCGCACTTCCCGCACGCCGTGATGCAAGAAACGAGGACGCGGTCACCCTGGCGAAAGCGGCTGACGCCATTGCCCGCTTCGACGACCACCCCGATGCCCTCGTGGCCCAAAATCCGGCCGGCGGTGACCGTGGGCAGGTCACCTTTGAGAATGTGGAGATCCGTGCCGCAAATGGTGGTCCGGGTCATCCGCACCAGAGCGTCGGTGGGCTCGTGCAGGATGGGCTTCGGGGCGTCTTCCAAATTTTTCTTTCCCGGACCGTGATAAACGAGGGCTTTCATGAGATGATATCGAGGGGGGTGACCGGCGCGAAAGAGAAAAGGCCGGGCGTCAAAGCAGCCCCAGCGGCGCCGCGCGGAGTCCGATGTCGGGCACGATACGCCGCTTCGCCGGCGAGCGACAGGGGGTGTTACCCGCAGGCAAACCCGCGGGGGTGGCGATCGACCAATACCAATCGCCATGAGCTATTACGCAACGACAAGGCCCGCGATGGCAGGGCGCGACCGCTGGGCGCCCCGCAACGACATTCGCGGCGGGCCCAGCGGTCCCGCCCTACTCACACTGGTCAGAAAAAATGCATGGAGCGATTGGGATAAGCCAGGGGAGAAACCGAGCCAGTCAGGTTGACTACGGCCGCGTCCGCATGGCGGGTACTAAGCGACGGCCGCCGGCACGCGCCATTTGATCATCACGACTTTCAGAACGTCGTTTACGCCGAGGCATGCGACCAGGGCGAAGGCGAAGATCGCGGCTGTCTGCGCCCAGGGCAGAGGCCTGAGCCCCGGCAGACCGACTCGCGTCATGACGGTGCCGACCAGCGCCTCGGCCGCGAGGGAAAGCGCCAGGGCTTTGCCCGGCATCGTCGCCCCGAACCAGCGGCGCTCACGCGCGGAAAGCACGGAAAACACGGCAAAGTAGAGCAGCAACAGGAAGCTGAAGGTATAGAGGGCATCGTTGTTTGCCCCCAAGTCGAAGCGCGACCAGCCAATCCAGAGGAAGAAAAGTGTCTCGGCCAGCATCGCCACCCCCAGCACCGCCGCCACCATCATGAAGCCGCCGATATTCCACGTCTCCGGTTTTTTGGACGGGCGCACATGGTCGTTGGCCAGCGCGATTTTGGCGAAATCGGTCATGAAGACCAGCA
>CAYZGG010000033.1:0-40006 GCA_964477955.1 uncultured Opitutaceae bacterium
GCAGTAGTCGAGCAGGCCCTGGCGGCCGCCCTCGCGGCCGAAGCCGGACTCCTTGTAGCCGCCAAAGGGCGAGGCCGGATCGAACTTGTTGTAGGTGTTGGCCCAGACCACGCCCGCCTTGAGCTCGGTCGACATCTTCAGAATCCGCGAGCCCTTGTCTGTCCACACGCCGGCGCTGAGTCCGTAAGCGGTGTTGTTGGCCTTCTCGACCGCCTCGTCGAGCGTGCGGAACGTGAGCACGCTGAGCACCGGGCCGAAAATCTCCTCGCGAGCGACCCGGTGGCTCATCGCAACGTTCGAGAAAATCGTCGGCCGGAAATACCAGCCCTTCGCAGGCAGCGCACAGGCGGGCTGGTACATCTCGGCGCCCTCTTTCACGCCGGCGGCGACGAGCGTCTCGATTTTCTTGAGCTGCTCGCGCGAATTGATGGCACCGATGTCGGTATTCTTGTCGAGCGGATTGCCGACGCGGAGCACGCGGACGCGCATTTTCAGCTTGGTGAGGAATTTTTCCGCCACGGGCTCGTGCACCAGCAGGCGCGAGCCGGCGCAACAGACATGGCCCTGGTTGAAAAAGATGCCGTTGACGACTCCCTCGACGGCCTGGTCAAGCGGGGCGTCGTCGAACACGATATTGGCCGCCTTGCCACCGAGCTCCATGGTCATCTTTTTGTCGGTGCCGGCCAGCGAACGCATGATGAGCTTGCCCACCTCGGTCGAGCCCGTGAAGGCAACCTTCGCCGCCGTCGGGTGGCTCATGACCGCCGCCCCAGTGTTGCCGAATCCGGTGACGATGTTCACGACCCCGGGCGGCAGGCCGGCGTCCTGCACGATTTCCGCGAACTTGAGGGCGGTGATGCTGGTCGTCTCGGCCGGCTTCAGGACGACGGTGTTGCCCATCGCCAGCGCGGGCGCGAGCTTCCACGCGAGCATGAGCAGCGGGAAATTCCAGGGGATGACCTGACCGACGACCCCGAGCGGCGCGACCCGGCGGCCGGGGGCTACGTAATCGAGTTTGTCGGCCCAGCCCGCGTGGTAGAAAAAGTGCGCGGCCGCCATCGGCACATCGAAATCGCGCGACTCCTTGATCGGCTTCCCGCCGTCGAGCGTTTCCGCCACGGCGAACTCGCGGGCGCGGTCCTGCAACAGGCGGGCGAGCCGGAAAAGGTACTTGGCGCGTTCCCGGCCGGGCATTTTCCCCCAAGGCGAATCGAAGGCCTTCGCGGCGGCAGCGTAGGCCGCGGCCACATCGGCCGGACCCGCGTGGGCGATCTCGGCGAGCTTGGTTTCGGTGGCGGGGTTGATCGAATCGAAATATTTTCCGGAGGCCGGGGCGACGAACTTCCCGCCGATGAAAAGATCGTAGCGCGGCTGCAATTTCGGATCGGCCGTTTCGGGCGCCGGATCGTATTCCCACAGATCGCCAAAAATCAACTCGGGGGCGGGGCGGCCGTGCGCGCGTTTCGTCGGGCGGCGGTTTTCAGTCAGGGCGGGCATGGGATGGCGGCGGTGGTTCAGTAGCTTTCGGCGGCCTCGCTGAAATAATACGGCGCCTGGTAGGCGCCGGTGCGTTCTTTTTCCAGCTGGCGGAGCAGGTCGTTGAGCAGGGAGGACGCGCCGAAGCGGTAGCGGGTGTTGACGAGCCATTCGTCGCCGAGGGTTTCCTTGACGGCAACGAGAAACTGGAGCGCCTGTTTTGCGGTGCGGATGCCGCCCGCCGGTTTCATCGCGATCGGGATTCCCGTCTCGAGGTAGAAATCGCGGATGGCCTCGATCATCACCTGGTTGTTGCCCAGCGTGGCGTTGCCCGAGGTCTTGCCCGTGCTGGTCTTGATGAAATCGCCGGGCCGCAACACGCGCATGGCGAGGAAGGAGGCCGCGCGGATGTTGTCGTAGGTTTCGAGTTCGCTGACTTCCAGGATGACCTTGAGCGTGGCGCCGCCGCAGGCGTCGCGCACGGCGACGATTTCATCCTGCACGCGGGCGAATTCGCCGGCGAGAAAGGCACCGCGGTTGATCACCATGTCGATCTCGTCGGCTCCATCCGCCACCGCGGCCTTCACCTCCGCCAGCCGCGTCCGGAGCGGGGCCTGGCCGGAAGGGAAAGCGGTGGCGACCGAGGCGATGCGGACCGCGGTGTCCAGACCGAGCGCCCGGCGGGCATGTCGGACCATCGCCGGGTAGACGCAGACGGCCGCAACCGGCGGAATGTCCGCGTCGGCCTGCGGGCCCAGCGCCTTCTGACAAAGCGAGGCCACCTTGCCCGGCGTGTCCTTGCCCTCGAGTGTTGTCAGGTCGACCATGGAGACGGCCAGCTTCAGTCCCTTGATCTTCGCCCCTTTTTTCAGGCTGCGCGTGGTGAACTTTGCGACCCGTTCCTCGACGCCGATCTGATCGACCGTGCCGATTTCATCGAACAACCGCCGGTGGGCGGCCTGGGCGTGGGCGGACATGTTCCGTGTAATATCCCGGGGCATGTAGCCAAAAACAACGCCAAAGTCAGCCGCGCGCTTGCCTGCCCACGGCGGGCGGCCCTAGTCTGGTCCAATGATCCCGGCGCCTCCACCCGGTCAGCCCCAAGGCGAACTTGTCATCCGGACCATCGCCATGCCGGCGGACACAAACTCCAATGGCGACATTTTCGGCGGCTGGTTGCTTTCGCAGATGGATCTCGGCGGCGCGATCCACGCGCGCAACCTCGCCCGCAGTCGCGTGGCTACCGTGGCCATCGACGCGATGGTTTTCCTCTATCCCGTCTACGTGGGCGACATCGTGAGTTGCCATGCCGCCTTGCTGAAGATCGGCCACACATCCATGCGCATCGCCGTGGAGGCGTGGGCCCAGCGATCAAGAGACGGCGAGCTCGTGCGGGTGACCGAGGGCCACTTCACGTACGTCGCCCTCAACGAGGCCGGGCGGCCCCAGCCCGTGCACCGCAGCTGAGGCGGACGCTCCGCAGCGACCCACCATCAAAAGATCCGGCCCTTCGCTCAGCAGCCAGAGGAGCAAAGGGTCAGGACCAATGTCCCGGCAGAGAGGTTCGCTGCCGGTTGAAGGAGCCTGCTTGCAGGCGACTCAGCACACGATCCGCTGACGGATGTTCCGAGTCGCCTGCAAGCAGGCTCCTTCAATTGAGGATTACGCGCCAGGCGGAATCGTGTCTTGAATTTTTTGATTCAAATCTATCTGACGGGACGCTCGAACGCTGTCAGTCAACGCTGAATGCGAACAGCAGCGCCGGGGCATCACTCCGCGGTCTTCGGGCTGATGATGGTGGTCACTTTGTTCACGGCATTGGCCGGGAAGCCGCCCTCCTTGGCATGTTCGCGCACCAGCTCCTCGCTCGGCGCAAGGTAGATGCAGTACATTTTGTCGCCGGTCACATAGCTTTGGATCCACTGGATTTTGGGTCCCAGGTTGCGCAGGACGCTGCAGGATTTCTGCGAGGCGGCTTTCAACTCGGCGGGGCTCATTTTACCCAGTCCGGGCATGTCCCGTTCGATGACGTACATGTTCTGACCGGCGGGGAGGGCTTCGGGCTGCGGCTGGTTTTCCGCCAGCGCGAAGCCGGCGAGGAGGGAGGTGAGGATGACGACCAACAGGGTTTTCGTGGATTTCATGGCTTTGTTTTTGGGTTTTGCGATTCAACTGCGGTTAGAAAGCGGCGCCGGGGCCTCAGGATCCGCCGGTGGTCGGATCGATTATCGCCCTGACCTCGGAAATGCGGTTGGCGGGGAAGCCGCCCAGCCGGGCATGCTCCCGCACCACCTCTTCGTTCACGGCGATATAAACGCAGTACAGTTTGTCGTCGGTGACGTAGCTTTGCACCCACTGCACGCGGGGGCTCAGCTGTTGCAAAACGTTACAGGACTTGCGCGAAGCGTCGCCCAGTTGGGCGGGGCTGAATTTTCCCACTGAAGGGATATCTCGTTCAATGACGTATTTGGGCATGGATGTCGTGGGTTGCGGCGGCACCCTAACACATCTTTGGATTTCGCGCATCGGGGGACTGCTCTCATTTCGCCTTCAGGTTTGCCCTGATGGCCTCTCAGGGGAAGGTCCGCGACCGGTGCTTGGCTCTTGAGCTGGAAGGCGCGCCCTGCATTCTACCCGCGTGTCAGTCGCCCACGACCCTCTGGCTCCGCGCATCAGAGTTGCCATCGCCGATGACAGCCCGGCCATGCGCGAAGGTCTCGCCCGGCTTGTCGCCGACGAGTGCGACCTCGTCGTCTCCGGCAGTGCCGCGACCGGAGCCGAGCTGCGCGAGCTCGTGGAAAAAAAACCGCCCGTCGTCCTGGTCATGGAGCTCCTGCTGAGCGAGGGGGACGGACTGACCTTGATCAAGGACCTCGTCGCGCTCGCGCCGGAAATGCGGATCGTGGTGTTCACGCAACAGCCGCAGGAAGTTTACGCCGCCCGGTGCCTGCGGGCCGGAGCGCGGGCTTACGTGACGAAGCACGAAGCCGTCCACGTGCTCTTCCGCGCCATCCGCCAGACGGCGGCCGGCGGCATTGTGCTTTCGCCCGGAGTCGCCCACCGCATGTTCTCCACCGCGGTCAACCGGGGCGGCGAAACCTCCGGGGCGGCGGCGCAGCTGACCGACCGGGAGCTGCAGGTTTTTCGACTGGTGGGGCGGGCCGTGCCCACCCGGGAGGTGGCGGAAAAACTCGGCGTCAGTGTGAAGACGGTCGAAACCCACCGCGAGAACATCAAAAACAAACTCGATCTCGATTCGCATGCGGCACTCGTGGCCTGTGCCGCCCAGTGGCTGCGCGAAAACGGCGGCTAAACGGCCCGCCGGCACCCGCCTGGGTCGGGTCGCGGAAGGAAGGTCGCTGTGCCGCAGGAATTTCTCCACCGGTGCCGCACCCGGGGATTTGACGCCGCCCGTGCGCCGGACAGACTGCCGGGCTTGTCCTCCCCGACTTCTGCTCCCGCCAATTCCTCCGGCGCCCTGGCCGCGGCCGCCAGTTTTCTTTTGTGGGGCGTGTTTCCGCTTTATTGGAAACAACTGCACGACATCTCCGCCTTCGAGCTGATCGCCCACCGGATCGTCTGGTCACTGCTTTTTCTGGCGGTGCTGCAGGCCGCGCAAAGGAATTTTGGCGAGTTGCGACCGGCTTTCGCCAATGGCCGGATTTTCGGCCTGAACCTGCTGAGCAGCGTCCTGCTCGCGACCAACTGGACGATCTACGTGTGGGCGGTGAATGCCGACCACATCATCGAGACGAGCCTCGGCTATTTTCTCACGCCCTTGTGCAACGTCGCGATGGGCTGCCTCGTTTTCCGGGAACGCCTGCGGCCGCTGCAGTGGGCGGCGATCCTGCTCGCCGTCGGCGGCGTCGGTCTGATGCTTTTCGCCGTCGGACATGTGCCCTGGATCGCCCTTTCCCTCGCCGTTACCTGGACCGGCTACGGTCTTTTGAAAAAACTGTCCGCGCTGGGGTCGGTGGTGGGCCTGACCGTCGAGACGATCTTGCTTTTGCCCCTGGCGGCCGGACTTTTGCTCTGGCGGGCGCACACCGGCGAGGGCGCGCTCGGCCACGTGGGGCTGCGGCAGCACGTCTACATCCTGAGTGCGGGGACGGTGACGGCGATTCCGCTGCTGCTGTTTGCCTACGGGGCGAAGCGCATTCGCATGACCACGCTCGGCCTGTTGCAGTACGCCGCACCGACCGTGCAATTTTTCATCGGCCTGCTGGTTTATCACGAGCCCTTCGATAGCGCGCGGCTGCAGGCCTTCGCGCTGATCTGGTGCGGACTGGCGTTGTACAGCGCCGACAGCTTCTGGGCGCAGCGGCGGATGTTTCGACGCGCCGTCCGCACGGCTTGAGTCCGGCGGGGCACTCCGGGCGCCCGCGCGACCGGCACCCTCCCGCCGGTCAGTCTTTCGAGAAATCCAACAGCTCAAGCTCAAAGACCAAAGTGGAATCGTGCGGAATGTCCGGCAGCCGGCCGAGCACCCCGTAAGCGAGCTCCGAGGGTACGATCAACAGCCATTTTTCGCCGCGATGCATCATCTGCAGGGCCTGCTCCCAACCCTCGATGAGATTGCCGCGGCCGAGGCGCACGACGAGCGGCTTCTCCGGATTCTGGTTCTCGTCGAACACCTTCCCGTTTAGCAGCGAGCCCTTGTAGAGTGCCTTGACAATCATGCCCGGCTCGGGGCTCTCGCCGTTGGCGTCGCCGGCCTTGAGGATAATATACCGCAGGCTGGTGAACGTGCGCTTCGCCTTCGGCCAGCGCTTTTCGACAATGTCGCGATCCTCCGGCGAAAGCCGTTCGCGCTGCGCCTGAAGCGGCACGACGCCGAGGGCCAGCAAAGCGACATAACAGAACCAGAGGCGAGCGGGGAATTTCATGGCGTTACTTCGTGGGGGTTACCTGAAAGGAAAGAGACAAGTCGGTGCTCGGCTTGGCCGGCGCGGGGGAATCGGGAGCTCGGTTCACCTTGACCGTGGGGATGGAATCCTGGGAGGCGGGCGTGGCCGGCGGCGGAATCGCCGCCGCGGCTTTGACGGTGCTGATATTGGTCGGCGGCGGCAGGGCGGCAAAACCGCGCTCGATCAGCTCGGCCACCTTCAGATCGCGCACCTTCGAATCGGCTCCGCCCATCGTCACGACAATGATGCGGCGACCATTGCGCTCCGCCGTGGCGGAAAGGCAGAAGCCGGCGCCGTTCGTGAAGCCGGTTTTCAGGCCGTCGAGCCCGGCAATCTTGCCAAGCAAATGGTTGTGATTGGTCATGACGACCGGTCCGTTGGGCCGGGAGAGGCCAAAGGGCCGGGTGCGAACCGAGGTGTATTTCAAGACGTCGGTTTCGCTCACCAGGTATCGGCAGAGCAGCGCGAAATCGCGCGGCGTGGTCAGATCGCTGTCGGCGATCCGGCGATCCGCCGGCGGCAAACCGTGCGGCGAATG
The DNA here is from genome assembly GCA_964477955.1 of uncultured Opitutaceae bacterium. Classification (GTDB taxonomy): domain Bacteria; phylum Verrucomicrobiota; class Verrucomicrobiia; order Opitutales; family Opitutaceae; genus Didemnitutus. The sequence goes on from CAYZGG010000033.1 coordinate 6,922, forward strand.
GAAAGTCGAGTGGGTGAGGCCGAGGGCCTGGGCCTTCGCGTTCATCAGCGCGACGAACGCCTCCGCCGATCCGGCCGCAGTCCGAGCCAAGGCGTAGGCGGCATCATTCGCCGACTGGATCATCATCGCATAGATGAGCTCCTCCACGGGAAAGATTTCCCGTTCCTTCAGCCAGACCTGCGTGCCGCCGATCTTCGAATCGGCGGCCGTAACGGTGACCATGGTTTGCAGCGTCAGGGACCCATCGACCAATTTGTCGTGGAGCACCGCAAAGGTCATCAGCTTGGTCATGCTCGCGGGGGGGTTGACGGCATCGGCGTTGTCTTCGAAAAGAACCTGCCCCGACTCGGCGTCGACCACGATGGCGCCGACATAGCCGCCGTGGCCGGTTTTAGCGCGGCCGGAGGTCGCCAGAAAAACGCCGGCGAAGAGGGCCGCGGTCAAGAACTGGCGGAAATGCTTCATGGAAGTTTGCGCAAAACAGCGCCGGGATTCCGGCAAGGCAATTCAATTTGCATCCCGCACCGCCGGATGAGAGGCCACCAGGGCCAGGGCCCGATCGAGGAGGGTCTTGCCCGGCTCCATCCGGTGCCAGGGAGACGCGCCCGAGGGGTGCGGCAGCGGAATGCAATCGGCCGGCCGGCCGTGCCGGTCGATCCGGAAGGTCCGACCGATCAGATCGTTCAATGGCGCCGGGGGAAGGAATTGTGTGATCGCGAGCTTGCCCACCGGCAGCACCAGCTGCGGCTGCAGCAGGTCCATCTCGGCGGAAAGCCAGCGCGCGCATTGGGCAATTTCCTCTTCAGCGGGTACCCGGTCACCACCCGTTTCCTTTTTTCCCGGAAAGCACCGGCAGACGGCGGCGAAATAGATGCGGTCGCGCACTTGTTCCTCGGTCCAGCCCAGGGACCGGTGGAACCATTTGAAGAGCGTCTTGCCGGCGGTCCAGGCAAAGGGCCGGCCGAATTTCGGCTCCTTGTCGCCCGGGGCCTGGCCTACGAGCAAAATCCGGCTGGCCACCGGCCGGCCGACGACCACGGGCTTGTGCATGCTCGGGCAGAGCGTGCAGGCCCGCAGCAAAGCGAGGTGTTGTTCGACGGCAGCGGTGCTGGGCATGGGAGCGCGAACCTACCGGCCTGGCTTCAGCCGGCGCGAAACAAAAAAATCACCGCCGGTTGCGAAAATGGTAGCCAACCTTGCCCCCGCGCCCGCCGCCGGGTTGCGATGGACGACCGCCGGAATGGGAACGCCCGCCGCCGCGCTGGCCCTGCGAGGGCCGGGGCGGACCGGCCACGATCGGCTGGTAGTTGAAACCTTCGAGGCGGAGTTCGGGAATCTTCTGGCCGATGAACCGCTGAATGTCGCGGATGTCGCCGGCATTTTCCGGAGTGACGAGGGTGAAGGCGTCGCCGACGGCCTGCGCCCGGCCGGTGCGGCCGATGCGGTGCACATAATCCTCGGGGTTTTCCGGCACATCGTAATTGATGACATGCGAAATATCGGCAACGTCGATTCCTCGAGCCGCGATGTCGGTGGCCACCATCACCTCGTACTTGCCGGATTTGAAACCGGCGAGCGCTTCGATCCGCTGATTTTGCGAGCGGTTGGCGTGCAACACGGCCACGGAATGGTTGGCCGCCTTCAGCTTGCGGGCGATCTTGTCCGCGCCGTGCTTCGTGCGGGAAAACACCAGCACGCTGTCAAAGTCGGTCTTCGCCAGCAGTGCGACCAGCAGGTCGAACTTTTGCGCCATGGCGACGGGGTAGAGCGCGTGGTTGATGGAATTGTTGACCGAGCGGGCGGCCCCGACCTCGACGCGGACCGGATTGCGCAGGGCAAAGGAGGCAACTGCGGCGATTTCGGGAGGCACGGTGGCGGAGAAAAACAGCGTCTGCCTCTCGCGCGGGCAGCGGGCGATGATGTCCTTGACCACCGGCAGAAAGCCCATGTCGAGCATGCGGTCGACCTCGTCGAGAATAAGGATGCTGATGTCCTGCAGGCTGAGGGTGCGCTCCTTGAGATAATCCATGAGGCGCCCGGGGGTGGCGACGATGATGTCGACGCCGCGTTTGAGCTCGGTGCGTTGGTGGCCGTAGCCGACGCCGCCAAAGATGGCCACGCTGCGCAGGTCGGTGTAGCGGGCGAAATCGTGGAAGGCCGTCTCGACCTGGGCGGCGAGTTCGCGCGTGGGCTCGAGCACGAGGACCCGCGGGCGGCCCGAATGTGCGCCGAGGCGGGAAAGCACGGGCAGGGCGAAGGCCGCGGTTTTGCCGGTGCCGGTCTGGGCCGACGCGATCAGATCGCCCCCGCCGAGAACAACGGGGATGGCGCGAAGCTGAATGGGCGTGGGATCGGTGTAGCCCGCGGCCTGAATGCCGCGAAGAACCGGTTCGGAAAGTTGAAGAGCTTTGAAAGGCATGAAGAAAAATTGCGCGATGACTCGCGATGAGGAAAAAAGAAAAGGGGGCGGGCCCTTGAGGCACCGCCCCCTGTCTAAATTGTCCGCGCTGGATAAAGCGCAGGCTGATTAGTAACGGCCGCCGCCGCCACCACCGCCGCCGCCGAAGCCGCCGCGATCGCCACCACGGCCACCGCCGCCGCCGCGGTATCCACCGCCGCCACCGCCGCCGCCGAAGCCACGGCGTTCGCCGCCACCACCACCGCCGCCACGGAAGCCGCCGCCACCACCACCACCGAAGCCGCCGCCGGGACGCTCTTCCTTCGGACGGGCTTCATTGACTTGGAGAGCGCGGCCGCCGAGATCGGCGCCGTTGGTTTTTTCGATGGCGACCTTGGCCTCATCGGCCGTGCCCATGGTGACAAACGCGAAGCCGCGGGGGCGGCCGGTGAATTTGTCCATGGCGACGAAAACGTCGGACACGGTGCCGAACTGGGCGAAGTGAGCGCGGAGCTCATCCTCGGTGGTCTGGAAGGACAGGTTGCCGACGTAGAGTTTGGAATTACTCATTTGTGATATTTCGTAGAGTCACGATCCGCTGCCAGTCTGTTCCCAACTTGGGTTTCGAAATCATCACTTAAGCCAAACGCTCAGCCAACGACTCACCAGGTCCTGTCATCTAATTCGCTATCTCTAACGAGGGAGGGACAAACGCATTTCCCGCCGGCAAACGCAAGGCCAATCTTCTCCGACGTTGCAGTACAGGATGTTAAGGAAGGCTTTCTCCTGCCGCCGACCGTCGCTCGCGACGATCCGCCGGCTGGCCGCAAAAAAACGCCGGAACCAATGCGGTGCCGGCGCCAGAAAAACCATCTGTTTCAGGACTTCGCGCGCTTGAATTCGGAGCGCATCCAATCGGTGAGCAACTGCCTGTCGTAGCGGAACGGTTCGTTCATCGGCTGCACGCTCATCCAAGTGTAATAGGGCTGGCTCAGTTTGCGTTCGCCCTCGGCCAACACTTTGCCCTCCGGGCCGAGGAGACGGAATTCCAAAGTCATGCGCGGTGGATAGATGTCGCGCATGAACCGGATGTTGTCGGCCCGCGGACCGCGCTGCGGTTCAAAATCACCGGCGAGATCGATGTCCTTGAAACGCACTTCCAGGTGCGTGCCCGTCGGAAGATATTGTTCCGCCAGTTTCTCAACATGCGCAGTGAAGAGGTCGCAGAGGTAGGCGATGTCCTTGTCGTTCGAGAGATTCTCGGACTTGAAATCGGTGAATTTGTCCGGCGAATCGTACGATACGCTGGCACGAGAAGAGGCGGTAGTGCTCTCGGCCGCGGAGAGAAACGTGGATGCAGAAAGTCCGGCGAGAACGAATAGCTGAAGGTAAGTTTTCATACGGCGGTGGAGTTCACGCAACCTACCCACAAATTTCGTTCATGCAATCTATTCAAACCCAGGAAAAATGGCGCCATGCAAGTTGACAATTATACTTTTGTTTGAAACATACGTTTAAATGCCACGAGGGAACCGTCCAACTCGCGCGACTCGCGAGCGGATTCTGGAAACGGCGGAACTTCTTTTCGCTGAGCACGGCTTTTATGGAGTTTCGTTGCGGGAGTTGGCCCGTGCCGCCAACGTGAACGTCGCCGCAGTAAACTATCACTTTGGCGACATGAAAGCGCTCTATTTGGACTTGTTGGTCCGACGGTTTCGGGCGTTGAACAGCGAATGGTTGGCTTCGATCGAAAAATTGGCAAGTAACTCTGTTCCAAATAATTCATTAGCCGATATCCTCGCGGCGATGGGCCGCCCTCTTTTCGAAGCCAGCTTGGGTGCGGACCCAGGCAAGGAGCGTTTTGTAAAACTCCTTTCCCGATGCCTGACCGAGCCCTTGGACTTCGCCGAACCCCTTCTGACCCAAGAGTATTTTTCGGGTCTCGCCCTTTTCACTCGGGCAATCCGGCAACAGGTGAAAGAACTTTCACCTGACGAATTTATGTGGCGGTTCAGTTTCGTGTTGGGGGCCTTGCACCATACTCTGGCTACGCTTCCTCGCATGGAAAAATTGACGGATGGAATATGTCGAAATAATTCGCAACAAAATGTTATGAAGCGATTTGTGGATTTTTCTGTCGCGGCATTCCTGGCTCCCAAAAGCGTAGTGGCTACTTAAGAATCCGGCCAGTGAGGCGATAATGCATGTGGTCACATGCCCTCTTCAGAAACCCGCTGCAATTTTTGCCTTGCCGCTGGTATTTTGTTGAGTGTCTTGAACCTCTTCACTGGCACTGACCATGCCGGTGGGGTGCCGTTGCCGCTCTGTGCGCCGAAAGGCTCGCGGCGGGAACGGTGGAACCAGTTCAGTTTACCGCGTTCTGACCCAGCGCGGACCACCAAGCATGATTCTCTGCGTTATCGTTCTCGCCCTTCTCTCTCTGCTCGTTGCTACCGAGCCGGAATCCTGACCTCGCGCTCTTTTCTGTCTTTGTCCCGCCTTTTGACCCAAAGGCGGTTTTTTTTGCGAAATCCTGCTGGATTTGTCAGGGCTACCTGCGTTTGGTTCCTTTGCCTAGATTTATCCATGCAAACCTCCGCGCCTTTTCGAGTCGGCGTTGCCCGAAACCACCAGTCCGTGTTCGATCCGACCCATTTCAAACTCCTCTTTTTGTGAATTCCTTTCCTCTTCTGCTGCGCCGTTTGGGCGCTTCCCTCATCCAGTGGATTGACGCCGATTATTCGGCGGAGCCTCCCGAGGTCATCCGGGCCCGGCCCGATGGCGTGGATCTCGTCCGCTGCATCCCATTTGTGATCCTCCATTTGGGCTGCCTCGGTGTGATTTGGGTGGGTTGGAGCCGGTTCGCCGTTCTTTCGGCCGTCGCCCTCTATTTTCTGCGGATGTTCGCGGTCACCGGCATCTATCACCGCTATTTTTCGCACAAGACCTACAGCACTTCGCGACTCGGGCAGTTTCTCCTCGCCCTCTGGGGCGGGACCACCGTGCAGCGCGGCGCGCTTTGGTGGGCCTATCATCACCGGCACCACCACCAGCACTCTGATGAACCCGAGGACGCGCATTCGCCCCACATCCATGGCTTCTGGTGGTCGCACATCGGCTGGATCACCAGCCGGCGCAATTTCCCCACCGACTATTCCAAGGTGAAGGATCTCGCGAAATACCCCGAGCTGGTGTTCCTGAACCGTTTCGACGCCGTCGTCCCGGCGCTGTTCGCCACCGGACTGTATTTGCTCGGCCGCTATCTCGGGCATGCCGTGCCCGCCTTGCATACCAGTGGACCGCAGCTTCTGGTCTGGGGCTTTTTTGTCAGCACCACCGCCCTTTTCCACGGCACTTCCTGCATCAACTCCCTCGCCCACCTGATGGGCCGCCGCCGGTTCAACACTACCGACGACTCCCGCAACAGTTTCATCCTCGCCGTCATCACGATGGGCGAAGGCTGGCACAACAATCATCACCGCTACATGTCAGCCACCCGACAGGGCTTCTATTGGTGGGAAATCGATCCCACTTACTACGGGCTCAAACTGCTTTCGCTGACCGGTTTCATCCGGGGCCTCAAACCTGTGCCCGAAGCCATCTACACGGAGGCCGACCGGATCAACCATCGCGACTCCATCCGGCGGATGTCCATCTCCACCGTTCAGGGCGAGATCAACACCCTGAAGAAAGTCGTCCCGGCCGCCGCCGCCATTGCCATCGCCACCGTCAATTCACCCGAAGTGGCCGCGCAGCTGAAAAAGAAGGAAGGCCCCCCGATCCATAAAAATGTCGGCGGGCTCACCGTCCAGCCGGACGCCACCCGCCCTGATGCATCCGCCCCGCGGGGCTGAGCGTAATTAGTCCAACACCGCCGCTTTCGCCGGGCGGCGGTTTTTTTATGCCCACACTCGCCATCATCGGTACGGGGATATCGGGACTTGGTTGCGCGCACTTTCTGCAGCGCGACTTTGATCTCACTCTGTTCGAGCAGAACGCCCACACCGGCGGTCACAGCCATACCGTGACCGTCCCCGAACGCGACACTGGCCGCCCCGTGCCGGTCGATACGGGCTTCATGGTTTTCAACTACGACACGTACCCTCAGCTGACCCGGCTATTTCGGGAGATTGCCGCTCCGGTCAAGAAGACGGACATGTCGTTCAGCGTCCGTGACGAGGACACCGGACTGGAATTTTGTGGCTCTTCGCTGAACCATCTTTTTGCCCAGCGCCGCAATCTGCTCCGTCCCCGCTTCTACCGGATGCTGCTGGCCGTTGACCGTTTCAATCGCGACGCGGTCGCCGGCATTGACGATCCCGCCACCGAAACGCAAACGCTCGCCGAGTACGTGCACCGCCGTGGATACGGGACCGATTTTCTCGATCTCTACCTGATCCCGATGAGCAGCGCCGTGTGGTCCACCCCGCCGGACTTGATGCTGCAATTCCCCGTCCGCGCCCTGCTGCGTTTCTTCCACAACCACGGCTTCCTCGGCCTTCACGCCCAGCGTCAGTGGTGGACCGTCGACGGCGGCTCGCGCGAATATGTGCGGCGCCTGATCCGACCCTGGCGCGACCGGATCCGGTCCAACGACCGGGTGGTGCGGGTCCAGCGTCACTCGCGCGGCGCCCGGGTCACGACCACCGCCGGTTTCAGCCAGGATTTCGACCACGTCATCTTCGCCGCCCACGGACACGAATCCCTCGCCCTGCTGGCCGATCCGACCCCGGACGAATCCCGGCTGCTGCGCGAATTCCAATACCATCCCAACGTCGCCACCCTGCACACCGACGCCAGCGTCATGCCGCGCACCAAACTGGCCTGGTCGTCGTGGAACTATTCCGTGGCCCGCGATGCCGCCGGAAAACTCGCTCCCGCCACCCACTATTGGATGAACCGGCTGCAGGGCGTGTCCGACCGGGAGAATTATTTCGTCAGCATCAACCGGCCCGACCGCATCGATCCTGCGCGCGTGCTCCGCACGATCGCCTGCGAACACCCTCTTTTCTCGCTCGGCGCCGTCCGGGCGCAAGCGGAAATCCCCCGGCTCAACGAAACGGCCCTTGGCTCGACCCGCACCTATTTTTGCGGCGCCTGGACGCGTTATGGCTTTCACGAGGACGGTCTTTGGTCCGCCGTCAATCTCTCCGGGCTTCTGCTCGGTCGCGATGCCTGGACGGCGCCGTCGCTTGCGGTCCAGCCGGCTTGCGCATAAACTCCTCGTTGCATGAATTCCTGCCTCTACGAGTGCCATGTCATGCACCATCGGTTCGCGCCCAAGCCGCACCGGTTCGCCTACCGCATCTTCCTGTTCGCGCTCGATCTCGACGAATTGGAGACCTTGCCGCGGCGCTTGCGCCTTTTCTCCCGTCACCGGCGCAACCTGTACAGTTTTCGGGACCGCGATTACCTGCCGGTCGGTGAACTCCCGCACTTTTCCGGCGCCCCCGCCACCCCGGGCCGCGCGACGGGTGAACTCCCGGTCCCGGCCCTCAAGCAGCGAGTGGCCGCATATCTCGCGGGCCGCGGCGTCGACCTGGCCGGGGGGCGCGTGGTGCTCGTCACCCTGCCCCGGGTGTTCGGCTATCTTTTTAATCCCGTTTCGTTCTACTTCTGTTTCGACCGCACCGGCGCGCCGCTCGCCGCCCTCGCTGAGGTCACGAATACGTTTCGCGAAATGAAACCCTTCCTGCTGGGGCCGGAGACGCGCCGGGATGCCGCCGCCGGAACCGCCTTCCATCTGCGCACCCCGAAATATTTTTATGTTTCGCCGTTCAGCGACATGGATGTGGCCTTCGATTTCACCCTCCGCAACCCCGGCGAACGCCTGTCTGTGCAGATCGATGACTACGAGGGAGCGAACCGCACGCTGACCAGCACCCTCGTCGGCGCCCGTCAGCCGCTGACCGATGCAAAACTGGCGTGGTTTACGCTCAAATATCCGTTCGTCACCCTGAAAATAATCGCCCTCATCCACTGGCATGCCCTGCAACTCTGGTGGAAAAAGGTCCCATGGTTCGCCAAGGCCGCCCGACCCGAAGCCCAGCGCGACCTTTACCGCCCGCATCCTTCCATCGCCCCCGCCGCCAAACTACCATGAACCCCGCCGACATCTCCCCCGCTTCCCTTTCCGCGGCCGGCACCAGGCCGGACCACCCGCTCGCCGCCCGGCTCGTCCTGTCCGCCTTCGCCGCGATGAAACTCGGCCGGTTGCGTCTCGAACTGCCTGACCGCACGGTCCGGGAATTCGGCACGTCCGGGCTCCTCGCCCCGGAAGCGGCTCCGGGAGTGGCGACCTCCGCCTTGATCCGCATCCGCCGTCCGGCGTTTTTCGCCAAATGCATCCTCGGCGGTGACATCGGTTTTGCCGAGTCGTTCATCGACGGCGACTGGGAAACCCCCGATCTCACGGCGGTCATCGGCTGGTTCGTGCTCAACATCGACCAGGCCCCCACCGTTTCCGGGTCTCGCCGGGCGCGCACGCTCGCCATCAACCTCCTGCACGCCGTGAACCGGCTCGGGCATCTTTTTCGCTTCAACTCGCGCACCCGGGCGCAGCGCAACATTTCCGCGCACTACGATCTCTCCAACGATTTCTTCGCGCTCTGGCTCGATCCGTCGCTGATGTATTCCAGCGCGCGCTGGGATCGCACCGAGGCGACGCTCGCCGAGGCCCAGGCCGCCAAGAACGACTCGCTCTGCCGCAAACTCCGGTTGGAGCCGGCCGACCACGTGCTCGAAATCGGCACCGGCTGGGGCGGCTGGAGCCTGCACGCTGCGCAACACTACGGCTGCCGCGTCACCACGCTCACGATTTCCCAGCAGCAATTCGACCTGGCCCGGCGTCGCGTGGTCGAAGCCGGACTGGCCGGCCGCATCGACGTCCGCCTGCAGGACTATCGCGACGTGCAGGGCACCTTCGACAAGATCGTCTCGATCGAGATGCTCGAAGCCGTCGGCCACCGCTACCTGCCGGATTTCGCCGCCACGTGCGCCCGGGTGCTCAAGCGCGACGGCCTGCTCGCCCTGCAGTTCATCACCTGCCCCGACCGCCGCTACCCACAATTCCGCCGGGGCGTGGATTTCATCCAGAAACACATCTTCCCCGGCTCGCTGCTTCTTTCCCTCAACCGCCTCAACCGCCTGCTCGCCGAACGGGGGGATTTCGTCCTGCATGGGCTCGAGGATCTCGGCCGCGACTACGCCCGCACGCTCCGCACCTGGCGCGATCGCTTCCACGCGCAGCTTGAGCAGGTGCGGAACCTGGGATTCGACGATCGTTTTGTCCGGAAGTGGGATTACTATTTGTGTTACTGCGAAGCCGCGTTCGCCCTCCGCAACATCTCGGTCGTGCAGACCGTCCATACGCGGCCGAACAACCTGGCGCTGTAGTTTTTCGCATCCATCGCCGGGCCCGGGCCGTAACGATTGCTGGCCGGAGCTCCGTCGCGCCCGCCCGGCTCCACCTGCTTCAATCCGATGCTCATCTTTCTTCGCCTGCTCTTTGCCGTCGTCCTCGTCTCGATGCTTTCCGTCACGACCTGGGCCGGGCTGCACTGCCCGCTCTTCGCCGTGCCACATGCCGTCGCCACTCATCCATGGTTCATCGCCACGCTCTTCGATGCTTATTGGGGATTCCTGACTTTTTATGTGTGGGTGTGGTCCAAACAGACTTCGCCGCTGGCCCGCCTGTCGTGGTTTGCGGCGATCATGCTGCTCGGAAACATCGCGATGTCGGCCTACTGTCTGCGCGAGCTTTTCGCCGTGCCGCGCACCAGCCGGCTGCAGGATGTCCTGACCCTGCGACACGAAGGCGTTGACTGGTTCGGTCCGACGCTGGCGGTGGCGGGCGGCGCAATTCTTTTCCTCGCCTAGGCTTTCGCCGGCAGTTTTGCTGCTATTCCGTGGATACCCTGCAGCACACGCCCCCGGTCCGCCGCTCGTTCTGGCAACGCCGCGTCCGGGATCCCCTCGTCGCTCAGCTGACGCAGGGCATCACTCCGCATAAACTCGCGCTGACGGTCGCCGTGGGCTGCGCCTGCGCCTTGTTTCCGGTGCTCGGCACCACTACTCTGCTGTGTTTCCTGATCGCGGTGCTGTTGCGGTTGAACCAGCCGATCATCCAGTTGCTCAACCAAGCCCTCTGGCCGGTGCATGTGCCGGTGATCTTCGCCTGCGTCCGCCTCGGCGAGGCGATCTGGCAGGCCCCGCACGCCTCCTTCAATCTCAAGCGGATGCACCGCCTTTTCTGGGACTCGCCCCTGCTTTTCTTCCGCGAATACGGTTCCACGGCCGCCCATGCGGTCACGGCCTGGGCCGTTGTGGCTCCGTTTTTCATCGCCCTGCTCTACTTCACCCTCCTGCCGGTCTTCCGGGAGGTCAAACGTCTCAAGACCGAGGCAACCAAGTCCCTGGATTAAGCGTATCTCAGGGGCATGAGTCTGTTTCCCCTCCTCCTGGTCGCGCTCACCGGTCTCTCCGCCCTTTTTGCGGGTCTGTACTGGTTCGCCCGCAGGATCGACAACTACGGCATCGTCGACGTGGCCTGGTCGTACGCCTTCGCCTTGCTCGCGGGATTTTATGCGCTGGCAAACCCCGGCTGGCCGCCGCGCCGCCTGCTCGTCGCCACACTGGCCATCCTCTGGAGCCTCCGGCTGGGTACGCATCTTTGCCGCCGGGTCGCCGGACACCATCCGGTCGAGGACGGCCGCTACGTCCGGTTGCGCCGGGATTGGGTCGGGAATTTTGGCCCGAAAATGTTCGGGTTTTTCCAGCTGCAGGCCGCCTCCGTGGTGCTGCTGAGCCTCCCCTTCCTGCTGCCCGCCCTCAACCCGCAGCCGCACTTCCACGGGTTGGAAATCGCGGGCGCCGCGCTCTGGCTGCTCGCCCTGGGTGGCGAGACCGCCGCTGACGCCCAGCTCGCCTCGTTTCGACGGGACCCGGAGAACCGCGGACGCGTGTGCCGGTCCGGTCTCTGGTGTTACAGCCGGCATCCGAACTATTTTTTCGAATGGCTGGTCTGGGTCGCGTATTTTGTCCTGGCTCTCGCCTCACCCTCGGGCTGGCTGGCGAGCGTCGGACCGATCACCATGCTCTTTTTGCTGCTCAGCGTGACCGGCATCCCTCTCACGGAGCAGCAGGCGCTCCGGTCCAAAGGCGACGCCTACCGTGAGTATCAACAGACCACCAGCGCGTTCGTCCCGTGGTTCCGCCGGCGTCCCGCCGTCCCTCCGCGCTGATCTCTCGCCCGTCGGAATCAAGCTGCCCCAGCCTCTCGTCGGAATGATTTAAATACTTCAAACATGATCGGTTTTCTCCTGGAAAAAAATCTTCTGCCCGACGGGCTCATCCGCGTCGGGATCCGCCGGCTCCTGCGGCAGCGGCTGCGCGAAATCGCGGCCCCCTCGCCCGAGGCCCAGGTGGCGGAATTCGCCGCCGCCCTGCGGACGCTGCCGATCGCGGTGAACACCGCGGAGTCGAAGGCGCAGCACTATGAGGTCCCGACCGCCTTCTACCAGCGCTGCCTGGGCCCGCGGCTGAAATATTCGTCGGGTTACTACGAACGCGGCGACGAAACCCTGGCGCAGGCCGAGGAGAAGATGCTTGCCCTCACCGCCGCGCGCGCCCAACTGGCCGACGGACTCGATATTCTTGAGCTCGGCTGCGGCTGGGGTTCGCTCACGCTCTGGCTGGCGGAAAATTTTCCGCACGCGCGCATCACCGGGGTCTCCCATTCGCGCACCCAGCGCGAGCACATCCTCGCCGAGGCTGGGCGGCGCGGGCTCGGCAACATCACCATCCTGACCTGCGACATGAACAACCTCACCCTGCCCGCCGGCTCGTTCGATCGCATCGTGTCGGTGGAAATGTTCGAACACATGAAGAACTGGCCGCGGCTGATGGCACGCCTGGCCGGCTGGCTCCGTCCCGGCGGACTGTTCTTCGCCCATGTCTTCGTCCACGCGCAGTACGCCTACCATTTCGAGGCGCGCGACAACTCCGACTGGATGAGCCGGTATTTTTTCACCGGCGGGATGATGCCCGCCCGTGGCCTGTTCCCGCTTTTTCAGGACGACCTCAAGCTCGTGCAGGAGTGGACGGTCAAAGGGCGCCACTACGCGCAGACCGCCGAGCATTGGCTGCAAAACATGGATGCGCACGAGGGGGAGATCCGGCCCCGGCTGGCGGAGACCTACGGCGCGGACCAGGCGACGAGGTGGTGGGTTTACTGGCGGGTGTTTTTCATGGCCTGCGCCGAACTCTGGAAATTCCGTGACGGCGAAGAATGGCACGTCAGCCACTACCTGTTCCACCGGCCCTGATCCGGGCACCGGCCCGCGCTGGCCACGTCCGATCTCGTCACTCTGCTTCACCTTAGAACAGCACCAGGGCAATCGCCGCCAGCATCAAGGCGGCCCCGGCCAGTCGGAAGCGCAGCACCCGCGGCTCCGGCCTCGCCTCCGCCGCGGCCAGCCGGTGCCCGGCGGCCCAGACCAGCGCCACGCTCACCAGGCCGCGGGCGCTGTACACGATGTTCACCGCCGTCGCGCCGCCCCAGAGCGCGATGGCGAGAACGATGCCGGCGTTGTTCACGGCGAGCAGCAACGCCCCGATGGCCACCCAGCGCCACGCCTCGCCGTCGAGCTTCCGAAGCGGCCCGTGAAAAAACGGCACGAACGCGAACGAGTACAGCGCGGTCAGCAGAAACATGGGCGGCAGGTAGCTGCCACTGCCCCAGACCGGCACCCACTTCTGCAGCAACACGTCGGTCAACGCGTAGGAGCAGGCGCTCAACACGGTCAGGACAATGGTCCGCGCCACGTGCCGGCGCCGGCCGTGCGGTTCGCCGGCCTGTAACAACACCACGGCCACCGGGCTGAGCGCCGCACCCACCCACCAGAGCCAAGGAACATCACCGGCGTGCAGCATCCGGCTGAACAACGCCACCAGCAGGACCTTGGTGCCCATCACCGGCGTCGTCACCGACACCTCCCCGTCTTGCAAAGCGAGAAAAATGAAAACCTGGCCGCCGAGAAAGGTCAGGGCCGTCAACGCCGGCCGCCAGTATTCACCGGCCGGATGCCACGTGCCCTGACGCCAGAACCACCAGGGGAGAAACACCGCCGCCATCATCCAGTTGGCGACAAAACTGGTCCGCCACACCCCGACGCCGAGCAGCGCCGCCCGCCTGAGCGCCAACGCCGCCAGCACATAAACCAAGGCGCAGACCGCGGGAATCAGCAGGTGAAGAGGAAAACCCATGTACCCACCAAAAAGCCGGACCTCACGGCCCGGCTCCAGCTCAAAGCTCCCGCCTTTGGCTCAAAGATACTTCTTCACGAGCTCCTCGTAGTCCTCGTGCGGCCAGGCACCCGTCTTCTGATGAACGATCTTGCCGTCGCGGTTGATCAAAAAGGTCGTCGGAATGCCGTCGAACCCGCCAAAGGCCGTCTGCGTGGTTTCGTCCCCCATCACGATCGTGTAATTCATGCCCTTTTTCTCGGCGAATTTCCTGACGTGGTCCGGGCCCGCTTCATCAAGCGACACCCCGACTATCACCAGCCCGTCCTTGCCGTATTTCTTCTGCAACTCGATATAACCCGGGATTTCCATCTGGCACGGCCCGCACCAGGTGGCCCAGAAGTCGACCACCACGACCTTGCCCTTGAACTGGGCAAGGCTGACGTCGTGACCGTCCAGACTCTTGAACGTCAACGCGGGGGCCATGCGGTTGACCATCGGTCCGGCCTCCTGTGCGGGCAGGCGGACGGAGAGGGCGGCGGCGATCAGCGCGACCGCGAAAAGGGGTTGGATGAAGTGTTTCATGAGGTTGCTTGGTCGTGGGAGGCACGCAGGCGACAACTTGTTCCCGCCATTTGCACGGGCCGTCCGCCTATCCGGGCACCGCCGCGGGTGGTTCACTCCTGGGCGTTCAGATTGGCGCCCTCGGCGCTTAGCGTCTCGATGAATTTCTTCATCGCGGGGGTGAGCACCCGGCCCTTGCGGTGCAAAATGGCGAGCGGCCGCATGAACTCCCGGCCCTTGAACGGGACGGCGGCGAGGGTGCCCTGCCGGATCTCCTGCTGGACCGTGGCCTGCGGCACGATGGCGATGCCATGGTCGATCTCGACCGCGCGCTTCACCGTCTCGATGTTGTCGAATTCCATCACCGGGGTGATCTCGAGCTTGTTGTCGCGGAAAATCTGGTCGACGGCCTTGCGCGTCGGGATATCGGGGTCGAAACCGATGAACTTGTGGCCCGAGAGGGTCTTGAGGTCGACGTCGGCGGACTTGGCCAGGGGATGATTCGGGTGGGTGATGAGCACGAGCCGGTCGTTGCGGAAGGGGATGCTTTCGATCTGCCGCAGTTTTTGCGGAAAGGCCACGAGACCGAAATCGACCGAGTTGTGAAGGATGTCCTCGTAAACCAGGTTGGAACGGCGGTACTCGATGCGGACGTTGACCGAGGGATAGTCGTGGAGGAAGCGCTTGATGTACGGCGGCAGCTCGTGCAGGCCGATGGAGTAGATGGTCGAGATCCGGATGGTGCCGCTGATGACCTTCTTCATCTCCTGCAGCTCGCTCACCAGCTTGTCGTAGGTGTGCAGGATCTCCTTGGCCGCCTCGTAGATGCGCTGGCCTTCGCGGGTGAGGTTGAACTGCTTCTGGCTGCGGTCGATCATGAGCGTCTTGAAGTTCCGCTCCATTGCCCGCGCCTGCTGGCTGACCGCGGATTGCGTGATGCCGTTTAGTTTGGCGGCCTTGGAGAAACTTTTCGTTTCGACCAGGTCCGCAAAAATTTTGAAGTTTTCGATTTGCATAGCCGAGAAAGTGAAATGCCAATATAAAAAGTTCTAATCGGCAATCCATATTAAAAGCACACCTCATAGATGTTTGTCGACTATGATACCTTCCGTCTCCGCACCGACCGTCTGAACGCCGGGATTGCCACTGCCTGCGAGGCGGCGGGACGCGACCCGGGCGCGGTGACTCTGCTGCCTGTCACCAAGAACCACCCGGCCGCCGCCGCCGTCTACGTCGCCCGCTATGGTCTGGATGCCGTGGGAGAAAACCGCGTGCAGGAGGCCGTGGACAAGCGTGCGCAGGTTGCCGCCGCCTTGCGCTGGGAGCTCATCGGCCACCTGCAGTCGAACAAGGCCCGTCTCGCCGTGGCGCATTTCGACCGCGTGCAAAGCGTCGACCGCGAGAAGTTGCTCGACCCGCTCGACCGGGCCGCCGGCGAGCTCGGCCGGACGCTGCCCATTTTGCTCCAGATCAACGCCGGCCGGGATCCGGCCAAGTTCGGCGCCGAGCCCGCGGAGGCGCTCGGCCTGCTGGAAGCCGCGCTGGCCCGGCCGCACCTGCGGGTCGACGGGCTCATGACGATCGCCCCGCTGGGCGCGACGCCGGACGAGACGGCGGCCTTCGCGCGGCGCACCTTCGCGAATCTGCGGGTGATCCGCGACGATCTCGCGGCCCGCAGCGGCCATCCGCTGCCCGAACTCTCGATGGGCATGAGCGGCGATTTCGCCGCCGCCATCGCGGAAGGCAGCACGCTCGTGCGGATCGGAAGCGCGCTCTTCGGTCCGCGCGACTGAAAAACGGCGGGACTTTTTGCGGCCGCGCATGATTCGCGTTGCATCGCTCCGCGAAAGACGTTCGCATGGAGGCCGTGGACAGCATGAGGCTCACGACCGGAGAAAAAGAGGCGCTTGTCGCGCTGCTCGACGATCCGTCCCCTTCGGTTCGCCAGGCCCTGCTCGCCGAGTTTGCGCGCCTCGGCTCCGAGGGGAACCGGTTTCTGCGCGAGGTCGCGGGCGCCCAGAATCGCCTCGCCGCCCTGGCCGCCCGCTCCTTTTTGCGGGAACTGAAATTTTCCGATCCCTCGGCCGAGTTCCGCGACTTCATCCGCTCGCTCAGCTACGAGCTGGAAACCGGCATGCTCCTGCTCAACCGCACGGTGAACCCGGACCTCGATGTCGCCGCCATCTGCACCCAGCTGGATGCGCTCGCCGCCCGCTGCAGGAAGCTCTGTCCGGTCAATGCCAGCCTGCACGAGCAATGCCGTCTGCTGAACCAGGTGCTGTTCCAGGAGCTCGGCCTGCGCGGCAACCGCGAAGACTACGCCGATCCGCGCAACAGCCTGCTCGACCAGGTGCTGGCACGCCACCTCGGCCTGCCGATTTCGCTTTCGATCGTCTACCTGCTGGTCGCCCGGCGGCTGGGCCTGGAGTTCGAACCGGTCGGCGTCCCGGGACATTTCTTCGTCGGCTGCTACGAGCCCGAGGGACCTTTCTACATCGACGCGTTCAACGGCGGCCAGATCCTCGCCCCGGACGACGTCTTTGCCCGGCTGCGCCAGGAAAACCACCTGCCCCAGCTGTCGGATCTCGCGCCTACGCCGGTGCGCGAGGTGCTTTGCCGCTGCTGCCGCAATCTCACCCGGCACTACGCCGCCGCCGGGGACGAGGCCAACGCCCAGCTTTTCGCCAGCTTCGTCGCGGAATTCGAGGCCGCCTACGAACGCCACGTGCGTCCCTGAAGATCGGGCTGGTTATTCGACCCGTTCGCGCCCATCAAAGACGGCGCAAGGCATGAATTATCGGACCGACGACACGACCCTGACGCTCGCCGACCTTACATCCTGGTCTTTCAACGGCACGGCGCTGGCCGTACTGGGTCATCCGATCAAACACTCCGTCAGCCCGGCGATGCACAACGCCGCGCTCGCCAGCCTGGCGGGATCGAGCCGGGATGAATTCCGTTCGTGGAAATATTTCCGTTTCGACGTCCCGCCCGCCCGCTTGCCGCAAGCGTTGGTCGAGTTGCACCGCGCCGGGTTTCACGGCCTCAACCTCACGGTGCCGCACAAGGTGCTGGCTTTCGATCAGCTGCAAGAGGCCGACACGAACACCGGCGAGATCGGCGCGGCCAACACGTTGGTCCGCGGTTCCAACGGCTGGCGGGGTTGCAACACGGACGGCCAGGGCTTGAGCTCCGCCCTCCGCGCGGAACTTGGGGTCGAGCTTCGCGGCGCCCCGGTGATTTTGCTCGGCGCGGGCGGCGCCGCCCGGGCGGCCGCGGTTGAATGCCTGCGGCAAGGTTGCGCGACGCTCTGGATCGGCAACCGCACTCGCGCCAATCTCGAGACGCTGTTGACGGTCCTGTCGCCGGTCGCATCCGAAATTTCCCGTCACGGTTTCGATCCCGCCCAGCCACCGGCCGGACTGCCCGCGGGCGCGGTGCTGATCAACGCCACCTCCGCCGGACTGAGGCCCGACGATCCCGCCCCGATCGATTTGCAACGACTTCCAGCCGGATTAAAGGTCTTCGACATGATCTACAATCCGCCGCAGACCGCGCTCCTGAAGCAGGCGGTTGCGCTCGGCCTTCCCGCCGCCAACGGTCTCTCCATGCTCGTGCACCAAGGGGCCCGCTCGCTGGAAATCTGGACAGGTCAATCCGCTCCGGTCAGCGTGATGATGGACGCGGCCCGCGCAGCGTTGGCGACATCCTGAAAATGACCTCCCTCCAACAGATCTCGGCCGAATTCCCGTGGTTTTTCACCGTTTTCTTCGGTCTGCTCGGCGCCTGTATCGGAAGTTTTCTGAACGTCTGCATCTACCGCATCCCGAAAGGCGAGTCGGTTGTCACTCCGCGGTCGCACTGTGGCTGCGGCCAGCCGATCGCGTGGTACGACAACCTGCCGGTCCTGAGCTGGCTCATCCTGCGCGGCCGGGCGCGGTGTTGCGGCCGGCCGTTCAGCTTCCGCTACGCCTTCGTCGAATTGCTGACCGCCGGCTTCTTTGCGTTGAGCTGGCACCTTTTCCCCGCGGGCAAGGCGGTCGCCGGCATGGTGCTGGTCGCGATCGTGATTTGCGCGATCTTCATCGACTGCGACCACATGATCATTCCCGACGTCTTCACGATCGGAGGTGCCGTGACCGGGGTGTTTCTCTCGCTCGTTCTCCCTTCGCTTCACCATCAGAGCTCAGAAATTTTCGCGGTGGCCAGTGCTCGAAGCGGGCTGGATGGCGTGCTCGGGCTGATGGTGGGATCCTCGCTGGTGCTTTGGATATTGCTGATCGCCGAAGCGATCCTGAAAAAGGAGGCGATGGGATTCGGCGATGTTAAGTTTCTTGGCGCGCTCGGCGCTTTCGTGGGTTGGAAGGGGGCGGTATTCGCACTGTTCGGCGGGGCCATGCTGGGCAGCTTCTGGTTCGTCACGGAAATGTCGTGGAAGAGAATCACCGGAAGATCGTTTCCCCTCGCTCCCAAAATCGAAACACCCGACGGCCAGCCCGCAGAAATCGGTCTAGGCGTTCATATCAGCTTCGGCCCGATGCTCGGTATCGCCGCCTTGTTTTACTTCTTCTGGCTGCACCGCTGGGTCGACACCTACTTCGACAGCCTGCGCATTTTATTCTGAGCGCGGGGGCGGCGGGATAATATCCGGAGGCACCTGACCCTGCCGGCCCTGGGCCACCAGCTGGAGGAGGTGCGCGAGCGCCTGTTCGCGGGAAAGGCCCCGTTCCGTCGCGAGCTGCTCCGCCCGCTTGAGGAGCTGGCGCGCCATGGTTTCCGCCTGCGCGGACGGCGATCCGAGCCGGCGGCAAAATTCCGTGAGGGTCTCGAGCTCAGACACGGCGCAAAATCCTGATCGAAGGTTCGCTCTCGGGAGTCCGGGCAAGTCCTTCGCCCGGCTGCATCGCCACCAGGGAGAGCATGGCCATGGCGACAAACCCCGTCCCGTCGGAAGCGCTGGAGCGAAATTCTCCTACCTTGCGCCCGGTTTGATAAAGCGCCTCACCGGAGACCGGTGGCTCGCCCGGACCGCGTACGACATGCAGGCGGCGGCGAACCTGTCCGAGGTTTTTCAGCCGGGCCATCACCTCCTGTCCCAGATAGCAGCCCTTGGTGTAGGAAATGGCCACCTTTTCCAAGCCACCTTCGTTCGGCAGATCGCGGGGGCCGATGTCAACCGGCACGGCGGGCTGCGCTCCGAGGATGCGCTCCCGCTCCGCGGTGGCCGCGTCGACTTGCTGTGCCCCGGATACAGCCAAGGCGGCGCAAACTTCCGCCTCAGCCGACGGCGGGAAGAGAAATTCGCGGCTTTCCGTCGGACTGCGCCGGCCAGCGAAGGTCCGCAGGCCCCGGCTCTCGGTCCAGTTTCCCGGTAGAGGCGCCGGGCCAGACAGCCCGGTCATGGCCAAGGCCGCTCCTTCACCCCAAAGACTTACCAGTGCCCACGAGTCCGATTCGTCTTCCACGCTAACTTCATCGGCCACCAGACAGGCCTCGAGGCGTTCGCGGAGGGCGGATCCCGAAAGAGCCGGGCTGATTATCTGGAAGTCGTTCTCCCCCAAACGTAAAACATGGCTGTCGGCGATCACTTTCCCTTTTTCATTCAGCCACAGCCCATAAAAAACAGTGCCCGGGGGGCGGTTTAGATCTTGGGTGAACTGCCCTTGGAGATATGTATAAGCATCAGGGCCCCTAATTCTAACGGCTGCTGATAAAAGATGTAACTCTTTGTTCTGTATGTAGTATAGCATCGAATAAATCGCCCCATAAACCTCTGGGGCCAGCTGGTCGTGCGTTACAATCTCATTAAGAGGGCCGTTGCAGTTGACGAACAGTCGGAACAAAGTACCTGTTCAGCAATCAAACTTTTCAATTCTCCCGCCTAGCGGGAGTTTTGGGGTAACATAAGAAAGCAATGGCGGGCCGCTTAGGGGTAGGCGGCCCGCCTTTTCTTTGCCCGAAAACCTTCCGCCTGTGTCATGGCCCGAGCGCAGGCTTGCCCCCAACCCCGGATACTTGGCAGATTCGCACCCCTGTGCGCAATACATCCGACATTAATGTCGTCGAGACCCGGGCCCTCCCCTCGCCCGCCAAGCTGTTAACCGAGCTGCCCAAAACCGAAGCCCAGGCGGATTTCGTCGCCCGCTCCCGAGAGGATATCCACCGGATCATTTTTACCGACGACCGACGGTTTTTGCTCCTGGTCGGTCCGTGTTCGATCCACGATGTCGAAGCCGGACGCGACTATGCGCGCAAGCTCGCCGCGTTGGCCGGCGAAGTCGCCGACCGCGTGATGATCGTGATGCGCGTCTATTTCGAAAAACCGCGCACCACGGTCGGCTGGAAAGGCCTGATCATGGATCCGCATCTCGACGGCTCGCACGACATCGCCGCAGGCCTGCGTCTCGCGCGCACGTTCCTGCGCGATGTGCTCGACGCCGGCCTGCCGACCGCGACCGAGCTGCTCGATCCAATCACACCGCAATATATCGCCGACCTCATCTGCTGGTCGGCTGTCGGGGCCCGCACCACCGAATCGCAAACGCACCGCCAGATGGCCTCGGGGCTTTCCATGCCGCTCGGTTTCAAAAACGGCACCGATGGCTCGATCCAGACCGCGATCAACGCGATCAAGGCCGCAGCCCAGCCCCAGACCTTCCTCGGCATCGGGCTCGATGGCGCCGCCTCGGCGGTCGTCACCCGCGGCAATCCCAACTGCCACCTTGTGCTCCGCGGAGGCATCCCGGGTCCGAACTACTCGCCCGTCCACATCGCCCAAACCGAGCAGCTGCTCGCCAAGGCCGGCCTGCCCAAATCGATCCTGGTGGACTGCTCGCACGACAATTCCGCCAAGCAACCCGAGCGGCAGCCCGAGGTGATGCGGGCCATTCTCGCCCAGATCACCGCGGGCAACACCTCGATCATGGGCGCCATGGTCGAGAGCAACCTCGGCGCAGGCAGCCAGGCGTTCCCCCAGCCGCGCGCCAACCTGCGCTACGGCGTCTCCATCACCGACGCCTGCATCGACTGGGCCACCACCGAGGCTCTGGTGCGCGAGATCCACGCCGTTCTCGCCCCGCGCTTTGCATAACTGCCGGCCGATTAGTTTCTGCACCAACCCGGCCAACCTTTGTTAATCCCGTCGCCGGCCGGACTTTTCTTCCGTGTGTTCCTCCGTTTCCGCCTCTAGCCTGATCCCCTCATGAAATCCCCCATTCGTGTCGCAGTCACCGGCGCCGCCGGTCAGATTGGTTACTCCCTTCTCTTCCGCATCGCCTCCGGCGCGATGTTCGGACCCGACCAGCCCGTCATCCTCCAGCTGATCGAAGCTCCGATCGAGAAGGCCCTCAAGGCCCTCGAAGGCGTCGCCATGGAGCTCGACGATTGCGCCTTCCCGCTGCTCAAGGGCATCGTCCAGACCTCCGACGCGACCGCCGGCTTCAAGGACGCCAACTGGTGTCTGCTCGTCGGGGCCAAACCCCGCGGCCCGGGCATGGAACGGGCCGATCTGCTGAAGGACAACGGCCGGATCTTCATCGCGCAGGGCCAGATCATCGACGCCGTCGCCGCTGCCGATGCCCGCGTGGCCGTCGTTGGCAATCCGGCCAACACGAATTGCATGATCGCCGCCAGCCAGGCGAAGCGCCTGCCCGCGGAGCGTTTCACCGCCATGGTTCGCCTTGATCAGAACCGGGCGCAGACCCAGCTGGCCAAAAAAGCCGGCGTTGATCTCACGGCGGTCCAGAACATTTTCATCTACGGCAATCACAGCCCGACGATGTTTCCCGCCTTCGCGCACGCGACGGTCAACGGCCGGCCGGCGACCTCCGTCATCACCGACACGGCCTGGCTGCAAGGCCCGTTCTGCGAGACGGTGGGCAAGCGCGGCGCCGCCATCATCGCCGCGCGCGGCGCCTCCTCGGCCGCCTCGGCCGCCAACGCCCTCGTCGATCACGTGCGCAGCCTCGTGACGCCGGGCGCGATCCATTCCGTCGCCGTGAAATCGAGCGGCGCCTACGGCTTCGATGCCGGCGTCTGGGCCGGCGTCCCGGTCCGCACGACCACCCCCGGCAGCTACGAGGTCATCACGAGCTACGCGATGGACGATTTTGCCAAGAGCAAGATCGCCGCCACCAACAAGGAGCTCGTCGAGGAACGCGCCTTCGTGGCCGACATGATCAAGTGATCGTGTCCGGTTTTTAGATTCTCTCCCTTCTTCCACGGCGCCGTTTCCGGCGCCGTTTTTCTTTTCCAAATCCAGTGGAGAGATAAGTCGGCGGTAGGTTGCGCGCTTGCCGCGCAACAGCCTGTGGCGGGACCAGCCCGCCACCTACCCCGGCCACGAACCACCGCCTGCGAGTCCGGCTCAACGCATATCAGCCCGTACCGTAGCCGAATATGCCCGTTGTAGCCGGGGTCGCTGACCCGGTCCGGGACCCATATGCGCAGACACCGGGGTCAGCGCCCCCGGCTGCAGCTCAATTCAATTCGCTCAGAGCAATCCCGCCAGCGCGCGGTCCTTCGTCAGCGCAAAGGCCGAGCGCACCGCCGCAAACGCCTCCACCAGTTCGCGCGGGGAACAATTCCGGGGAAATTTCATCTCCAGAGTCGCGCCATCGCAGATCACCTCGGCCTCCACCTCAGCGACCTTCAGCACGCAGTGCCGGCAATCCGAAGGATATCCGACGGTCAGCCCGCCTTCCCCCGCCCGGGCCTCGACCGCATCGATCACCGCCTCCACCCGCACGCCCTTCGACAAACCAAAAACAATCCCGCCGAACAACGTCGGAAACAGTTGGTTGAACTCCGGTCGTCTGACCAGCTCCCCGCTTCGCAGGCTGTGCAACGTGCGCTGGATTCCGTAGCTCGCCGGATCGCCACGCTCAAGCGCATAGGCGATCTCCAGCGTGAAATCCCGTGTGGCCAGGACTGCCGTGGGGCTGGTCAGTTCCAGCGTCAAATCCGCGCGCTTGTAGCCCAACATCGCCTTCGCCTGCTGATAATGCCCCTCGCCCTCCGCCGCCAGCTCGCCAGCGCACAGCTTGCCGAGGAACGAGGTCGTGGCGGCATTGACCGCATCCGGCAGCGTGTGGTGCTGCTTCCGGAAACCGGCCAGCGCCTTCACCGCACCTGTGCTGCGGCCGATCAGGCTGATCTGCGAAACATATTTCTCCGTTCGATCCGACGACTGCGCCATGCCGCGGAGTGAGGCAGACTGCGCGGCGCCTGGCAAGCGGACCCACTCCCGGGTGTTGTGTCAGTTTGGTGGAACCTGAACTCCGTGCCGGCTCTCGAGACCCGCGAAATAGGCTGACCAGAGATCGAAGGTAGCGGCGTTTGCCCCCAACCGCCTCCTCTGGTGCAGCAAAAGGGCCGTTGAGGGCAGCGGCCCCTACCCTCACCGCGTTAACGGTAAAACAGCCGATTCCGACCGGCATGGAACTTCCGGGCCGGCCGGCGGAGAACAAACTCAACCGGTCACCGGCGCCGGTTTGCTTTCGTGCCGGCGGAAAAGGCTGATCAGGCCCATGATCACCAACACCGGGAGCCAGAGCGGCGAGAGCGCCACCACCAGGGCGACGGCCACCGCGAGCAGCACCATGGCGAGGGACAGGCCGACCGCGCCGAGCACGCCGGCCGCGAAGAGGCCGATCAAGGCCCCGAGGAAAATCACCGGGCTGAGCTTGATGGCAACAATGAGGAGCACCGCCAGAAGAAGGGCTTTGAGAAATGTTTTCATGCCTCAAATACACGGTTCCGCGCCCAAAGTTGCAGGTGTACCGCAATCGACACCTCCAGCCGTTTCCGAAGAGTACGCTGATCGAACGCGGACAAAGGCCATTTTGGTTCGCACCAAACTTCCATCCGGGTAAACCCTAGGGCTTCCGCGGAGAAGCTGCTTTGGTTAATGCCTTGTCGTCTGAATTCTTCCGTGTGTTCTGTAGGTTCCGTGGTCTTACCCGTCTCCCATCCCGTCCCCGTCGTTTGCGCTGTGATCGAACGGGCCGGTTTGATTCTCCTCGCCCAACGTCCCGCGCATAAACTTCTGGCCCTGAAATGGGAATTTCCCGGCGGAAAAGTCGAACCCGGTGAACTTCCCGCCGCCGCCATCCTTCGCGAGATCAGGGAAGAGCTCGGCTGCGAGGTTGAGATCGTGCGCGCGCTCCCTCGTTTTCAGCACGACTACAAAACCGTCGTGATCGAGATGATTCCTTTTGTGTGCACTCTGGCGCCGGGTTCGCCCGAGCCGCATCCGCATGAACACGTCGCGCTCGCCTGGGTGAAGCCCACCGACCTGCTGGCCTACGATCTCGCCGCCGCGGATCTGCCCGTGGTTGCCGCGTGTTCCACCTAACTGAGTCTTTCCGACCAAATCTGCTCGGGCGATCTCCTAGTCGCCAATTTTTTGCGAGCCACTTTTGTAACAGAATTGGTACGATTTTCTGCCGGCGAAGACTTGTCCTTTTTGGCCTTCTGGTTATCCTCTTTTTCCCTTCTCTACCCCAACCATGATAAACCCATCGTTTCGCTTCGCCCTCATTGCTGCCTGTAGTTTGGTTCTGACCGCAGGCCTCACCGGCCAAACGCCCGCCGCGCCAAAGCTCGAATTTCCCGCGGCCAGCCCGGGCGCCACCGTCAAACAGCACCTTGGCCTCACCGACGTTCAGGTCGACTACTCGCGGCCAGGCAAGAAGGGACGGGTGATTTTCGGCGGACTCGTGCCCTACGGAGAAGTGTGGCGCACGGGCGCCAACACCGCCACGAAGATTTCCTTCAGTACCGCCGTGAAACTCAACGGCACCGACCTCGCCGCGGGTGACTATGCCCTCTACACGATTCCCGGCCGCGACGAATGGACGATCATCTTGAACAAAGTCACCGGGCAGTGGGGCGCCTATTCCTACGACGCGAAAAATGACGTCGCGCGCGTTGCGGCCAAGCCCGTGGCCCTGGCCGAGACGGTCGAGTCCTTCGAAATCAGCTTCAACGATCTTGGACCCGACGCCGCCACCCTGAATTTCACCTGGGACAAGGTCCGCGTACCCGTCACCCTGACGGTGGACGTCAAGACCGCGCTGGTGCCGAAAATCGAAGCGGCCATGGCGGCCGGCGGGGCGGACCTGCCGTATCGTGATGCCGCGATGTTCTACTACGAGAACAATCTCGATCTCAAGAAGGCCGCGCTGTGGATGGACGCGTACATCGCGAGCCGCAAGGACTTCAAATTCCCCTTTACCTACCGCAAAGCGCTCATTCTGGAAAAATTGGGCGACAAGGCCGGCGCCCTGACCACGGCCCGCGAATCGCTCGAAGACGCGTCGAAGGCGCAGGGATCGGTGAAAGACGAATACATCCGCCTCAATCAGGCTCTCATTGAGCGGTTGAATAAATGAAGCAAGGCAACACTTCGACCCGGGTGCTGCGCCTCGTGAGCCTCGTCGTCGGATTGTCCGTCCTCGCCAGTCCGGTCCATTCGGCCGGGCCGCTGCCTTCGTCGGCCATTTTGCACGACTTGGAGTGTTTTCGCGAGACGGGCCGCGTGCTTTACCTCGCGGCCCATCCGGACGACGAAAACACCCGCCTGATCGCCTACCTGGCCCGCGGCCGCGGCTACCGCACCGGTTATCTTTCGCTGACGCGCGGCGACGGCGGCCAGAATCTGCTCGGCCCCGAGTTGCGCGACGCCCTCGGCGTCATTCGCACGCAGGAATTGCTCGCCGCCCGCCAGATCGATGGCGGCGTCCAATTCTTCAGCCGCGCCAATGATTTCGGATTCTCGAAAACCTATACCGAGACCTTCTCGTTCTGGGACCGCGCCCAGGTCGTGGCCGACACTGTCCGGGTCATCCGCACCTTCCGGCCGGACGTCATCATCACCCGTTTCTCCCTCGAGCCGGGTGGCACCCACGGCCACCACACCGCCTCGGCCATGGTGGCGCTGGAGGCCTTCAAGGCCGCCGCCGATCCGGCCGCATTCGCCGCCGAACTCGGCCAGCTCCCGCCGTGGCAGGCCAAACGCCTGCTCTGGAACGCATGGCCCGCCGCCCGCCCCGCCCCCGGCCCGGACGCCCCGCCGGTCTTGCATTTCGACGTCGGCGGCTACAATCCGCTCCTCGGAGAATCGTATGGCGAAATCGCCGCCCGCAGCCGCAGCATGCACAAGAGCCAGGGGTTCGGCGCCGTCGGCTCCCGCGGCAGCGCCCAGGAGCTCTTCATCCCTCTGGCCGGCGAACCCGCCGCTCATGACATTTTTGACGGAGTCGACTCCACCTGGGCCCGCTTCGCCGGAGGCGCCGCGCTTATTCCGTTGATCGACGACCTCATCGCCCAGTTCCGGCCGCAGGATCCGGCCGCCAGCATCCCGGCATTGCTGACGCTGCGCAGCCGCGTGGCCGCCCTGCCCGCCGACCGCCTGCTGAATGAAAAACGCCGCCAGCTCGATGAGATCCTGGTCGCTTGCCTCGGTCTTCAGGTCGAGACCACCCTCGCCAGCGCCGAGGTCGTGCCGGGCGAAACCCTGCAGCTCAAATCGACGGCCATTGTCCGCAACAATTTCCCGGTGCGCTGGACCGCGGTGCTTTTTCCGACGACCCGCGCCGGCTTTGCCCCCGCCGCCGAATTGCAGTCCAATCAGCCTCGCAGCACGGAAGGCACGGTCGTTCTCCCCGCCGGAACCGCCTTGAGCCAGCCCTATTGGCTGCGCGCGCCGGGCACCGCGGGCATGTTTCGCGTCGACGATCCCGGGCTGATCGGCCAGCCGGAAAATCCTCCGGCCCTGCCGATCGAACATGTCTTCGAGATCGGCGGCCAGACGCTCGTTGTGCCCGACCAGCCCGTCCAGGTGATCGGCGATCCGGTGAAAGGCGAAATCCGCCGGTCGCTCGAGGTCGTGCCGGCCGTGGCGCTGGATTTTGCGCAGGACCTGGAGCTCTTCGCCCCGAGCACCAGCCACGTCGTCACGGTGGAAGTCACCGCGACCCGCGCCGGCATGGCGGGCGATGTCCGCCTCGACGCCCCGGCCGGCTGGACCGTTTCCCCGGATCGCCAGCCCTTCGTGCTCAAAACGGCGCAGGAACGGGCCCGTGTGGCGTTCACCATCACCGCCCCGGCCCAAACGGGCACCGCTTCGATCCTCGCTGCCACCGAGGTGAACGGCATTCGCTACGACCAGCGGCGCGTGGACATCCACTACGACCACATTCCCGACCTGCTGCTGCTGCCGCCCGCGCGCCTGAAAGCCGTGTGCCTCGACCTCGCGGTCCGCAGCCGTAACATCGGCTACCTTCCCGGTCCGGGCGACCAGGTGGCCGAAAGCCTCGCGCGCATGGGCTGCACCGTCACCCAAATCGCCGATACCGACCTGACTCCCGGAAAACTCCGGCGCTTCGATGCGGTTGTGCTCGGGGCCCGAGCGCTCAACACCCGGCCCTGGCTCGCGCAACAGATGCCCGCGCTGTGCTCCTACGCCGATGGCGGCGGGACCGTCGTCGTGCAATACAACACCACGGCCGACCTGCCTTCCACCCCGCTCGGACCCTACCCGCTGAAAGTCTCCCGCGATCGCGTGACGGATGAAACCGCCTCCGTCACTTTCCTCGCCCCGGAACATCCGGCCCTGAACACGCCCAACCGGATCACCGCCGCCGATTTCGATGGCTGGGTGCAGGAGCGCGGGCTGTACTTTCCCAACGAGTGGGACAAACGCTACACCGCGCTCCTTTCGTGCCACGACCCGGGCGAAGCCCCGTTGACCGGGGGCTTGCTGGTCGCCGCCTACGGCCGGGGCTGGTTTGTCTACACCGGGCTCTCGTTTTTCCGCGAACTGCCCGAGGGCGTGCCGGGGGCGTACCGGCTGTTCGCAAATCTGGTTTCCTTGGGGAAATGAAGTCGCCGCGTCTTAACGCCCCCGGCGATCAGACCACTGAAGCCGCAAGCGCCCCCGAGGCCGAAACCACCGGCCTGCCCGGATTGCGGACCTGGCGCTCGGTCTACGCCCTCGTTCTCGGGATCTTTCTGCTGTGGGTCGCGCTGCTGGCCGGGTTGACGCAGCTCAGTTCGTGAACGCCCTGGACTATATTGTCCTGTTTGGCGTCCTCGCCGGCATCGCCCTGTACGGCACTTGGCGCACCCGGGGCCGGCGCGATCTCACGACCTACCTGCGGGGCCCGGGCGACACCCGCTGGTTCACCATCGGACTCTCCGTGATGGCCACGCAGGCGAGCGCCGTCACGTTTCTCTCCACGCCCGGCCAGGGCTACCAGGACGGACTGGGCTTCATCCAAAATTATTTCGGTGCACCGCTGGCACTCATCATCGTGGCGGCCTTTTTCCTGCCGGTGTTCCGGCGCTTGAACGTCTACACCGCCTACGAATATCTCGGCCGGCGCTTCGACCGGAAGACCCGCCTGCTGGGCGCCGCCCTGTTCCTCATCCAGCGCGGAATCGGCGCCGGACTCACGATCTATGCGCCGGCCATCGTCCTCTCCACGGTTTTCGGCTGGTCGCTGCCGCTCACCATCGTGGCGAGCGGCCTGGTTGTCACCGCCTACACGGTCAGCGGCGGCAGCGAGGTCGTGAGCCTCACGCAAAAATACCAGTTCGCCGTGATCAGCGCAGGCATGGTCGTCGCGTTCTTCGTGCTGCTCGCGCGGCTGCCCGCCGGACTCGGTTTCGGGGACGCACTCAAGGTGGCGGGCGGCTTCCACAAGCTGCACGCGGTGGATCCGTCCTTCGACCTCACCCGGCGCTACACCCTGTGGTCCGGCCTGATCGGCGGGCTGTTCCTCCAGCTGTCGTATTTCGGCGCGGACCAGTCCCAGGTGCAACGCTACCTCGGGGGCGCTTCGCTGCGCGAAAGCCGGCTCGGGTTGATGTTCAACGCGGTCTTCAAAATCCCGATGCAGTTTTTCATTCTGCTGCTCGGGACGCTGGTCTTCGTGTTCTATCAGTTCGAACGCCCCCCCGTTTTCTTCAACCAGGCCGCCTGGCAGCACGGTGCGCAGGGAGAATCCGGCGCCCGGCTCCGCACGCTGGAAGCAGACTTCAATCAGGCCCATGCGGAAAAAAAGCGGCACGTCGAGGCCTGGCTCGCCGCCACTCATGCCGGCGATACCCGCACGGCCGAGGCGGAACGGACCGCCGCGCTGGCCGCGAATCTCCGGACCGAGACCGCGCACCAGCAAACCAGGACGGTGCTTCAGGCGACCGATCCGCGCGGCGCGGGCAACGACGCCGACTACGTTTTCATCACCTTCATTCTCGACCACCTCCCGCACGGCCTCATCGGGCTGCTCGTGACCGTCTTCTTTGCCGCCACCCTGAACTCCAAGGCGGCGGAACTAAACGCCCTCGCCTCCTGCACCACGGTCGATTTCTACCGCCATCTTTTTCAGCCGGCGGCCTCCGATCAACAGTATGTGGCCGTTTCGCGCCTGTTCACCGCCCTCTGGGGCTTGGTGGCGATTGCCTTCGCCCTGAGCATCACGCTGGCAGAAAATATCATTCAATTCGCCAATATCGTCGGCTCGATTTTCTATCCCGTCGTGCTCGGTCTGTTTCTCGTCGCATTCTTCGTCAGGAAAATCGGGGGCACCGCCGTCTTCTGGGGGGCCGTCGCCGCCCAGACGCTGGTCTGCGCCATTTTTCTCCTGCAAACCACCTTCCCGGTCCTGGGCGTCGCCTATCTCTGGTATAACCTGATCGGCTGCGCCGCCTGCGTGGCCTTCAGCGCAATCCTCCAGCTCTTTCTTCCGCCGCCGGCCGCCGGCCGGCCGACCTCTTGATGCAGACCTTTTCATCCGCCCTGGTTTTCCCGGCCCGGCATCCGCGTCCCTCGGAGCCTGCCGCGAAAGCTTCTGCTTTCTGATGTCTTCCCCCGTCATCTGTTTCGGCCAGCAACCGTGTGGATTCTTCCCGCGCCGGTTTCTCTATGCCAAATTCGTGACCGCCCGCCGCCTCCAAGCCGAGCTCGGCGGCGAGATCGTGTTTTTCTGCCACGACAGCGACCACGATTGCCGGGAAACCCAGACCACCCTGCGCCACCGCAAAACGGGCGAGCCGGTCACGCTGAATTTCAGCTTCACCAACAAGCTGCAGCGAAAATTTTCGCCCCTCTTCCTGAAACGGATCCCGCCCGACTGGCCCGCGCAAACCGCTCGCCAGCTGCCCAACTACGTCGAACCGCGGTGGGTCGACGCGTTCAAGCAGGTCCGCGCCACCCAGGTCGCGGATTTTTGTCTGGAGATGTACCGGTTCATGGGCCTGCTCGACGGCATCCGCGTCGTGCGCTCCAGCGACCC
The DNA here is from genome assembly GCA_964477955.1 of uncultured Opitutaceae bacterium. GTDB lineage: Bacteria > Verrucomicrobiota > Verrucomicrobiia > Opitutales > Opitutaceae > Didemnitutus. The sequence continues at coordinate 37,426 of CAYZGG010000033.1, forward strand.
GGACGTGCGCCGCGCCGCGTGTCCGGTGGACGATTTTTTTGTCGACCTCCCGCACGGGGGCGAAATCGTGCGGGCGCGCCTCGTCGACGGCGTGCCCAAACTGCATGAGGGCGGCGACGCCTATCTCACGCTGCCGGCCGCATCCTTCACCCGGGAGCAGATCAGCCCGACACGCGACACCCGGTTGCGCTGGATGCAATCCGTGATTCACTGCACGCATTATATTGCCGGGGCCGGCGAACAGGCCTACCTCAACCAAGCCGACGCCCCCGAAATCACTTTCGTCAACCGCGACCCGATCGACCGATCCGATGAAGCCTATGTTGAAACCTAGCCTGAACTGCCCGGCTGCACCTTGTAGGGCGGGGTCGCCGACCCCGCCTCCAAGCGCGGCGCGCCTAACCCGCTGACCGATCCAATCCGTTCATGAAAAGCGCCTCGGTTTCCCTCCTGGTTTTCGGGGCCCACCCGGATGACATCGAATTCGGCTGCGGCGGCATTGTCGCGAAGGAAACGCGGGCCGGCCGCGCCGTCCATTTCGTCGTCTGCTCCCGGGGCGAAGCGGGCACCAACGGCACGCCGCCCGAGCGCACGGCGGAAGCCGAAGCCGCGGCGCAGATCCTCCGGGCCACCCTGGAATTCAGCGAGCTCGACGGCGACGCCCATCTGGAAATCCGCGCAGCCCACGCGGTCAGGCTGGCCGGGATCATCCGACGGAGGCGGCCGGCGGTCATCCTCGCGCCCACGCCCGAACCGAATCAGCATCCCGATCACGGGCGGCTGGGCGCGCTCGTCCGCGACGCCACCCGGCTCGCCCGCTACGGCGGTTTGGCGGAATTGCGCGAACTTGCACCGCACGCCGCCGACCTTCTGCTTTTCTATGCCCTCGGGGCCGGCGCGGAGCCCGCCGCTTCCCGGCCGGTGCTGATCGATGTCTCCGCCCCCGAGATTGTGACCCTGTGGACGGCCGCGATGGAGGCGCACGCCTCCCAGATGAAAACCCGAAATTATGTCGAGTATCAACTGGCGCGGGCGCGCGCGTTGGGGTTGAGCGCCGGCCTCGACTACGCCCAGCCGGTCTGGCCGAACGATCCGCTCGTCTTCGACTCGCTGGCGATGCTGGGCGGGGCAGCTCGGAAATTTTGAAAATGGAAAACGCGCATTCTGCTGTGGGCGGGGTGCCCTCACCCCGCAGGCGTCGTAGGAGCGGCTTTATGCCGCGAGCCTTTCTGCCGCCGCGCTCGAACCGCCGCATCAAGCCGCTCTAAAAATAATTGCCATGACCGCTCCCCGGCCGCTCCGCATCGGCATCAATTGCCATCCCTCGGTCGGAGGCAGCGGCATCCTGGCCTCCGAGCTGGGCGAAGAACTCGCACTGCTCGGCCACGAGGTCCATTTCATCAGTTACGCCGCTCCGTTCCGCATGCCGGTCGACAAGCCCCGGATTCATTTTCATCCGGTGCAGGTGAGCGACTACGATCTTTTCAAATATCCCGACTACACGCTGCCGCTGTCGGTCAAGCTCGCCGAGGTCAGCTCGGAACACCGGCTCGACCTCCTCCACGTGCACTACGCGGTGCCGCACGCCACCGCCGCGATGCTGGCCATGTCGATGTTGCCGGCGGAACAGCGCCCCCGCGTCGTCGTCACCCTGCACGGCACCGATGTGATGATGCTCGGGGCCGACGCCGGCTATGGTCCGGCCATCCGCCACGCGCTCGAACATGCCGACGGGATCACCACGGTTTCCCATTTTCTGCAGGGCCAGATCCGCACCCACCTGGGGTACACCGGCGAGATCGAGGTGATTCCCAATTTCTTCGCCCCGCGCCTGCCCGCGCGCACGCGCGAAAGCCTCCGCGCCGAGCTGGGCCTCGCCCCCGGTGAGGCCATGCTACTGCACCTCTCCAACCTTCGCCCGGTGAAACGGATTGACCTGCTGCTGCAAGCCGCGGCCCAGATCCGGCCGCGGGAGTCTTTCAAGCTCGTGCTGCTGGCCGGCGGAGATTTCGCGCCCTATGCGGCAGAGGCCGAAAGTCTGGGCTTGGGCGGCCGGATCGTCGTGCGACAGAATGTGACCAACATCGAGGACTACCTGAACGCCGCCGACCTCGGCCTGTTTTCCTCCGAGCTCGAAAGTTTCTGCCTGAGCATTCTCGAGGCGATGACCTTCGGATGCCCGAGCGTCGCGTTCTCGGTCGGAGGCATTCCGGAGGTCGTGGTATCCGGCGAGAGCGGGCAGCTGGTACCGTTCGGCGACACCGCCGCCATGGCGCGGGCCGTCGAATCGCTGCTCGCCGATCCGGCGCGGCGCGCCGCATTGGGCACCGCCGCGCGAGCCCGCGCGCAGGAGCTTTTCTCCGCCCAACGCGTCGTCGGGCAATACCTTGATTACTATCGCCGCCTGTGCAGGGCAAAGGGATAGGGCTGGCCTCAACCCCGGACCTTGCATTCCCGGCCGGTTGTGGCAATTTGGCAGGTCCTGTTCTTTGACCGCGTACTCACATTGGTCGCTTCAGCCTTCAGCCCTTGTCCCTTGTCCCTTGATACTTGATACTTGGTACTTTGGCGTTTGGACTTT
>CAYZGG010000034.1:0-39627 GCA_964477955.1 uncultured Opitutaceae bacterium
CCTGCGTGAAGGAGTTCAAGCAGAACAAGTGGATCTTTTTCCCGTGGGACATCGACTACCGGTTTGCCAAGCCGATCAAGGACGGCGGCCGGGCGGGCGGCGGCAGCGAAGCCTGAGGCGGACCGCGCAGGTGGAATAAAAGGGGAACCGGACCTCCGTGGCCGGGTTTCCTCGCCCTACGGCTCAACCGTCACCGGCAAACCCACCCAGGCCAGCCCGAGCAGGGCCTGCGCATCCCAGTTGGCCAGCCGGAAGCAGCCATGCGACTCCGTGCGCCCGACCTTCTCGGGATCCGGTGTGCCGTGCATGCCGTAGCCGACGCGGTCCAAGCCGATCCAGGCGACGCCGACGGGATTGTTCGGGCCCGGGGGAATGATCAGCTTGTGACCGACCTGCTGCATTTCCTCCGACTCGGGAAACACCGCCGGGTCGAGCGTATAGTCGGGATCGGGGATGACCACGATCACGTGCAGTTCTCCCACCGGGCGTTTTTCGACGACGCGCGCGATGCTCACGGGGAAATGGACGATGATCCGGCCGGTCTCGTCGACCGCTTCGAGCACGTGGTCGGCCAGGCTGATGTGGATGCGCGCGACCTTCGCCGTGGTGGTGAACGGGCCGACGTCGGGCACCTTGATCACCGCGCCCGGCAGGATGGAATTCCAGTCGAGCTCGGGGTTGATCTTTTTGATGAAGCCCGGATTGGCGTGATAAAGTTCGGCGACCAGTTCGAGGGCGGTAGCGTAGTCGAGCGACGTCTGCTCCGATTTTTCCAGCCAGGTGGTCGGCAGGGGCTTGAGCCGGGAATATTCCACCGTGGTCAACGTGTGCTCGGTCAGCGCCGGGGCGGCGAGCCGCAGCACCTGCTTGGTGGCCTTGTCGAGCTCGCCCGATTCGCGGAGCCCTTCGTTGCGTTGGAAGGCCCGCAGCGCCGCGACGGTCTGCAGGCCGCGCACGCCGTCGATCGAGCCGCAGGAAAACCCGCGGCGCGACAATTCCACCTGGGCCTCGAGCCAGTTGGAAACCGGCGGACCTGGCGGCGCCGCGGGTTTTTCCTCGGCCGGAGCCGCAGTCGTCTCCGGGGCGGGGGTGGGGGCGGGTTCCATGGGCTCATCGGCGGCGGGTGGCGGGGTCTCCTCAGGCGGAGCGGGCGCGGCTTCGGTATCGGCGGGATCGGGGCCGGGCCGGGTTGGTTTGGCCCGGATCGGCGGCCCGTCGATGGCCGGAGCCGCGGCGAGGGCCGGGGCCAGGCCAAGCACGAAAATGCAGAGCAGGCAGCGCAGGAGCATCGCGGTCACCATGAGTGGCGCGGGGAAAATGAAAACCCGGAAATGCGCCCGGGTTATTTCTTCGGCTCGCACCCATGCCAGGTGCAGGGTGAAAACGGGGCGTCGACGAATGCGGCACCCGCCCGGAGCGCGACAAACACGGTGGCGAGGCCGAGCAGAACGAGCGTCATTTTCCAGCGGAACGCGGCGGGTTGCAGCAGCAGGTTGGGCCGAGTTTCGGGCATGCCCGCAATATGCGCCGGCGCGCCCCACGCGCAAGCTTGCCCTCGGGCTGTCTCCTGCCTCATTGCCGCCATGCGCTTCAAAATCACCCCGCGCTGATCCTGGTTGCGTTTGTTTTTTCCGCCAGACTTCTCCCCGCGACGAGTTCCGCGTCATCCCATTGTGACGAGTTGCCGCGGGGAGCTCAGGCAATCGACGTCCGTCATCGGCCGATTAACCGCGTGACAAGCCGGCAAAAATCATTTCATAGGGCCGTTCCCATCAACCTATGAACGAAAATCTCGACGAATTGAAGCAACTGGTCGCGGCCCTGAAGGCCGACCAGCAGGCCCAGAAGGACAAGGAAAAGCGCGACTCGTGGACGAAGTACGTGTCGCTCTCGATGATCTTCCTCGCCGTGCTCGCGGCCGTGGCGACACAGCGCGGGGGAGGCTACTCTTCGGCTGTGATGAAGCAGCTGAACGAGGCGACCTTCAACCAGGCTGCGGCTTCCGACCAGTGGTCCTACTACCAGGCCAAGGGCATAAAACAAAGCCTCTACGAACTTGAGCGCGAGCGGCTCGTTGCCGCCGGTGCGCCGGACGCCAAGGCGCTGGCCGGGTTGACGGCCCGCGTGGACCGCTACGAAAAGGAGAAGAAGGACATCACCGATACGGCCAAGGGGTTGGAGGCAAAACGCGACATCGCCCGCGATGCCGCGACGAAAGCGGCGACGTCGGGTCGCGAGATGGGGCTTTCGACCACAATCTTCCAAATCGCCATCGCCGTGGGCGGCATCACGCTCGTAATGAAAAAGCGCTGGCTGTGGTTTGTGTCGCTCCTGCTCGGGGCGGCGGCGACCTTGCAGATGGCGCGGGTGCTATTTATGCCCGGGTGAGGCTGGTGCGGTTCGATGAAGTAGCGCAGGCTTCCAGCCTGCATCGGAAAGAGGCAGGCAGGATGGCTGCGCTACGATCTGGCCGCCCGCTCAGCAATTCAGATACTTCCAATTCCGGGGCTTGCCTTCGGCCAGCCACTCGAGGGTGGTGGCGAGGCGCGTTGCGCGCGTCTCGTCGCGTTTGGCCTCGGTCAGCCATTCGACGTATTCGCGCCGGTGGCTGGGACTGAAATTTGACCACGTGGCCGCGGCTTTTTTGTTTTTCTTCAACGCCGCGGCAAGATCGACGGGGTTTTTCGGCGCGGGCCTGGGCTTCGACTTCGCGCGGGCGGGCTGGCCGGAGTCGTAAAGGGACACCGCGGTCCGGATCAGACGGAGCAGGGTCCGGTCGTCGGGCAGGTCGTCGAGGCTCGTGATGCGCCCCATCAGGCCCATGGCTTCGTCGGTGCGGCCGAATTTCGCGGCCAGCAATTTTCGCATGCCCTGGTGCCAGAAACCGAATCCGGCGTGTTCCTTGAATGCCGCCAGATTGCACAGGATCTGGCCGCGATAGAGAAAAAAGGCATGGCCCCATTTGATCGATTCCTCGATTTCCGGGCAGCCGGTGTGGATGAGTTTCCGCACGTGTTCCAAAATCGGCTGCGCAAAAGCAGCCGAGCGCGCGATGTAGGCGTCAACCCGTGGATCGGAGGAGGCGGGCATAAACAGGAGGAGTCAGGGCGTGCGCCCGCCGTCGGTCACGAGCAGCACCAAGTCGGCGCTGATGGCGAGGGAGTCGCCGCCGGAAAGGGTGATCGACAGCACGCCGCCGAAGGCATGCACGGCGCGGATGCCTTTGAGGACCACGAGGTGCCCCTCGCTCTTGTAGAAGATCACGATGCGCGATTCCGACATCTGGCTGGCGGCTTGCGCGTAGCCCTTGGCGAGATCGGCCACGGGGCTGGAGATGTTCACGACGGTCGGAGGCGGCGGGGCGGCGGGTGGCGCAGCATTCTGGGCGGAGGCGGACAAGGCTCCGACAAGCAGAGCCGGCAAAAAAACGCCAGGGCGGAGGAGCGTCTTCATGCGGGCGAATTAGGACGTTTTCCGGGTGGGCTGCAAGCCTGCGGCCGGACGCGCTCAACACCAGCCGGACCGTGGCCATTGAACCCGCGCCACGATTTCAATCGCCAAAACCTTTCGGATTGTAGGGCGGGGTCGCTGACCCCGCTCGCTGCGGACACCGGGCAACGTTCGAGGCGGGGTCGGCGGACCCCGCCCTACAATCCACCGGCCAACCTCGCTCAGGCTCAGGCGGACGCGAGGTACGGAAGCTTGGCGGCGGTGGTTTTGACGTCCGGGAGGCCGTCGAGGAGTTCGCCGATGGCGTCCCAGCGGCCGTTGACGAGGGCATCGCGCGCGGTTTCGCGGAAGGTGGCGGGCACGGTCTGGCCGGCAAAACGGATTTCCTGTCTGGCCACGTCGATCACGACCTCGGTCGCGGGATTTTTCTCCACCGCGGCGGCGATCTTGGCGATGTCCTCGCGTTTGGCGCAGGCACACGGGATGCCGAGGGTGACGCTGTTGCCGAAGAAGATCTCGGCGAAGTTTTCGGCGACGACGGCTTTGAAACCGTATTTCTGGATCGCCTGCGGGGCGTGCTCGCGCGAGGAGCCGCAACCGAAGTTGGCGCCGGAAAGGAGGATCGTGGCGCCCCGGAAGCGCGGGTCGTTGAGCGGGTGCGGCTTGTCGGTGCCGTCGGCGTTTTTGCGAACGTCGTAGAACAGGAATTCGCCGAGGCCGTCGAAGGTCACGCACTTCATGAAGCGCGCGGGGATGATGCGATCGGTGTCGATGTCGTTGCCCGGGACGCTGACAGCGCGGCCGGAGAGGGAGGTGATTTTAGCGAGAGCCATGGAGATATAGAGTAGTGAGTAGCGGGTAGTGGGTAGTAGGTAGCGTGTAAGTGAAAGGCGATGGTCGGCGTTATGCTCGCTACTCGCTGCTCACTAGTCGCTACGATCAAATTAGTTCACCGCGAAGACCTCGCGGGCGTCGGCGACGGCGCCGGTGACGGCGGCGGCGGCGACCATGAGCGGGCTCATGAGCAGGGTGCGGCCGGTCGGCGAGCCCTGGCGGCCCTTGAAGTTGCGGTTCGAGGAACTGGCGCAGAGCTGGTCGCCGATCAGCTTGTCGGGGTTCATCGCGAGACACATCGAGCAGCCGGCGGCGCGCCACTCGAAGCCGGCTTCGCTGAGGATCTTGTCGAGGCCGAGCTTTTCGCACTGGAGCGCGACAATCTGCGAACCGGGAACGGCGATGGCCTTGATGCCGGGAGCAACCTTGCGGCCCTTGATGTACTTGGCGACCTCTTGGAAATCCGAGAGGCGGCCGTTCGTGCACGAGCCGAGGAAAGCGACGTTGATCTTCGTCCACTTGATGGGCGCGCCGGGTGGGAGCTTCATGTAGGCGAGAGCCTCGATGATCCCGGCCTTGTCGTCGGCGGAGGTGGCGGTTTCCGGGCTGGGCACATTCTCGGTGATGGAGATGCCCTGGCCGGGGTTGATGCCCCAGGTGACGGTCGGCGCGATGCTCGCAGCGTCGATCCTGACGACATCGTCGTAGTGGCAGCCCGGGTCGGAGGCGAAGGACTTCCAGTTCGCGACGGCGGCGTCCCACGCGGCGCCGGCGGGCGAGTAGGGGCGGCCCTTGAGATAGGCGAACGTGGTTTCGTCGGGATTGACGTAGCCCGCGCGCGCGCCGCCCTCGATCGACATGTTGCAGACGGTCATGCGCTCTTCCATGGTGAAACCGTCGAAGGTGCTGCCGGCGTATTCGTAGGCGTAGCCCGTGCCGCCGTTGACGCCGAGACGGCGGATGATGTGGAGGATGACGTCCTTGGCGTAAACGCCCGGGCGGAGTTGGCCATTCACCTCGATGCGGCGGACCTTGAGCTGGCCCAGGGCCATTGTCTGGGTGGCGAGCACGTCGCGCACCTGGCTGGTGCCGATGCCGAAGGCGATGGCGCCGAACGCGCCGTGCGTTGACGTATGCGAGTCGCCGCAGGCGATGGTGGTGCCGGGCTGGGTGATGCCCTGTTCGGGGCCGACGATGTGCACGATGCCCTGCTTGCCCGTGGCGCGATCGAAGAAGGTGATGCCGAACTGTGCGCAATTTTTCCGCAGCTCATCCATCATGGCCTGCGCGAGCGGGTCGCGGTAGGGCTCGACCACCTGGTCGGTCGGCACGATGTGGTCCACCGTGGCGAAGGTGCGGTGCGGCATGAGGACCTTGAGGCCAAGGTCGCGCAGCATGCCGAAAGCCTGCGGCGAGGTGACCTCATGGATGAGGTGCGTGCCGATGAGCAACTGCGTCTGGCCGTTGGCGAGTTTCTTGACGGTGTGGGCGGACCACACTTTTTCGAAGAGGGATTTGGGCATGGGGAAAATTCAGGTTGGTTATTTGGAACTCAGGAAATCAGGAGAAACAATGGAAAGGCCCCTGGCTGAGACACGAGGCACCCTCCTGATTTCCTGAGTTCCAGATTCATCGGGCCCGAGGCTACCAGAATCTTGCCATATCCGGAAATACTTGTTTCGTGCTCTGTGATGCCGCAGGAGTATCAGTATCCGTTCGAGCTCCGGCACCTCGTGTGTTTCCGCGAGGTGGCGCGGCAACTGCATTTCCGGAAGGCGGCGGAGGCGCTGGCCGTGGCGCAACCGGCGCTGTCGCGGACGATCCGCCAGCTCGAGACCGGGCTGGGGGCGGGGCTGTTCAACCGGACCCGCCGCCGGGTCGAGTTGACGCCGGCCGGCCGCGCGCTGCTCGACCGGGTGGAGCCGCTGCTGCGCGGACTGGCGGCCGTGCCGGGGGACATCCGGGCGCTGGCCGGGGGGCAGGCCGGGCAGGTGCGGGTGGCTTTTACCGGCCTGGCGATGGCGACCGTGCTGCCGGGAATTTTGCGGGAGTTCAACCGGCGCTACCCCGGCATCCGCGTGGAGCTGAACGAATCGCCGACGTCCGCGCAGCTGGAAATGCTCAAGACGGGCGAGATCGCCTGCGGATTTTTCCATCCCGACACGACGCCGTCCGCCGGATTTTCGACCCGGTTGCTGTTGCAGGAAAAAAACGGCGTGCTGCTGCCGGCGGATCATGCGCTCGCGAAGAAGCGGAAACTCCGGCTCCACGATCTGGCGGAAATTTCCTTCGTGATGTTTCCGCGGGCGCACAATCCCGGGTTTTACGACCGCGTGCTCGCGGCCTTCCAGCAGGCGGGGATCACACCCCGCATTGCCGACGAGGTCTGGCCGCGGGCCAACGCCATCGGCCTCGTGCGGGCCGGCCTGGGCGCCACGTTCATGTGTCCTTCGGAGGCGCGGCAGCTGCCCGGCGAGGTGGCGTTCCGTCCGCTTGACGGTCCCGCTCCGGAGAGCCGGCTCGTGCTCGGCTGGCGAAAGGATGCTCCGGCCGATGCGGCGCTCGAGGCGTTCCTGCACGTGGCCGGGGCGATCACGGGCTAACATTGCCAAACTCAAAAATTCCAAACGCCAAAACCTGAAAAGCTGAAAAGCTGAAAAGCTGAAAAGCTCAGCCGAAACCAATGATTGATTCTCAAAGTCAAGACAGGCCTGCTTCCAGGCCCCGGGATTTCCGGGGTGCGGAGTTGGCGGTTTCTTTGGACCTTGGAGCTTGGAATTTTGGCCTTTGGGCCAGTTAATCGCGCCACGCATTGAACTCACCGCGCCCAGTCATCGCCCTGCTGTTCACGACTTTTCCGAAGACCTCGGAGACATTTCTGCAGCGCGATGTCGCCGCACTGCGGCACAAGGGCGTCGCGCTGCGGCTGTATTCGCTCTGGGGAGGCGGCGGCAAGTTCGAGGGCCTGACGGTCCGAACTTTTCCGAAATGGAAGCTGGCGCCTCTTTTTCTCTTCACGATCCCATGGAACTGTCTGCGCCGGCCGCGGATCGTGCGCGATCTGTTCGAAGGTGTGATCAGGCGCGCGCCGCCGTCCTGGCTGAACTTCTGGGAGAACATGCTCGGGGCGGGCTTTGCGGGCTGTTTCTACCGTGAGTTTCGCAAAAATCCCCCGGCGCTCGTGCACGGGGCGTGGGCGGGAGCGCCCGCGACGGCGGGCTGGCTGCTGTGGCGGATTCTCGACCTGCCCTACAGCACCGGAGCGCACGCTTACGATCTCTACGAACACGGCGGGGATTGGTGGCTATTGGAGAAAATCCAGCACGCACGCTTCGTGCAGACGTCGACCGAAGCGGGCCGAAAATTCCTCATCGAACGCGGGGCGGGAGCGGCGAAAATCAAAGTGATCCGTCGCGGGCTCGGCACTTTTCCCGGGCTGAAGCCATTGCGACCGGGCCGGGTTCCGCTGCGGCTGATCTGCATCGCGCGGCTGGTGGAGAAAAAAGGCTTTTCGCAGCAGCTCGCAATCTATGCCGCGCTGCGGGACGCCGGGTTTCCGTTCGAGGCACGCATCGTCGGAGACGGTCCGCAGCGGCCGGAACTGGAAGCGCGCCTCGCCCAGCTCGGGCTGGCCGGCGCGGTGCAGCTCAACGGCCAGTTGCCGCACGCCGAGGTCTGGGCGCAGCTGGCCTGGGCGGATGTGCTGCTGCACACCGGGGTCGTGGCGCCGAGCGGCGATCGCGACGGACTGCCCAACGTGATTCCCGAGGCGATGGCGGCCGGCGTGCTCGTCGTCACCTCGCCGGTTTCGGCCACGACCGAGGCGGTCCGGCACGAACACACCGGTCTGGTCGCACCGGTGGATCAGCCGGCGGACTGGCTCGAGGCGTTGCAGCGGCTCGCGTCGGATGACGCACTGGCGGAGCGGCTCCGGCAGGAAGCCCGGCGCTGGGTGGAGGAGAACTACGATGCGCATAAAAACACCGACCGGCTGGTCGAGTGTTTCGAGGCAGCGCTCGCCATGCCGAAGGTCGGGTCAGACCGAGATCGCCAAAAATGATCTACTACGATGTCACCAAGATGCGCGGCGCGCGGCAGAAATCGGGGCTCACCCGGGTAAGCAGCCGGCTGCTCCAGGAACTGGGCGACGCGGTCACGCCGGTCTCGTGGGACGAGGGGTTTCGCGAGTTGAAGAAAGGGTCGCGGGTTCAGTTCAAACCGGGCGACTGGCTGCTGACGGTCGAACTCTTCAGCGAGGCGGAGCGCCCCGGCTTCGCGGCGTGGCTGGCGGCGCGGGAATGCCGGCTGGCGGCGGTATTTCACGATGCGATCCCGCTGCGGTTTCCGCACGTCACCTGGCCGCAGAGCGTGCAACGCCATCCCGGCTACATGAAACTGCTGGCGGGATTCGACCAGGTGCTCGCGGTGTCGGAGGCGAGCCGTCGGGACCTGGTGGAATTCTGGCACTGGCAGGGCGTGGTTCCGCGGGCGCAGACGGCGACCCTTGGACTCGGGGCGGATTTCGACGGCAGTGCACGGATGACGGAGGACGCCGGATCGCCGTCGCGCGGAGCAAAGACGCGGCGGCCGTCGGTGCTCTGCGTCGGCATCCTCGAGCCGCGTAAGAACCAGCTCTTCCTGTTGGACGTGGTCCAGGAGTTGTGGACGCGCGGCGTGGATTTCGACCTTCATTTAGTTGGGCGCATGAATCCGCATTTTGGCGGCCCAGTGGGAAAGAGGATCAGGCAGGCGGCCCGGGGGGAGCGCCGGCTGCGCTGGCATGCCGCGGTCGCTGATGCGGTTCTGAGCCGGCTCTACTCGGATGCGACCGTGGTGGCTTTTCCCACCATGGCGGAAGGCTGCGGGCTGCCCCTCCGCGAGGCGCTCTGGCGGGGCGCGCCCTGTTTGTGCAGCGACCTGCCGGTGTTGCGGGAGAACGCCGACAGCGAAGGCTGCGTACTGGCGGCGGTGAACGACCACGCCGACTGGGTGGCGAAACTGGGCTCGCTGCTCGCCGATGCCGCGCGAGGGGTGGAGTTGCGCAGCGCGGCGCGGCAGCGCTGGTTACCCCGTTGGCAAGACACGGCGCAAATGGTTCTCGCAATGTTGCGCTGAGCCGCGACCGACGCGATTGAACGACCGCGGCAGTGGGTCGCAACCACGGTTTCCCGATTGAGCGGGTGCCAACCGAGCCGGAGGCTGAGGGCTCGAGAGAAATGCGGCCTACAGCTGCTTGACCGCGTGCGCCATGGCCGCGGCGATCTGCTCCAGATCCTCGTCGCTGTGCAGCGCGGAGATGGCCGTGCGGATCAGGTCCTTGCCGGGGGGCACGGCGGGGGCAATGGACATGACGGTGAAAATGCCCTTGTCGAGCAGGGCGTTCCAGAACCGGTAGACGAGTTCCTTGGAGCCGAGCACGATCGGCACGGCGGGGGTTTCGCTGCCCCAGATGTCGAGGCCGAGCCCCTTCAGCATCTCGCGGTACCGCTTCGTGTTCTTCCACAGGCGTTCGAGATGCTGCGGTTCGCTCTGCATCACGTCGAGTGCGGCGGACGCGGTGGCGGCCATGGCCGGGCTGATCGCCGCGCTGAAGAGCGTCTGCTTGGAATTGGTCCGGAGGTACTCGATGAGCTCGCGGGAACCCGCCACGTAGCCCCCGGTGCTGGCGAGCGACTTGGAGAGGGAGCCGCAGATGAGGTCGACCCGGTCGGCAAGTTTGAAATGGTCGACCGTACCGCGCCCTTGCCGCCCCAATACTCCGAAGCCGTGGGCGTCATCGACCACGGTGAAACAGCCGGCCTCCTCACCGATCGCGCTCAGCTCGGACAGGCGGCAAATGTGGCCCTCCATCGAATACACGCCCTCGACCACGAGCATTTTCGGAGTGTTGAACGGCACGCCTTTCAGCATCTGCCGGAGGTCCTCCGGATTGTTGTGGCTGAAGCGCTCGACGGTCGCCATGGACAGGCGCGCCGCGTCGACCAGGCAGGAATGGATGTTTTTGTCGGCGAGGATCACGTCGCCCTTCTGGGCGAAGGAAGCGACGGCGGAGCAGCACGAAATGTAGCCGGCCACGCTGACGTGGCAGTCTTCCCTACCGAGGAAGGCGGCCAGTTTTTCCTCCAAGGCGGTGTGGTAGGTGCGCGAACCGTTGGAAATGCGCGCCCCGGTCGTGCTGGTGCCCCAGATCTTGGCGGCGGCGCCGCAGGCCTCGATCACCTTCGGATGGAAGGACAGGCCGAGGTAGTCGTTGCTCGACAACATGATCATATCCCGTCCATGCAGCCGGATGCGCGTGCCGTGCTGCGATTCCACCGCGTGGTAATACGGTTTGTATTTCAAGCGCATCTTCGTCGCGTAGTCATCCTGCGCGCGTTCGACGATCGCTTTTTTGGTCTTGGTGAAGAGGGACAGGGCCATACGGTGTACGAGAGAGGCACTACTGGCAGGACGTCGGGCGTAAGCAACCGCAAAGCCCGGTCTCAACCGCTTCGCGGACGGAGGCCGGCCATCCAGGACTTCAGGTCCGCCGCGTAGTCGTGCCAGGAGCGGAATTTGCGTTGCCGGGCCGCGGCAGCGAGGGCGGTCAGCGTGGAGGGATTCCGGAGCAACTGTCGCAGCGCCGCCGCCAGGCTGGCGGAATCGACGGATTCCATCGTCAGGCAGCCGCCTCCCCGGGCCGATTCACCGAGGGCGCCGCGGGCGGAACAGACGCAAGGTTTTCCCGCGCGAAGACTTTCGAGCACCGGCAGGCCGAAGCCCTCGGCGAAGGACGGGTAGACGGTGAAGGTGCAGCGGGCGTAGGCCGTCAGGAGGGCACGTTCCGAAACGCTGCCGTGATAGGTGAGCGGCCGGCCCATTCTGCGTAGAGCCGTGATTTTCCCGAGCGCCGGTGCCGCGGTGTCGGGCCGGGCCAGGCCGATCAACTCGAGCGCAAAGGGCACGCCTTCGCACCAGAGCGATTCGGCGGCGTCGAGCAGGGCCAGATGATTTTTCCGGCCCTCGATTGTGCCGACGCACAGCACCCGCGGCGGGCCGGCTTCCTCCGCTGCCCCTGCGGCCTGGCCGGAAATTTCGTCCAGCCCGAGCGGAATCGCCTGGACCGGCGGCGTGGGTCCCGCGCCGAGCCAGCGCCAGTAACTCCGCAAACATTCCGCCGAGTCCTCGGAAACCGCGGCGACGCCGTCGAACTGTCTCAGCTCATGCAGGTAGGCCGGAAGGCGGGCCACGGTGGTCGGCGGCGTGAGCTCGGGAAACTGGAGGCCGAGTGCGTCATGGAAAATCGCCACCCGCGGGCCGGAGACGCGGGCGAAGATGTCGGGCAGGTGCGCCGCGACCCGGTGGGAAAAAAGCTCCGGACAGAGGAGGCCGCCCGCTCCGGGCAGAACGGCCCGGCGTCCGGTCAAACGGCGGGCGTGGCCGGCGATTTTTTGGGCCAGGCTCCATTTGGCGCCGCGGGACCCGCCCGCGGGTGCCTCGGTTTGGCCGGCGAGCGTGGCCCGTTCCGCGCGGTTGAGCGGTCGCCAGCCCGCCTCGTGCGGATCGAAGCAAACGGCGGTGACGGGATCGGTCGCCGCGAGGGCGGCGTTGAGCGACCGGCACACGCGTTGGATGCCGGTGCGGGCGCGGGTGTGGCTCGTGTGCGACGCATCGAAAAGCAGCATGGCGGATTCAGTCCGGCGGAGCGGTGGCGAACCTGATCTTGGTAAACCGCCAGGCGCACCAAAGATCGGACGGCGCCAGGGGATACGAGCCCACGCTCATCGGCCGCGGAAAGCGAAGCTCAAGGACGGCCCGAGGGGAGGAATTCCAGAGTTCCCGCGGAATCATGAGGGAAAGCTCGTCGGGCTTGTCCGTCGACACCGTGCCAAGCCGCCGGCCATTGAAGACCACTTCCGCCGGCTGCGGCAGGTATTTCGGTCCGACATTGGCCCGGACATCGAAGGACACGCGGACGTTGCCGGCCGCGGGCAGCGGTTGGAAGGCGAAGATGGCGCGTTTCTGATCGGTCCAGGCGTCGTCGATGTTGCCGGGCGAAAGGCCGGTGATCAAATAGCGGAATCCGTTCGCCCGGCCCGAAAAATTGAGCTCGGCGTTGCGCGGGTCCAGGAGCGCGGGTCGCGTGAAGAGCTGGAGATCGTTCGTGATCGGCTGTCCCCCCGGGCCGTTGTGGGTGATCCACCAGACGTCCGCGTCCTCCTGGGGTGCCGGACCCAGCCGATTGGAATCGTGCCGGCGGCTGAACATGAAGTTCCAGGCCGGCGAGACATAAAAGGGGATGCCCCGTCGTTGCAATTCCAGCGCGATGGTCGCCGCGGCGGGCCAGGCGTAGTGTTCGAAAACCAGCAGCTTCGGCCGGCGGCTTGGGTCTTTTTTCAACACGGCTCCGATGTTCTCGCGCAGCGGAGTGCCCGCTTCTTCGGGGGTCAGACGCGGCGCGCGGAACAGCCAGCTTGCGCTGATCCCCGCCACGCCGCAGAGCGCCGCGGTGATCGGCATGGGCAGCAGCCGCCCCGGGATGCAGCAGATGACCCCGATGCTCAGGAGGCCGGCGAAATACCACACGCTGAAATAGAAAAAACCGTTGTACTGGAACATCGGACCCGCTTGCAACATGCCCCACAGGACGCACAGCACGGCGGTGGCGGCCCACAGCGGATAGGCGGCAGCGAAGAAGCGCCGGGCTTCAGCCGGGAGCCGGTGCCGCCCCAGCCAGGCGAATCCGGCCGGCCCCGCGAGAAAAAGCAGCCAGCCTCCGAGGATGGAGAGGTGCTCGCGGAAAAACCGAAAGGATTCCGGCCCGAGCCGGGTAAACAAATCCTCCTGATTGCTGGCATAGGTCGGAAAGGAAAGGAAGTAGAGCAGCGATTGCAGCGGCCCTTTGCCTTCCTGCGTGTTCACGAGAAACTGGTGCACGATGACCGAAAAATTGCTGTGCAGCCCGTAGAGGGCGACATCGACCGCGAGGGGCAGGAGCAGCAGACCGACCCAGGCGGCGCAGAACCAAACCAATCCGCGATGGGCCCGCAGCCAGTCCCTCCGTCCGGTCCAGGCTGCGGCGGTTTGCAGGCCGCGAAAGTGCAGCAATGCGGCGGCCCCACCGAGTCCGCCGACAAACAGGGGTTGAGCGACATGCCCGTGAAACAGAAATCCGCCGGCGACCACCGCAATCGCGAGGTCCCGCGTGCGTCCGGCGGCGAAAGAACTGGCGGCCGTGAGGAACGCCAGAAAAGGCATCAGCAACACATACGGCGGCCAGAGGCTGGTGAAGGCATGCTGCGCGAGCGAGAAATGCCACATGCCCCCGAGCAGCGCCAGGGCGACAAAGGTCCACGAGCCGACCCAGCAGTGCATGAGCGCAATCGTCACGGCGAAGCATGAAACCTGAAGGAACAGCGACGCCAGCAGGTGGGCGTTGTGCGGGGCGGGCACCACACCGAGCCAGTCGTACAACACCCCTTCGCCGGCGCCATAGACATAAAAAAAGGCCGGCCCCGGGTGGTTGAACATGAAGCGCGAATAATTGCCGTAGATCTCGGTGCCGTGCTTGGCGTTGTCGATCTGCAACGCATTCACGGCGATGTCCCCCTGCTCCAACATCGGCGTCCGGAAGTAAAGGTCGCTGCCCGCGATGACCAGGGCCACCATGAGGCCCAGGCCGATGGCGAGGGCGAGGGACCAGGGCGAACGGGACGCGGCGGTGGAATCCATCACGGGATCAGCGTGGTCTGGGCGCGGTCGGTTCGGCAATCGTGTTTTCGTCACTGAAAAAAGGGTCAGTTTCGCGCGGCGGGCTTCTTGACCGCAAGGTAGTCGTAACTCCGGACGGTTTCGCCCGCGGCATCGTGACGGTTGACGCCCAGCAATCGGGCGCCGCTGGTTTCGAGGAGGGCAACCACTTCGGCTTCGGGAATCCCGTGCATTTCCATCACCGGCTGCAAGCGGATGCTTTGCACCCAGAAAGGCAGTTGCTGGAGGCTGATTCGCCACAGCCGTCGGAAGAAGGTCGGCGGCCACCACGAGGATGTCAGGCGTTCGAGCCGGAGGATGTTTTCCTCGGGCTGGTGCGCCGGGATCTGGAACACCACGACGCCGCCGGGCGCACAGACTCGGACGAACTCCGCGATGTAGGCCCGGGACAAGGCCGGCTCCATGTGTTGCAGCGTGATGATGCTGCAGACGAAATCGAAGCGGTCGCTGGCCAGCAGCCGGAGGTCCGACCGGTGGTTATGGAGATACTCCACCCGGTCGCCATGGCGGTTGTGGGTGCGGGCCAGCGCCAGCATGTCTTCCGCGATGTCGACGCCGACCACGCGCTCGAAATGACCGGCGAGCGCCTGGGTCAGCCGGCCGACGCCGCAGCCGAAATCCAGCGCCTGTCCCATCCGCAGCTCCGGATAGCGCGATCGCACGGAATCCAATTCGCGCTTGATCGTCTCGACGCCGGTGGCGAAGAACTCCTCCGGTTGCCACTGTCGCCCGCGCTTTTCGGGGTCGGTCAGCACGGCCCAGAACGGATCCCGGCGGGCCAATGCATTCCAGCTGCGGCGGAGAAAGAAGAGACGCACGGGGAAAGGCGGGCGGCTACCAGCTGGCGATGGCTTCGAGCCGGCGGCGGTAACGGGCCCCGATGACGGCCGGGGAGAGCTCTTTTTCGATGCGGGCGCGGGCGGCGGCGCCCAGTTGAAGGCCGAGCGCGCGATCCTCGTGCAACCGGCGCATCCACCAGCCGGCATGTTCGATGTCGGGCTCCGCCCAGGTCTGCCCTTTCGAATAGGGTCCGTGATTGCGTTCCAGGCTGACCAGCTGCTGGCGGACGGGGCAGCCGGTGGCGGTGTCGAGAAACTCCGCCGTGCCCGACCAGTCGGTCGAGATGACCGGCTTGCCGAGATACATGCACTCCGCCACCGCGAGGCCGAAGCCCTCGGAGCGGTGGAGCGAGACGAAGCAGTCGCACGCCGCCTCCAGCTCATAGAGATCGCGTCGGGAGAGGGTTTGCGTGATGAGCGTGGTGCCGGGCAGCGTGGCCGCGACGGCGCGCAGGCGCTCGAAGTCGGCTTCGTTGCCGGGCACGTTGTGGACCTTGATCACGAGGGCGGCCCCCGCCCCGGCGAGGCCGGAATGCCGGAACGCCTCGATCACCGCTGCGGGATTCTTGCGCTCGGAGTACGAATGGAGGTCGTAGAGAAACAGAAACAGAAAGCGATCGCGCGGCAGGCCGAATTTTTGCCGGTAGTCGCCCGCCGGCCGGTCGAAAGCGATGGCGTGCGGCATGACCAGCACAGGCACGGGCACCTTCTCGGCGATGGAATCGGCGGCAAAACGGGACGGCGTCCAGACTTCCTGGCAATAGTCGGTATATTGGATCCAGGCATCGGGAAATTCCGGCAGCTCCCAGGCCCAGTAACCGATGTTGTATTTGTCGCGCCGGAAGCCGGGGCCGTGATGGTGATCGAGATCCCGCATACCCGGCGGGTCGACGTGGATGACGTTCACCGGATGGGGATTTTCGGTGCGGAGGCGCGGGACAAAGGCGGTGTCCCCCATGGGGCTTTTGCATGGCAGGCGGAGGTCGATCAAGGCGGTCAGAATGCCGGCAGCGTCGGCGGCGCGGGCCATGCAGCGGACGGATTCGCCAATGCCGAGGTCGGCCCGAAAGTAGCCCGCCAAGTTGACCCCCAGCTGCAGAAAGCGGCGCGCAAAACCCGGATTCCATGGGGAGGAACGATTGGAAAAATCAAACAGGGTCTCGTCGTCGGCCAGAATCTTCTGAATGCGCAGGCGGTGGTTGCGTGCCTGGCGCCGCCACGGTTGCCAGCAAGCCAGGCCGGTCACCCGTCCGAGCCAGGCCCGGAGGTTGCTGGTGGCCACGCCGGAGAGCCGCAGTTCCAACCGATGGACCGCTGCGTCCGGCGCGGAGGCCGGGACACGAAAATCGAGGCTGAAACCGCCCGGGGGCAGGCGCGGGACGGTTTTGACCTCCCGGCCGTCGAGCCAGACGGCGAGACCAAGTTCCCCGGCGGACGTCGGATCGGCGGGAGCGGGCGGTCGCACCTCGCCGACCACGTGCAGGGATTCCACCCCGGTGAGAGCGGGCAGGGTGACGGCTCCGATCTCGCGAATCCAGAGGGAGTCGAAGACGGTTTCGTCGGTAAACAGCCCGGTGAACTTGGAGCGGAGACGGGGCGACATGCGGTGGGTGGCGCGGTTTATCAAGGAGCCGGCCAGGCTTGTAAACTGGGAACTGACCGCCTGGCGGAGCGCTTTGCCCGCCGGCATCCTGGGGCCCGTTGCGTTTCGGTCCGGATCCGGGAGAATCTTCCGCTTCAACCCAGCAGCTGGCGCCAGCGGTTGAATTCCGTTTCCAAGGCCGCGTCGACGGCTCTGCGCACCTGGTCCGGAGGCGCCGAACGCAGCCCGAGCCAGCAACCGAGAGCGGCGCACACGTCGGCGGCATTTTCGCTTTTCGGTTCGATCCACTGTGTTTCCAAGTACGCGCGGCACAAGTCCCGCGCGACGAAGGCGGCGATGGTTTCGCGCCAGCGCAAGGCCAGGCGGCGGGAGTTGGCCTCGTCGTGCCGCTTGCGGCCCGGAGCGGCGCTGACATGATGGCGGACGAGGCTGTGCAGGGCGACATAGTTCCGCCGGCCGGCGGCGGAGGCGCGCAGGCAAAGGTCGATGTCCTCGCCGCCGTTGACGAAGCCGTCGTCGAATCCCCCCAGCTCCTGCCACAGCTTGCGTTGGAGGCCGATGCAGGCGCCGGTGAGCGCCGGAACGTGGCGCAGGCCCCGGATGCGCGCCACCAGGGGGCGGCGGGTGTCGTGAGCCGGTTTGCCCTGGCGGGTGAAACTGATGCCGGCGTGGTCGATCGCCCCGGTGGCGGCGTCGAGCTGGATGTTGCCGACGAGGCCGGCCCGGGGTTTTCGTTGGAGGACGGTCGCCATCGGTTCAAACCAGCCGGGCAGCAGGATCAGGTCGTTGTTGAGGAAAAAGAGCAGCTCGCCGTTCGCGGCAGCGGCTCCGCGGTTGCAGGTGCCGGCGAAGCCAAGGTTGGTTGGGTTCAGGATGACCACACCCGCCGGCGGGAGGGTGGCGAGCCACTCGCGCGTGCCATCGGTGCTGCCGTCATCCACCAGAATGACCTCATGCGAGAGCCCCGCCGGCAAGGTGGCGGACAGTGTTCGCAGGCATTCCCGGGTATAAGCCAGACAGTTGAAAAGAGGGACGATGAAGGAGACCTGCATGCTCAACCTTGCTCTTACCCGGCCCCGGCCCGGCGCGCACGCAGAAACTTGCCCGGGTGCGACTTGGGTCTGGCGGGAAGGAAAGATGCCCCGGGCATTCGCGGCGGCCCAGGCCCCAAGGGCGCTGATTCCGGTCCGGGACAGGGTGGGTTCGTTCCGCCGATCCTTGTGCCCAGCAGCCCGCGGTGCAGCCCGACCGGAGCAGGCTTAGCCGGCACACGATTCAGGTCCCACCAAACTGACCCACTACCCGGACAGGAAAGCGCTTGACTCATCCGCGGGATTTTGGGTCCTTCGACCCTCACAAATTTCCAAACTCCATGGCCAACACCAAGTCCGCAATCAAAGCTGCCCGCAAATCCATCCGCAACGCGGCGCGCAATCAAGCAGTCAAGACCCGTCTCAAGACCCTCGCCAAGGCCGTCGCCGCCGCCGCGAAGGCCGGTGATGCGGAAAAGACCCGTGCCGTCGCCAGCGCCTTCAGCTCCTCGCTCGACAAGGCCGTCAAGAGCCACGTCATCCATCGCAACAAGGCGTCCCACCACAAATCCCAGGTGGCGAAATACATTTTTGTCGCGAAGAAGTAATTCGAGCGTGATCGACCTTTGACCGCCCCGTGTGTCTTCTGACCGCGGGGCTTTCGTTTGCCCGGGCGAGCCTCTGGGCTTGCGCGGATCGTCCGGGCGGGGAAGGTTTCCCGGGTGGTTCCGTCCGCCCATCCCCGCCGTCATTTCCTGCCTTGGGACGGACCGTTGTTGCCGCAGGCCGCGGCGTGGCTGGCGCGGGAATGGTCGGGCGACGGCCCGCTCGACCTGACCCGGAAACTGGTGATCGTGCCGACGCGCCAGTCTGGCCGGCGCCTCCGGGAGATGCTGGCCGAATATGCCGCCGCCCGCGGCCAGGCGGTGTTCCCACCGCGCGTGATCACGCCGGAAATGCTCTTGGGGCCCGATCCGCCGGCGGACGTGGCTTCCCGACTCGACTCGCTCCTGGCCTGGGCGGACCTTTTGCAGGGGCTCGACCTCGGGGAATTTCGCGAAATCTTCCCGATCGATCCGCCTGCCCGGAGTTTTTCCTGGGCTTTTGCCCTGGCCCGACAATTGAGTGGGGTGCGGAGCTCACTGGCGGAAGGCCGGCTGGGCTTCGCGGAAGTGGTGGTGGGGGCCGGCGATTTTCCGGAGGCCGCGCGCTGGCGTCAGCTGGGTGAACTCGAGCGGCGGTACACCGGTGTGCTCGCGGCCCATGGCCTCCGGGATGAGCAGACGGTCCGGATGGCGGCGGCGGAGAATCCGCCGGCAACCGGCATCGATCAGGTCGTGCTGTTGGCTGCGCCCGATCCCTCGCCGCTCGCCCTCGCGGCGCTCAAGTCGCTGGCCTGCGTCGTGCCGGTTGACGTCGTGGTGTTTGCGCCCCGCGAAGAGGCGGCCGGCTTCGATGACTGGGGCCGTCCGGTGGAAGCGAGCTGGGCGCAGCGGGAATTGGTCCTGCCGGAATTTGCGCAACACGTGCACCTGTGCGCGGACCCGACGGCGCAGGCGGAGCGGATCGCTGGGCTGGCGAGGGCTTATGCTGAACCCGACGGATGGCTCGGGGTCGGCGTGGCCGACCCGGAGGTGCTGCCTCCCCTGGAAGGTGCACTGGCGCAGGCCGGAGTCGCGTCGTTCAATCCCGGCGGTCGGTCGCGACGGCGCGATGCCCTCTATCACCTGCTGGCGGCGCTCGCGGCGTTTGTCCGCGAGGCGAATTACGAGGCGGTGGAGAGTCTTGCGCGCTGCCCCGATCTCCTCGCCCATCTGCAGCGAACGGGCGGCCCGGGTTTTTCCTCGGCGCGATTTCTTGCCGGCCTTGATGAACTGCGGGCGAGGCATCTGCCCGCCGATTTCGCCGCCGCCTGCGCCCGGGCGGGGAACTTGCGCGATTTTCCCGAGCTCGGACCCGCCTTCGCCGCCCTCGCCGACCTAAGGGCGGAGCTGGTTGCGGACGATTTTGCCGGCGGCGTGGCCGGAGCCCTCGCAAAAATATTCGCCGCCCGCCCGTTCGACCCGACCCGGGCCGAGGACGACCGGCTGGCGGAGTCGGCGGCAGACTGGACCGAATTGCTGCGCGCCTGTCGGGCGGCGGCCGGGCGCTTTCCGGCCATAACCCCGGCGGACTGGTGGGAGATTGCGCTGCGGCTTTTTGGCGAGACCGTCCATGCCGGCGAAAAACCGGCGGGCGCCCTGGAGCTGCAGGGCTGGCTCGAACTGCTTTGGGAGGATGCGCCGCATGTCGCCGTGGCCGGGCTGAACGACGGCGGCGTGCCCGAGGCGGTGACAGACGATCCTTTCCTGCCCGGAACTCTGCGCGAGAAACTTGGGCTCCCGACCAATGCGGCCCGTTTTGCCCGCGATGCCTATTTGCTGCAGGCGCTCGCTGCCAGCCGGGCGGGGCGCGGACGGATCGATCTGTTTTTCGGCAAGGTTTCCGCGGTCGGCGATCCGTTGCGCCCGTCCCGGCTGCTGCTCCGGTGTGCGGACGCGGCGCTGCCGGAGCGGGTGGCCTTTCTGTTTCGCTCGCCGGAACTGGCCCACGCCGGCCTGGCCTGGTCCCGCGCCTGGAAGCTGAGGCCGCGGCGCGAACCCGCGCCGGCCCGGGTGGCGGTCACGGCGCTGCGCGATTATCTGCACTGTCCGTTCCGCTTTTATCTGCGGCGGGTGCTTGGGATGGAGGCGGTTGATCCGCTCAAAGGCGAACTGGATTCCCTGGATTTCGGCACGCTGTGCCATGCGGCGCTCGAGGCGATGGGGCGCGACCCGGCCATGCGCGAGGCGGTCGAGGCGGATGTGCTCCGGGATTTCCTCCTGGCCGAGTTGGAGCGCTCCGTCCGGATCCGTTACGGCGAGGATCTGGTCGTGCCCTTGTTGATCCAGACCGAGTCGGCGCGCCAGCGGCTGGCGAAGGCGGCGGTGATCCAGGCACGGGAACGCGCGGCGGGCTGGCGGATCGAAGACGTGGAAAAGAAATTCGCGCTGGAGGCCGCCGGGCTCGTGATCTCCGGAAAGATCGACCGCATCGAGCGGCACGAGCTGTCGGGGACGATGCGCGTGCTCGACTATAAAACTTCGGACCAGGCGGCGCAGCCGCGGGACACGCACCTGCGAGTCCGGCGCGCCGGGGACGAGCCGCCGGTCTGGGCCGGTTACGACGGCGATGGAAAGCCGCGGGTCTGGACCGATCTGCAGTTGCCGTTGTACCGCCAAGCGCTGCAGGTGGAAACCGGCGGGCCGTTGCCCGCGTGCGGCTATTTCAACCTGCCCAAGGCGGTGGGGGAGACCGGACTGGCCATGTGGGACGACGCCGCGCCCGAACTGCAGGCGGCGGCCTGGCGTTGTGCGGAGGGGGTGTGCGAGGCCATCCGGACGGGAGTATTCTGGCCGCCGCGCGAACTGACCGGACGCGAGGCCGGGCTGGATCCGTTCGCGTCCCTGTTTCACCAGGGTGCGGCGGAGAGCATCGCGTGGGAGGAAACCCGGTGAACGCTCCCAAGCATCTCATGATCCTGGCTTCGGCCGGGTCGGGCAAAACCTACGCGTTGACGAACCGGTTTGTTGAGTTGCTCGCCGTCGGGGCCCGGCCGGAACGCATCGTGGCGCTGACGTTCACGCGGAAGGCGGCGGGGGAATTTTTCGACGAGATCCTGCGCAAGCTGGCGCGGGCCGCGGGGGACGCCGGCGAGGCGCAACACCTGGCGGCAGAGATCGGCCATCCCCGGCTCGGGGCGGCGGATTTTCTGGGGATGCTGCGGGCGGTGACCGAAGCCATGCCGCGACTGCGGCTCGGCACGCTGGACGGATTTTTTGCCCGCATCGTCCGGAGCTTTCCGCTCGAGCTCGGACTGGCCGGCGAGTTTGAACTGCTGCAGGAACACGTCGCGCAACGGGAGCGCCGAGCGGTACTGCGGCAGATTTTCAACGGGGCCGGCGGACTCGCCGAGGCCCGAAAGGAATTTATCGAGGCCTTCAAGCGCGCGACATTCGGGCGCGAGGAAAAACAGCTCGGGGCCCGGCTGGACGAATTTCTCGATGCGCATCACGAAGTCTATCTGGCCGCCCCGGAGGCGGAATTGTGGGGCAATCCCGCGCGCATCTGGCCGGAGGGCAATCCCTGGCTGGGGGCGCGGGCCGGCCCGGAACCCGCGGCGCGCTTGCGCGATTTGCTCGGCCGGCGCGATTTGCCGGAGAAACAGCGGGCCCGGTGGGACGATTTTTTCGCGGCGCTTCCGGAGCGGTCGGCGGGCATTCTGCCCAAAGCGGTCGGATACATCGTGAAGAACGGTCTCGCCGCTTGGCCGGACCTCGGGGCGGAGGGCGCCGGCCTGACGGTGGAGCGGAAGAAGCAGATCCTGTCGACGGAAGAAGGGAAGGCCTTGCGCGCGGTGCTCGCGCGGATCGCCGGGGACGAGCTGGTCCGGCGGCTGGAGACCACGCGCGGCATTCATGCGGTGTTGCGCAACTACGACGACCTCTACCACGAGGCGGTGCGGCGCGCCGGCAAGCTGACGTTTGCCGATGTGCAGCGGTTGCTCGCACCCGAGGCGGGGGCGCGGCCGCTCACGAGCGAGGCGGGGATCGAGGGGCGGATCTTCATCGACTACCGGCTCGACGCCGGGATCGACCACTGGTTGCTCGACGAGTTTCAGGACACGAGCTTCGGCCAGTGGAGCGTGCTGCGCGGCCTGATCGACGAGGTGGTGCAGGATCCGTCGGGTGAGCGCAGTATTTTTTGCGTGGGCGACGTGAAACAGGCGATTTTTGCGTGGCGGGAGGGCGATCCGCGGCTCTTCGGGGAGATCTTCGCACACTACAACGCGGCGCTTCCCGGTGTGATCGAGACCGATCGTCTGGTGCGCTCCTGGCGTTCGGGTCCGCCGGTGATCGCCATGGTGAACGCGGTTTTTGGTCGCGCGGCCGCGCTGGCGGAATTTTTTCCGGGCGAGGCCGGGGCGCGGTGGAACAGCGACTGGCGCGCCCATGAATCCGCTTTGCCGCAGCGCGGCGGCCAGGCGGCGTGGCTGCTGGCGGAGGACGAGGCGGCCGCCTGGGAACAGACGTTGCGCATCATCCAGGAAATCGACCCGCTCCGCCGCGGTCTCAGCTGCGCCGTGCTGGTGCAGACCAACGACACGGCGGCGGCCCTGGCGGACTTTCTCCGCCAGCGGGGCGCCCTGCCCGCGGTGGCCGAGTCCGATCTGCGCGTGGGCACCGACAACCCCGTCGGCGCAGCGCTCCTCGCCCTGTTCCAGGCGGCCGCGCATCCCGGAGACACCCTGGCGCAGGAGCATTTGCGCATGACCCCGCTGGGGATCATTCTGACGAAAGAAGGGCTGGATACGGCCGAGGCGTTGACGCGGTGCGTGCTCGGAGAAATCCACGCCAAGGGTTTCGAGGAAACCGCGGCCGGCTGGGTGCGGCGGTTGGAGCCGCATCTGCGTCCCGACGACGGGTTCAGTCGGGAGCGCGGCGGGCAATTCACCACGGCCGCCCGGTTATTTGACGAGAGCGGCAGCCGGGACGTGGCGGAGTTCGCGGCGTTCGTGAAACAATACACGGTGCGCGAGCCGGAGAGTGCCGCGGTGATCCGGGTCATGACCGTGCACAAATCCAAGGGGCTCGGTTTTGATGTCGTGGTGCTCCCTGATCTGGAAGGCACGAAACTCGAGCAGCGACGCGGGGGGCTGGCCGTGCAGAAAAACCCCGACCGGTCGGTGGCGTGGGTGCTGGAACTGCCCAACGAGATTTTTCGGGCTCGCGATCCCGTGCTCGCGGAGCATGTGCGGGCGGCCGAAATGGAGGCGGCGCACGAAGCGATCTCGCTGCTGTACGTGGCGATGACGCGAGCCCAGCGCGCCATGTACCTGATCACGGTGCGTCCGGGGTCGTCCGCTTCGCGCAACTATCCGCAGTTGCTGGCCCACACCCTGGGCGCGCTGGAAAGTCCGGTGCGGATCGGACGGCAGATGTTCACGGGCGCTTGGGCGGAGGGGGACGCCGACTGGCCGGCGGGGCTGCCGCGGTCGGTGATCACACCCCCGCGTGGCGGCGAAGCCTCCGTGCTCGCGGAAAACGAGGCGGCGCGGGGCCTGCGCCGGGTGGCGCGCCGGCCGTCGGACCAACGGGCGGGGCGGGTGGAGGTGTCGTCGCTGTTTTCGCTGGAAGCGGGTGGAGCGGCGAGGCACGGCATCGTTCTGCATGCATTGCTGGCCGAGGTGGAATGGATCGAATCAGGGGAAATCTCGGCGTGGACAACCGCCTGGCGTGCCCGGGGCGTTCCGGCGGCGGTGGTGGCCGAGGTGATCGAATGTCTGCGCTCGGAGGCTTTGGCCGATGTGTTTGTTCGTCGCAACGACCGTGCCGAGGTGTGGCGCGAGCGGGCTTTTGAGGTGGTGCTCGACGGCAGCTGGGTGTCGGGGGTGTTCGACCGGGTGGTGGTGGAACGTGACGAGACGGGGCGTGCGGCGCGGGCGGTGGTTTTTGATTTCAAGACCGACCGGTGGCCGGGCGAAAAAGGAGGGGCGGCGGTCGTCGCGCGCTACGGACGGCAGTTGAATCTCTACCGGATGGTGGTGGCGCGGTTGACGGGGTTGCCGCCGGCCCGTGTGGAGGGCGAGCTGGTCTTCACCGGGCAGCGGCGGCGATTTCCGGTCGTGCATAGTGAATAAATTGGGGCTTTACATGGCTGCTCGGGGTGCGCACTTTGGGCAGCCAATTCGCACAAACCATGGGTAATTTGAAGAAAAAACGCCGTCTCAAGATGGCGAAACACAAACGCCGGAAGCGCCTCAAGGCGAACCGCCACAAGAAGCGCACCTGGCAAAAATAGAGACTTCCCGCCGCGCTGTTCGGGGTCGTCAATTCCTGCCCGCCGTATTCCAACGGCGGGTTTTTTGTCGTTAGTTTGCAATGTAAAATATCTAGAAATGCTTGAAGACAAACAGCGTCCGAAAGAATTAAACTTGTCACTCAGGGGGCCGTTACCTATCCGGACTGGAGTGATTTATTTTTGTTGTGGGGATTTTCTTCCCTTCGGCGAGGATGGTCACAAAGCCCTTTCAACTCCGCCAGACCGAACTCCGCCCCCTACCCCGCAATGCTTTTTGCCAAGAAAACCAAGGGTTATTGCCTAGAATTTGGCGAACAAACAACCCTGCTGGCGCGCCTTTCCGGAGAGGAGGCGCCGCTTGTCGTCGAGGAGTTGCGCGAATTTCCCGCGGCCGACGTCGAGGGGTTGAAGCAGTACTTGAAGACGGCCGAGGGCAAGGGGCCGACCGGCTTTGCCCATGCCCGGTGCGGGATTTTTCCGGCCAAGCGGATTGTCCGCCGCCACACCCTCGATCCCAAGCGGACCAAGGAGCCGGGCTATTTCCAGGAGATTTTCTCCCAGCAATTTCGCATCGAGCCGGACAAGTACTCCATCGTCACCCTGAATGCGGCGGATGGCGGTGAGTATGACTCGGGCAAGGCCACCCAGAAGGAAGTTATTTTTTGCGGACTCCCCACCGAGGAGATCGTGGCCACGCAGGACAGCCTTTTGGGGACCGGCATTTACCCGGAATACCTGGAACTTACGTCGGTGGCGATGCTGGGCGGGTTGGTCAGCTACCTGAAATTCAAGCAAAACTCGACTCCGTTGCTGCTGCTCGAAATGGGCTACGAAGCGACGCAAAGTTACATTCTGAGCGCCGATGGGCTCGACATTTCGCGGCCGATTCCCAGCGGCATTTCGTCGATGATTCCCGTGGTGCAGAAGGAGCTGGGGCTGAAAGACGAGGAATCGGCCCGGAAACTTTTTTATTCCAACACCTTTGATTTCACCAGCATGGGGGGCACGTTGATCAAGAAACTGCTCAAGGAGCTGCAGTCCTCCATTGGATTCTACGAGGTGCAAACCGGCCAGTCGATCAGTTGCGTGCTGTGCCTGCATCTGCCGCCCAATCTCGGCTGGTTGAGCACGACCATCGCCGGTTCGCTGGGCGTAAGCGTTTTCAAATTGGATTTGCTCCCGTGGCTTGAGTTTCTGGGCATCCGTTTCGCTGATGGTGTGACTCCTCCGACGGCGGATGACCGGTGGCTCGGACTTTTTTCACTGATGGCCTCTTACAACCATGCTCCCGCTTCAACTGTCATTGATGCGAAAAAGTGACGCTTCGCAGGCGGGTCCGCCGCTGTGGCATCCCAACTTTCGTGATTACGAAAGATTGCCGGATACCAAGGTCGTGCGCACGACCTTCTTCCTCAATGCGGCGGCCATCGCGATCGCCGCCAGCCTCCTGTTGGTGGTGGGGTATCGCGAATACCGCTTCTACGGCATCAGCAACCAGGTGGCCGAAGCCCAGGCGGAGATCGACAAGAACCAGGGGCAAAGCAAGGCAGCCCTGCAGCATTCAAAGCTTTTTGCCGACGAGGAAGCAAAGATCCTCGAGGCCAATGCCTTTGTCCTGCGCCCCGTTGCGCCGTCGGACCTGATTCTCCTGCTCGGGCAGACCCTGCCGAAGGAAGTCCAGATTGAGTCGGCGGACATCCATTTCGGCGAAGCGGGCACGTCCGTCTGCATCCTGCACGGCTTGATTGCCGGCACCAAAGACCAGGCCAGCGGAGCGGCGTCCAACTACGTGGATGTCCTGCGCGGCGCGCCGAAACTGGCCGCCGTCTTCGATTCAGTGACGTTGAATTCCCTGAATGCCGACACCCGCAGCGGCGTGCTGAGTTTTGAAATCGCCCTGATCTTCAAATCCCCTGGAAAGGCCAAGAAGCCATGAGCGGTTCCGACGTCATCATTTTTGTCAAGAAGCGTCCGGTCGTGGTGGTCTGTGCGGTGATCGCACTGGTGTGCCTGGGCGTGCTCTACTTCCGCTGGGACGAGATTGACGCCAGCAAGGCGGCCTATGACGAGGCGTTCAAGGCGGACCAGGAGATTCTGGCGAACGTCAGGAATGCCGCGAGTCTGCCCCAGCAGATTGAGACGATCCAGCGGGCCACCAAGAATCTGGAAAGCCGACTGGTTCACGCCGGCCAGCTGGCGATCAACCTCCAATATTTCTACCGGTTGGAAAACGACACGGGGGTGAAGCTGGTCGATGTGCGGCAAAATCAGATCGGCCGGCCATCGAAGGCGCTGTACATCGGAGTGCCTTACAACGTGACGGTGCAGGGTTCGTTCCCCCACGTGATGGATTTCATGCGTCGGCTCGAGAGCGGCCGGCACTTTGCCAGATTCAACACCCTTTCTTTCAGCAAAATCGCCGGGGCGGACGCGGGTGGCGACGCCCTGAGTGTGGCGATGAACGTCGAACTGCTCGGAACACCATGAAATCACGCGCATGCCTGATGCTGATCGCGGCGGCGTCGCTCGCCGTTGGCTCCCTGAAATCCCAGCAGGTCACGAATCCTGGCGACCGCCAGAGAAGCCTGGCGGTCGCAGAAACCCTGGTCGCGATCAGGCCGGCGGCCTTGCCGGCCAATGCGCTCGACCCGTTTCATTCCGCCGCGTTTGCGGAGGCGACGGGAGCTGTTCGCCCCGATCAACTTTCAGGCGGAGATTCGCATCAAGCCCACCGGTCGGACCGGGACCGGCTCGCCGCCATTGCGGCCACACTCAAGCCCAACGGATATTTTGTCATGGGCGGCGAACCCGTTCTCCTCTTCGGTCAAAAGCGAGTCAAAGCAGGTTCGCCCATGACAATAACCTTTGAAGGCTCGGAATACACGATAGAAATTGTCGCTGTAGACCGCACCAGTTTCACCCTTCGTCTCAACCGCGAGGAATACACCCGGCCAATCAAATAAGGAAACGCACTATGAATATACGCACATCCCTGCTGTCGTTTGCTGCGCTCTGCCTGACTGTGCAAAGTCTGGCGCAGACAGCGACGCCCCCGGCAGCTGAGCCCGCGAAAACCGAGGCCGCGGCCCTCCAGGCAGCCCAGCCTGCCAAGACTGAAACTGTTGGCGGTTCGGCGGCCCAGCCCGCCAGCCAGAACAGTGTCAGTCGTGACAAGGATACTCTTTCCGTGGACTTCCCGGACGAGGATATCAAAACCATCCTGCGCAATGTCGCCGATCTCTTCGAGCTGAATCTCGTCGTGCCGGACACCCTGACGGGCAAGACCTCGATCAAACTGCGCGATGTGACCTGGCGGCAGATTTTCCACGTGGTGCTGACCCCCGCCGGCTTCAATTACGTCGAGGAAGGAAACATCATCAAGATTGTCAGCAACGATTCCCTGCAGCAGGAGCCGGTGGTCACCGAGGTGTTCGTGCTGAACAACGCCAAGGCGGCCGAAATCAAGCCGACGATTGACGGTCTCGTCGACGCGGCGACCGGCGGCAAGATCCTGATCGATGCCCGCAGCAACGGTCTTGTGGTGACCGAGCGTCCCTCCCGCATGGGCCGGATTCGCACGATCATCGACCAGCTCGACAAGGCGACGGATCAGGTGATGAT
Organism: uncultured Opitutaceae bacterium; assembly: GCA_964477955.1. GTDB lineage: Bacteria > Verrucomicrobiota > Verrucomicrobiia > Opitutales > Opitutaceae > Didemnitutus. The sequence goes on from CAYZGG010000034.1 coordinate 28,008, forward strand.
CGAATCCAAATTCATCGAGGTCTCGAACGAGAACATCCACAACCTCGGCGTCAATTGGTCCTCGCTGGCGGGCTATAACGTCAGCGGCGGTCCCTTCCAGCAGAACTATCAGCACTCTCAATCCAATGGCGTCGCCCAGTCAAATACCGCGACCAACGCGAACTACCCCTTCATCACCCAGGCAAATGCGGTGGCGGGCCAGGTCGTCAACCCTCCGAACGGAGCGCCTTTGGTACCTGCGCCCACCTACGCGGTCCGCCCGGGCACGGGCACCGCGGCCAGTGGCGTTTTGGGTCAACCTGGGTATGTCCCGGCGGTCCCGGCGGTCATTGACGCCACGTATCCGAACTTTGGTGGAGCCTCTTCCTTGGTGCAGACGCTGGCCGACACGGCGACTCATAACATCACTTCGGTGTTCAATGCCGCCCAATTCAATATGGTGATCAGCGCCTTGGACACTCTGAGCGGCAGCAAGGTTGTTTCAAACCCCACGGTGGTGACGCTGAACAATGTCGAGGCCTACATCGACATCGGCGAGGAGTTTCCCGTTCCGAGTTACCAATATAACCAACAGACCGGCTCATTCGAGGTGTCCGGCTTTACGTACAAGCCGATCGGCGTGACCATGAAGGTAACCCCGCAGGTCAATGCGAAGGGCACGATCAAACTGTCCCTCGAGCCCGAGGTCAGTCAGCAGGCCGGTTCAACGACCTTTGGTGGGGCGGGCGGAGCATCCATTCCAATTATCTCGACCCGGAAGGTGAAGACCCAGGTTTCGCTTCAGAGCGGATACACCGTCGGCATCGGCGGCCTGGTCACCGGACAGAAAACCAATGCCACCTCGAAGGTGCCGATCCTCGGGAGCATCCCCGGCCTGGGCCGCCTGTTCAGCTCGAAGGATATTGATGACAAGAAGACGAATTTGCTCATTTTCATCACCGCGCGCACCCTCAGTGCCGATGGCGCCGCGCCGGAGGAAGTTTTTGACCCCAAGATCATCCAGAGCACCGGCATGAGCAGAGAGGAATTGCTGCCGGGCCAGCGCGCCGGCAAGGGGTCCGACATTTATACCAAGCCGACGGATTCGGATAAGAAATAAGATAGACCTGCCGATCTGCTCTCGGCGTACTTTACTCGGGCGCATCCTTGATGGATGCGCCCTTTTTGCCGCCAAGATTTTTGGCCGAGCCCCAAGACGTGGCGGCGACACAGTATTTGTTAGCCATTTTTTCGGAAGCGGCCTAACTTTGACCAATGTTCGCTCTGAGTAGTGCCGCCACGAAGCCCGAGGGGGATTTCAACCAGGTGTTCCGCCTGATTGTTCCGCACATGGCCGCACTGGACGTGTTCATCGCCGGCCAGATTGCCCATTTTGAGCCGGAAATCCGCTCCATGGCGGCCTATTGCCTCGAGAGTACGGGAAAGCGAATCCGACCAACCCTGGTTTTTGTGAGCGGCTGGCAGGGCGGGAGTCCCGGCGCGAATGACGGGCTCGTGCGGGCGGCCGGGGTGGTGGAGATGATCCATCTCGCCACGCTCGTGCACGACGATATCATGGACCGGGCGGAAATCCGCCGGAGCCGCCGGACGGCGTCTCGGGAATTTGGCCCCGACGCGGCCGTGCTGCTGGGCGACGCCTTGTTCTCCCAGGCGCTGCACGTCGCTTCGCAGTTTCCCACCGTGGAGGTTTGCCGCCTCGTGTCGGAGTCGACCCGCAAGGTGTGTTCCGGCGAGATCATGCAAACGATGCGCCGGCGCGACACGCAGGTCTCCTTGGCGGACTACTACCGGGTGATCGATCTGAAAACGGCCGAGCTTTTCCGGGTATCCTGTGTCCTGGGTGCGATGATCTCCGGTTTTCCGCCGGTGTTTGTGCAGGCGGCCGACGACTTCGGCCGGCACCTTGGCGTTGCCTATCAGATCTATGATGACCTGGTGGATTTTTTCGGTGAGGAAAAGCGGATTGGCAAAACCCTGGGCACCGATCTGGCCAGCGGCAAGCTGACCCTGCCGCTGATGCTGCTGCTGGAAAAGCTTTCCGGGCCCGAACGGGCCGAGCTACTGGCGGTCATCCAAGGAAACAGTCCGCAGTCCCTGGCGGCGAGTGCGGCGCGGATGCGCGAATACCACATCGTGGGAGAGGTCGTGACGGCGGTTGAGGCCGAGCTTTCCGCGGCCCTCGCCGCCCTCCGTCCGCACGAATCGCTGGCGCCCGTTTCGTTGATGCGCCCGCTCTGTGCCATGCTGAAGAACCAGGTTGACTCGTTACAGAATCGGTCGCAATTGGCCGGGGCCTAATATTAATTTGCTCTGGGCGAAGGCCGATTTATTCTCCATCTACCGCCATGGACCTCTCCAAGGTTTTCACCCGCACCATTGCGGTCTCCCCGGAACGCCGGCAGGAGGCTGATGCGGATTATTCGGTGGTGAAGGCCGTGCAGGCCGGCGAAGTGGCCGCATTTGACCAGTTGATCCGGAAGTATCGCGAACGAGTATTCGGCGTCGTCTATAATCTGACGTCTAATCGGGAAGATGCGGCGGATTTGACCCAAGACGCTTTCATCAAGGCGTTTCAAGCGATCAATCGGTTTCACGGACAGTCCTCCTTCTTCACCTGGCTCTATAAGATAGCGGTTAACAGTACACTTAGCCATTTGAGGCGCAATAGGTTGCGTCACTTCTTTAGCCTGGAAGCGATTCAGGAGGGCGTGGAGAAAACACAACTGGCTGATCGGTTGCTTGATAGCAATTCGGCCGACCGCGACGCGTGCCTGCGCGAACTCCAGGAAAAATTGAACGAAGCGATGCAAAAACTGTCTATCAAACATCGCACAGTGATTACTTTATTCGAAATCGACGGGTTAAGCCACACCGAGATCGCGCAAGTCATGAACTGCTCGGAGGGCACGGTTCGCTCCCGGCTGCATTACGCCAAACAATTCCTGCAAGGTGAGTTGAGTAAATATCTCCATTGATTATGCCTGAATCTCCTCATCGTCCGCGCGTCACAGTTGAAGATTTACTGCGTTTGAAACGGGCCGAGCGGCCATCGGCGGAATTTTGGGTGCGATTTGAAAATACGCTCCGCGAAAAACAGCTGACGGCCTTGCTGCATCGGCGCCCGTGGTGGCAATCGGCCGTTCATCTGCTCGCCCGTCGCCGGGCCTTCCTCCCGCTGGGAGCGACTGCAGTGATCGCCTGCACCCTCGTTTCGGTGCGATATTTCAATCCGGCCCAGGCGGCTCGCGCCGGGAACCAGATCCAGAGTCCAACGGTGGCTGGCGCAGGCCCAATAGCCGCAGCTCCGGTTGCTCCAGCGGCCTCGACCGCGCTGCCGGCCAATAATACGGCAGTGCCGCCGTCGGAGAACTTGGCCCTCGCGCCTCTATCGGCCAACCTTCCTGAGCGTGCCGCAGAACTTACGCCTTGGAGCGCGCCGGCACCGGCCGATCGCATCCCGGAAGCTTCAATCGCGGGCAACGTCTCCCGCCTCGATCCGGAATTTGACCAAACCGGGATAAACGGACGTTTCTTTGCCACGACGGCGCGCCAGCAGGCGCCCAATGTCACGACCGCAGAACTCACTTCGGTCACGGCCGTGACCTCCAAGCGCAGTCGCTTGTTGGCCCAGTTTGGCGAGAGATACTATGCGCCGGAGCCGCAGGCCCCGAAAATCGTGCGCGAACGCCTGACCCGCCAGCTGGCTGACACCGATTTCAATGATCGCTTCAGCCGCATCGGCCTCAAGGGCGACCAGGTTTCGCTGAAATTCTGAGCGCAGTCGTGCCGGATTGTTCCCGGCCCGCGGGATGCGCTTTCACAAAAAGACCGGGCGGGGATTTCCCGCGGAGTGCGGGCTACCTTTCCGCCGACCAATGACCCTGAAAGACGCAGTTGAAACCACGGATTTCGCGGATGAGCACGGATTATCAATTCAGCGGAATCCATCCGGCAGGCGAAGGGATTTAAATCAGGAATTTCTTCCTGATTTTTTCTGTATCCGCGTAGATCCGTGACATCCGTGGTTAAATCGACCTGTTGTTCTGCGGAATCCAGGATGACTACTCCCGGTCGAGATCGGGTTTTTGAATGCCGAGCTTCTCCATCAGTTCATAAAACGTCGGCCGGCTGATTCCCAGCTCACTCGCAGCGGCGGTGATTTTCCCGGCGTGCCGCTTCAGGGCTTGTTGGATCAGGTCGCGCTCAACTGATTCGCGGGCCTCCTTGAGCGTCGTGGTGCGGAACGGCGCGGCGGTGCCCGAATGCAGCTCGAGATCACGGGGGGCGATGCGTTTGCCCTCGCACATGATCACGGCCCGGCGCACACGGTTCTGTAGTTCCCGGATATTGCCCGGCCAGGAATGCTGCCGGATGGCCCGCACGGCGTCCGGCCCAAGCGTGATGCCACTCTTTCCCACTTCAATGCTGATGCGCTGCAGAAAGGACTGGGCCAGAAAGAGCACGTCTTCGTCGCGGTCGCGCAGCGGTGGAAGCATCACCTGTACGACCGCCAGTCGATAGAAGAGGTCTTCGCGAAAGGAACCCTGGCTCATGCCTTTTTTCAGGTCCGCATTGGTGGCGGCAACCACCCGCGCATCGACCGTGATTTCCTGCCGCCCGCCCACCCGTTCAATTCGCTGTTCCTGCAAAAACCGGAGCAATTTGACCTGGATCGGCAGGGAAACTTCGCCGATTTCATCGAGAAACAGCGTCCCACCGTTCGCCGACTCGATGCGTCCTTTGCGTTGCTGATGCGCGCCGGTAAAAGTGCCCTTCTCGTGGCCGAACAGCTCGCTTTCCATCAGAGTCTCCGGAATCGCGCTGCAGTTGATGGCGACAAACGGGCCGTCTTTCCGCCCGCTTCGCTGGTGAATGGCCTTGGCCACCATTTCCTTGCCCGTGCCACTTTCACCCAGAATCAGGACGGGAGCATTCGTCGTGGCGACCTTCTGGATCGAATCGAAAACCGCCTGAATCCGCGGGTTGGTGCCCAACATACCCTCAAAGATCCCGCCGTTCAGGCGCTGCTGGACGTCCCGGTATTCCCGCTCGAGATGGGCGACATGGAAACAGCGTTTCAAAAGCACCTTCAGTTCATCCATGTCCACCGGTTTGCCCAGAATGTCGTACGCGCCCGTGCCGACGGCCTGAAGTGCGATGTTCTTTTCGGCCTGCCCGGTGACGATGACGACCTTGGCAAGATTGTCCAAAGCCAGGAGCTCGGACAGGGTGTTCAGGCCTTCTTCGGGCGTGCCGGGATTGGGTGGAAGCCCGAGGTCCAGCAGGACGGCCGCCGGCCGCGCTGTCCGAAACTGTTCCAAGGCCTGGGCGCGATCACCCGCCAGAAGGATTTCGTAATCGCCGGCGAGGGCCCATTTCATCTGGGTCCGGATCTCCTCGTCATCATCAACAATCAGAAGTTTTGGTTTCATCGAAAAGATTGGGAGGAGATCGGCAGAAAGATCTGAAAGGTCGTGCCCTGACCGGGCGAACTTTCAACCGCAATTCTGCCGCCATGGGCCTCAATGATCATCTTGCTTTGAAACATGCCGATGCCGATCCCGTTTTTCTTGGTCGTTTGAAAGGGACGGAAGAGGGATTTGGCCACAAAGTCGGCGCTCATCCCGCAGCCGTTGTCGGAAACCGTCAGCAGCGCCCAGGACCCGGACAGACTCGTCTGGACCTGAATGCGACCGCTGCCGGTCATCGCCTCCTGGGAATTCAGCGCCAGATTGGTGACCACTTTGGCGAAGTGTTCCCGATCCAGGGGGATGCGGGGCAGCGTCCCGAGGCTGAGTTCGACCGGTATGCCGGCGTTCTGCTCCAGGCCACCCAGGGCGGCCGCCACCACTTCATTCAGATCGGAGTTCACCGGCTGGATCTTCAACTCGTTGCGCAACTGCCCCAGACGGCTGATCAGGGTGTTGATATGCGTGACGGTTTTCGACACACCGCGCAACGCATCCTCCCGGAAGGCCGGATCGTCGAAGTGGGTCGGCAGGTTTTTCAGCATCAAATTGAGCGTGGTCGCGGCATTCTTGAGGTCGTGGACAAAAAAGGTGGCCATCGTCTGAAACGCCTCGTGCTCGCGGGCCTGGAGCAGCCGTTGGGAGAGGCGGAAATTCAAAAGGCTGGAGGCGACGTGATCACCGATCGCTTTGAGCAGGTCGAAGTCCTGAAAGGTGAAGGCGACGCCGCTGACCCGATCCCCCAGAACGATCAGAGCAAGCACCTCCTGTCCGGCGAACACCGGCACGCACACGCGGGTGCCACCCTTGTGAAACTCATCCGGGTGGCAGTGTCGCAGGGTGGCGGCCCATTTGTCCTCGATATTTTCAAAATCGACCGGATCGGTGTGCGCCTGCAGCTGTTCCAGCACCGCCTTGGCCTCGCTTGCATCCGGGGCCAGTTTCCGCGCGCGTGTCTCGGAAAGGAAGGTCGAGGCGGCGAGGGTCAATTCCTGCTGGTGGGAGTCGGCGAGCCAGATGGTCACCGACAACGTTTGAAAAATTTCCGCGACCAGCTTGACCACCGCGCGGCAGAACTGCTCCTGCTCGACCCGGGAGGCCGTGTCCTCGGTGAATTTGCGCCAGACCGACCGGTAGTCATACATCGGGCGCTGGAAATTGCGGCTGATGAAGCGGCGCAATTGGTATTGGACCCGGTCGGACTGGAGAAGAATGGCCAGCAAAACCAGCGAAACCAGCACCAGCATCGCTTTGTACGAGAAGGTGGCGTCCCCGCCGAGGTAGGTCACCACCTTGGCCAGCGCGCCGACGATCAGCAGGTAGAGCCCGACAAGAAATACGGTGGCGGAACTGTGCAGGACATAGTGGGAGGGATAGACATCCAGTTCGGAACGGCCCGTGCGCATCAGCGACCGGATCATGAGCAGTGAGGCCACCAGGACGGTGGCGGAGTTGAGGCTTTCGATGGACAGGATCAGTCCGCGAAAAAGCAGGGTCTGGCTCGTGATGAAAATCCGGACGACAAACAGCAACCCGACGCCCATGAGCATGTATTTGATGCGCCAGCGGGCCGTGCCGATCGCGGCGCGAAAGGTCCGCTCCAGGTTCATGAGGACCAGGAGCGAAGCGCAGAGAAGGGACAGATTGAGAACCACGCCGGGAGTGCCCAAACGATAGAACCAGGAGCCTCCGCTGCCCGGCGGGAGGGTGGCCACCACCAGATTGTCCTGCATCGCAAGGGCCAGAGCCGGCGGTCCGATCAGGACTGCGATCAGAACCCACCACCACCGAACAAGAAACTCGCGGGCATTGCCGCGGGCATAGGTCAGGCTGAACAGCAGCCAGGGGCCGGGGACAACCGCGGTGGCCGATATCAGCCAGAGTTGCAGGCGGAAAACCTCGGCGGGGGAGACGGCACCGGACAGGATTCCGCTCAGGATTCCTTCAACGGTCAGGGCCAGCATGCCGGCCACAAAGGCCCAGCGGGCCACCGAGCGCCGGGCCCGCACGGCAGTGGCGCAGGCGAGCAGCCCGCTCAAAACGGCGCCGGCGTAGGGCAGGACCATGGCGGCGTTCATCGGCGCGAGGTCCTGGCGGGGGGGCTCAACAACGTGGCATCGGTTCCAAACACAAAAAATTCTTATGAGAACGGGCGCGGCGAGGCCACCTAAAACGATTCCGATATTCCTTTCAGCGGAAACCCTCAGCTTCGGCCGGTCTCCATTTGTCAGGCACCTTGCGGCTGCGCCCGAATGCGCGCATCGCCTCCGGCCCGGTCGGTGGGAGGCACAAAAAAAGCCCGGCCGAAGCCGGGCTTTAAGAGAGAGAAATTTAACTCTGGAATCAAACCTTGCGGCTGCGGCGAGCGGCGACGCTCAGACCGACCAAACCGAGGCCGAGGAGCAGGGCGGTCATGCCACCATCGGGCATATAGAGAAAGGACTGAACGTCCGTTTTGCCCTTCCAAGGATTGAGCGCGATCACGTCGGAGTTGGCGTTGTCGTACACTTTGCTTCCGAAGATGGCCTGGACTTCGTTCAGGTAGAAGTTCGTCGTCGTGGGCGTGATTTCATCTTCCAGCATCCAGATCGCATTCTGGAGGGCGACCGAGTTTTGCAGCTCGTGGTGCTTGTAGTTGCCGCCGCCACCAGCGAAGGCATCGTCAAGCGTGCCATTGTGGAACTGCGTGAAGAGCCAAGTGGTGCCGAAGGAGATCAGGTCGCCGCCGCCAGGGCCGGCCGGACCGTGCATGTTGGGCCCGCCAGCGATGGCGTCCGGATTGATCGTGTACGTGTAGACCCCGTTGGATGACACGAACACATTGGCTTCAAGGCAGAAGGAGGCAAACGTGCCGTTGTTGCTGGAGTGCACGATGACCTCGTCACCAATGCCGCCACTGAAGGTGACGCTATTGGCCAAAAGGTTGGAAGTTACCAGGCCAGCACCGATGGCCAAGGAACAGATGAGTGATTTGATTTTCATGGTTTGTGGAGTGTTAAATTTCTCTTTCGAAGAGATAATAGCAATGCATGGGCCAAGGGCCTGAATTTTTATTCGATGATTCATTATAATCACGACTGTAGATAGATAGGTAATTATTTTATTCGCAAATTTGTCGCTATCTCTTTCCTGAACGCAATTTCTGTAAGGAATATTGACAGAAGAAGAGGGGGTATTTTTTACACCCGCTTTAATAATGTCATTATTGATTACTGTTTATTGATTTAGGCGATTCGAAAACAGAAACCTGTTTTTGTAAGAGTATCCGACGTTCGACGGGTGTAGCATAAACATTTGCTGATTAACAACAAAAGTGTTCTAATCGATTTCTGGCAGGGCGACTTGGCCATGGGGACACAGACCTCATGCAGCCATAATCTCGCAATCGATTGGCATAAGGCCGCTCCGCGGGTCATTTTATAAGACGGAGATGCGTTGAGCCCATGCAGAAGCACACGGCCGAAAATGACGGAGCACGGGGTATGTTGACCTTCGATCCATCTCCGGTCGCGCTCCGGACGGTCCAGGGCGTCGCCGACGTTTTGCGAATGGGCCGGGTGGACCGAAAAAAATGCGCAGCGCTTGAGGGCGGTGTAGCACCGCCTGAAAAGTAGCCGGCAGAAATTGATTTTCAGCGCCGGGATGTGGACCGCGTTGAAGGCTGGAGCATTTTCAAAAACGCCGCGGCCGATTTTCTCGTGGAATTGCTGAAGTCCGCGAAGGCCGGCTGAGAGCGAAGCTCCTTTTCCCTTCGTCGCCTCCGCGAGAGATAGTCCTCAGAAGTTCGTGGCAGATTGCAGGCGCTTGCTGGCTCTTTCGACCGGCTCAGGGTCGTGGGCGGAGACGAGCCGCTCAGGGCTCAGAGACCACCACGACCGCTACGGTCCGGCGATTCGTAGCCGCCACGGGCAAAATACGTCCAGGGTCGCCTGTAAACGGTTCCTGCATTTCAAATAGGAAACAGGAATTATGGACCGAACTTCCCGACAGGATACTAGGCCTCACTCTTGTTCGCGGCTCCGCGGACGGCGGCGTACGCGCGGTAGGCCGCGCGGGCGAGAGGATTTCCAATCCAGACCTGGGCCAGCGCTTGCAGCTGGGGCTCGGCCGCGAAGCCCATCAGGTAAAAGTAGCGGGAGCTGCGCAGCCGCTGATCGACCGGTTCGCCGGCGAGGAGTTGACGGGCGAAGGTCCGGTCAAATGCGCCGAAATCATAGAGGGTAGCCTGGTGTGCCTCCGCCCATTTGATTGATTCGAACGAAAGCAGCGTGTTCGGGTGCTTGTCCCGATTCTCCTCGTCCCAACCTTTTTTCCAGGCGGTGACCCGGCGGCCGAATTGCACGGCGAAAAGCCCTGCCGTCGGCTTGCCGTCGAATTCAGCGATGGTCAGCCGGCCGAGGCCCTTCTGGTGAAAGGACTGCCACAGCTTCAGCGTGGCCTGTTCGGAAGCCGGGTTCGGCTGGCTGTTCTGCCGGCGGCAGGTTATGCCCATCAGCCGGAAAAAACACGGGATGTCCTCCGCGTTGCCCTCGCGCACGGTCAAACCGCGCTTGGCCGACTGCCGGGCGTCGAGCTGGATGCTGCGGCGCATGCGCGATTCTGCGGGGGGAAGCGGCGGACCCAGCGGAACACAGAGTGTCGCCGTGACAATCTGAGCCAGGACATTGGGGGCGAAGCCGCGGCTGTGCTGGATCGAGGCAAGGGTCCGGTCCAGATCGGGAACCTGGATTAGCAGCAGGGTGATCCGGTGGATCCTGGCCGAACGTTGGACCAGGCCGACCACCCACTGCATGATTTCCGGATCGTCGCCGGGATACACGGGACCCTTGTTGAGAAAGCCTTCGCGAAACCAGCCCCGGGACCGGACGAGAATCTGAAAGCCCCCGACGATGGCGTCGCTTTGCCAGAGCACGACCCGAACCGGGGCCCATCCCTCATCAGCCTTGACCGAGGCCCAGACGGACGATTGCTGAAAATGCCCCAACGGCGTGTTCTGCAAAAACACGTCCCAGGAATCGTCGGACAGGGACTCGGAAACCCACGCCGAAACCGGGCGCTGACCGCTCGTCTTTGTGTCGAGCAAGGTTCCGGCGGGTTTGAGCCCTCCGGCTGCTTCGGCGGGCGCTCCCGGCGCTGGGTCGATTTCACTCATTGCGGCGATTTCTGTTTTTGTCCGGAGCGGGCGAAAGCACCGGGTGCGGGTCGCGCGACCGGCCGGGTCTGCGGAGGGCAGGGCAGCGCATCGGGCTCACGGCCGTTGGTGATCCGCCACCGACGACGGAAAGGAGTCGGGCAGGACCCCGACCAGTTTTGCATGCGCCCGGGGCCAGGCGATTTTCAGCATCATCCGGGCGAGGGGATTGCCGCGGATCAAGGCGCGCTTCTGCACGCAGGTGGCGCCGCGGAGAAATTTGAAATCGTCCAGACCCTTGTTGCCTTTGTACATGCCAACCGAGATCCGCGCGATGGCGGGATTGGCCGCCGCGGCGCTCCTGATCGCGTGCAGGACCAGATCGGCGAGGAAGCGGCGCATGGAATCCGTGGTGCAAAAAAAGCTGGTGTAGATGACGGTGTCCTTCAGGAGAAACGAAAGACTGACCCCGACGAGTTCGTCTCCCTCGTAGCCGCCGAGGATGAGCACTCCCGGGAGGCGAAAAAGCGCCTCGGCCCATCGGGCGAACTCGGCCGGATCGCGGCGTTGGGAGCCATATTCGTAATGGGTTCGTTCGTAGAAGGAGAGGAAGACCGGGTGCGCTTTCTTCTGGAAATGGGAGAGATCGACAATGCGACGGACCGCAAAGTGCCGGGCCGCCTGGTTCAGCTGTTTTCTCCGATATCGATCCAGTCCGCCGCTGGAATAATTCCTGGTGTCCTCAAAAAAAAGAAAGTTCAGGCGGGAGTTGGCCGGCGCGGTGGGCGGCACGGCATGTTGGGTCAGGCCCACGACACCGTTGACCGGAAGCGGGGTTTCAGCCGGATCGTATTCTTCGAACTCCACCAGCGGGCGAAAGAAAAACGGCCGGACCCGCCGCCAGTACAACGGACCGTGTTGGACGACCTCCGCGCTGAGGAGATTTTCGAAGTTCGCGTACCCTCCAAGGTTGATCGGCTCCCATGAAAAATCAGAAATTTGGTCCATGGGGCGTCTTTTT
>CAYZGG010000035.1:0-37085 GCA_964477955.1 uncultured Opitutaceae bacterium
CAAGGAGTCCGGCTTCGGCCGCGAGGGCGGCCGCCAGGGCCTGCTCGACTACTGCCGGTTGGTCTGAGTTTCTGACAGAATGAACAGAATCTACAAAATGTCAGAACATTCCTCCGCGCTCAGAATATTTTGTCCATTTTGTTAATTCTGTCGAAAATTCATGGCCGATAATCCCAAATATCTCACCGCTCCGCAAAAGCTGTCCACGATGCCGCCGGGCATCCCGTACATCGTCGGCAACGAGGCGGCCGAGCGCTTCAATTTCTACGGGATGCGCGCCGTGTTGGTGGTGTTCATGACGCAATATCTGCGCAACCGTTCCGGCGCGCTCGCACCCATGGGGGAAAACGAAGCCAACCAGTGGTATCACTGGTTTGTGGCGACAAATTATTTTTTCCCGATTCTCGGTGCCATCATCTCCGATGCTTTTTGGGGCAAGTACCGGACCATCTTCTGGCTGTCGCTCGTCTATTGCCTTGGCAGCGTGGTGTTGGCGTTCGACGATACGCGGCTCGGCCTCGGTCTCGGCCTCGGTCTCATCGCCCTGGGCGCTGGAGGCATCAAGCCGTGTGTGTCGTCCCACGTGGGCGACCAGTTCGGCCCGGAAAACCAGCCGCTCCTGTCACGGGCGTTCGGCTGGTTTTATTTCTCGGTCAATTTCGGTTCGTTCTTTTCGATCCTGCTCGTCCCGTGGCTGCTCGAGCATTACGGGTCGCGCTGGGCCTTTGGCGTGCCGGCGGCGTTGATGCTGCTGGCCGCCGTCGTCTTCTGGCTGGGTCGTTGCAAATTCGCGCACATTCCGCCGGGCGGCAAGACCTTCATTCGGGATACCTTTAACCGCGCGGGCTTCGCGGCGCTCGGCCGGCTCGCCGTGATTTTCGCCTTCGTTGCGGTCTTCTGGTCGCTCTGGGACCAGAGCGGCGGCGAGTGGGTGCTGCAGGCGGAGAAAATGAACCTGCATTTCCTGGGCATCAACTGGCTCTCCTCCCAGATCCAGGCGGTCAACGCCATCATGATCCTGGCGTTCATCCCGCTGTTCCAATATATCATCTATCCCGCGATCAATCGCGTGTTCCCGCTCACACCGCTGCGGAAGATCGGACTCGGACTCATTGTCACCGGCGGCTCCTTCATGGTCAGTGCGTGGATCGAAACCCAGATCGCGGCCGGCCTGAAGCCGAACATCGGCTGGCAGATGCCCGCGTATGCGCTGCTTTCCGCGGGCGAGGTGATGGTTTCGATCACCTCGCTGGAGTTCGCCTACACCCAGTCGCCGCGATCCATGAAATCGATCGTCATGGCGCTCTATCTTCTTTCCATCTCCGCGGGCAACGCGTTCACCGCGCTGGTCCATCTGTTTATCGAGAACCCCGATGGAACCGTGAAGCTGCAGGGCGCCGCCTACTATAATTTCTTTGCCGCACTTTCCATCGGTTGCGTGGCCGTCTTCGTTTTTGTGGCCAGGGCGTACCGCGAAAAAACCTACCTCCAAGGCGAGGAACCGGTGCCCCTGGCCGAGGCCGCGGCGGAATCCTGAGGATCCCCGCCCGCACCAAATTTCCCATGCCCCGTCTCCCCGTCACCAAAACGCCGAAGGTTTATGTCGGCGGAGCGTTCATCCGCTCCGAGAGCGGACGCACGTTTCCGCTCAAGGATGCCGCGGGCGCTTTCTTTGCCAACATTCCGCAGTGCACGCGCAAGGACCTGCGCAACGCCGTCGAGGCCGCCGCCAAGGCCGGCCCGGGTTGGGCGAAGCGCACGCCTTACAACCGCGGCCAGATCCTCTACCGCCTCGGCGAAATGCTCGAGGCCCGCAAAGCCGACTTGCTCGACGCCCTACTTGTGGGCGGGGTGCCCCCTGGGCTCCGAAGCCTTGGCGAAGGAGGCTCACCGCGGAATGGACGTCCGCTTTCCCGAGCCGCCGCGCTCCGCGAAATCACCGCTACCATCGATCGCCTCATCTATTACGCCGGCTGGGCCGACAAATACGAACAGGTCCTCGGCAGCGTGAACCCCGTCGCCTCGCCACACTTCAACTTCACCGTGACCGAGCCGGTGGGCATCGTCGGCGTGCTCGCCCCGTACGAGGCGCCGTTGCTGGCACTGGTTTCGCTGGTTGCCCCGGCCATCACCAGCGGCAACACCGTCGTCGCGCTCGCCTCCTCCGCGCAACCCTACCCGGCCATCGTGCTCGGCGAGATGCTGGCGACGAGCGACCTGCCCGGCGGGGTGGTCAATCTGCTCACCGGTTTCCGCCGGGAGCTCGTGCCCACCTTCGCGACGCACACCCACCTGCGTGCCCTCGCCGGCGTGGCGGCGGTCGAAGAACGCAAGACGCTCAAGCTCGGGGCGGCGGACAGCGTGAAGCGCGTGAAGCTGCGCCACGCCGAGGATCCGACCGACTGGTTCGCGGACACGGCGCAAAGCCTGTACGAGATCCGCGACTTCGTGGAATTCAAGACCACCTGGCACCCGGTCGGCGCGTGACCATGACGCCCGAAATCCAGCGAGCCAAGGCGCAGGTGATGATCTGGTGGATCCTTTGGGCCTCGATTCTTCTCGGCTTGACGATCGTTTACGTCGCCTTGGGCCGGAGACCGCTGCCGGTCCTGCCACCTGAAAAAGCGCTGACCGGACTGGTCGGTCTCGTGCCTTTGTTCGTCAGCATCGTGATCCGCTGGCTCGTGCTGCCGCGGTTTCGCGAGCTCCGCACCGCGCTGCCGATGTTTATCGTCGGGCTGGCACTCGCCGAGGCCTGTGGTCTGCTCGGAATTTTTCTGGGCGGACCGTATCGGGAAGATCTCTTCCTCCTCGGGCTGCTGGGCATCGCGCAGTTTGTGCCGTTTTTCGCCCGGCGGCTGGTCGAGCCCCGGCCCGAAGGTTTTTTCCCGAACAACTGACGGTCTCGTTTCTGCCAAAGCCATGCAGTTGGAGCTGTAGGGCGGGGTCGCTGACCCCGCCTCGAACGCGACATGTAGTGCGAAGCCGGCGGGGTCAGCGACCCCGCCCTACAACCAAAGCGTTTCTGTCGAAAAAGGGCGGCAGACCGTCCAACTGAACCATTCCGGCTGGGTTTTTGCGTTTCTGTCTGATGCGTCTTCAGCTCGGCAGCGGCCATTCCTCCGCAGAACTGGGTTCAGCCCCCCGACAGCCGTCCGGTGTCAGCCAGGCGCTCGAGAAAAATCCATGAACGCTTGGCTTGGGTCTCGGCGGTCCTGGCCTCCAGGATGTAACGGACGACCTGCCGGCGAATGGCCACGGAATGCGCCGTCCAGCGCTCGGCCAGGTACGGGCGGGCTTGGAACGCCTTGCGCATTTCTTCGGGAGGCTCCGGTTCGCGCGACGCGGTGTCGGGGTCCAGGGTGAACGTGACCGTGTCGCCGGCGTCGACGCCCGCGGCCCGCAGCAGCTCGACTTTGAAGGCCAGCTTGTAGTGTCCCCGTTTGCCCGGCAGAAGCGTGACCCGGTCGACGTCGCCGTTGAAGCGCAACAGGGCGTTCAAACCCGTCTTCTCGGCCGGCGGCAGCTGGAGGCGAGCGACGACGCGCTGGGGAATGTCGACCCAGCGGACCATGGCTCTCCCCACCCGGTAGAGCTTTCCAGTGATCTCACGCATGGTCGCGTTTTCGCAGGAAACGCGTGATTTCCCGCGCCATCGGCATCGCGGCGGCCGTGCCGTGCTGGGTCACGGACAGCGCCGCCACGGCGTTGGCGAAATGGGCCGCTTCGGATATGTTGCGGTTGAACTTCACCAGGCCGGCGGCGAACCCGCCCACGAACGCGTCGCCCGCGCCGGTCGTGTCGACCGGATCCACATCATGCGGGTTGATGCGGGTGTAGACATCGGGCTGCGACACGAAGCAGCCGCGGGCGCCGAGGGTGACGATGACGATCGGCACGTTGAGGGCGCGGCAATGGGCGTGCAGATGGTCGGCGGGCAGGCGCGCGAGGTCTTCGGGGGCGAATGAGCGGGCGCTGCTGCGCGGCAGCATGCGCATCAGGGTGGAGAATTCCGTCTCGTTGGGCACGAGCACCTCGGTGTGGCGCAGCAGGCCGAGGTCGAAATCGGATCGCATGGGCGCGGGATTCAGCACCGTGGTGGCGCCGGCCTTGCGGGCGGTGCGCAACACGTGGGCCACGGTGCGAAAGTCCGATTCGCCCTGGCAGACGACGACCTGCGCCCCCTGCAGCGGGGCGAGCGGCACGTCCCTTTTGTGGAGGGCGAGATTGGCGCCGAGCGAGACGATGATCTGGTTCTGGCCGGCGGAGTTGATGCTCACCACCGCCGCGCCGGTGGCTTCCTTCTTTTTTTCGATGAAAACCGCGCGGACTCCCTCCTCCTGGGCAAATTTCCTCGCTCCGGCCCCGAAAGCATCATGGCCGATGGCGCCAATGAACAGGGTGGGGGCGCCGGCGCGGGTGGCCGCCACCGCCTGGTTGAAGCCCTTGCCCCCGGCTCCCGGCCGGAAATCGCCGACCACGGATTCGCCGGGTTGGGGAAAATTCTCGGTGTAGAACGCGAGGTCCTGGATGAAACTGCCGACGATGACGACGCGTGCTTTCATGCTCGAAGATCTGGAAATCAAAATCCAAGGGCCAGCGTGCGCGGGCGCCGGGGAGGGGTAAAGGGTTTTCCGCAGCGGATTGAAAGAGGCGACACCCGGGGGCGGCGCAAGTGCCGCTCGACATCCCGGGTCAACCGCTTGTCCTAAGGGCCGTGTTCCGCCGGCGTGGATCAGGCACCTTTTCACTCTGATGGCGGATTCCCCTTCACTCGTTTCCCTGACCGGAGCTCCGGACGGTCTTGCCGTGACCGGGGGCGCCGTGGTTCGCTCGCGCGTGGCACTGAACCGCGCAGAAGACACGCAGGCCCGACTGCAGCGAACCCGGGAACGGCTTTACGTCCTGTGCCAGCTTGGCGGCTGGGGGGTCTTCATGATCATGCAGCTCGGGTTCGCCCGGGTGTTTGGCGACATGTCGGGAAACCAGATCCACGACAATCTCGATGAGACCTCGACGATCGTGATGATCATTCTCCTCGGCCTCGTGCTGACGCATTACTCGCGTCCGTTCATGGCCCGGTGGGGCTGGAAGGAACTGAGCTGGCGGGCCATCGTGCCCCGGGTGCTGGCCATGGCCGCCGTGCTTTCCCTGCTTTGGACGGTCCTGGGTTACGGCTACACCTACGGCGTGCTGCAGATGCCGTGGCCGCCGAAATACGCTCCGGCGATCATCCTTCTCCTGAGCTGGTTCAACGGGATCTTCCTGCTGGCCGGCTGGCTGTGCCTGTATTTTTTTTATCACATCCTCGACCGGCTGAACCGCATGCAGGTCGAACAGCTGCGCCTCGTGGCCAGCGTCAGAGAGGCCGAACTCCGCGCGCTGAAGTCGCAGGTCAATCCGCACTTCCTCTTCAACTCCCTCAACAGCCTGCGCGCCCTGATCGACGAGGATGCCCCGCGCGCCCGCGAGGCCGTCACGCGCCTCGCCAACATGCTGCGCTATTCCCTCCAGTCCGGCCAGCTGGAGACGGTGCCGTTCGAGGACGAGCTCCGCATCGTCGAGGACTACCTCGCCCTGGAGCAGATCCGCCACGAAAACCGGTTGCGGGTCCGCTGGGAGATCGACGACAACGTCCGGCACCATCCGGTCCCGCCCATGTTGTTGCAGACCCTCGTGGAAAACGGGGTCAAGTACGGCATCAATGTCCGGCGGGAGGGCGGGGAACTGTGCGTCTCGGCCCGGGTGGTGGCGGGCAGCCTGCACATCCAGGTGACCAACCCGGGCGACTTGAGCGCGCCGTCCAGCGCGTCGGCCGCGCGGGCCGGGTCCTCCACCGGTGTCGGCTTGCGCAACGCCTCGGAACGCCTGAAGCTCCTCTTCGGCGACCAGGCGACGCTGCAGCTCAACTCACTCGCGGGCGGTCTCGTGGCCGCCGAGGTCCGCATTCCCTTGCACCCTGCCCACCCATGAAAGCGCTGCTGATCGACGACGAACGGCTCGCGCGCAACGAACTCCGGCGCCTGCTCGCGGCGCATCCGGACATCGAGGTGGCGGGCGAGGCGGTGGATACGGACGACGCCCTGCGGAAGATCGCCGGACTCCGGCCCGAGATCCTCTTCCTCGATGTGCAGATGCCCGGGGCGGACGGCTTCAGCCTGCTGGAGCAGATCGAGCCGCCATTGCCAGCCGTGATTTTCACGACCGCCTACGACGAGTTTGCCGTGAAGGCCTTTGAGTTCAACGCGCTCGACTATCTCCTCAAGCCGGTCGATCCCAACCGGCTCGTCGCGGCGCTCGAAAAACTCCGGCACCGCGGCAGCGGCGAACCGTTCGACCCGCCGGCGGCGTCGCACCGGCTCACGCTCGACGACAAGGTGTTCGTGCGCGAGGGGGATCGCTGCTGGTTCGTGCCGGTCCGCAACATCCGCCTGCTCGAATCGGAGGGCAATTACACCCGCGTGCATTTCGACGACTGCAAACCCCAGCTTTTCCGTTCGCTGACCGCCATGGAGGAACGCCTCGACGCCAAGCATTTTTTCCGGGCCAACCGCAAGCAGGTCATCAATCTCGCCTGGGTCGAGGGCATCGAGCCCTGGTTCAGTGGCGGGCTGCTGGTCCGGCTCAAGGGCGGACTCAAGATCGAGCTTTCCCGCCGGCAGGCCCAGGATTTCCGCGAACGCATGAGCCTGTGATTTCCCCACCATGAAAAACCATCTCTCCAGCTTCTGCCGTTCGCCGTGGCCCGGTCATCTTGCCATGGCCGTTACCCTTGGGGTCGCCCTCGATGTGGCTATCGGCCCGGCCGTGGGCTTGGCGACCGGCATCGCCAGTCTGGTGGCCTCCGGAATTTTCGCGCGCCGCTGAATCCACCTCCCGCCATGATCGAAGCCCGTCATCTCACCAAGACCTTCAAAGACAAGAAACGTGGCGTCATCACCGCGGTTTCGGACGTCTCCTTCACCTGCCACCCGGGGCAGGTCTACGGATTGCTCGGCGCGAACGGGGCGGGCAAGACCACTGCGTTGCGGATGCTGGCGACCTTGCTGAAGCCGACGTCCGGCGCCGCCACGGTGGCGGGGTACGATGTGGTGACGGCCGCGGAAAAAGTCCGCGCCAACGTCGGATTCCTCGCCGCCAGCACCGCGCTATACGGCCGGCTGACCTCCCGGGAGATGATCGCCTATTTCGGCCGGCTCAACGGGATGGACGACGCGGCCATCCGCACGCGCATCGAGGCGCTGGCCGGCGAGCTCGACATGCGCGAATTCCTGGACCGCCGCTGCGACAAGTTCTCCACCGGCATGAAGCAGAAAACCTCCATCGCGCGCACCCTCATCCACGACCCGGTGGTGATGATCTTCGACGAGCCGACCCTGGGGCTCGACGTCATGACCGCCCGTTCCATCGTGCGCTTCGTGCGTGAGTGCCGCAACCGCGGGAAGACGGTGATCTACTCGACTCACGTCATGAGCGAAGTTGAGAAACTGTGCGATGTGATCGGCATCATCCACGGTGGCCGGCTGGTGGCGGAGGGTTCGCTGGCGGAACTGCAGGCGCGGTTTGCCGAAAAGGACATGGAGGAGATCTTCGTGAAGGCTGTGGGCGGCGAGGCCGCTCTGGCCGCGGCCTTGAACCGTTGAGGCACCGCCATGAATTGGAGCAATACTCTCACCGTTTATCTCAAGGAATTGAAGGACTCGCTGCGCGACCGGCGCACGCTCATCTCGATGGTCGTGGTGCCGACCGTGATCATGCCGCTGCTTATGTTCGGTGTCGGCACCGTCATGACCAAGGTGATGAAGACCGCCCGGGAAGAAGGGACCTCGCTCGTGATCGTGGGCGGCGCGGATTCGCCTGCGATGTTAGGCGCCTTCCGGGCGGAGAAGCGGTTCCGGATTCTGGACAGCGACGCGGACTACAAACAACTGGTTTCCGACAAAAAAGTGCGCGTGGCCGTCGAAATTCCTCCCGGGTTTGATGCCGCGCTTAAAACCGGTGAGCAGAAGGTCGTCACCATTTTTCATTACGAAGGGGAGCTGAAATCGGGCTTCGGGCACCGCGACGTGAACGATTTCCTCGTTGGCTACCGCGACAAGATTCTGGGCGAGCGGGTGGCGGAACAAAAGCTGCCCGCTTCCTGGCTGAAGCCTTTTGAAATCAGGAGCCAGAACGTCGCCCCACCCGAAAAAGTCGGCGGCAACGCCATCGGGGGGCTGGTCCCCTACATCATCATCATTCTGTGCTTCACCGGCGCCATGTATCCGGCCATCGACCTCACCGCCGGAGAAAAGGAGCGGGGCACGATGGAAACGCTGCTCTGCAGTCCCGTGGGGCGCATCAACATCGTGCTCGGGAAATTCCTGATGGTGTTGACCGCCTCAGTGACCACCATGTTGCTTTCGCTGGTTTCGATGGGCTTCAGTGCGGCGCTGGGCGTCGCCTATTTCACCGGTGGCGGTCTGCCGGCGGCGGCCTCGGCCAAAGGTGCGGGTGCGGGCACCATCCCGTTGATCGATCCGCTCGGGCTGGTCGGTGTTTTTGCCATGGTGGTGCCGATTGCGGTGTTCTTCGCCGCGCTGCTGCTCGCACTTTCCCTTTTCGCCAAGAGCTACAAGGAGGCGCAGAGCTACGTTTCGCCGCTCATCATCGTGGTCATCATGCCCGCGGTCATCGGCATGCTGCCGGGCATCGAGCTGACGGCTCGGACGGCCCTCGTGCCGATCCTCAGTCTTTCGCTCGTGTGCAAAGAGATGCTTTCGGGCGTGTGGCATTGGAATTATATCGCGCTGATTTTCGGTTCGTCGTGCCTCTACGCGGCGATCGCGCTCGGCTTTGCGGTGAGGATGTTCAATCGGGAAGACGTGATGTTTCGCGCCTGAGGTTTTTCTGCGACCGGCGCACAACCGGCGGACTTTTGCGCCGGGAATTTTCTCTCACGGAATGCCGCTGAGGAGAAGCCCCCGGAATTTTATACACGGTTTGTCAAAACCCGGCGCGCCGGTAAACGCGGCGTAAATACCCGCTCGCGCTCTGGCATATAAGAGGCTGGGTACGATATATTAGCGTCTGCCAAGCACTGCGGTCGTCGCGCACAGCAACCAGAACAAATCCAAATCTTTATGAGCACGCCATCGGATACTCCACAGACTCCGGAACAAATCTCCCGTGAAATTTCCCAGCTCGCCAAGATGCGCGAGCAAATCCATGCCGACATGGAAGCGATGCGCGTCCAGGAAGGCAATCTCCGCGCCTTCGAAGCGCGCATTCGCGGATCGATGCCGCCGATGTCGACCGGCTCCCGCGCCTCCTTTGACAGCAAGTCGCCGATCAACCTCGACGCCGAGTGGGAGAAATTCCAGCGGTCCCGGGCGCTGCTCGAGGCCGAGCGTCGCGCGCTGACCGACGAGCGTCTGGTCATCCGCGAGGAACGCGAGATCCTGCGGCAGCGCGAGGAAGGGCTGAAGCAGCGCGAGTCCTGGGTCGAAGTGCGCGAGCGCGAGCTCGCGGCCAAGGCCCTGCCTCCCCCGGAACCGCCGCCCCCGGGCGGTGGCGGCAAGCCGTCGAGCCAGACGCCCTTCGAGATCGCGAAGAACATGCTTTCATTCCGCCGCGCATCCTGAGGTTTGGATTTCGCCACGGTGGAATTTTCGCCCGGGCCATTGCGGCCCGGGCTTTTTTTGTCCCGACGCCACAGCATTGTTACAATTGCCGCCATCTTTGCGCTTGCGGGCGCCCGCGTCTCTGCCATCAAGGCGCCCAGTGAACTGCTCCTCCAATCTGCACTCCTCGCGTCCGACTGCCATGCTGGCAGCCGTTAAACGCGCCTGGTGGATTACCAGGGCTCGGAGCGGATGGAGGCAGGCGGAAAACGCCTAGATCGCATAAAAAGAAAAAACCTCTTCATTCACCCGAGCCCGACTCTTCCGAGTCGGGTTTTTTATTTTTCCAATCCAACCCACCACCCGTCATGCCCACGCTCGCTCCCCCACCTCCAACCTCGCTCCGGACCATGGATCTGCCGGCGGTGTCCTTCTTTGGGCGCACGCTCGAGGAATACACGCGGTTCTTCGCGCTCGACCCTCCCGCCCTGCACGGCCGGGCGGTGCTCGATGTCGCGGCGGGCCCGTCTTCCTTTACCGTCGAGGCCTGCCGCCGCGGCGTCGATGCAGTCGCCGTGGACCCGTTCTACGACCGGTCCGCCGCCATGCTAGCCGCGCAGGCGCGGGACGACTACGCGCGGATGTTTTTGCAAATGCGGACCAAGCCGCGGCTTTTCCGGTTCAAGTCCTTTCCCTCGTTTGAGGCGGCCGAGGCGGATCGCCGTGTGGCGGCGCAGCGCTTCCTGGCCGACTACGAGGGCCGGGCCCGCCATGGTCGCTACGTGCGCGGCGCGCTGCCGCTGCTCCCGTTTCTCGACGGTGCCTTCGACCTCGTGCTCTGCGCGCACCTGTTGTTCGTCTACTCGGCTCGCTTCGATTTCGACTGGCACGTCGCGGCCTGCGTGGAGCTGGCGCGGGTCAGCGGCGGCGAGGTCCGCATCCATCCGGTGTGCGGTCCCGACGGCAAGCCCTACGCCGAACTGGGGCGGCTCAGGTCCGAGCTGGGCGTCCAGGGCGTCGCCACCAAGGTGGTGGCGGTCAACTACGAGTTCTTCGCCGGCGGCAATTCCATGCTGGTGCTGAACCCCGGCGGCCCGTGAAACGGAATCACGGAGCCGGACAATCGGCACACTCGCGGGTTCGCGTCTATCCTTTTGTAAGGCGGGGTCGCCGACCGCGCTTCGAACACCACCGCATTTCACGTCAATCCAAACTGTTCCTATTAAGAACAACTGCGGCGTGAGGTGTGGCTGGGTCGGACCTGACGCTCGACCGAAAGGTGGTCACACACCATCGACGGGCACCGCGAGGCCAACAACCCTGCCGCGCGGCTCCGCTGCAAATTCCCGGTTGAACGCCCGGACCCCGGGGGTTGGCTCGCGGCGCGGATCGGCACGCCCAGCCGCAGACCTGGTCAGGATTTTTCCAAGCCGGCCAGTTTGGTGGCGGCGGCTTCCCAGGCGGCGGTCGCGGCCTGAAGCAGGTCCACGGTTGCACTGAGCTCGCGGTTCAGATGCTGGGCCTGGCCGGGCTGATTGTAGGTTTCCGGCTTTTCGAGCTCGGCCGTGATTTCGTTTTGCTTGGTCTCCAGTTCCGAAACGCGCTGTTCCAGATGGCCGACTTCGACGCGGAGTTTTTTCAGGTCGGAAGCTGAAGGTTTCGCCGAATTGTCCCGGTCGGGGCGCTTGCCCTCAACCGTCTTGGCCGAACTGTTGGGGGCAACGGCCCCGGCCTTGCTCTGGACCGGACGGGCATCGGTGAATCCGGCGGTGAGTGCGGCGCGGGCATTGCCGGCTTTCGATTTCTCCAGGTAGTAGTCATAGCTGCCCGCGTACGGCGTCAGCCGGCCGCTGTGCACGTGCAAGACGGTCTGCGCGAGTGCCCGGATGAAATAGACGTCGTGGCTGATGAAGATGAACGTGCCCTCATACTGCTTGAGCGCACCGACCAGCGCGTCGATCGAGGGGATGTCCAGATGCGTGGTCGGCTCGTCCATCAGGAGGAGATTCGGCGGGTTGACGAGCAGCCGCGCGAGGGCGAGGCGGGATTTCTCGCCGCCGGAAAGAACGGACACCTTTTTGAAGACATCATCCTTGCGGAAAAGAAACCCGCCGAGCACGGCGCGCGCCTGCTGTTCCGAGAGCTGGTTTTCCGCGGTGCGCAATTCCATCACGTTTTCGAAAACGGTGAGGTCGAGCTTGAGGTTGTCGGCGCGGTTCTGGGCGAAGTAACCGGGCACGACATTGCTGCCCAGCTCGCGCGCACCGCCTTGGATGGGGATGACGTCAGCGAGAATCTTGAGGAGCGTCGATTTGCCGGCGCCGTTGGGACCGACGAGGACGATCTTCTGGCCGCGTTCGGCCTCGAAGTTCAGGTCGCGGTAGACGACATGATCGCCGTAGGCCTGGTGGACGTTCTTGAGGTTGACGACCTTCAGGCCGGAACGCGGCGGCTGCGGGAAGCGGAAATTGATGCGTTTGAGATCCTCCCACGGCTCCTCGACGGCGACGTCCTTGAGGCGTTCGATCTGCTTTTCCTTGGACTTGGCGCGCGAGGCCATCGAGGCCTTGGCGCCGAAACGGTCGACGAATTTCTGCAGGTGGGCGATTTCGCGCTGCTGATTCTTGAACAGGGCGGCCTGCTGATCCTTGCGGGCGTCCTTTTCGTTCAGGTAGTCGTCGTAGTTGCCGGTGTACTTGTTCAGCGTGCCGCCGCGCAGCTCGAGGATGCCGGTGCAGAGGATGTTGAGGAACTCGCGATCGTGGGAGACGATGACGAGGCCGCCCGGATAACGCGTGAGATAGTCCTGGAACCAGAGCAGCGCCTCCAGATCGAGATGGTTGGTGGGTTCGTCCAGCAGCAGCAGCGCGGGCTCGCTGACGAGCAGGCGCGCGAGGTGGGCGCGCATGACCCAGCCGCCGGAAAAGCTCTTGGCGGGTTTGAGATGGTCGCTTTCGCGGAAGCCGAGGCCGGCCAGGATTTTTTTCGCGCGCGGCTCCAGCGTCCAGTCGATGTCGTAGTCATCGTCGTTCTCCGGCACGAGTTTCTTGCCGCTCGTGGCGATTTGCAGGATGGACTCGTCGGCGACCGGGGCGCTCTCCTGCGGCAGGTAGCCGAAGTCGGCGCCGCGTTCCCACTCGATGGTGCCTTCGTCCGGCGATTCCTCGCCGAGGATAAGGTTAAAAAGCGTGGATTTGCCCGCGCCGTTGGGTCCGACGAGGCCGTAGCGGTCCGTGCGCGCGACGAACAACGACACCTCGGAGAAAAGTTCGCGGGTGCCGTAGGACTTGGCGACGTCGGCAAGAGTAAGCATGGAACCCGCGAGAAAGCCGGTTTGGGAAGCCGCCGTCAAGGGCGGGTTGAGAACTTTAGCCGAATGGGTCTCGTGAATCGAAGCCATCCGTCCGCAAACCGCCGGGGGGCATGCTTTTCCCCATTGCCACCCGCGGAAATCGGGAGAGGTTCACAGCCCATGCCCAACCGACTGGCCCGGGAAAAATCCCCCTATTTGCTGCAGCACGCGGACAATCCCGTGGACTGGCGGCCGTGGGGCGGGGAAGCGCTCGCGGCGGCACAGGCGGAGCAAAAGCCCATTTTCCTGAGCATCGGCTACTCGACCTGCCATTGGTGTCATGTCATGGCGCACGAATCGTTTGAAAACGCCGCGGTGGCTGAGGTGCTCAACCGCGACTTTGTGCCGGTGAAGGTGGACCGCGAGGAGCGGCCCGATCTGGACCGGGTTTACATGACCTATGTGCAGCACACGACCGGGCACGGCGGCTGGCCGATGAGCGTGTGGCTTACGCCGGAGGGCAAACCGTTCTTTGGCGGCACGTATTTCCCGCGCGAGGACCGGGCCGGGCGGCCCGGGTTCATCACGCTGCTGGAGACAATCGCCCGCCACTGGCGCGAGCAGCGGGAGAAAATCGAGAGCGGCGCCGAAGAGGTGGTGGAGTCGTTGCGGCGCTACGCGATCGAAGGCGGTCCGCGCGAGATCCGGGCCGAGGGAACGCCACCGCCGCTCCATGAGGCGGCGGGCGAGGCCTTCGAGAAGGGCTTCGAGTATTTCCACGAGTCGCACGACGCCCGCTGGGGCGGCTTTGGCGCCGCGCCAAAATTCCCCCGCGCCTCGATCCTCGATTTTCTGTTTCGCACCGCGGCGCTTCAGGGCGTCGACTCGGATCCCGGGCAGGAGGCGGTCGGGATGGCCGCGGTCACGCTGCAACGGATGGCCGAGGGGGGATTGCACGACCATCTGGGCGGCGGTTTTCACCGCTACTCGGTGGATGAGCAGTGGCACGTGCCGCATTTCGAAAAGATGCTCTACGACCAGGCGCTCATTGCGGTGAACTACCTGGAGGCGCAGCAGGCGACCGGGCTGCCGGTGTTCGGCTGGGTGGCGCGGGGGATTTTCGACTACGCGGCCCGCGACCTGACCGGCCCCGGGGGTGGATTTTATTCCGCGGAAGATGCGGATAGCGCGCCGCCTCCGGCAGCGCCAAGTGACAAGGATCAAGAGACAAGTACCAAGAAACATCTCGCGGCCGAAGGTGCGTTTTATATTTGGTCGAAGACGGAGATCGAGGCGGAGCTCGGCGCCGCGGCGGAGTTTTTCTGCGCGCATTTTGATGTGAAGCCCGCCGGCAATGTCGCGCACGATCCGCACGGCGAATTCGGCGGGAAAAATGTGCTGCGCCAGCTTCGCTCCCTGGCACGCACGGCGGAGCAATTCAAGCTGGAGCTGCCGGTGGCGGAGCAAAAACTGCTGGCCGCCCGGGAAAAAATGCAGCGCTGGCGCACGCAGCGGCCGCGCCCGCATCTCGACGACAAGATCATCACGGCGTGGAACGGCCTGATGATCTCCGCCCTGGCGAAGGGACATCAGGTGTTGGAATGCAGGAGCCGGTCGGCCGGCGAAGCGGACGAAGAATCGGCTGCAAGCAGGCTCCTACAAAATGAAGAGCCAGCCGGGTCGGGAAGGAAGAACGAGAAAGAAAACGAAGGACCAGCAGGATTGCTGGGCAGGGCCACGCGCGCGGCGGAATTCCTCCAGCGCGAACTTTTCGAGGCTGCGACCGGCACGCTTTTCCGCAGCTGGCGGGAGGGAAGGAGCGATCTGCCCGGGTTCGCCGAGGATTATGCTTTTCTCATCCAGGGCCTGATCGATCTTTACGAAGCGGGCTTCGAGATCCGCTGGCTGCAGTGGGCGGAAAAACTGCAGGCGAAGATGGACCGGCTGTTTTGGGACGACGAGCGCGGAGGGTATTTCAATTCCCGGGCGGACGACGCCACCGTGATCGTGCGCCTGAAGGAGGACTACGACGGCGCCGAGCCGGCGCCGAATTCCGTCGCGGCCATGAATCTGGTCCGGCTGGACTGGATGTTGGGCAGTGAAACGGATGGAGGCGGGGTGTCCTCATCCCGCGGAATTGCCGCCTCGCGGGGTGAGGGCACCCCGCCTCCAAGGTTGAGCTTGAGTTACCGCGAGCGGGCGTTGCGCACGCTCGAAGCTTTTCGTCCGCAATGGAGCCGGATGCCGCAGGCTTTGCCCCGAATGCTCTGCGCGCTGGAACTCGCGCTCGCCGAGCCGCGAACGGTGGTGTTGACCGGCGATCCGAGGTCAGTCGACTTCCAAGCCTTGCTCGCGGTCTTGCATGCTAAAATCAGCCCACGTCGGGCGACTATCCACGCCGACGGGGGGGCCGGACAGCGGTGGCTGGCGCGAAACAGACCTTATCTGGCCGGGATGCGATCGACGTCTGGATTTGCAACCGCTTATCTTTGTGAGGGTTCGACTTGTCTTGCTCCGGTGAATACTCCGGGCGAATTAAGTCGTATTTTGACCGGTTAAGCAGGGTAGGGAATGTGACGATGAACACGCCAATACCCATTGAATCGCGTGTCCAATTCCATGCCGTCCAATACGCTGCGTGATCCTGCCCGATTGCAGGCGTTGCGTGAGCTCGGCTTGATGGATTCGGTGCCGGAGGAGGGTTTCGATCGCCTCGCCCGGCTGGCGCGCCGGTTTCTCGACGCGCCGGTCTGTCTCCTTTCGCTGGTCGACGAGCAGCGCCAGTTTTTCAAAGCCGCCGAGGGCTTGGGCGGTTGGGCGGGAGAAGCGCGCCAGACTCCGTTGACCCATTCCTTTTGTCAGCATGTGGTGACTTCCGGCGCGTCGTTGGTGATCGACGATGCCTCGATCCACCCCTTGGTCCGCGACAACCTCGCCATCCGGGATCTTGGAGTGATCGCCTATCTGGGCATACCGGTTCGCTCGCCGGAGGGATTGGTGCTCGGTTCATTTTGTGTGCTCGATACGAAGCCGCGGATCTGGACACCCAAGGAGGTGGAGTTGATGACGGAACTGGCGCAGCTCGTGATCAATGAAATCGCGGCGCGGCACGAGACCCAAGGCCGGCGTCGCGCTGAAACCGAATTGAAGGCTCATTCCACCCTTCAGCAGGCGGTGCTCGACGGTACGGTTTTCAGCGTAGTTAGCACGGACCCGGCCGGCCTGATCACGAGGTTCAACGCCGGGGCCGAAAAAATGCTCGGCTACACCCGCGATGAGATGGTCGGAAAACAAACCCCGACGGCGTTCCATCTCGCGGCGGAGCTGACGGCACGGGCGGCAGAGCTGGGCGTCATGCTGGGCCGGCCGGTCGATCCGGGCTTCGACGCCTTCACCGCCATCGCGCGCCAAGGCCTGGCGGACGAACGCGAATGGACCTACGTTCGCAAGGACGGGAGCCGTTTCCCCGTCCGGTTGAACATCACGGCCCTGCGCGATCAAAAGGGGGGCATCACCGGATTCCTCGGCGTGGCGCGGGATTTGTCGGAGCGGAAGAAGGCGGAGCAGGCCTTGCAGATCAGCGAACAGCGGTTGCGGAAGGTGCTGGGCCAGGCGGACTGCCTCGTCTGGGAGGCCGCCGTGAAATGCACCGCCCACGACTGGGATTGGAGTTTCAACATCGAACCCTCAGGCATGTATCGCCGGCTGTTCGACGGGCGCGATTCGGGACAGGAAGCCGGGCTGTGGTACCGGTTCGAAATTCCCGAGCGCGACGAAATGAATCAACGAAGCCGGGCGGCCATGGAGACGGGAGCGGACGGCTATGTTCAGGAATTCCGGATTCTCGAGGAGGGCCGTGTGACCTGGATCCGTGAATCGGTCTCGATCAGCCGGACCGAGCCGGGGCTCTTCTGGCTGGTGGGAGTTGCGACCGATATCACCGCGCAAAAGCAGGGGGAGGCGGCCCTGCGGGAAAGCGACGAACTGTTCCGCGCGGCCTTCGATCATTCCGCCATCGGCGTGAGTGTGGTGAATCTGGCGGGACGCTGGATCAAGGTCAACGAGGCCCTCTGCCAAATCGTCGGCTATTCGCGGGAGGAAATGCTCGGCAAAACGTTTCACGAACTCACCCATCCGGACGATGCCGCGGAAGATGAGAGCCGCGTCCGCACCCTGCTTTCCGGGGAAGCCCAGTCCTTCCAGATGGAGAAGCGCTATTTTCATCGCAACGGGCGGATCGTCTGGATCCGGCTCACCACGTCGTTGATGCGCGACGAGTCGGGGCGGCCGGCGTACTTTGTTTCCCAGGTGGAGGACATCAGCACGAGCCGGCAGATGAGGCAGTCGCTTGAGGCAAGTGAGATCCGCACCCGGCTGTTTGCGGAGTTTGCCCCGGCGGCCGTGGCGATGTTCGACCGCGACATGCGCTATATCGTGGCCAGCCGGCGCTGGTCCGAGGATTACGGGCTCGCGGGCCGGGAGATCATCGGACGCAGCCACTACGAGATTTTTTCCGAGGTTCCCGAGGCTTGGAAGGTGGTCCACCAGCGTTGCCTGGCCGGAGCGACGGAAGTGTGCGAGGCCGATCTTTTCGTCCGGGCCGGCGGGCACCGCCAATGGCTGAGCTGGCGGGTCCAGCCGTGGTACGCAGCGACGGGCGAGGTCGGAGGCATCGTGATTTTCACGGAGGACATCACCAAACAGCGCGAAGTGGCGGACCGGTTGGCGCTCAGCGAGGAGCGTTTCCGGCAGCTGGCGGACTCGGCTCCGGTGGGCATTTATCAGGGAGATCTCACCGGGCACTGCTTCTATGTGAACCCGAAATATTGCGAGATTGCCGGAATCACGGCCGACCAGGCCATGGGGCTCGGCTATCAAAACGCCTTTCATCCCGAGGACCTTCCCCGGATGCTGAAGGAGTTTCTCACCGCCGCGGCCGCGGGCCGGGAGTTCGTGTGCGATTGCCGCTTTCTGCGGCCCGACGGTTCCACCCGGTGGGTCTTGTCCCGGGCCAGCCCCTACCGTGATGTCCAGGGCAACATCGTGGGCTACGTGGGCACCAATGAGGACGTGACCAAGCAGCGGCGCGCCGCCGCGGTGCTGCAGGAAAGCCTGGAGCGCTTCCGGACGCTGACCGAGAATGCGCCCGTCGGCATCTACATCAGCGACAACGAAGGGGCTTGCTCCTATGTGAATCAACGGTGGAGCCAGTTGACCGGGCTGAGTGCCGAGGATGCTTACGGCGACGGCTGGAGCCAGGCGTTGCATCCCGACGACCGGGCGCGGATGTACGCGGCCTGGGCGGAGATCACGCGCGACGGCAGCAACGCCAGCATGGAGTACCGTTTCATGCACAAGGACGGCACGGTCATCTGGGTTTCCGGCCACGCCGTGGCCCGGCGCGACGCCGCCGGCCAACGCATCGGTTATCTGGGCACGATCACCGATATCACGGCGATCAAGGAGGCCGAGGCCCGCATCCAACACGCCTCGCTCGCGCTCGAGCAGCAAAAATTTGCCCTGGATCAGCACGCCATCGTGGCGATCACCGACACCCGGGGCGCGATCACGTACGTCAACGACAAGCTCTGCGCCCTCAGCGGTTACACCCGGGCGGAGCTGATCGGCCAGAACCACCGGCTGTTGAATTCCGGCCATCATCCGCGGGAGTTCTTCCTGGAAATGTACGGGACCATCACCCGCGGGGAGGTCTGGCACGGGGAAATCCGCAACCGGGCCCGGAATGGAAAGTTTTTCTGGGTGGCGACCACGTTGGTGCCGTTGAAGGGCAAGGACGGGCGGCTGGAGCAATATATTGCGATCCGGGCCGATATCACCGGACTGAAGGAGACTGAGCAGGAGTTGAAAGTCGCCCGCGACCATGCGCTCGATGCGTCCCGGCTCAAGTCGGAGTTCCTCGCCACCATGAGCCACGAAATCCGCACGCCGATGAACGGCATCATCGGGATGACCGAGTTGCTCATGGACAGCCCGCTTTCCGACGATCAGCGCCAGATGGGGCAGATCATCGGGACCAGCGCCGAAAGCCTGCTGACCATCATCAATGACATTCTCGATTTCTCGAAGATCGAGGCGGGAAAGATCCGGATGACCATGGCCGATTTCGATCTTCGCCAGCTGGTGGACGACACGCTGGCGATCCTGGCGCTCCGCGCCGCGACGAAGGGTCTGGAATTGGAATGCGATCTCGATCCCGCACTGCCGGCCTTCCTGCAGGGAGATGCCGGCCGCATCCGGCAGGTGTTGATGAACCTGGCGGGCAATGCGGTCAAGTTCACCGAAAAGGGCGGCGTTGTTGTGAGACTACGGACGGAGCCGGCCGCGCCCGGCCGCTTCGCCTTCCGCCTCGAAGTGCAGGACACGGGCATCGGGATCACCCCGGACCAGCAGTCGCGGCTTTTCCAACCCTTCACGCAGGCGGACGGTTCGACCACGCGAAGGTTTGGCGGCACGGGCCTGGGGCTCGCCATTTCCCGGCAATTGGTCGAGCTGATGGGTGGAATCGTCGGCGTGGAAAGCGAGCCGGGACGCGGGTCAATTTTCTGGTTCCAACTGGACCTGGCCATCGCGGTCCCGCAGGCCGCCCCCGTGCCGGTTGCCGTCGTGCCTGCTCTCTCCCTCGTGGCCGGCCGCCGCGGTCGCGTCCTGGCGGCGGAAGACAACGAAACCAACCAGATCCTCCTCCACCTGCTTCTGGAAAAACTGGGCGTCGAGCACGACATCGTGTTCGACGGCCAGATGGCGATCGATCAACTGAGACGGAACGAATATCTTCTGGTGCTGATGGACTGTCAGATGCCCGGGCTCGACGGCTATGATGCGACCCGGCAGATCCGCCGGGGCATCGCGGGCGAACGCAACTTGCTCGTGCCCGTCGTTGCGCTCACCGCCAACGCGATGGCTGGTGATCGCGAAAAATGCCTTGCCGCGGGCATGGGCGAATATCTTTCCAAGCCGATCCGTTTGGAAAACCTGCGGGAACTCCTCGCCAAGTACGGCGTGGCGGTCCAGCCCGACGCCGAGAAACCCGCGGCGGGCCGGCCGGCCGGCCTGGCGGCTCCGGGTCCCGCTGCGGCGCCGCTGCCACGGCCGGCGGACCTGTCCCTCGATCCGATTCAAGTCGAGCAATTGCGCGAGCTCCCGGGACGCCATCGCCCGACCCTGCTCGAAGATCTGGCGGCGGCGGCGTTGCAATCCTTACCCGCCGAACTGTCCGGTTTACGGGCGTTCGCGATCCGCCGGCAGAGCGAAGCTTTGGCGCAAGCCGCGCACCGCCTGGCCGGAACCTGTGCGAATCTGGGCGCGTGCAAACTGCGGGTCATGCTGCAAGAAGTGGAAATCTCCGCCCGCGCCGAAAACTGGCCGGAAACCACCCGCCTGCTGGGCGGCACCGACCGGGAATGGGTCGCGGTGCAGAAGGCGCTCCAAGGTCTCTCCTTCCCGGTCACCCCATGAACATTTTAATCGTCGAAGATGACCGCGTGGCCAGCACTGTGCTGGCGGCTTCCCTGCAAAAGCTCGGTCACGCGGTCACGGTTTCGGCCGACGGCGCCGACGGCTGGCGGTGTTTTCGGACGACCCCGCACCGGCTGGTCATCAGCGACTGGATGATGCCCGGGCTGGACGGCCTGGAGTTGTGCCGGCGCATCCGTGCGCACGACGGAGATTACACTTACTTCATTTTGCTCTCGGGTCAGACCGCGGAGGGAGAAAACCTCGACCAGGCCATTGCGGCCGGAGTCGACGACTTCCTGCAGAAGCCGGTCCGGGTGGAGGAGCTACGGATGCGGCTGCACGTGGCCGAACGGATCCTGGGCTACGCGACCCAATTGCGGCAGCTCGAGTCGTGCATTCCGATCTGCGGGTACTGCAAGAAGGTCCGCGACGACAAAAATTACTGGAATGAGATTGAGCAGTACATCAACACCCGCACCGGTTCCGAGTTCAGTCACGGCTGCTGTCCGGCCTGCTACGACCGGGTGCTGGTGCCGCAGATGCTGGCGGTCGGGATCACCCCGCCACCGTTTCAACGGGCGGCCGCGGTGAAATAGACGCGTCCGCCGTCTACTTCGGCTCGGCGACTTTCAAGATTGCCGGATCGGCTTCAGCGGCCTGCAGCAGGTCGTGCACGGTGCCGATGATCTTGATCACCTCGGGGTTGCGGGCGGCGAAATCGAGGAGGCGGATTTCGCGTTCGTCCAGGCTGGAACGCCGGATGGTTTCAGTCAGCTGGGCGGCCAAGCGCTGCGCTTCCCGGCGGTAACCCGTGAGTTTCTGGCGCGCCTCGCTCAGTTTTTCCGGGGCCGACAAAGCGACGCCGCTGACCGACTCGACCCAGAGCAGGGCCATGCCGGCCATCTCAGGTGAATCTGCGACGAAGCCCATTTTTTCCATGAGCAAGGCGATGGTGGCGAATTTCACCGGGCGCCCGCCCTCGAGGTTGATGATCGTGTTGCGGTGCCGGCGGGAAAGGGCGGCGAGGGCGTCCAACGTGAGGCCCCGTTGCTCCCGCAGTTTACGGAAAAGCCGCGCATGTTGCATCACGCAGGGGGATGATGGCAGCGACGGGGTTTGTCAACGAAAGCGCTCGGGCAAATTGTTCCAGGCAATATAGTTGACAAATAATAGTCGGTCTAAAATAAATGGTTTTCCGATCCCTCATGGCCAAGCCCCAGCGACATTCTGCCCCGGGTTCAAAAGCGGGCGCGGCCCGGCGGCCCGAGGCGATTCGCCTGCTCCGGACGCTGCTCGCCATCTGCCGGCAGTTGCGCAGTCTGCAGGCGGATCCGGTCGCGCGCGCCGCGAATCGCGAGGTCGAGCGTCAGCTGTTGAAGATCAAGGCGGCTTACCGGCCATGAGCTCGATTTCCGGGGTGAAGCCGGCCCGGATTCTCCTGGTCAGCCGGCGACCCTCCGAACGGGCGCGCTTCGGATCAATCCTGCTGGCCGCCGGTTACGCCGTGCATACCGCCGGTCACGGGGCCGGGGCCTTGCAGCAAATGCTGGCCGAACCGGCCGAACTGCTGCTGCTGGACGTGGATTTGCCGGACATGCCCGGACTTCAGCTCTGCCAGCTGGTGCGGGCCCGGTTTGGCCCGCGGCCGGTGATTTTTATGAGCGATCAGCCCGGAGGCTTGGCGCTCCGACTGATCGACGGGCTGCCGCTTGTCCGCTTTCTTCCGAAGCCGGTCCAATCTGAAATTCTGCTCGCCGCATTGGACGCTTTGCGAGGCGAGGCGGCGATGGTCCATCCGGCGGACTGAGCTGCGGTCGGTGCGCATCGCCGGAGCCTCAGTTCGGCGAGGCAGGAGCCTGCTTGCCGGCGACGGTCTGGGGGTGGCACGGGTCTCCCGACCCGTATTCCGCTCATCACGGGGCGGGAGACCCGTGCCACAAAGGTCGCCTGCAAGCAGGCTCCTACGACCGCATGTGTCCAGCTTCAGCGCCGCAACGCTTCGCGCACGAGCCGGTCGTCGCCGTCGTTGGGCGCAGGCCGGAGGCCGAGTGCGGCGCACAGCAAATTGTAGACCTGGATGTTCTCCACCTCGGCAAATTCGTGCGCCTCTTTGAAGGAGGGGCCATGCGCGATGAAGAGTGCGCCCATGTCCGCAACGGCGGGATCCCAGCCATGCGTGCCGCGATTGTAGGTCAGCGTGCGCATCGGCCAGGGCAGGCCGGCCTTGCTTTCGATGTTCCAATGCTCGTCTGCGATGAGCACGACGGCCGGGATGCGGTTGCTCGCGCGGTAATGCAGTTGCTCCGGCACCTCCTCCCGCAGGTAAACCTGAACGTGAGCGGGATGCTTCGCCCGGATGGAAGCTACGAGCGCGGCGGCCTCGCCGGATTTCGGCCGCACGCCGCCGACCGGTCCGGTGGCTTCGACCTCCACCGCGGACGCGTCCATTAAATCCTCGATGAAAACGACCCGGTCGGGCCCGGCCGCGGCCATGCCGTGGTCCGACACGATCACCAGATCGGTTTTGTCGCGCAGCCCGCGGGCCTCCAGCCCGGCGACGAGGCGGGCCATGGCGTCGTCGACCTGCCGGACCGCCCCGGCCGTTTCCGGCGCCTCGGGACCGTGCGCATGTCCGGCCCGGTCCACCTCGTCAAGATAGAGCGTGCAGAAACGCGGTCGTTGCCCGGGCGGCAGATCGAGCCAGGCTAGGAGGCCGTCCACGCGCGCCGCGGAGCTGCGCTCGATGTCGTACGGCAGGAAGAAACTGGGCCGCCGGCCTTGGATTTCCGCATCGGAACCCGGCCAGAAATAGCAGGCGGTGCGCAACCCCTGTTTTTCCGCGGTGATCCAAACCGGTTCCCCGCCCGACCACCAGTGCGCGGCGCGGGTGGTTTCGGGTTTGTTCACGGCAAAGGTCTCCCGGGACTCGGGATCGAAGAACGTGTTGCCGACGATGCCATGATGTTCCGGGTAAAGTCCGGTGACGAGGGTGTAGTGGTTGGGAAAGGTCTTCGACGGAAAGCTCGGGATCAGCCGGCGCGCGTGAACACCTTCGGCCGCGAGGCGGCGCAAGACAGGAGCGGGGTATTTCTGCAGGTAATCCCAGCGGAAACCATCGATGGAAATGAGGATGAGCAGCGCGCTGCGCGAGTCGGACGC
This sequence comes from uncultured Opitutaceae bacterium, assembly GCA_964477955.1. Lineage (GTDB taxonomy): Bacteria > Verrucomicrobiota > Verrucomicrobiia > Opitutales > Opitutaceae > Didemnitutus. The sequence continues at coordinate 23,530 of CAYZGG010000035.1, forward strand.
CGACGCGTCGGCAAAGCTCAGGCCGCACGCGGCCGCGAACAGGAACAGCAGAAGGACAAAGCGTTTCATGGACGAGCCACTGTACCGCAGGCTCGGAAAAAACGCCAAGCGCGGAAATATATCTTCGCCTTCGACCGGCGGTCCGGATGCAATCGTGCCATGTCCGACTCCGACCGACTGACCCGGCTCGAAGAACGCTACGCCCATCTGCAGCGGCACCTGGCGGAGCAGGACAAGGCTGTGCTCGAACTCAGCGAAGAGCTTGCACGCTTGAAAAAAGAACTGACCGTCCTGCGTTCGCAAAACCATCCGGGCGCCGCCCCGGGCGCGGGGACCGAGACGGACGACGAGCGCCCGCCGCATTATTGAGCGCGCTGCAGGGCAGCCAAGGTCTGACGAGTTCCACGCATTCGTCCGCGTGGGTCATCGCGACGAAATGTCCGCCGTGGAGCAGGTGGTCCACCTCTGGCGGCGCCGGGATCACCGGATCGCGGTCCCCATGGATTCGGAAAACCTTCAGACCGTGGGGCTGCAGGCCGTCCCAGATGAAAATGGCCTTGATCATGGCGCGAATGAACGCGGGGTCCCGATCCTTGAACATTTGCGCGATCACACCCGGCCATTGGCCCGCGGCTTTTTGAATGAGCGACAGCGGGGTCAAGTCGACCAACGGGTGAAGGAGACGGAGCAGGCCGCCGATTTCGGCCTTGGACTTCGCGCTTCCGATCAGGACCAGTCTTTCAATTGAAATCAGATTCGCTATTTCGCAGGCCACCATGCCGCCCAGCGAAGATCCGATCAGCACGCTGCCAGGCTGGATGTGTTCGGTCGCGATCACGCGCCGGGCCAGAGCGTTGATCGTGCGCTCCTGGCCGTAGTCCGGCCAGTCGATGAAATTGCAATCGGGCAGTGAACGCCATGGGCCCGGATACATCCGCTGGTCGGCCCCCATTCCGGGTAAGACATGGATCATAATCCTCCGCGGTCCCGCTCGAGCGCGGTCGCGCCGGTCTTCGCTCAGAACAGCGCCGTGGCCTCGGTGTGCTTGCCGGGTTCGATGTGGAGCTCGCCGGACAGCGCGGCGACCTCATCGTTTTTGTAAAGCTTGATGCGGACCGGACCCGCGGCGTCGTGGGTGGACCAGCCCCATTTGCCGATCGAGACGAATTGCATCGGCACGCCGCGATCCCAGCTCAGGCCGGGGCCGTCGCCGCGGATGAAAAGCTTGTTGCCGATGCCGATGTAGGCGGTGGCGAGCAGGCGCGTGGCGCCGTCGGACGAGGCCGAGGATTCGGGGTCGCCGGAATTTTCGGCGGCAGGCTCCGGCAGCGACACCGGGTCCGACATGGCCGCGAGGGTATCCTCCGGCTTGGGCTTGCGCGGTGCCCGCGCGAGCTTCGGCTTGGGCGGCTCGGTGATGACGGTATGGCTGACGACAGCCGGTCTCTCGGCCGGAGGCGAAACGGCCGGGGCGTGGATTTCGGCGGGCACCGGGGCGGCGGCCGCCACCGGCGGAGCCGGCGGCACTGCGGAAGGCGGTGGTTCCGGTCTGGCGAGGAGAATGGCGGGCGCAGAGGCGGCGGACAAAAGTTTTTCGGTCCGGGTGTCGATCTCGGCGAGAGCGCGTCGGAGGACTTCGTCGATTTTGGCCGCGGCTTCCTGGGCGGCGCCGAGCTGCTTGCGGGTGGCGGCCTCCAGGGCGGTCCAATCGGCGACCGCCTTGCCGATTTTTTCGGCCACCGCGCGGAGCTGGCCGCTGTTGGCCGCGCGCAATTCCTCGAGTTCGGTTTCGAGCGCCTCGCGGTCGCTGTTTTCCTTTTCGGCGAGGGCCTCGTTAAATTCGGCGAGCTTCTCCTGCATGCGGTAGGGCAGCGTCTCGGCGTCGCGGGCAGACTTTTGCACGGCCTCCTCGACCGCCTTGATCTGTGCCGCGGCGCGCTGGAGACTCTCGGTGGCGCTCTGCACGCGGGCGGTCTGGGTCTCGAGTTCCTCCCGCAGGCGGCGGGAGGATTCCCGCGAATCCGCGGCGTAGTCCGCCAGGGCGGGGATCATCAGCGCGATCACACTCATGACCAGCAGGCCGACGGCGGTCAGGAACCACAGGGGGGCGAAGCGGTTTTCGGCAAAGAGTCCAATCAGGACGACGGCCGTGAAGCAGACCACGGCGGTGATGATGAAGGGCTGTTTGTTGAGCCGGGGTTCGGGAGAATTCATAGGATGACTCCGCGTCGATTGTTTTTTGCGCGCGGCCGGCGGTTTCTCAAGGATAAAGAGCCTTGAGCAGCGGCGGCGCCGGACCAGGATCGGTCCCGTGGCGGAGCAATTTCCTCACTTTGTGCGCATCGATCGCGACGGGCGGCAGACGCGGCATTTTGTGGTGCACACGGACGAACCCCGGTTCACGCTTGAACTGGAGCCCGATCCGGCGGCGCCAGACAAGATCGGTCGCGGCCTCATCAAACGCGTCTGCCTGCCGAATTCCTGGGCCGGCGATTACGGGCGGTACACCCGGTTGATCGGGGCGGCGCAGGAATTTTTCGCCCGGTCGGCGGTGCGCGGGCCGGAATCGCGTCTGCCCCGTTAGCCCGTAGCCGCCGGGTCACCCCGACCAGCGCCGCCAGGTCATCCCGAGCAGCGAAAGCAGCATGCCGATGCGGATGGCGCTCTCGAAAGTGAGGATGACGAGCGTCCATTTCAGGCTGGTGGTGGCGCGCAGGGCATAGCCTGCGGCGGTCACGACGAGCAGCACGACGGCCTGGGTCCGGCCGATGGGTTGGAGCAGCAGCGCGAGCATCCACAGGCAATAGAGCAGCAGTCCGATCGACCAGAAGGCGGCCACGCCGTTCTTCATCGGCAGCTCGCGAGGATCGGCGTTCACCCGGATCTGTTTGATGCCGAGGTAGCGTTCGCTCTGGTAAAGCTGCCACAGCTCGAAGGCGAAAAACAGCAGGGCGGGCAGGACGACGGGGTGCATGGGCTGGCCTCCCCAGCAAATCGCGCGGCCCCGGCGAGGCCAGTGTTTTCGGCGGCCCCGGACGCGGGCCGGCGATAATTCTGTTTCCCTGACCGGGAAACTTGTTACGGGTACCAACCACCGCAACCGGCCATGACGTTTCCCGCCCGAATCCGGATCGGCAGCTACCGGAAGCAGTTCCTGCTTGCGCTGTTGAGCCTGCTGCTGGCGGCGTTGGCGGCGATCGTGGTGATCAATGCGCATTTTCATCGGCGGGTGGCCGACGAGCATGTCCGGCAGCTCGCGCAGCAGGGGTTGAAACGGGCGGAGGCCCGGCTGCAGGGCATTGCCAGTGTGGCGGCCGATCAAAATGCGGTGCTGCAAAACCTGATCCGACAACATCTCGATCACCTGGATCTCGTGAGCCTGCTGTCCGAACTGGCGCCGGCGTTCATCGCCCGGCCGGTCCTGACCTATGTCGGGGTCGGGCTCGAGGCCACCGGCGAATACGCCATGCTCGAGCGGATCGAAGGCAAAAAAATGCGCCTGCGCCATTTCACCCTTCGGGCCGATGGAGGCCGGGAAATCCACGATTATTGGCCGGACGCCGCCAACCGGATGACGGGACCCGAAATCGTGCCGTGGAACGGCTACGATCCGCGGCCCCGACCGTTTTACCTGGCCGCGAAAAAAGCCGGGCACGCGGTCTGGACCGACAGCTTTGTCTTTTTGGGCGACGGCGCCCATCCCTCGGAGCTGGGGGTGACGCTGGCGGTTCCGCTCCGGGACAACGCGGGGCGCCTGATCGGGGTGACCGACACGGATTTTGGGGCGGGTTCGTTGTCCGTTTTCATGCAGGAGATCCAGAGCGACCTGCCCGGACTCATCTTCCTGGTCGAGCAGCGGGCGGACGGAAGCCGGCGGGTGGTGGCGCATTCCGACTTCGCGAAGCTGGGGCCCCTGCAGGAAAACGACCTCGACCGCGATCCGCTGACCCGGGAGGTCGTGCGCCGGCTGCCGGCGGATTTTCGTGCCTTCAGCCATTCCGGCGAGACTCGCGGCGCGATCACCTTTTCCTTCCACGGCGAAGACTACCTCGCCGGCTACACGGCGTTGGAGGGGCCGAACGTGCCCGGCTGGCTGGCGGTGGCGGTGCTGCCGCGCTCCGCCGCCGTCGACACGCTCAATCAGATCCAGCGCTACTCGCTGCTGGCCCTGCTGGCGGTGGCGGCGGTGGGCACCGTGGTGGCGGGCTACGTCGCCCGCCGGGTCACGCAGCCGCTGGTGCGACTGGCGGATGACGTGGAAAAAATGGGGGACGACACCCGGGCGAAGCCGTTGCGCGAGGAGGGTCCGGACGAGGTGGTGCTGCTCGCCCGGCGCTTCAACCACATCACCGAGCGGCTGCGCTCGCGCCAGGCCGAGCTGGTCGCCGTGGAGGGACAGCTGCGGGCGCGCACCGACCGGCTGCAACGCGTCAACGAAACCCTGTTCAAGGCCGCGCAAATCTCGACGCTGAACGAGACCGAGCCCGCCGAATGTGCGCAGCGGCTGACGCGGTTGTGTTGCGAGGCGTTGCAGGTCACCCGGGCCGCGGTGTGGCGGCTCGTGGCCGACCCGGAACGCCTGCGGATGATCACCATGTTCGACGCCCCGACGGGCAAGTTCATCACCGGCATGGAGCTGAAGACGGCCGATTATCCGGAATATTGGCGGGACTTCCTGCACGAACGACGCGTGGCGACCATGGACTGCGCCGCCGATCCGCGGACGGCGAAGTTTTATGCGGAGCAGATGAGCCACCTCGGACGCGTCGCCCTGCTGGATGTCGCGATCCGGGCGCACGAGGAGACCCTGGGAATTTTTTCGTTTCATCAGGTGAATCCGCAACGCGACTGGACGGCCGAGGACGAGATCCTGGTGCTCGCCGTGGCCGACCTGCTGGCGCTCGGCTTCGAGCGCACCGGGCGGCAGCAGGCGGAAGAGTCGGTCCGTGAACGGGCGCAACGCCTGGCGGCCCAGAATGCGGCCCTCGCCGAGATTACCGAGGTGATGAAACCCGGCGCCGAGCTGTTGCCGGCCGTTCGCCGGATCAACGAGATCAGCGCCCGGGCGTTGAAGGTGGATCGCGCGGCCTTGTGGCTGTGGAGGGATGAAGAGCGCGGGCCGGCCCTGAGCCAGATCGACGCCTTCATCGTGGAAACGGGCGAGCACCGCGCGGGCATCGAGCTGCCGGAAGTGAATGACGCCCTGCTATGGGCTCGGCTGGCCGCATCGCGGTGCTTTGCGGTGAACCGGCTGGCGGATCATCCTGAATTTTCGGAACCGCAGCGGAATTTCCTGCAACGGCAAGGGCTCAATGCGGTCGTGCTTGCGGCGGTGCGTTCCCAAGGCCGGGTGGTCGGGCTCGTGGGTTTCGGCGTCCTGGGCTCCGAGGGCCGGACCTGGACGACCGAGGACGAGTTGTTTGCCAGCGCCGTCGCCGATCTGACCGCGCTGCAAATTGAGAGCGATGCGCGGCGCCGGGCGGAGGCGATCACGGAGGCGCGATCGCTCAGCCTGGCGAGGCAGAACACCGCCCTGGCCGAGGCGAATCTCCACGTGGTCGGGCAACCGGATCTCCTGGGCGGCGTGCGGGCGATCTCGGAAATCTGCGCGCGCGCCGTGCCCGTCGATGCGATCACCTTTTGGTTGCGGGATGGAAAGACGGACGAAATCCGGCAGATTAATATCTATGAGCCGGCCTCCAGCCGGCACCGGCCGGGCCGGGTCCTGCCCGCCGGTGCCTATCCGCGGATGATCGAACGGCTCCTGCAGGTGCGCACCCTGATCTTTGCCCAGGGGGAGCACGATCCCGACTACGCCGATTTCTACCGGGACCAGCTCGCCCCGCTCGGTCGCGTTTCCACGCTCCACGCCACCCTCCGGCTCAAAGGTGAAGGCTTCGGCCTCGTCGCCTTCCTCCGGATCAACCGCGACGAGCCCTGGACGCCCGAGGAGGAGGCGTTTGCGGGGGCCGTGGCGGACATTTTGACCCTCCAGATGGAGACGGCGGCGCGCCGCACGGCCGAGGAAACCCTCCGGGCGCAGGCCGAGCGGCTGGCGCGGCAGGACGCCGCGCTGTCCCGGGCCACCCGCAGCCAGACTCTGCGCGAGGGGCAGCTGGAGCCGGCCTTTCGGGAGCTGAGCGAGATTTGCGCGGAGGGAATGGGAGTGTCCCGGGCGAGCGTGTGGCTCATCCGCCCCCCCTCGCAGCACTTGCAGCTGATCGATCTCTACGACCGGGCGCGGGGTGAGCACTCCCAAGGCACCAGCATCAATCTGACGACGGTGCCCAGTTATCATCAAGCCCTCGCCCACGACCGGGTCATCGCGGCGGACGATGCGACGACCGATCCGCGCACGGCGGAGCTGGCGGCCGGTCACCTGGTGCCTCACGGGATCAACTCGATGCTCGATGCCGGGGTGTTTTCGCGCGGCGAACTGGTGGGCGCGGTGTGTTTCGAGCAGGTGGGCGCGCACCGGCATTGGGAACAGGAGGAGGAACTCTTTGCGAGCGCCGTGGCCGATCTGGCCGCGCTGGCCCTGGAGGCGGCGGCGCGCCGCACCGCCGAGGAGGAGATCGAACGGTCGCGGGAAAGGCTGCAGCGCTTCATCGAGGGCGTGCCCCTGGCCGTGATCGATTGGGACCGCCATATCCGCATCGTCGGCTGGAATCCCGCGGCCGAACGCATCTTCGGGTACCCGTTTTCCGCCGGGCTGGGCCGCGACGGGCTCTTTCTGGTGCCACCGGATGACCGGATGAGACACGCGGAGATCTGGCGCGAACTCGCCCTCGGTCGCGCCAGCTACATCGCCCGCGCCACAAACCTGACCAGCGACGGCCGGCTCATCTATTGCGACTGGCACAACACCGTGCTGCGGGACGAACAGGGCCGCATGATCGGCGCCTCCTCGCTCGTCGAGGACGTGACCGAGCGCGTGCGGTCCGAAGAGGAGATCCGGCAATTGAACACCGGACTGGAACAACGCGTGGCCGACCGCACCGCCGACCTCGAGGCGGCCAACGACAAGCTGAAGGAGCTGGACCGCCTGAAATCGGAGTTCCTGGCGACGATGAGCCACGAACTGCGGACGCCGCTCAACTCGATCATCGGGTTCACGGGAATCCTCAAACAGGGGATGGTCGGCCCGGTGAGTGACGAGCAGCGCAAGCAGCTGGAAATGGTTTACAGCTCCGCCCGGCACCTGCTCGGACTCATCAACGATCTGCTCGACCTGTCGCGCATCGAGGCCGGCCGGCTGCAGCTGGAGATGAAGGATTTTTCGCCGGCCGAGGCGCTGCGCGAGGCGGCGGATTCGCTCACTCCGATGGTGCAGCTGAAGCGCCTGACCTTCACCGTCGAGCCCGCGTTGGCCGGCCTCGTCATCCGGGGCGATCGCAAGCGCTTTTACCAGATCGTCGTCAACCTCGCCAACAACGCGGTGAAATTCACGGAACGGGGTGGCGTGCGGATTTCGCTGAAATCGGAGGCGGGGCGGCTGTGGGTCCGGGTCGTGGACACCGGACCCGGCATCCGGGGGGAACATCTCGGCGGGTTGTTCGAGGCTTTCCGCCAGCTCGACGGTTCGGTGCGCCGCGTCTACGAAGGGACCGGCCTCGGGCTCTACCTTTGCCGCAAACTCGTCCGCCTGCTCGGCGGCGAGATCGGCGTCGAATCTGAACACGGACAGGGCTCGACCTTCTGGTTTTGGGTGCCGTGCGACGGTATCCCCTTGGACGAAAACAGTCGGACTCCCCTGGTGCTTGCCGCCAAACCATGAAAATCCGCATCCTGCTGGTGGAGGACAACCCGGCCAACGTCTACCTTGCGACCTTCCTGCTCGAACAGCGGGGCTTTACCGTGGAACACGCGCGGAACGGCATCGAATGCCTCGCGCGCGCACGCGCCGCGCCGCCCGACCTCGTGCTGATGGATCTGCAAATGCCGCTGATGGATGGCTATGAGGCAGCCCGCGAACTCCGGGCCGATCCGCTCACCGCGGCCGTCCCGCTGGTCGCGATCACCGCGTACGCCATGCCCGGGGACCGCGCGAAAGCGCTCGCCACGGGATTCAGGGACTATATTGAAAAGCCTTACGATCCTGTTACCCTGGCCGAACGGGTGTCCGCCAGCCTGACCCAAGCTCCCCCTTGAAAATTCTGGTTGCCGACGACAACGCGCAAAACCGCTACCTGTTGGAGCAACTGCTGGCTGCGAGCGGACATCACTGCACGGGAGTGACGAACGGAGCCGAGGCCCTGACCCGCGCCCGCGCGGATCACTTCGACGTGCTGATGTCGGATGTCCTGATGCCGCAGATGGACGGCTTCCAGCTCTGCCGGGAAATCAAGGCCGATCCCGCGCTGGCGCATCTGCCGGTGATCTTCTACACCGCCACCTACACCGAGCCCGGTGACATCGAGCTCGGCCTCCGGCTGGGGGCCGCCCATTACCTGATCAAGCCGGCCGAACCCGAGATGATCCTGGCCGCCCTGCGCAACCTGGCCGTCGCGGGCGGGGTGGTGGAGCCGCCGCGCGAAGAGGTTTTTCTGGCGCAATACAATTCCCGGCTGGTGCACAAGCTTGAGCACAAATCGCAGGAGCTCGAACGGGCCAACGCCGACCTGTTGAAAACCAACCTCGCGCTGAGCGACGAGATCGGCCGGCGGCGCGTGGCGGAAAAATCCGCGCGCACAACCCTCGAGTTGCAGCGGGCGACGCTGGAAAGCACGGCGGACGGAATTATGGCGGTCGATGCGGACGGCCGGGTCGTGACCTGGAACCGCCGGTTCATGGAAATCTGGCGTCTGCCCCTGGAAGAGAACGGACCACTGCCTTCCTTTGACCGGTTGCTCGCCCGGATCTGCGGACAAGCGGCGGATCCGGCGGCCTGTTTGCAGAATTGGAAGGACGTGTCGACGGCGGCGGCCGCGGAGACTTTTGAGGTCGTGATCTTGGCGGACGGACGCGCACTGGAGCGGCTGTCGCGCCCGCTGCATTCGCCCGACGGTCGCGATGGGCGGGTCTGGACGTTTCGCGACATTTCCGAACGCCACCAGGCCGAGGAGGCGCAGCGTTCGCTGCAAACCCAGCTGTTCGAGATGCAGAAGATGGAGGCGCTGGGCGTGCTGGCCGGCGGCATTGCGCACGATTTCAACAACATCCTCACCGCCATTCTGGGGCAGACCGCACTGGCGGCCGGGCAGCTGCCCGCCAAACATCCGGTGCAGGAGTCGCTGGCCATCGTGGCCAAGGCCGGCGGGCGCGCCGCCCAGTTGGTGCGTCAGATCCTCACCTTTTCCCGCCACCAGGAGCCCGAACGCCAGGTGATCAAACCGGCCGCCGTCGTCGAAGAGGCCGTCAAGCTCATGCGCTCCACGCTGCCGGCGAGCGTGACGATCGAGACGGATTTCGCGCCCGACGTTCCCGCCCTCAAGGTCGATCCCACGCAGGTTCATCAGCTGCTCATCAACCTGGCGACGAATGCCGATCACGCCATGCACAGTCACGGCCGGATCCGGGTGGCTTTGCGCACGGTGCGGGCGCCCTTGGAGGGCCCGCCGGAACTGCGGGCGGGAGTATACGCGTTGCTCAGCGTCAGCGACACCGGTCCGGGCATCGACCCCCAGGTCGTGCGCCGGATTTTCGAACCGTTCTACACCACCAAGCCGCCGGGGCAGGGCACGGGCCTTGGACTGGCCGTGGTGCACGGCATCGTTACCAGCTACGGGGGACACATCGCCGTGCAAAGCACTCCCGGCGAAGGGGCGGAATTCCAAATCTACCTGCCGGCCGCGACCGAAACCGGCAGTGCGCCCCCGATCTCCCCCTCCGGCGCCCTGCGGCGCGGTCGGGGTGAACTCGTGCTCATCGCGGAGGACGATCCCGGCGTCCGCGAATACCTTGTCGCCCTGCTCGTACGCCTTGGCTACCGGGCCGAGGCCTGCATGACGGCGGAGGACGCACTCGGGAAGTTCAAGGACCGCCCGCAGGATTACGCCATCGCGCTGACCGACCTTTCCCTGCCCGGAATGAGCGGAAGCGAACTTGGCCGGCGGATGCGCCAGCTCCGGCCCGACCTGCCGGTGATCATCATGACCGGCTATTTTTCTTCCGACGAACTGGAGAAGGAACGTGCCTCCATGCAGTTCGATCTCCTGCTCAAACCCTGCTCGGCGGAAACCCTCAGCGACACCATCTACCGGGTGCTGAATCTGAAAACCTGAAAGCGTCGGAGAGAACCGGCCTGCGGGTCGGCGCCGGCCGGCCCTCTTTCAGGGCTTTTCGCCGGCGGTGAATTCGACCCAAGCCTCGGCGGGGCGGCTCTGCAGGACACCTTCCATCCAGTCGAACTGCGGATGAGCGGCGAGAAATTTTTCCGCGTCGAAGCCGAGGCCGTCCGCCGAGCCCCACCGGGCCGAGAAACTCATTTTTCTCGCCTGCGCCGTGTCAACCGCCTTGGCATCGTAGGTGCCGGCCGGATTGAAAGGAATCCGATTGGGATTGCCCGTGTCCCCGTCCAGCTCGTCGTGGGCGTTCAACGCCATTCCGTTGGGTCGGTCGGTCGTGAGCCGGCAGGCATCGGTGCAGTCGGCTTCCCAGTCCCGGGCCTTGGCGAGGTCGATCTTGCCGGCATTCTCTTTCATCAACTGCTTCCAGCGCACGCGCCGGGCCACCGATGAAACCCGGATGTCGTTGTCATGGGTTTCCGTCTCCAGCCGCAGAATCCGCAGATCCTCGGCGATGTTCGAACCGATGAAATAGCCGTCCTTGGTGCGTTCGAATCCGATGAACTTCAGCCCCAGCTCCAGCCGCGCGATCTCCTTCGTGTTGATGTCGCCGATGAGCCACGCGTTGGCGTAGCCGCCGTTATTGCCCTTTTTCATGAGCGCACACCAGTCGTCGATGCTGCCCGCCTCCTGCGTGGCCCGGCGCATGCGGATGAATTCCGGGACCCCCTTTTCGCTGAAGCCGTGGAACTCCCCGATGGTCGTTTCCGAGCCGACCAGGCCTGCGTCGGTGATGAAAAAATCCGTGCCGCTGTGAATCCAGCCGGCCTGCGTCTGCATCAGGATGTGGTGCCCCTGGGCCGGGACGAGATCGAGGATCACATTGGAGATGGCCAGGGTATAGTCGCCCATGGTGTTGTGGCCGAGCACCACGCCGCCGTCCTTGGTCATGCGTCCCGTCGCGATGAACGACGAGCACGATTCCCTCGGCGTGGTGACGATGGTCGCGGAGCCGTCCATTTTCTTCGCCGCCTCCGGCCACCAGTACGTGGTGGTTTCGATCGAGGCATTGTAGGCGATGATGTCGTCGAGCGTGGTCGCAATTCCGGCGGCCTGCATGCCTTCGACGATGCCCTTCATCTCCTCCCGGTCCTCGGGATCGACCCCGCGGTTGATGAAGTCCTTGGTGTGGGCCACCAGCCAGGCCCAGTCGAAACTGGTGTCGTGATGCCATTGGGCGGCGGTCACGCGGATCCCTTCGGCGATTTCCTTGGCCAGCAGATAACCGTGCTGAAACCCGCGTTCGCGCGGCTCGCCTTCGACATGCACGTAGATCCACCCGGCCTTGTCGTGCCGCTCCGCCCGGCTGAGCCATTGCTGCTGTTCAGAGGAGAGGGGAACGGACGGGCGATTTGCGGCAAAAACCTGCGCGGCGAAAGCGACGCAGACCGCGAGCGCGAGGAGGTGGCGCGGGACAATTCTCATGAACCGAAACTGGCCGGACCACCCGGATTCGCAACGGCAAAGCGCCCCGGCCTTTCGCGTTGGTCGAATCACAAAACTTGTGCGGCAAAGTGTAGCGCAGGCCTCCAGCCGGCAACGCAGAGGCCCCTGCAGGATTCCCGCGCTACTTTCCGCCGTACCAGACGCCGCGGCGCCAGTTGTGCCGACGCAGTTTCCCGATCAGCGCTGCCGGCATCGCCGGCAGGTCGCTGACGCCGCAATTGGCCTCGGCTTGGGCGACGTTGCGGATGCCCGGGATGACAGTTGAAACGGCGGGATGGGCCAGCACCCATTTCAACGCCGCCTGCGGCAGCGTGTAGCCTGTGCCGGCGAGATCCTGGCGCACGGCTTCCGTGTGATCAACGGCGCGCCCCAGCCGGTCGCCTTCGAAGTATTTTGCGCGAAAATCATCCGGCGCAAACGCCGTGTCCCGGGTGAATTTGCCCGTGAGCGCACCTTCGTCGAACGCCACCCGCACGATGACCGCGACGCCGCACTCCTGCGCGACGGTCAGCAGCTCGGCCGCGGGCTCCTGCTCGAAAAGATTGTAGATCACCTGGACCGCGTCCACCCAGCCGCCGCGCATCAGGTCGATGACGCTGTTCTGGTCCTGCTCGGGCGTGGAAACGCCGATGAGTCCGACGAGCCCTTCCTTTTGCAGCTGGCGGAGAATTTTGAACGGCGTCGGATGGCGGTTCCAGGCGCGGGTCCACGTGTGGAGCTGGAGCAGATCCAGCCGGTCGGTGCCAAAATTCGCGAGCCGGGTCGCGACGTTGGCGCGCAGATAGCTTTCGCCATAGCGATCCTCGGCGCGGCAGTAAGGTGAGGGCGGCCAGATCCCGTCGGCCGGCGGCGTCTTCGTCGCGACGAAGATCCTTTCCGTTCCCACGACGTTGTTCCTAATAGGAACATTGGGCCGGGTGGCGCGTTCGCGCAGGACCTGGCCGATGAGCCGCTCGCTGTGGCCGTCGCCGTAACCGGCCGCGGTGTCGATGAAGTTCACGCCGAGATCTAGCGCGCGGTGGAGGGCCCCGACGGAATCGGTCTCGGACTGCGCGCCCCACGAGCCGCCGATCGCCCAGGCGCCGAAGCCGATTTCCGAACAACGAAAGGCCTGCCGGCCGAAGTCGCGGTATTGCATGCGGGCAACATTTGCGGCCGCGGGGAAACGACAAGCGCCAACTTTGCCTTTGCAGAAAAGGCTTTCGTCGGCTCGTTCCGCCGGTTTCATTCCCGCCATGTCTCGCGTTGAAGGCCTGCGTTCCCCCTACGACAAGACCCTCGGCGGTCTGCACCATCTCGGCCGCATGCTCGACAAGATCCGGCTCCGCCTGGCCGGAAAGCTGCCGGAACATTTTCACCGCAATTACGGGCTCTCCGTCGGACTCGACGGCCAGCTTTGCGGATTTCTCAATGTGTCGTTCGCGGACGTGGAGGCGAAGGTGCAGCAGGCCCTGTCCGACGCCGACATCGCGGAGTGGATCTTTTCGACCGGGCTCAGACCAAATTGCATGCAGGCCGTGGTCTGGAACGAACATTCGCGCAAACTCGGCTGGAACGACCGGATTTCATCCTACCTCGCGGGCATCAAGCAGGAGCCGGGTTGGACGCACGTCACCGCGCAGACTTCCTTCGATGCCATCGAGCAGCACGAGGAGCGCGAGCCGCCGCCACTGAAAAGCTGAGGCGGAAGATGGGCGCAGAAGTAACCCAACAGACTATGCCATTGCCCCAAGCTATTACGCTACAATGATGCCGCAATGGTAGGGCGGGACCGGGCGCCGGCTCAGCGCATGGGTGACACTTTGTGCTCAGCGCATGGGTAAC